>JBBQJC010000005.1:0-100797 GCA_038325515.1 Gemmatimonadales bacterium | reverse complement strand
GATCGACCTCGGCACGGCGGCGCCCAACGGCATCATGGCGGGCACCGCGGTCACCTGCGTGTCGCTCGGCGTGATCAACGCTGACGTCAGCATCAGCCCGGGCAACACGATCACCGGCTTCGGCCCGTGCGTGATCACCGGCGTGCAGCATCTGGCCGACGCCGTCGCGGCGCGCGCGCAGATCGACCTGACGGCGGCGTACAACCAGCTCGCCGGGCTTCCCTGCCCGCCGGCCAACGCGATCGTCGCCAACCTCGGCGGCACGACGAAGGCAGCTGGTGTCTACTGCACGGCCAGCGGCATCGGCGTCACCGGCGTGCTCACGCTGGATGGCGGCGGCGACCCGAACGCCACCTTCGTCTTCCAGGCCGGCACCGGCCTGACGACGGCGGGTGACGTGGTCCTCATCAATGGCGCCCAGGCCAAGAACGTCTGGTGGCAGGTGGGCACGAGTGCCACCATCGGGACGGCGTCGCACTGGCAGGGCAATATCGTCGCCCTGACGAGCATCACGCTCGTGGACAACGCCACGCTCGTCGGCCGCGCCCTGGCGCGGAACGGCGCCGTGACGCTGGGCACCGGCAACACCATCACGCTGCCATAGCGCAGAGCCTGGCCGGGACCGGACGACCGTCCGGCCCCGGCCCCGCTACGGCCTTGAAGTCCTAACGGAGAATCAGACATGTCGATCAGAGCACTAATAGTTGGTACGGTAGCGCTGGCGTGGGCGATGCCCGCGGCCGCGCAGGAACGGGGGACCGTGGAGTTCGGCGCATTCGGCAGCGCGGCGAGCTTCGACAACGCCCTCAGCCTCAAGACCGGATACGGCGGGGGCGGCCGAGTGGGCGTCTTCCTCGATCCGCGCTGGTCCATCGAGTTCGAGGACGCGGAGATGCGCGCCACGCGCCCCAATGGTCTCAAGGACGTGAACGTCGGGCTGCTCTCGGGGCGTCTCGTCGCGGTGCCCGTGCAGTCCGGGGCCCTCTCGCTGCTGCTTGGCGCGGGCGCCGGCGTCTCCACGGAGACGAACTTCATGCACACCTACGGCGTGGACGCGCTCGTCGGCGCCAAGTTCGCCCTCAGCGACAACGCGGCGCTCCGCGTGGATGGCGTGTGGGACTGGCTCGCCAACGAGGACTGGAAGTCGTACAAGAGCGTGCGCGTGGGGCTCAGCCTGTACCGCCGCCCCGCGCAGATCGTCCGCACGGTGACGCTGCCCGCGCCGCCGCCGATGATGATGTCGCACGAGGATTCGGTGAGCGCCGCGGAGACGCGTCGCCTGCGTGACCAGGAGGCGGCGCTGCGCGCCCTGCGTGACTCGCTGCGCAACGCACCGACGCCGGCGACGGTGGCGATCATGGAGGCGACCATCCACTTCGCCTTCAACAAGTCGACGCTCACCGATTCCGCGAAGCGGATCCTCGACGAGAAGGTCGCCGTGTTCCGCGCGAACCCGGACATGGCGATCGAGATGGTCGGCTACACGGATCTCATCGGGACCGATGCCTACAACATGAAGCTCGGCGAGCGCCGCGCGAAGGCGGCACGCGATTACATCGTGTCGCAGGGGATCGACGCGAGCCGGGTGATGGTCGAATCAATGGGCGAGCGCCAGCCCGTCACCGAAGCGCCGGGCAAGGCGGCGCAGGCGCCGAACCGCCGCGCGATCTTCCGCGTGCGGATCGCCTCAGAGGTGCGCACAAAGCCGTAGCAGTTCACGGCACGGGCTGGACCTCAGCCCAGCGGAGCCGGGCCGGACGCCATCGCGGCGCCCGGCCGGTTCCGGTCATGATGCGCATGCAGGGATGGAGGTACCGATGGATGCGACCCAGCAGATTCACTGAGGAGCAGATCGTGCAGGCGCTGGAGAAGGCCAGGAACGGCACCCCCGCGCTGCACGTCTGCCGAGAGCTCGGCATCACCCAGACGACGTTCTACCGCTGGCGCGAGAAGTACGGAAGCGCGTCGATGAACGAGGCGCGCGAGCTGCATGCCCTGCGCGTCGAGAACCAGCAGCTCAGGCAGATCGTGTCGAACCTGCTGCTGGAGAAGGAGTCGACGGCTCCCGCACGCCGCAAGAAATAGCCGCTCAGCGCGGCTTCTCTCCCCCAAACCGGCGCACGAACAGGCGCAGCGCGACGCCGTCACGCACGAAGTCGGCGATCGCTCCCTCCACCGCGAAGCCCGCGCCAGCCAACGCCTCTGCGGCGGTGGCGAACGCGGGCTCGTCCGGCAGCTCGCACACGAGCAGCGCCGCGCCCGCTCGTGCCTGCCGCTGGCGCACGACGCCGAGCAGCAGGGTGCCGAGGCTGACGTCCCCGCCGATCAGCGCGTGGACTTTTCCCGACTGCGACCCGGCGATCGCCCCGTGTACGGCGACGCCGCGGATGATGCCGCCGGCGACGGCGACGAGGCCCTCGTGCTCCGCGCCGGCCGCGGCGCGGATCGCCAGCTCGACGAGCTCGAGCGATCGCGCCTCGTACGGCGTCCCGCCGAACTGACCCCGCACCAGGGCGCGCACCTCGCCGGCATCGGACGGGCAAAGGGCGCGGAATCCGGGCTCATTCATCTGCACTCGGTTCTTGTCGTGGCTGATGAACAGCGGGAAAAACGAATCTCCCGAATCAATCGAGAAAGGCCGAATCGGGCAGCGATCGATTCGGCCTTGATTCGTCGAGATTCGAGGAATTCGTTCCTTCGCTGTCTTCCCCGTGGATCAATTCAGATGTGGATCGCCCGGCCGAGCACGGCGAGCGCCGCTTCCTTCGTCGTCTCGGACAGCGTCGGGTGCGCGTGGACGGTCATGCCGATGTCCTCCGACGATCCGCGGTACTCCATCGCCAGCACGACCTCGGGGATGAGCTCCGAGACGTTCGGGCCGATCATGTGGCAGCCGAGGATCTCGTCGGTGCGCGCATCGGCGACGAACTTCACGAAGCCGGTCGTCTCGCCCGCGGTGCGTGCGCGGCCGTTGGCGGAGAAGGGGAACTTGCCGGTTTTGTAGGCCCGGCCGCTCTCCTTCACCTGACGCTCGGTGAGTCCGACGACGGCGATCTCGGGCCAGGTGTAGACGACGCCGGGCACCGTCCGATGATGCGTGTGGGCCGGCTTGCCGGCGATCACCTCGGCGGCGACGACTCCCTCCTCCTCGGCCTTGTGGGCGAGCATAGGCCCCGGGGTGCAGTCGCCGACAGCGTACACGTCGGGGAGGTTGGTGCGTTGCTGGTCGTCCACGAGGATCTCGCCGCGCTTGCCGACGTTCAGTCCGAGCGCGGCGGCGTCGACGCCGCCGGTCGCGGGGCGGCGCCCCACGGAGACGAGGACATGGTCGCCCTCGAGCCGCTCGGTGGCGCCGTCCTTCTCGACGTCGACGTAGACGCCGCCGTCGGTGCGTCCGCCGCCGGTGACGCGCGTGCCGGTGCGGATGTCGAGCCCCTGCTTGCGGAAGGCGCGGTCGGCCTCCTTCACCACGTCGTCATCCATGCCGGGAAGGATGGCGGGGAGGAGCTCGACGACGGTGACCTTCGCGCCGAGCCGGCGCCAGACGCTGCCGAGCTCGAGGCCGATGACGCCGCCGCCGATGACGATGAGGTGCTGCGGGACCGCGGGGATCGTGAGGGCGCCGACGTTGGAGAGGACGCGCTCCTCGTCGAACGCAAGGAAGGGGAGCTGGATGGGTACGGAGCCCGTCGCGATGATGACGTGCTTCGCCTGGTACGAGGTGATGTTGTTCTCGGGGGGGGCCCCCCGCACCTCCACCACGTTCCCCGCCTTCAGCGTCCCGAACCCCTTCGCCCACGTGATCTTGTTCTTCCGGAAGAGGAACTCGATCCCCTTCGTGTTCTGCCCCACCACCTCATCCTTCCGGCCGAGCATCGCCGCCACGTCGATCTTCAGATCCGACAGCCCGATCCCGTGCTTCGCGGCGTCGTGCCCCATGAACTCGAAATGGTGCGAGCTCTCCAGCAGCGCCTTGCTCGGGATGCACCCCACGTTCACGCACGTGCCCCCGAGCGTCCTGTCCATCTCCACGCAGACGGTGGTGAACCCGAGCTGCGCGGCGCGGATGGCGGCGACGTAGCCGCCGGGTCCCCCGCCGAGCACGAGGACGTCGGCCAGAATCGGTGTGTCGGACATGAGTGCCGGTGCGAGTGCGGTGAGTGCCTGCCGAAAGCTATCCAGTCGATCCGCACCGCGCGACGAGGGCCCGCCCTACGGCAGCCGCACATCCTGCCAGTGCGTGCGGCCGATCGCGTACCCGATGATCCCCCCGATGAGGGGTGGGATCGCGCCCTGGGTGCATTCGTACTTCTCGTTCGCGCAGATCACGAGCGACACGGGCAGCGCCGCCAGGTAGCCGAACAACGCGGGCATCCACCGGCTCCGCCCCATCCTCACCTCCAGCCGCCGAAGCTCGGCGCGCGGCACCAGCCGTTCCGTCGCGCCCTCGGGCCGGATCGTCACTCCCGACGAGTCGAGGGCCAGCAGCACGCCCTCGATGGCCTCGGTGGAGTCCTTCGGCGGCATCGAGTCCGGCGCGGCGGCGCGCAGCGCCCGCGTCACGCGCATCCAGTCGCCCGGCACGATCCCGGCCGCGATCGTGCCGGCCGAGGGCGGGGGGAGCTGGGCGCGCGCGTCCGGCGAGGCCACCAGGGCGAGCGCCACGAGCACCAGGGACGAGGCGGAGCGGGCGGCGATGGACATTGGCACTCCAGTCGGAGAGACGAGCGTCCTGCGACGACCTGCTACTCGATCAGCATGGACGCCGGATCTTCCATCAGTTCCTTCACCTTCACCAGATAGAGCACCGCCTGCTGGCCGTCGATCACCCGGTGGTCGTACGACAGCGCGCTGTACATCATCGGCCGGATCACCACCTGCCCGTCCAGCGCGTTGGGGCGATCCTGCGTCTTGTGCAGTCCGAGGATCCCCGACTGCGGATAGTTGATGATCGGCGTGGAGACGAGCGAGCCGAACACGCCGCCGTTGGTGATGGTGAAGGTCCCGCCCGTGAGATCGTCCATCGCGAGCTTCCCGTCGCGCGCCTTCTTCGCAAGCGCCACGATGTCGCGGGAGATCTCGAGGAGCCCCTTCCGGTCGGCGTCCTTGATGTTCGGCACCACGAGGCCCGCGTCGCTCGCGACGGCGATCCCCATGTTCACGTAGTTGTGGTAGACGATGTGCTCGCCGTCGATGGAGGCATTCACCACCGGATACGCCTTGAGCGCCATCGCCGCCGCCTTCACGAAGAAGGGCATGAAGCTCAGCTTCACCCCGTGCTCCTTCTCCACCTTCTCCTTCACCCGCGCGCGCAGCGCGGTCACCGCGCTCATGTCGATCTCGTTGAACGTCGTGAGATGCGCGGTGTTCTGCTGCGACGCCAGGAGGTTCTCGGCGATCCGCTTGCGGCGGGTCGTCATCTTCTCGCGCGTCTCGCGCTCGCCGCTCGCGGCAGGACGGAGCGGCGGCGGCGCGGCTGCCCTGGCCGGCGCGGCGGGAGGAGCCGCGGGCGTTGCCGGAGCCGCCGGAGCCGCGGCGGCGCGACTTCCCTGCTCGATCACGTCGGGCTTGCTGACGACGCCGCCGCGGCCGGTGCCGGTCACGGCGCCGATGTCGATCCCCTGCTCGGCCGCGACGCGCTGCGCGGCCGGAGACGCCTTCACGGCCTCGGTGGCCTGCGCTGCCGGAGCCGTCGGCGCGGTGGGCGGAGCGGCCGCGGCCGCGGGGGCGGCCGCGGGGGCGGGGGCGGGGGCGGGGGCGGATTCTGGCGCGGGGGCGCTCGCCGCCGGCGCCGGCGCGGCGGCAGGAGCGGGCGCGGCACTCGCCGTCGCCCCGTCCGCGATCTCGCCGAGCAGCTGATCCACCGCCACGACATCCCCTTCGCTGGCGACCTGCGAGCTGAGCACGCCGGCGGCGAGGGCGGGGACCTCGACGGTGATCTTGTCGGTCTCCAGCTCGACGAGCGTGTCGCCGGCGACGACCTGCTCGCCCACCTGCTTGAGCCAGCGGGATACCGTTGCTTCGACGATCGACTCGCCGAGGGGAGGAACCTTGATTGCAGTCATGAGTGCGCCGTCTCGGAGCGAATCGATCACGGCACGGGCGCCTTTCGCGCCCGTTTGCCGCTGCATAGCATTCCGCGTCCAAATATAACCCGCGAGCGTAGGCGTGCGAGGACTCACCATATCGGCACACGGCGGGCTCGATCGAATCGAGCTGCGCGACGATCTCCCCATCCCCCGCCTCGAGAGCTCCTCCGACGTCCGAGTCGCAATCACCGCCGCCGCCCTCAACCACCTGGACCTCTTCGTGGTGGGCGGCCTGCCCGGCGTCACGATCACCCCGCCGTGGATCCTCGGCTCCGACGGCATGGGGATCGTCACCGAGGTGGGGAGCGACGCGGGCGACGTCGCGGTCGGCGACACGGTCCTCCTCAACCCGGGGTCCGGCGACGGCACCTGCGAGTACTGCCGCACCGGCGACGATCCGCTCTGCCGCCATTACGGCATCCTCGGCGAGCACCGGCCGGGCACGATCGCCGACGAGCTCGTGCTGCCGGCGCGCAGCGTGGCGCGCATCTCATCCGACACCGAGCCAGCGGAAGCGGCTGGATTCGCCCTCGCGGCTCTCACCGCGTGGCGCATGGTCGTCACCCGGGCCCAGGTGAAGGCAGGCGACCGCGTCCTCATCTGGGGGATCGGCGGCGGCGTCGCCCAGGCGTGCCTGCAGATCTGCAAGCTGCTCGGCGCCCATGTCACCGTCACCTCGGGGAGCGACGGCAAGCTCGCGCGCGCCGTCTCGCTCGGCGCCGACGACTTCGTCAACCACCGCGGCGTGGACGTCGGCCGCGAGATGCGCGCGCGCACCGGCAAGCGCGGCGTCGACGTCGTCGTGGATTCGGTTGGCGAAGCCACCTGGAGCCAATCGCTCGGGGCGCTGGGCAAGCGCGGCCGCCTCGTCACCTGCGGCGGCACCTCGGGGCCGATGGTGACGACCGACGTCCGCCGGATGTTCTGGAACCAGTGGAGCCTGCTCGGCTCCACGATGGGAAGCGAGGCCGAGTTCCGCGCCATCGTCGAGCAGTTCAACGCCGGCCGGCTGCGTCCCGTGGTGGACCGCGTCTATGCCATGGAGGAGGGGCGCGACGCCTTCGAGCGGCTCGAGTCGGGGGAGCAGTTCGGCAAGATCGTCGTGGCGGTGCGATGATGCGCGTCTCCATCCAGCTCCGCTACAACGACCTCGACCTGCGCGGCCACGTCAACAACGCGCTCTACCTCACCTACTTCGAGCTGGCGCGCATGGCGGCGTGGGAGCGCGTCGCGGGGCCTGTGGACGCAGAATTCATCCTCGCCGAGGCGCGCGTCACCTACGTGAGCCCGGCGATGCTCGGCGACGTGCTCGTCGTCGAGGTGTCCACGCGCGAGGTGCGCACCAAGGCGTGGGTGTGGGCCTACCGGGTCGTGACGGAAGGGGATGGCCGCCTCGTGGCCGAGGGGGAGACCACGCAGGTGATGTTCGACTACGAGGAGCGGAAGACGATTCCCGTCCCCGCCGACCTGCGCGCCCGGCTGCTGGAGATCTGAGGCGGCGCCCGGCCGCGCCTTGCGGAATTGCTTCAGGCCTATAATATCGCGCCATGCGAGTGGTCATCGTCGGGGGAGGACCAGCCGGGCTGTACACGGCGCTGCTGCTCAAGCAGGCGCGGCCCGCGCACGACGTGGTGGTGCTGGAGCGCAACCGGGCCGACGACACCTTCGGCTGGGGGGTGGTGTTCTCCGACCAGACGCTGGAGAACTTCCGGCGCGCCGACGAGCCCACCTGCCGCGCCATCACCGAGGGCTTCGCGCACTGGGACGACATCGACGTCGTCATCGGCGACCGCCGCATCACCTCGGGGGGCCACGGCTTCTGCGGCATCGCGCGACGGAAGCTGCTGCACATCCTGCAGCGCCGCGCCGCCGAGGTGGGCGTCGAGCTGCATTTCGAGACGAACGTCGCCTCGCTCGCCGACCTCGCCTCCCTCGGCTACGGCGACGCCGGCCTCGTCGTCGCCGCCGACGGGGTGAACAGCGCGATCCGCGCCGAGCTCGCCGCCCACTTCGTCCCCGACCTCGACGTGCGGCCGGCGCGCTTCGTCTGGCTCGGCACCGACTTCCCCTTCCAGGCCTTCACCTTCCTCTTCGCCGAGAACGAGCACGGCGTCTTCCAGGCGCACTGCTATCGTTTCGACGAAGGCACCTCGACCTTCATCGTCGAGTGCGACGAGGCGTCGTGGCGCGCCGCGGGCCTCGACGCGATGGACACGGAGCAGACGATCGCCGCCTGCGAGGCACTGTTCGCCGGCCGGCTCGGCGGCCACCGGCTCCTGTCGAACGCCGCGCACCGCGCCGCGTCGCCGTGGAGCCGCTTCACGCGCGTGAAGAACACCTGCTGGTTCCACGACGGCGTCGTCCTGGTGGGCGACGCCGCGCACACGGCGCACTGCTCGATCGGATCGGGGACCAAGCTGGCGATGGAGGACGCCATCGCTCTCGCCGCCGAGGTGGCCCGGGCGGAGCGCGCCGCCGACCTGCCCGCGGCGCTGCAGCGCTATCAGGACGTGCGGATGACGGAGTCGCTGCGCCTGCAGAACGCCGCGCGCAACTCGATGGAGTGGTTCGAGCACGCCCGTCGCTACGTCGCCCTGCCGGCCGAGCAGCTCGCCTACAGCCTGTTGACGCGGAGCCAGCGCGTCAGCCACGAGAACCTCCGGCTGCGCGACGCCCGCTACGTGGAAGGAGTGGAGCGCTGGTTCGCCGCGGGAGTCGGCATGCCGGCAACCACCGAGCCCGCGGCGCCGCCGATGTTCACCTCGTTCACCGTACGCGGCATGACGCTCGCCAACCGCGTCGTGCTCGCCCCGATGGACATGTACAGCGCCACGGACGGCACGCCGAACGACTTCCATCTCGTCCACCTCGGCGCCCGCGCCCTCGGCGGAGCCGCCCTGGTGATGACGGAGATGGTCTGCGTGTCGGCCGAGGGGCGCATCACCCTGGGGTGCACGGGGATGTACACCCCGGAGCATCTCGAGCACTGGCGACGCGTCACGGACTTCGTCCACGGCTGGTCGCCCGCCCGGATCTGCCTGCAGCTCGGCCACTCCGGGCGAAAGGGATCCACCCGCCTGCCGTGGGAGGGGGCCGACCTGCCGCTGGAGGAGGAAGGGTGGGAGACGATCGCGCCGTCGCCGCTCCCGTACGTGGAACGGCTCCCCGCGCCGCGCGAGATGGCGCGCGACGACATGGACCGCGTGCGCGACGAGTTCGTGCAGGCCACGGCGATGGCGATCGACGCCGGCTTCGACATGCTGGAGCTGCACGCCGCGCACGGCTATCTCCTCTCGAGCTTCATCACCCCGGTGAGCAACCGTCGCACCGACGAGTACGGCGGCTCCCTCGCCAACCGGCTGCGCTTCCCGCTCGAGACCTTCGCCGCGATGCGCGCGCACTGGCCCGCCGGGCGCCCGATGTCGGTGCGCATCTCGGCCACCGACTGGGTGGAGGGCGGGATCACCGGCGACGAGTCGGTGGCGATCGGCCGCGCCTTCGGCGAGGCGGGGGCCGACCTGATCCACGTCTCCACCGGCCAGACCACGAGCGAGGCCGCGCCGGTGTACGGCCGCCTCTTCCAGACGCCGTACAGCGACCGGATCCGCAACGAGGCAGGAGTGGCGACCATCGCCGTGGGGAACGTCACGGAGGCGGATCAGGTGAACGGCATCATCGCCGCCGGCCGCGCCGATCTGGTCGCGATCGGGCGCCCGCACCTGAGCGATCCGCACTGGACGCTCCACGCCGCGGCGGCGCTGGGCTATCGCGGCGTGGACTGGCCACGCCAGTATCATCTCGGTCGTCTACAGCACGAGCGCGAGCTGGCTCGCGCCGCTTCCCTCACCGCACGATGAATGGATGCGCCTGAGCGGTACCTCGAGGGCTCGCACGCGGTGGTCACCGGCGCGAGCCGCGGCATCGGGGCGGCGATTGCCGCCGCGCTCGCCGCACGCGGCGCCAGGGTCACCGTGATGGCGCGGCACGCCGATGCGCTGCGGCGGAGCGCCGACGCGCTGCGCGGCACGGGTGCCGACGTGCACGACCTGGTCTGCGACGTCACCGACGAGCGGAGCGTGAGCGAGGCCTTCAGGGCCGCGGCCGAGCGGCACGGCCCGGTGGCGGTGCTCGTCAACAACGCCGGGGCCGCGGAGAGCGCGCTGGCGCTCGAGACCGATGCCGCGCTCTGGGCGCGCATGATCGCCGTCAACCTCACCGGGACGTACGCCTGCAGCATGCAGGTGCTCGGCGGGATGCTGGCGGCGAAGCACGGGCGCATCGTCAACGTGGCGAGCACCGCGGGGCTGCGCGGCTACAAGACGATGACCGCGTACTGCGCCGCCAAGCACGGCGTCGTCGGCTACACGCGGGCGCTGGCCCTGGAGACCGCGAAGCACGGCATCACCGTCAATGCCGTCTGTCCCGGCTACACGGACACGGAGCTCACTGAGCGCGCCGTGAGCAACCTGGTCGCCGCGATGGGCGCAACGCCGGCCGAGGCGCGCGCGATGCTCGTCAAGACGATCCCGCGCGGCAAGCTGACCACGCCGGCGGAGGTGGCGAGCGCGGTGGGCTGGCTCTGCGCGCCGGCCGCCGCCGCGGTCACCGGCATCGCGCTCGGCATCACCGGGGGAGAGGTCGCATGAGCCGCACCGACACGAAGCTGGCCGCGCTGCGTGCCGCCCCGCACGACTCCCTGCGTCTCTGGCTGCGGCTGCTCTCGTGCAGCAACCTGGTCGAGCGCGAAGTGCGCAGCCGGCTGCGCGAGGAGTTCGACATCACCCTGCCGCGCTTCGACGTCCTGGCGCAGCTCGATGCCGCGTCGCGCGACTCCGTGCAGGGACTCACGATGAGCGAGCTGTCGCGGCGGCTGATGGTGACGAACGGCAACCTCACCGGGCTGATCGAGCGGCTGGTGCAGGAGCGGCTCGTCAGCCGCGCCGCCTCGCCCAGGGACCGGCGCACGCAGATCGTCCGGCTCACGAAGAAGGGAAAGACCGCGCTCGACGCGATGACGCCGGTGCATGAAGGGTGGATCGAGCGCCTGTTCGGCGACCTGTCGGCCGATGACCGCGCCGATCTGGACGCGTTGCTCGGCAGGCTGCGCGACTCCGTGCGCGTGGCCCTCGCCGAGGAGGAGGAGGAGGAGGAGGAGGGGGAGTCATGAGCAGCGAGTACCAGGCGAGCCAGATCCTGCCCCGCCACTTCGGGTGGAGCGTGCGCGACCGCGTCGCCGTGATCACACTGGACCGGCCGGAGCGGAAGAACCCGCTCACGATGGAGTCGTACCGCGAGCTGACCGACACCTTCCAGGCGCTGGAGCGCGTGCGCGAGGTGGGCGCCGTGGTCATCACGGGGGCGGGCCACGACTTCTGCAGCGGGGGCGACGTGCACGAGATCATCGGTCCTCTCGTGCGCATGAAGAACGAGGGCGATCACGCCGGGTTGCTCGCCTTCACGCGGATGACGGGCGGGCTGGTGAAGGCGATGCGCGCCTGCCCGCAGCCCATCGTGGCCGCGGTGGACGGGGTCTGCGCGGGGGCGGGGGCGATCCTCGCGATGGCGAGCGATCTCCGCTACGGCACGGCGCGCAGCAAGGTGGCCTTCCTCTTCACGCGCGTGGGGCTCTCTGGCGCCGACATGGGGGCGTGCGCGCTCCTGCCGCGCATCGTCGGCCAGGGACGCGCGAGCGAGCTGCTCTTCCTCGGCCGCGGCATGGATGGCACCGAGGCGGAGCGGTGGGGCTTCTACAATCACCTCTGCGCCCCCGAGTCGCTACTGGCCGAGGCGATCGCCGTCGCGAAGGAGCTCGCGAACGGCCCGACGGCGGCGCATGCCGTCACCAAGCGCTGCCTGCACGACGAGTGGGCGATGGACGTGAACGACGCGATCGATCTCGAAGCGGAGCGCCAGGCGGCGTGCATGCGCGGCGAGGACTTCGAGCGCGCCTACGTGGCGTTCGTCGAGCGCCGCCGGCCGGACTTCCAGGGGAACTGACCGTGGACGACATCCTCTCCCTCCCCCTCTTCACCGACGAGCACCGCGTCCTCGCGCGCGAGCTCCGTGCCTGGGCGCTCGCCGAAGCCGACGACGCCGACGCCGAGGCCGAGAGCGACGTCGACGACGAATGCCGCGTGCTCGTCAAGCGGATGGGGCGGGCGGGCTGGCTGCGCTACGCCATCCCCGCCGAGCACGGCGGGATGCACCCGGTGCTCGACGTCCGCTCCCTCTGCGTCGCGCGCGAGACGCTCGCCCGCGTCTCCGGCCTGGCCGACTTCGTCTTCGCCATGCAGGGGCTCGGCGCCGGCCCCATCTCCCTGTTCGGATCGCCCGAGCTCAAGGCGCGCTACCTGCCGCGCGTCGCCAGTGGCGAGGCGATCGCCGCCTTCGCGATCTCCGAGAGCGAGGCGGGCTCCGACGTGGCCGCCATGCGCACGACCGCGGTGCGTGACGGCGACGAGTACGTCATCGACGGCGAGAAGACCTGGATCTCCAACGGCGGCATCGCCGACCAGTACGTCGTGTTCTGCCGGCTGGGCGAGGCGGAGCGCGAGTACGTGGCGCTCGTCGTCGAGCCAGGCGACGACGGCTTCCAGATCTCGCGCCGCATCTCCACCATCGCGCCGCATCCGCTCGCGACGCTCCGCTTCGACGAGTGCCGGGTCCCGGTGAGCCGCGTCGTCGGCGAGGCGGGACGCGGGCTGCGCGTGGCGCTCGGCACGCTGGACGTCTTCCGCACGACAGTCGCCGCGGCGGCGCTCGGCTTCGCCCGCCGCGCGCTGGACGAGGCGCTGGCGCACGTGTCGACTCGGCGGATGTTCGGCCAGCGCCTCCAGGACTTCCAGCTCACGCAGGCCAAGCTCGCCACGATGGCGACCGACATCGACGCGAGCGCGCTGCTGGTGTATCGCGCCGCCTTCACGCGCGATCAGGGTGCCGAGCGCATCACGCGCGAGGCGGCGATGGCGAAGCTGTTCGCCACCGAGGCCGCGCAGCGTGTCATCGACCAGGCGCTGCAGCTCATGGGGGCGCGCGGCGTGGAGAGCGGCCACCCGGTGGAGCGGCTCTACCGCGAGATCCGCGCGCTGCGGATCTACGAGGGGACGACCGAGGTGCAGCAGCTCGTCATCGCCGGCCAGCTCCTGGCCAGTCACGCGCGGGGCGGGCGTGTCTGAGGCGCGCGAGCGCTCGGCCTATCGCGACACCTTCTGCGCCGACCGGATGCCCCCGGACGCGCTGATGCCGGTGCGCGACTTCTCGGGGCTCCCCGAGCTCGCGTACCCGTTCAGGCTCAACTGCGCGGCCGAGCTCCTCGACGGCGCGGTGGCCGCGGGGCACGGCGACCGCGCCGCCCTGCGCTTTCCCGGTGGCGAGTGGAGCTACCGCGAGCTGCTCGCCGCCACCAACCGGATCGCGTCCGTGCTCACCGACGATCTCGGGCTCGTGCCTGGGAATCGCGTTCTGCTGCGCGGTCCCAACACCCCGATGCTCGCGGCCTGCTGGTTCGCCGTGCTGAAGGCGGGCGGAGTGGCGGTGTGCACGATGGCGCTCCTGCGCGAGCGGGAGATCCAGGCCGTCGCCGACAAGGCGGAGATCTCGCTCGCCCTCTGCGACGCGCGCACCGCCGTCGACTGTCTCGGCGCCTTCCGCACGCGGCGCGACGGCTCGCCGCGCGTGGGCGCGCGCGTCGTCCAGTTCGGGCGGCTCGACGCCGACGGGGAGCTCGAGTCGTTGATGCGCGGCAAGCCGGACCAGTTCGCCGCGGTGGACACGTCGGCGGAAGACATCGCCCTCGTCGCCTTCACCTCCGGCACCACGGGGGAAGGGAAGGGGACGATGCACTCGCACCGCGACATCCTCGCCATCACCGACTGCTTTCCGCGGTACGTCCTGCGTCCCGGGCCCGACGATCTCTTCTGCGGCTCGCCGCCGCTGGCCTTCACCTATGCGCTCGGCGGGCTGCTGCTCTTCCCCCTCCGCTTCGGGGCGTGCGCGCTGCTGCTCGAGCAGGCCAGCCCGCCGCAGCTCCTCAAGGCGATCACCGAGCACCGTCCGACGATCTGCTTCACGGCGCCGACGGCGTACCGCGCGATGTGCGGCATGCTCGCCGGTCACGACGTGTCGAGCCTGCGGAAGTGCGTGTCCGCCGGCGAGACGCTGCCGCGGAGCGTGTTCGAGGCCTGGCGCGACGCGACCGGGGTGAAGATCATCGACGGCATCGGCGCGACGGAGATGCTCCACATCTTCATCAGCGCGTCGGAGGACGACATCCGGCCGGGCGCCACGGGACGCGTCGTCCCGGGGTACGAGGCGCGCATCGTGGACGAGGCGGGGAACCCCCTCCCCGACGGCACCGCCGGCCGGCTGGCCGTGCGCGGCCCCACCGGCTGCCGCTATCTCGACAACGTCGCACAACAGGAGCGCTACGTGCAGCATGGCTGGAACCTCACCGGCGACTCGTACCTGCGCGACGCCGACGGCTACTTCTGGTACCAGGCGCGCACCGACGACATCATCGTGTCGTCGGGCTACAACATCGCCGGCCCCGAGGTGGAGAACGTGCTGCTGGAGCATCCCGCCGTGCTGGAGTGCGCGGTGATCGGGCTGCCCGACGAGGAGCGCGGCCAGGTGGTGAAGGCGGTGATCGTCCTGGCTGCCGGGCAGGCGGGAAGTGCCGAGCTGGCGAGGGAGCTGCAGGAGTTCGTGAAGGCACGCATCGCGCCGTACAAGTATCCGCGCGCCGTGGAGTTCGTCCCCGTGCTGCCGCGCACGACCACCGGCAAGCTGCAGCGCTTCCGCCTGCGCGAGAGCGGGGAGGCCGCCCGGTGAGCGACGCGACGCGCTTCCTGCTTCCCGAGGGCTGGGCGCCGGCGCGGGGCTACGCGAACGGGATCGTGCTCCCCCCGGGCGGCCGCCTGGTCGTGCTCGCGGGACAGATCGGCTGGGATCCCGCGACCGGCGAGTTCACCACCGACGATTTCGCGGGGCAGGCGCGGCAGACGCTGCAGAACGTGGCGGTGCTCCTGGGGGAGGCGGGAGGGGCGCCGGAGCATCTCGTGCGGCTCACCTGGTACGTCACGAGCCGCGCCGAGTATGTGGCGGCGCGCCGCGAGGTGGGGGTCGCCTGGCGCGAGCTGTTCGGCGCCTGCTATCCCCCGATGTCGGTGATCGTCGTGAGCGGGCTGGTGGAGGAGCGGGCGCGCGTGGAGATCGAGGCGACGGCGGTACTGCCGGCCTGAGAGGGGGGCACTGTCCGGCGGGCGCTTCGGCAGCGACAATTGAGGCATGGTGCCGAGATGACCGACCAGCACGCCCAGTACGAGGCCGCCGAGCAGCAGGCGATCCGCGCCGCTGTCGCGGCCGGCGAGAAGGCGGTGTGCCCGCGGGACGGGACGCCGATGACCCTCCGCTCCATCGGCGGGGGATCGTTCGGCCTGGGATACGCCAGGCGGCGGGAGTGGCTGATCTGTCCCGCCTGCCGCCGCAGCGTCATCTTCGACATCAAGCGCGGCACCCGCAACTAGGTCGCGCCGGCTCACGGCGGCGCGGCGAATCGACTAGCTTTTCTCCGGCGCTCGGCGACGGCCCTCTCCCACTCGCGACCATGCTTCTTCAGGAACGCAGCACCAGCTTCGTGGACCGGCTGCAATTCAGCTTCGCCCAGGTGTTCGGCGACATCGTCCCGGCACTGCTCGGAGCGCTCGTCATCCTCTTCGCCGGCTACCTGCTGGCCAAGGTGCTCGAGAAGCTCGTCGAGCGCTTCCTGCGGCGCATTCACCTGAACCGGATGCTGGAGAAGGGGGGGGTGATGCAGGCCGTGGAGCGGTCGGGGTCGCACCTCAACCCGATCCGGGTGCTGTCGAACCTCGTGTTCTGGCTGGTGATGTTCGCCGTCATCCTCGTGGCGGCCAACGCGCTGGGGCTGGAGTCGCTGGCGAACGTCTTCTCGGAGCTGGTGAGCTACATCCCGAGCGTGATCGCGGCGATCGTGATCATCCTCGTGGGCATCGTGCTCGGCGGCTTCGTCGGGGGGCTGATCGGGGCGTCGGCCGGCGCGCTGCACGGGGGGCGCGCGCTGGCGCGGGTGGGCCGCGGCGGGGTGATCCTCCTGGCGATCTTCATGGCGCTGCAGGAGCTGGGGATCGCGACGGACATCGTGACGACCGCCTTCGCCATCCTGTTCGGGGCGATCGCCCTGGCGATGGCGCTCGCCTTCGGGCTTGGAAACCGCGATCTCGCGGGGCAGGTGACGCGCGAGTGGTACGAGCAGTACCGCGCCGAGCGGGACGAGGCGCTGCGCCGCGAGCGGGCGATCGCCGCGGCGGAGGATGCCGAGATGGATGAGGAGTTCCCGAACACGGCGGAGTTCCCCGAGACGATCCCGACGACGTCGGAAGGGCGCGAGTAGGGCCCACGGGCGCGGGCGTGGGGAGGTGCGCCGGATCCCTGTTGACCGGCCCCAGGTCAACCGCGAGGAACCGATCCGACGGGTTCGACGGGAACTGCCGGCGGAATTATCCGCCGACGATATCGGTCCGAAGCGGTCGCGGCGATCTGGCGCCAACCGGGCACATGCAGACTCATCAGCGCCTTGAACACCCGTCCGTGATTCCGGACTCGCAGGTGCAGCAGCTCGTGAACGATGACGTAGTCCTGAAACGGCGATGACAGTCGTGCGAGATCGTCGGCCAGGGTGACGATTCCGCCCGTGGAGCAGGAGCCCCATTTTCGCGTCATGCGCTGGATGCGAAGCTGCCGTGGCGTGACATGTAACCGTTCCGACCAGGATTCGGCCCGTTCGCGGAGGCGCTGACGTCGCCGCTCAGTGCTGGTCATCGCCGCCGATGACGATGGCGATGATCGCATCGACCACGCGTCCACGCTCGTCCGAGTCGAGCGCCAGAAGGGGCACGTAAAGCGCGGCACGGAGCTTACGCTGCTCGTCCGGGTTGACCTTGGCGTTCGGGAATCGCGAGAGCAGCACTTCCGTCTCGTTTGCGAGGCCCATCGGAGAGACGCCTGCCACGCGCAGCGCGGAGTCGTCCTTCAGTGCCCAGTACACGCCGAACGATTTCGGGGAGAGCCCGCTCTCGCGGAAGCTGCCGAGCGCCTCCTCCTTTTCCTTCGCCATCGTCGCGAGCAGATCCATCGCCGCGAGCCCGGATAGATGGCGGCCCTCCAGATCCTTGAGGATGCGCTCGGCGCGGTCCTTGAGCGAGAGCAGCAACGGCGCCGTGTCGGGCTCCTCGTCGATCTCCTTCTGCAGCCCCCGGACCAGGTTGAACACCTTTCCCTCGTCGGTGCCGGGATCGCCCCGCAACCTCTCGAGCGTCTCGATATCGAAGGTGATCGTCCTGACGACATCGCCGAGTCCGAACTGCGCGGCGTTCTCCTTCACGAGCAGCGCGGTCTTGTAGGCGAGGTCAGCGACGTAGGCGCCGTGCTCCCCGTACGCGTTTCGCACCGCGGCGTAGAGACTCGCGAGCCGTTTGAAGGTAGGGATGAGGTCACGGAGCTCCGGCGACGGCGAGACGATCTCCCAGAGCGCCTCGATCTCCTTGTACGCCTCGAAGAACGCCTTGCGAGGCCCCGGCTCGAGGAATCGCCCGTAGACGACCGCCTCCAGACGCTCGTCGGCGCTGTCGCCTGCGGCCACCGCGAGGTACTCCGTCCGCGCGCGTTCGAGGCGGACGAGAAGATCCTGCACCAGCAGCTCCAGGTCCTCGATCACCCCGCTCACGTCGGCGCTGTCGAACTGGAGCGCCTTCTTCAGCTCGCGGAGCACGCCGACGAAGTCGACGACGAGCCCTACCTGCTTCTGCACGCCGTTGGCGTCGACGTACGGGCGGTTGACTCGCGCGATCGCCTGGAGCAGCACGTGGTCGCGCATCGGCTTGTCGAGATACATGCAGTAGAGCAGCGGAGCGTCGTAGCCGGTGAGCAGCTTGTCGGTGACGATGAGGATCTTCGGATCCTCCCCCGCCTTCTTGAACGACCGGCGGACATCCGACTCGCGATCCGCCGAGAGTTGCAGCTCGGCCACGAGGGGCCGGTCGATGACGTCCGCCGCGTTGTCGGAATACACCGCTTCCGACCACTCGCGGGGGAGCAGCCTGTCGAGCGCCCGCTTGTACTTGGCGCACGCCTCGCGGTTCACCCCGACGAGGAACGCCTTGTAGCCGAGGGGGAGGACATTCTCGGTGAAATGCCGGGCGACGTACGCCGCCACCTTCTCGATCCGGTCGTCGGCGGTGAGGAAGGTGCGCAATCCCACGGCGCGGTCGAGCACCCGGTTCAGCTCGTCGATGTCCGTCACGTCCTCCGCCGCAGCGAGGGCGAAGAACTCCCTGTCCAGCTGCTCGGCGGGCACCGTCATCTCGCTCGGCGCCATGGTATGGCGAATGGGCAGCGTCGTCTCGTCGGCGATCGATTCGAGGATGGAGTACTTGTCGAGGTAGCCGCGCTCGTCCTCGGTGCCGAAGATCTTGAACGTCCCCTCGCCCTGCGTCGTCCTGGCGATCGGCGTTCCGGTGAAGCCGATGATCGTGGCCGCGGGGAGGGCCGCCATCATGTAGCTGCCGAGATTCCTCGCCACCGACCGGTGCGCCTCGTCGATGAAGACGTAGACGTTGTTCCGCGTGTTCACGTTCCTGTCGATCCCGTCGAACTTGTGGATCATCGAGACGATCAGCCCGCGCTTGTCGGTGGCGAGCATCTCCTGCAGCTCGGGCTTGGAGCCCGCCCGCCAGACGGAGATGTCCTGCTGCTGCATCTCGCCGAGCAGCTTGTCCACCCAGCCCTTGAGCTGGCCCTCCAGCTCGGTGCGGTCCACCACGAGGATGACCGTGGCGTTGCGGAAGCGCTCCTTGTCCTCGAGGATGAGTCGCGCCGCGGTGAGGAGGGTGAAGGTCTTGCCCGAGCCCTGCGTGTGCCACACGAGCCCTCGCGTCCTGGCCGGGTCGACGCAGCGCTCGACGATCCGGTCGATGGCGGTGCGCTGGTGCTGGCGGAGGACCGACTTCCGTGTCTCGTTGTCCTCGACGTAGAAGAGGATCCAGTGCTGGAGGGTGCGAAGGAAGTCCGTGGGCTCGAAGAACGACTGGACGGCGAAGCGGTACGTCTCCTCGGGCTTCTGCTTCCAGCGCGCCATGTAGCGGCGGTTCACATTCCAGGTGACGCCGTACCAGTAGTCGAGCAGGTGGGTGACGTTGAAGAGCTGCGGCGTGCCGAGGAGCTCCGGCGTCTCCTTCTCGTAGCGGCGGAGCTGGGTGATGCCGCGCTCGATGGCACCCCCGTCCCTGGGGTTCTTGTGCTCGACGATGCAGACCGGGACGCCATTGACGAGGAACATCACGTCCGCGCGATTGCCCTTGCGCGCGGGGGGCTTGAGCTTCCACTCCCAGGTGACGTGGAGGGCGTTCGCGTTCGGCGCCGCGAAGTCGACGAGCTGGACGTGGCGGTGGCGCTCTTCGCTCTCGTCGTACCACTGCCGCTCGCCGCGCAGCCAGGCGAGCATGTCGCGGTTGCCGTCGATCGTGGCGGGGATCGCCTCGAGCTTCTCGACGATCTGGCGGACGGCGTCGGGGGTGAGCCAGGGGTTGAAGCGGCGGAGCGCGGCCTCGAGCTCGTCGCGCAGGAGCATCCCCGCGTCGCCGCCGCGCTTCTGGCGGGCCTCGTCCGGCGTGAGGGGCGTCCAGCCGATGGAGACGGCGTGGGCGACCATCGGGAACTGGACGGAGCCGCCTTCGCTGATCTTCAGATCGGTCATGGGGCGCCGGCGTTGCGTCGCACGGGTCTGATGCCAGGGGGCTTCTGTCTCACGAGATGGCGTTGAGTGAGTCGACAGGGCGATTGCTGCGTCTTGGTGAGACGCAACGCGGCGCGCGACCGCACCTCCGCCATTCCGGGACGCCCCTCACGGCGATCGCCGCGGATCGGAATGCTCATGCGGCAACCTCACTGTCGGACCTCGGCTCCAGCGCGGAGAGGTCGAGATCGGCCACGCGGATCTCGCCGGTCATCAGCTTGTGGAGGAGGGACTTGAACAGCTCGTCGAGGACCGCGCGCTTGCGGCGATGGAGGTCGATCTTGCGGTCGATGGCGTCGAGGATGGCGACGATCTCGGCTGCCTCCTCGGGATCGCCCGGCCACGCCACTTCGAATGACTCCACATCATTCAAATTCAAGGTCATAGTGCCATGAGCGGACGGCACCATCTTGTCCAAGAGTCGTTGTTTGGCGGCATAGATTGCGGACCGGAGGAGGCGCCCTGAATTCTCGCCATGCGGTATGAGTGCCTTGATATCCTGGTTAAACGCCATCGGCCTGCTGATAACCGCGACGGGCAGGTCTTTCGCTAGGCCCATCCCGCGAACGAGTAGTAGAACCGATCCTTCTGGGGCGATGCGACTACCAGCCTTGACTCCCTCGCTGCTAACATGATCGATTGCATCGTCGAGCACAGGCGACTTCAGGTCCTTGCCCGAAACCCAGGGGATGTCGCCAGCCCAGAATTCGCTCACTGACTTTCGCGGCGTGCCTCCACTGCGAATCTCACACAGATCGACGAGTGGTTGCGAATCCCAGCTCGCTGGCATGGAGCCGATCTTTGTGTGCTTCTGCGGCTCTTCACGCACTCCACGCGTGAAGAGTGTGCTCATCGTGTCGCGCTTGAGCTCCCGGCTGAGTCGCTCGCTCTGCAGGTGCATACGAATGCCACGATGAACCTGAGCCAGCACGCTTACGATTGCGCGCTGTTCCGATATCTCCGGTTGAGGGATCGTTAGGGCTGCCAGCCGATTCCGCGACAGATTCGGTATCGTCGTCTTGTTGCCAGCGCCCTCGAAAATCCCCAACTGTGTGAACGCAGACAGCAAGAAGTAGACGTAGAAGCGAGGCTCCACTCCCTCGACGCGCGGCCGGAGACGATGTAGGTGATTCTGGAAGGAGACCCGCTCCATCTCGCCGCCCCAGATCGCCGCACGGCCGATCGCTCCCCCTTCGCACACCAGCAGGTCGCCTGGCTGCAAGAGCTTGCCCTCGAGCTCACGCGCCGGTATCGCCATCTCGTCCACGGTCGTCAGATCGATCTCGTCCCACAGCACATTCGACGTGCGAAGAAAAGGCGTCTTGACCGCTCCATCTCGCGCCGCGGCAGACATTGATTTACCGGCGCCGATCTCGAACAGCTCACCGAGTGGGCGGAGTGGCCAGTCCGGATTGATCATAGCCCCCTCAGCATCATGGCAATCGATGCGTCGATCGTCAGCGTCTCCTGGTCGAGCAGCAGCAACTCGCTCACCAAGTCCTTGATGGGCCGCTGAGCGCCGGCATCTCCCTGCGCCACCCACCGGCTCGGGCTCAAATTGTAATCCGCCTCCTCCAACTGCTCCCGCGAAACCACCGCCACCTCGCCATCGACAGCCTCCCCTTTCAGATACGCCGCCGCCAACGGCCGGATCACCTCGTCCGGCATGAAGTTCTTCGGCCGCCCCTTCTCCACCCGCCGCGACGCGTTCACCACCACCACCTTCCCCTTCCGCGCAGCCGGCTTTCGCCGCGACAGCACGACGATCACCCCAGCCGCCGTCGTGTTGTAGAACAGGTTGTCCGGCAGCAGGATCACCCCGTCGATCAGGTCGCGATCGACGAACCACTTCCGGATGTTCCGCTCCCGGTCCTCGTTCTTCGACCCCGACCCGCGCGTCAGCGCGCCCGTGTCGAGCACCACCGCCGCGCGCCCGCGCTCGTTCAGGCAGGCGAGCGTGTGCTGCAGCCAGGCCCAATCCCCCTTGCCACTCGTCGTTCCCCCCGCCGCGCGAAAGCGGTCGAACGGATCGTCGGCGAAAATGTCCGGATTGAACGGCTGGTTCCACATCGGGTTCGCCACCACCACGTCGTACTGGCGCAGGCTCCCCGAGGGCGTCTTGAACTTCGGGTTGATCATCGTGTCGCCCCGCGCCATCTCCACGCTCATGTCGTGGATGATCGCGTTCATCTGCGCGACCGCGTAGCTCTCCGCAGTCAGCTCCTGTCCGTACAGCTTCAGCGGCACCCGGCTCGTGGGGTCGAGCTCGCGCGCCACGAGCTGGAGCTTCACCAGGAGCCCCGCCGACCCGCACGCATAGTCGTGGCACTCCTCGCCGGGCCGAGGGCGCAGGATGTGCCCCATCAGGAAGCCCACCTCGGTGGGAGTGAAGAACTCCCCGGCGCTCTGCCCCGACCCCTCGGCGAACTTGCGCAGCAGATACTCGTAGGCCCGCCCCAGGAAGTCGGGCTGCACGTCGGCCAGGCCGAGCCGGTATCGCGGGTCGGAGAAGGTCTCCACCACCTCGCGCAGCTTCGCCGGGTTGACGTCGCGCTCGCCATTCCGCTCGGCGGCGAAGTCCACGACGTCGATCACCCCCGACAGCGAGGGGTTCTGCCGGACGACCGCGCGCACCGCCCTCGTCAGGTGCTCGCCGATGTCCCTGGGCTTCGTGCTCCTCCCTTGCTCGTCGAGCGGCCAGTCCCGCTGCTCGCGCCCGCTGAGGATCGCCCACCGGGCCTCGTGCGGGAGATAGAAGCGCAGCAGCTCGTGGTCGCCCTCGGCGATCTCCAGCGCCGTGGCGCGGTCGCCGTACTCCTCGGCAAGGCGGTCGATCTCGTCGTCGAAGACGTCGGAGAGCCGCTTGAGGAAGAGCAGGGGGAGCAGGTAGTCCTTGAACTTGGCGGCGTCCTTCTCGCCGCGAATGGAGCAGGCAGCATCCCAGAGCATCTGCTCCATGGACTTGGTGGAGGGGGCGGCGGAGCGCCTGGCGCCGGCTCGCCGGCGCGTCACCTGCGCCGCGGCGCTCGCGGAGGCGCTGTCCGGCTCGCTTTCAGTGATTCCGGCTTCGCTCGCGAGGGCGGCGATCGCCAATCGTGCCGCTTTCTGAGGCACGTTCGCGCCCCCTTCCCATCGGTTCACCGTGGCGAAGGATACCCCGAGTCGGTCGGCGAGCTGTTCCTGGGTCAGGTCGAGCTTTGCCCTGATTGTTCGGAGGGTCGCTGCGGTGGCTGAAGTTGTCATATATGTTATATATGTTATATAGATGATCTTGTCAATACCCCTCTTGTTGGCATGTCGCCTCAGCGAACCTTGCATTATGTGGCTCGATACTGAATTATATGGCGCGAAGTAAAGTTATCTGGCGCGATATCTCGTAATCTGGCGCGACAGAGCAGTAAGTGGCGCGAGAGAGCCTCGAGTGGCGCGTTATCGCACCATCTGGCCGGAGCCGAGCCAGGTGTGGCGCGATATCGTGGCCGCTGATCGCTCGAGAATCGTGTCAGCGTAGGCAATGGCCACGTCGTGGCAGCCAGGAACGCTCGATCACAGGACGAGGAAGATCATGGCCCGGCCCACTCGCGCAGAGCTCGCTCGGCAGCGTCAGCGCATCGCGGAAATAGTGCGTGACAACCCGAACGGGCTCCCGAAGCGCGCCGTCGCCGCCGAGTATACCAGGCGGCACGGGGAGGTGATCGCGGTGCGAACACTTCAGCGGCGCCTCGAGGAGCTGGTGATCGACGGCCAGCTGCTGCTACGCGGCGAGGGACGTCGCGCGAGCTACCTGCCCGCAAGCACCGCCGACACGGAGTCCGCCGCAACGGTCGCTGGAGGGCCCGCGCTGTCCGCCCAGGGGGCCAGGCTTCGCGCGCTGGTGCGATTGCCGACCTCACGGAGAACACCCGTCGGCTATGTCCCCGATTGGCTCTTCTCCTACGTGCCGGGCGAAAGCTGGTACCTGCCCAAAGGGATCCGCGCCCATCTGCACGACGTCGGCGCAACGCCCGATGAAGATCGGCCCGCGGGCACCTTCGCCCGTGACATCTACGGCCGACTACTGATCGATCTCGCCTGGGCATCGAGCCGCCTCGAGGGCAACACATACACGCGGCTCGATACCCAGAACCTCCTCGAGTTCGGCCAGCGCGCCGAGGGAAAGGATGCGCAGGAGGCGCAGATGATCCTGAATCACAAGCGCGCGATCGAGCTCCTGGTGTCGGACTCGGAGCGGATCGGCTTCAACGCGGCAACGCTGACCTCTCTCCATGCGGCGCTGTCGGAGAACCTGCTGGGCAATCCCGCGGACGAGGGACGTCTGCGCGAGACCGCGGTGAGCATCGGCGGCAGCACCTACGTGCCGATCGCGATCCCTCAGACGATCCGGGACTGCTTCGAGCGGATCCTCGAAACGGCGCGGGCGATCCCCGATCCGTTCGAGCAGGCCTTCTTCGCGATGGTGCACATTCCCTATCTCCAGCCGTTCATCGACGTGAACAAGCGCACGTCCCGCCTGGCGGCGAACATCTCGCTCATCGAGTCCAACCTCTGCCCGCTGTCGTTCGTCGACGTGCCGGAGGGGGCGTACGTCGAGGGCACGATCGCCGTCTATGAACACCGGCGCGTCGAGCTGCTGCGCGACGTCTTCGTCTTTGCGTACGAGCGCTCCGCCGCGCAGTACCGTGTGGTGCGAGACTCGCTCGGGCGGCCCGACCCCATCCGGCTGCGGTACCGGGAGCAGATCGTCGACGTGGTCGCGGACATGGTTCGGGCCGGCGCGGCGCCCGCGACCTCGACGCTGCGCGAGGCCGCGGCGCTCGCCGGGATCCCCGAGTCCGACCGCGCGGCGTTCGTCGATGCCTCGCTGGGTGTGCTGCTCGGATTGAACGAGGGTTCGGCGGGCCGATACGGTCTCTCGCCGCGCGAGTTCGCCCGATGGCGCGGACTCTTCGGGCCGCAGCCCTAGCTGCGAGCGCGAGACGGCGAGGTCGTCGTCGCCCGCCGGGCGGCGCACGGTCATTCGGGCCTCGGCCGGCTGGTTCCGTTCAATGCGGGAGACCCGTTCCCCGAGCAACGCAGAGAGATGGGAGACGGCCGAAGTTGGGATTTGTAAGTGATTGCCCCGTATATATTTACACCGTCGGAACAGAGTTGATTAAACCCGTTCCGGACTGTATATTTCCCAGTCTGTACCCGCCACGTTTTCTCGCCTCTCGAAACGGCGTTTCATGACTGCTCCGAACAACCGCGAACGCATCCTGCCGCGCCTCATCGACGATGAGATCCGCGAGTCGTTCATCAACTACTCGATGAGCGTCATCGTGTCCCGCGCGCTGCCCGACGTGCGCGACGGGCTCAAGCCGGTGCACCGGCGCGTGCTGTACGCCATGAACGAGCTGGGCCTCGTGCCGGGCCGTCCGTACAAGAAGTGCGCGACGGTGGTCGGCGACGTGCTCGGCAAGTATCACCCGCACGGCGACTCCAGCGTGTACGACGCGCTCGTCCGCATGGTGCAGGACTTCTCGCTGCGCTATCCGCTCGTGGACGGCCAGGGCAACTTCGGCTCCGTCGAAGGCGATCCGGCCGCGGCGTACCGCTACACGGAGGCCAAGCTCGCGCCGATCGCGATGGAGCTGCTCTCCGACATCGAGAAGAACACTGTAGACTACGTCCCGAACTTCGACGACCGGCTCGAGGAGCCGGCGGTGATGCCGGCCGGCATCCCCAACCTCATCGTCAACGGGTCGTCGGGCATCGCCGTCGGCATGGCCACCAACATCCCGCCGCACAACCTGCGCGAGACCGTGGCGGCCATCGTCCACCTCATCGACAATCCCGACTGCACGCCGACGGATCTGCGGAAGTTCATCAAGGGGCCCGACTTCCCCACCGGGGGCTACATCTACGGGCGCGAGGGGATCAAGGACTACCAGGAGACGGGGCGCGGCCGCATCGTGATGCGCGCGCGCGCCGTGATCGAGGAGAAGGAGAGCTCGAACAAGTCGCAGATCGTCGTCACCGAGATCCCCTACCAGGTGAACAGCGCCAAGCTGCTCGAGAACATCGCCGAGCTGGTGCGCGACAAGAAGCTCGAGGGGATCTCCGATCTGCGCAACGAGTCCGACCGCGACGGCCTGCGCATGGTGATCGAGCTGAAGCGCGACGCCATCCCCCGCGTCGTGCTCAACCAGCTCTACAAGCACACGCAGATGCAGACGACGTTCGGCGTGATCATGCTCGCCCTCGTGCCCGACCCGACGACGCGGCGCCTGGTCCCGAAGATCATGCCGCTCAAGGAGGTGCTGGAGCACTACGTCACGCACCGCCACGAGGTCATCGTGCGGCGCGCGCAGTTCGAGCTGGACAAGGCGCTCGAGCGCGAGCACATCCTGGAAGGGCTCAAGATCGCCGTCGACAACATCGACGAGGTGATCAAGATCATCCGCGCCGCCGAGGACACGCCGACGGCCAACGCGCAGCTCCAGGCGCGGTTCAAGCTGAGCGAGCGGCAGACCGAGGCGATCCTCAACATGCGCCTCGCCAAGCTCACCGGCCTCGAGATCGAGAAGCTCGAAGAGGAGCTCAAGGAGGTGCAGGCGTTCATCGGCGAGCTGCGCACTCTCCTGGCCTCCAAGGAGCTGCGGATGAAGCTGCTCAAGAGCGAGCTGGAGCACATCACCACCAAGTACGGTGACGAGCGCCGCAGCGAGATCACGAGCGACGAGGGCGAGTTCACCATCGAGGACCTGATCGCCGACGAGGAGATGGTCGTCACCATCTCGCACTCGGGCTACATCAAGCGCACCGCGGTGAGCACGTACAAGAAGCAGCGGCGCGGCGGACGGGGGCTCAACGGGCAGGCGCTGAAGGACGAGGACTTCATCGAGCACCTGTTCGTGGCCACCACGCACGAGTACCTGCTCGCCTTCACCGACGACGGGCGCTGCTTCTGGCTCCGGGTGCACGAGATCCCGCAGGCGGGACGCGCCGCGAAGGGGAAGCCGGTCGTCAATCTCATCAACGTCACCCCCGACACGAAGATCCAGGCGATCCTGCCGATCCGCGAGTTCCGCGACGACCAGTACCTCCTCTTCAGCACCAAGAAGGGGACGGTCAAGAAGACGGCGCTCTCGGCCTACGCCAACCCGCGCAGCAACGGGATCAAGGCGATCAAGATCGAGGAGGGCGACGAGCTGATGGACGTGCAGGTCACCACCGGCACGAACGACATCGTGCTGGCCACGCGCCACGGCCTCTCGATCCGCTTCCACGAGCAGGACGTGCGCGAGATGGGCCGCGACACCACCGGCGTGAAGGGCATCGAGCTCGGCGCGCGCGACGTGGTGATCGGCATGGTGGTGATCAAGCGCGAGGCGACGCTGCTCGTCGTCGCCGAGAAGGGGATCGGCAAGTGCTCCCCCATCGACGACTACCGCGTGCAGAAGCGCGGCGGCAAGGGGATCATCACGATCCACCGCACCGACAAGACCGGCGACGCCGTCTCCATCATGGAAGTCCTCCCCGAGGACGAGCTGATGCTGATGACGAAGCAGGGGATCCTCATCCGGATGCCGGTGAAGGGGATCCGCGTGGCGGGCCGCAACACGCAGGGGGTGAAGCTCGTCAACCTGGACGACAAGGATCTGGTGATGGCCGTCGCCCGCGTGGTCCCCGAGGAAGAGGGGGGCGAGGGCGAGGGCGACGGTGGTGCCGACGGTGGCGACGCCGAGACCGAGGGAGACGCCGGCGAGTGACGCCGGCGGCGTCGCTGGAACGAGCGCGGCCCGGGCATTCGCCCGGGCCGCGCTCGTTTTCCGTGCTTTCCGTCGCCCCCGAATGAGGCTACCTTGGCGAATTACTCACGCTCCAAAGGAGTGCCGTGGCCTGGCCCGCTGACCGCGATGAGATCCCCCCCGCCGCTGGGCCGTCGGGGATGATGACGACCGTCGAGCTGCCGACCTCCACGCCCCCCGAGCTCGAGGATGCGCTGCGCGTCGACGCGCGCGCGATCGTGCGCGACGCCCTGCTCTGGCAGCAGTGGGTCCGCTACCTGGGCCTCCTCGCGCTCGTCATGCTCGCGCTGGGGTTCGGACGGAACGAGCTGCGGGTGATGCCGGTGCCGGTGGCGCTCGTCGCCCTGGCCTACGTGCTCTGCGTCTTCGTCACGGCGCAGATCATCAAGCGCGCGGAGAGCGTCCACCACCACCGGCTCCCTGCGCTGCTCGTCACCGCGGACATCCTCGCACTCGCCGCCCTCGTCTGGCTGAGCGGGGGGGCCAGCGAAGCGCCGCGCATCCTGATCGCCGCGCTGCTCGTCGTGCAGCTCGCCGCCTTCTACTTCGGCCGGCTGCTCGGCACCTACGCGGCCCTCCTCGCCGCGGCCGCGTATGTCGTCGCCGTCGCCGTCCTCCCCCCGCAGGCGATCGGGGTCCGCCCCGTGCCGCAGGACGTCGCCTTCACGGTGGGACTCTTCGGGCTCGTGAGCGGAGTGCTCATCACCGCCTACGGCAGCTTCCGGGCGCGCATGAACCGGCTGCGCCTCTTCTGCAAGATGGTGGAGGACGGCGACCTCGCCCCCACCCTCTCGCTCGGCCAGGACAAGCGTCCCGACGACCTCACCCTGCTCGCGCAGAGCTTCGAGGCGATGCGCACCCGCCTCGCCGAGCAGATCGGCACCGATCCCCTCACCGGCTGCCTGAACCGCCGCGCGCTCGAGACGCGGCTGCGCGCCGAGTGGCGGCAGGCGAAGCGCCGGAGCAGCACCGTCGCCGTGCTCGCGATCGACCTCGACCACTTCAAGCAGATCAACGACACGCGCGGCCACCCCTTCGGCGACCTGGTGCTGCAGGAGCTCGCCGGCATCATGAAGTCCACCGCGCGCGACACCGACGCCGTCGCCCGGCTCGGCGGCGACGAGTTCGTGATCGTGCTGCCGGACACCGGCTGGCAGGGGGCGCTCACCTTCGCCGAGCGGCTGCGGCGCAAGGTGGACGACTTCAACTTCGGCTCCGCCGTCGCCGCCATCAGCATCACGATCTCGGTCGGCGTCGCCCTCGCGCGCGGGACGGATCCCATCTCGCCGGAGATGCTGCTGCAGGAGGCCGATCGCTCGCTGTACAAGGCGAAGAGCGCGGGGCGGAACAGGATATTTGCGTGAGGCGAACTACTGAACTACGGTTTGTCGGTTTCCGGTTTATCGGTTCTCGGCCGGCCTCGGTCGGTCCCTGCGTCCCGCGGCAGGCCGCACACCGAAAAACCGTGAACTGAAGAACACCATCCTGCCATCTATGACCCTCGTCTCGCTAGCCGACCTCACCGCCGCCGCGGCGCGCATCGCTCCCGTCGCCGTCCGGACTCCGCTCCTCCCCTTCGACGCCGCCTCCGAGAAGCTCGGCGCGGAGATCTGGGTCAAGCCGGAGATGCTGCAGCGGGGCGGCGCGTTCAAGTTCCGCGGCGCCTACAACTTCCTCTCGCGGCTCAGCGACGCGGAGCGCGCGCGCGGCGTGATCGCGCCCTCGTCGGGGAACCACGCGCAGGCCGTCGCGCTGGCCGCCAGGCTGTTCGGCGTGAAGGCGGTCGTCGTCATGCCCACGACGGTGACGCCGGCCAAGCGCGGAGGCGCCGAGCGGCTCGGCGCGCGCATCGAGCTGGCCGGCACCACGACCCAGGAGCGGATGGACCGCGCCGTCGAGATCGTCGAGGCTGAGGGGCTCACCATGGTGCCCCCCTACGATCATCCCTGGATCATCGAAGGGCAGGGGACGGCGGGCCTCGAGATCGCCGACGACATGGCCGACGTCGGCATGGTGATCGTGCCCGTGGGGGGAGGAGGGTTGAGCGCGGGAGTCGCCGCGGCGATCAAGCTGCGCGCGCCCAACGCGCGCGTCGTCGGGGTGGAGCCGGCGAATGCCCCCAAGCTCTCGAAGGCGCGCGAGGCGGGACATCCGGTGCGCATCCCCGCCGCCGCCGGCCTCGCCGACGGACTGCTCGCCGTGGAGATCGGCGGCGCGAACTTCGCCCATCACCAGGCCTTCATCGACGAGGTGGTGCAGGTGGAGGATCCGGCGCTGCGCTGCAGCATGCGCCTCCTCCTCGACCGGATGAAGCTCGTGGCGGAGCCGAGCGGGGCGATCACCGTCGCCGCGCTGATGGAGGGGATCGTGCAGCCGCGCGGACGCACGGTCGCGGTGCTGAGCGGCGGCAACATCGAGTGGGACGGGCTCGTCCCCCTCGTCTCGTCCCCGCCGGCCCGATGAGCCGCTGCCCGACGTGCGGCGCCTCGTACGCCGGCGACGCGCGCTTCTGCACGCGCGACGGCTCACGGCTCGTCGCGATGCCGGTGCGGCCGGGCGAGCCCGCGACCTCGCCGGCGACCCCCAGCGCCCAGCCCTACTCGATGCCCACCCCGTCACGCGGCACCGTGATGGGCCGCGCCGAGCCGCTCGCCGCGCCGACGCACACAGGCCTGGTGGGGAGCGTGCTCGACGGCCGCTACGAGGTGGTCCGCAAGATCGGGGAGGGGGGGATGTCGTTCGTCTACCTCGCGCTCGACGTCTCCACCCGCGAGCGCTACGCCATCAAGGTCCTCTCGGCCACCCTCTCCCGCGACGAGAACGCGATGGCCCGGCTCAAGCGCGAAGCGAGCGTCGGCATGCGCCTGGAGCATCCCAACGTCTGTCACATCATCCGTCTGGGCGAGACACAGGACCGGATGGTGTACGTGGTGATGCCGTACGTGGAGGGGGAGATCCTCGCCGACAGGAATCACCGGAAGGGGATGCTCCCGATCGGGGAGGTGGTGAGCTTCGTGCGCGACATCGCCGCGGGGCTGCAGGTGGCGCACGACCTCAAGATCGTGCATCGCGACCTCAAGCCCGAGAACGTGATGATCAGCCCCTCGGCCGACGGCACGGAGCGCGCCGTGGTGATGGACTTCGGTCTCGCGAAGGAGCGCCGCGCCGACGCCGAGCTGCAGAAGCTCACCGCGACGGGGATCATCCTCGGCACGCCGGAGTTCATGAGCCCCGAGCAGCTGCGCGGCAAGCCGCTCGATCCGCGCACCGACGTGTACTCGCTGTCGCTGATGACCTTCGAGATGCTCACGGGAAAGCTTCCGTTCGCCGGTCGCACGCAGCAGGAGATGATGATCGCGCGGCTGCGCAGCGACCCGATGACGCTGCGGCAGGCGCGGCCCGAGCTCGCGCTCGGGGAGGCCGTGGAGCGCGTGCTGTTGAAAGGGATGAGCCGCAATCCGGACGACCGCTACTCGAGCGCGCCCGACTTCGCCGCGGCGCTCGCGGAGGCGGCGACGGGGAGCGGGGGAGAGGCCGGCCTGCTCGGCCGGCTCTTCGGACGGTAGCCGTGCCGCGGCCGCCGGCGCCCCTCGCGTGAGCAACGTCCGCCTGCTGCTGACCGACCTGCCGCACCGCCGCACGCTCCGTGACCCGGCCGGCGAGGAATGGGTCGTCTGGGAGGTGCATGCGGCGCTGGCCGAGCGGCGCGCGTCGCGAGAGCGGCGCCGCCGGCGCGATGCGGCCAGGGACCGTCGCGAGAACGTCGTGGATCTCGCGGCGGTCGTGCGCGAGTCGCTCGGTGGCTGGCTCGCCTTTCGCGGACGGCGGGAGCGGCGGCGCGTCGTGCCGATCCCGCACGGATGGGAATCGATGAGCGACGACGAGCTGCTCGCGCTGTTGCGGAGTGCGCCGGCGACCCTTCGCTGACGCGGCTCGACAAACGATTCATGGAGGCGACGCATGCGCGCGATGTACCTGATGGCGACGATGGCGAACGTCGTCGCGGCGATGGCCTGTGGCGCGTCGGCGCCGGATGCCGTGGCGCTCCCGGGGCTCGACACCGCCGCGGTGGAGCGGCGGCTCACCGCGCCGGACGGACTTCGCGTCACGCAGTTCGCCACCGGCGTGCGCGGAGTCCGCTTCATGGCGCTCGGTCCGGGCGGTGAGGTGTACGCGAGCCAGCCCGGGCTGGGGCGGATCGTCCGGCTTCCCGATCACGATCGCGACGGGCGCGCCGACAGCGTCGTGATGGTGGTGGATGGGCTGCGCCAGCCGCACGGGCTCGCCTTCCACAAGGGGATGCTGTGGGTGGCCAACACCGACGGCGTCGTGCGCGTCGCCCTCGGTCCGGATCACAGGGCGAGCGGTGCGCCGGAGTACGTGAACCACTACTCGGCCGGCGGCGGGCACTTCACGCGCACGATCGTGTTCGGGGCGGACAGCGCGATGTACGTGTCGGTCGGCTCCACGTGCAACCTGTGCGTCGAGTCGTCGCCCGACCGGGCGGCCGTGCTCCGCTTCAACGAGGACGGGAGCGGCAAGCGCGTGTATGCCTCGGGGCTGCGGAACGCGGTGGGGCTGGCCGTCCATCCCCCCACGGGCGCGATCTGGGTGACGCAGAACGAGCGCGACAACCTCGCCCCCTCGCACGAGGACCTGCCCCCCGAGGAGCTCAACATCCTCCGCGACGGGGGCGACTACGGGTGGCCGTACTGCTACGGCGACCGCGTCCCCAACCCCGAGTATCGCGATGCGGCGCGCTGCGCCGCGACGATCCCGCCGGCACTGGCGCTTCCGGCGCACTCGGCCCCCCTCGGGCTCGCCTTCCTGCACCGCGCGACGGCGCTTCCCGCCGAATACCGCGGAGACCTGCTCGTCGCCTATCACGGCTCGTGGAACCGCAGCGTCCCCACCGGGGCGAAGGTCGTGCGCGTGCACGTCGTCTCGGGACGGCCCGTCTCGGTGGAAGACTTCGTCACGGGCTGGCAGGGCGCCGGTGGCGCGAGGTGGGGCCGGCCGGCGGACGTGCTCGTCGCCGCCGACGGGAGCGTCCTCGTCTCCGACGACGCGAGCGGGTCCATCTTCCGGGTCGCGCGATAGGCGCCCGCCCTCTTGATTGAGAGGATGACGAGACCGTTCAAGATCGCACGATGCGCGGCCGCGATGGCGGCGCTGCTGGCCACGCTCGCGCAGCCGGCACGCGCGCAGTCCGGTCCGCATGCCTACCAGCCCGGCGTGGACGCGCTCGACTACGACGTGCGCCTGCAGCTCCCCGACACCGGCGCGATGCTGCGCGGCGACGTGACGCTCACCGCCCGGCGGTCGCCGGGCCTGGCGCACCTCTGGCTCGACCTCGCCGACTCGCTCGCCGTTCGCCTCGTGCAGGTGGACGGGCGCGCGGTGCCGGCGACACACGCGCACGGACGGGTCGACGTCCCGCTCGACGGGGCCGCCGGGGAGCAGGTGCGCGTCCGCGTCGTCTACGACGGGATCGTGCGCGACGGGCTGATCGTGCGGAAGGATCACGAGGGGCGGTGGACCTGGTTCGGCGACAACTGGCCCGACCGCGCGCGGCAGTGGCTGCCGACGATCGACCATCCGAGCGACAAGGCGACGGTGAGCTTCTCCGTCATCGCACCGGCGGGGCGCACCGTCGTCTCCAACGGCGTGCTGCTCGGCACGACGGCGCTCGACGGCGCACAGCGCGGGCTCACCGAGACGCGGTGGCGCGAAGCGCGGCCCATCGCGACCTATCTCATGGTGATCGGCGCGGGCCCGCTCGTGGAGCACGACCTCGCGAACGCCACCTGCGCGCGCGGCGACGAGGGGCAGTGTGTCGCCCAGTCGGTGTACGTGATGCCCGAGGTGCGCGACTGGCTGCCCGGCCCCTTCGCCAGCGCCGGACCCATCGTCGAGCTGTTCTCGCGGCTCGTCGGACCCTTCCCGTACGAGAAGCTGGCGCACCTGCAGTCCGCGACGCGGTTTGGCGGAATGGAGAACGCCGGCGCCATCTTCTACGCCGACAACCTGTTCGCGACGCGCACGCTCCGCGACGGCCTGATCGCGCACGAGACCGCGCACCAGTGGTTCGGCGACGCGGTGACCGAGGGGGCCTGGGGACACCTCTGGCTTTCCGAGGGGTTCGCCACCTACTTCGCCGCGCTCTGGACGCGCGCTTCGCGCGGCGACAGCGCGTACCATGCCGAGCTGGCGGCGATCCGCCGGACCGTGCTGTCGGACCGCGTGGTCGCCACGCGCCCCGTGATCGACACGGCGGAGACCGACTACCTCAGGCTGCTGAACCGCAACAGCTACGAGAAGGGCGGCTTCGTGCTGTACATGCTGCACCAGCAGCTCGGCGACAGCGCCTTCTTCGGCGGACTGCGCGCGTACTACGCCCGCTATCGCCATGGCAACGCGCTCACCGACGACCTGCAGCGCGAGATGGAGCGCGCGTCGGGACAACGGCTCGGGACCTTCTTCGACCAGTGGCTGCGCCGCCCCGGCGTGGCCGAGCTGTCGGTCGCACGGGAGTACGACGCCGCCTCGCGGAGCCTCGTGTTCACCGTGCGACAGGACGAGCCGCATGGGCTCTACGAGATGCCCCTCGCCATCCTGATCACCGATGCGGCGGGACGCGACCATCGCGTCACCGTGAACGTTCCGGCCGAGCGCAGCACGAGGATCGTGCTGCCGGAGCGGTTCGGCGGGGCGCCACGCGCGGTCGTGTACGATCCCGACGGCCAGCTTCTCGCACGGATCACCGCGCGATGAGGGGACGATGGCTGCTCGGCGTCGTGATGCTCGCGCTGGTCGCGATGCCGCGCGCCGCCGTTGCGCAGGCGCTGCCGGTGACGCGCGCGGACGAGCTGCTCCGCGCCGGCCGCTGGATGGAGGCCGAGGACGCGTACTACGAGCAGTCGCGCATCGACCCGCGCGATCCCGCGCCGCGCGCCGCGCTCGGCCGCTTTCTCGCCATGAAGGGGGCGGTGCTGCCCGGAAGCATCCTGATCGAGGAGGCGGGGAAGTTCGGCCTCGATCGACGGACCGCGCAAACGCTGCTGCAGCCGCTGCGGCGCGTGCTCGACTGGCGGCGGGCCGCTGGTGACCTGCGCGGCGACACGACCATCGCGTTCGTGGCGCCGAGAGACTCGACGGCGCTGTTCAGGATCGCGCTGCGCGCGCCAGGAGCGGCGTCCAGCGCGACCATCCCCGAGAGCGCGTGGCACGACGTGGTGCCGAGGGGGATCGGTCTCGACAGCGTGAACGCGCCGAACCATCCCGTGGGGGTGGAGGTGCTGGAGCTGCTCGTCCCCGCGGTGGACGTTCGAGCGGGCCGGGTGACGCTCCACGCCAATCCGCGCGACGCGCTCGCCGCGCCGGGTAAGCGCTATCCAGTGCTGCGCACGGAGCGCGGGATCCAGGTGCTCGTGCAGGAGCGTCGCGTGCTGGACCTCGCCGCGGCGATCCGCGAGATCGCGCCCGACTGGTGGCAGCTCGATCTGCCGCACGGGCTGCTGGTGGTGCGCTGAGGGCGGAGCGCGTGTCATCCCGCAGCCGCGGCGCGGGATGACGTTCGTCCCGCTGCTACCGCCCGATCGCCTTGAGCTCCACGAGCAGGCACCGGTCCTGGACCACGTCGATGCCGGCCCGCGCGAGCCGCTCGGCCGCCTCGTCGTTCCGGATCCCGAGCTGGAACCAGACCGAAGCGGGGCGCGCCGCGAGGATGTCGTCCACGTGCTGCGGGATGTCCTTGGGGCGCCGGAAGACGTTGACCATGTCGGCGGGCGGGCTCACCGACGCCAGCTGCCGGAAGACCGGCTCGCCGAGGATCTCCACAGCGTCGGGATAGTAGACCGGCACCGGGACGATCTCGTAGCCGGCCAGCTGGGCGTAGAGCGGCACGTAGTGGGCGGGCTGGGCGCTGTCGTCGCCGGTCTTGATGCCCAGCACGGCGATGCGGCGCGTGCGCTCGAGGATGCGCCGGATGCCGGCCCGGTCGTCCACCAGATGGACGCGCCAGTCGTTCGGTCCGGCGTCTATGTCGGGAGTCGTCATGGTGAGAGCCTTCAGCGAGGATCGTGCGCGCGGAGCCGACGTCGACGGAGGGAAGGGAGCGGGCAGGGGCGTCGTGGCCGGGGAGGCGGGCCGCGGGTTAGATTTAACGGCTGCGCCACCAAACGCCCGCCACGGAGAGTTAGCACCAATGCGAATGCTCGTCCTCGGCGCGGGGCTCCAGGGCTCCGCGTGCGCGTATGATCTGCTGCAGAATCCGGAAGTGACGCAGGTCCGGCTCGCCGACCTCTCGTTCGACCATCTTCCCCACTTCCTCGCCCCCTTCTCGGGGCCGCGGCTCCTCCCCACCCCGCTCGACGTGCGCGACCGCGAGGCGGTGCTCGCCGTCATGCGCGAGAGCGACGCGGTGATGAGCGCGATCCCGTACTACTTCAACCTCCCCCTCGCCGAGCTCGCCGTGGAGGCGGGGGTGCACTTCTGCGATCTCGGCGGCAACACGGAGATCGTCTTCCAGCAGAAGGCGCTGGCCGACCAGGCGCGCGCGAAGGGGATCACGGTGATCCCCGACTGCGGCGTCGCGCCGGGGATGGTGAACATCCTCGCCCAGCACGGCATCGAGCAGCTCGACGAGGTGGAGAGCGTCCGGATCTTCGTGGGCGGACTGCCCCAGCAGCCCGAGCCCCCGCTCAACTATCAGATCGTCTACTCGCTGGAAGGGGTGCTCGACTACTACACGACGCTGTCGTGGGTCGTGCGCCACGGGAAGCGCGAGCAGGTCGTGGCACTGAGCGAGCGCGAGACGGTGCACTTCCCCGCTCCGGTGGGCGACCTCGAGGCGTTCCACACTGCGGGTGGCCTCTCGACGATGGCGTGGCGCTACGAGGGGAAGATCCCCACGATGGAGTACAAGACGCTGCGCTACCCCGGCCACGCCGCCATCATGGAGGCGATCCGCGACCTCGGCCTGCTCGATCTGGAGCCGGTGGACGTGAAGGGGTCGCCGGTGGTGCCGCGCGACGTGTTCGTCAGCGTGGTGGGACCGCATCTGAAGAAGCCGGAGGGGCAGGACCTGCTCGCGCTGCGCGTGACGGTCACGGGGACGAAGGAGGGCCGTCCCGCCACCCGGCAGTTCGACCTGATCGACCGGTTCGACGAGGCGCACGGCATCAGCGCGATGATGCGCACCACCGGCTACTCGCTCGCCATCACCGGACAGATGCAGGTGCGTGGCGAGGTCGGCCCGCCCGGCGTGTGGACCCCCGACGAATGCATGCCGGCGCAGCGGTACATCGCGGAGCTGCGGAAGCGGGGGATGGACGTGCGGGAGACGAACGGCTGACGGTCTGTCGGTTTTTCGGTTTACGGGTTTTCGGTTTACGGCCGACCTCGGGACGCCAGGCGCTGGCCGAGGCTGGCCGAAAACCGAAAAACCGTGAACCGACAAACGTGAGGGTCGTGAGGGTGTGCGCGCTCACGCGCTCACACGCTCACACGCTCACGACCCTCACCTCACGAAATTCGCCAGCGTCGCCCCCATCGCGTCCATCGTCGACTTCGCGTTCCAGCGGTCGGCGCCATTGTACAGGAACGAGAACGCCACGATCTCGCCGTCGCGCGCGGTGACGTAGCCTCCCAGCCCGATGACGGTGTTCGTCGTCCCCGTCTTGGCGTGGAGATTTCCCTGCGCCGGTGTGGAGCGCATCCGCTTGCGCAGCAGCTCCGACTCTCCCGCCACGGGGAGCGAGCCGTGGAAGGCTGACGACCAGGGCCCCTTGTGCGCGTAGCTGAGGAGCTGGACCATCGTGCGCGGCGTCATGTAGTCGAGCGTGGAGAGCCCCGAGCCGTCCGAGACGCGGATCGCCTCCGGATCGGCGCCGACCTTCGTCTTGAGGAACTCGCGCAGGTGCGCGAGCGCCAGTGGCGCGGAGCTCGTGCCGTTCGGCGCGCCCGTGCGGGCGGAGTTCCTGAACAGCAGCTCGGCCACGATGTTGATGCTCTCGCGGTTCATCTGCGAGATGATCTGCGACAGGGGGGGCGAGGTGAAGCTCGCGACCTTCTGCGCGTTGGCGGGGGTCCGCGCCGGCCGCACGACGCCGGCGACGGTGACGCCCGCTCCCTGCAGCGCGGTGCGGAGCGCGCCGGCCGTGAAGAGGGCGGGATCGTCGACGACGAGGGAGTAGCGGAGGGGACCGCTGCTCCGGCCGATGGAGCCGGAGACGTCGATGGCGCCGTCGGAGGTGCGGCGGGCGGCGATGCGCCCCCCCCGTCCGCTCGTGACGCGCACGTGGTTCCGCAGCGGGATCGTCGAGGTGGCCGGCTCGAGATCCACCTGGCCGTCGGGGCGCACGACGACCCAGACGAGGTTCTCGTTGAGGGAGAGGGCCGAGACGCGCGCGGCGTAGGCGGCGCCGAGGTAGGTGGTCTTCCACCCGTCGGGAACCCGCTGGTCGTCGAAGGCGCTCGCGTCGTACACCAGATCGCCCGTCACGCGCTTCACTCCCGCCGCGGCCACGTTGCGGGCGAGGGTCTCCATCGGGAGGTTCGGATCGCGGAAGAAGCGCGCCGACATGGCGGGGTCGCCATCGGCTCGCAGGTAGAGATTGCCGCTGAGCGTGCCGTCGGGACCGACGGCGCCGTCGCGCAGCACGTCGGTGGAGAAGGTGTGCTCCGGCCCGAAGCGGTCGAGCGCCACGGCTGTGGAGAACAGCTTCATCGTCGACGCGGGCTGCATCATCTCGCCGGCGTTGCGGGCGAAGAGTGTGTCGCCTCGCGAGAGCGAGACGATCATCACGCCGAACTTCCCGCCGCGCACGCGGGTGTCGATCATGCTGGACAGGTCGCTCGCGAGCGCCGGCTGGCTGCTCGGCGAGCTCCAGGCCGGTCCTGCCGGGGCAACCCGGCGCCGCGGCGCCGAGCGCTTCGCCGTGCGCCTGGACGTCGCGCGCTTTGCGCTCGCCCTGGGCTTGGCCCTGGCTTTCGACTTCGCCTGCGGCATCGCCGGGGCGAGAGGGGCCACAGCGGCCCGCGGCGCGGGGCTGGCAAATGCGGCAGTGGCGCCCCGCGGAGGAAGGGCGACGAGCACGAGGACGATGGCGGCCGAGGCCGAGGCACGCAGGGCGCGCGGCAGAGAATTGGGAGAGAGCATCGTGAACTGAGGGGGCAACTCGCGTTCCAGCGTCCGTACGGGGGACGTATTGGAGTATCGGCCGGTCGTCATGCGAGACGCGGCGCGGCCTTCGGGGGAGGCCACGCCGCGCAATGTAACCCTCTCCTCCGGGCCGGTGTTCCGGCGGAGTCGTCAGACCTTGAAGACGATGTTCTTCCTGTAGAGCACGTAGAGCACGCCGTACCAGAAGAGCACGAAGGTGATGGCGAAGGCGAGCGATGCATTGATCGGGCTCAGCCAGGAGGCGAAGAAGGTCTGGTACGTCCACGCCTGCACGGCGATCGGCTTCCCCTCTGGCCCCGTGACCTTGAAGATGGAGTAGATGCAGCGGGCCATCACCCCCGAGCCGACGAAGGCGACCATCGGGTTGAGGCCGTAGATGACGAAGGGCTTCGTCCAGCCCCGGGCCTTCTGGAAGTCGACGATCCACATGACCGTGGACAGCGAGAGCGCGGCCAGCCCCCCCGTGAAGAGCACGTACGAGCTGGTCCAGAGGCTCTTGTTGATCGGGAAGACCCAGTGCCACATGAGCGCGACCATCATCATCAGCGCGCCCGCCGACGACAGACCGGCGAGCCGCTCGGTGAGGGGGCGCTTCTGGCCGATCCATCGTCCGGCGAGATTCCCCAGCATCGCGGTGGCGATGGCCGGGATCGTCGAGAGCACCCCCTCGGGATCCCAGGTGAGGCTCGAGACCCAGAGGTGGTTGCCCAGTCCCCAACGGCTCCAGTCCAGCACGAGGCGGTCGGTCCAGGCGGCCATCGTGCGCTGCGGGTCGTTCAGCAGCAGCGCGCCGATCGTCCCCTCGCCAGGCACGGGGAGGACCGTCATGGCGAGCCAGTAGCCGAGCAGGAGTGTCGCGATGATCGTGATCTGCTGCCTGAGCGTGGTGCGCAGGGTGAGCAGGGCGGCGCACATGTAGGCGATGCCGATACGCTGCAGTACTCCCATGATGCGCCAGTGCAGCAGGCGGTCGGACACGCGCTGGAGGAAGGTCGGGTCGGCCACGCCCGCCACGCTGCCCCAGGTGAAGTAGGGGAACCCGTTGACCATGAAGCCGAACAGGAAGATCAGGACGCCGCGCCGGATGATCTGGTTGCGGATCGCGCGCTCGTCGTCGCCGCGGGCGCGGCGCGCGCCGAGCGAGAGGTGGGTGGTGATGCCGGCGATGAAGAGGAAGAAGGGGAAGATGAGATCGGTGGGAGTCCACCCATTCCACGGCGCGTGCTCGAGCGGCGGGTAGATGCTGCCCCAGCTTCCCGGGTCGTTGACGAGCAGCATCGCGGCCACGGTGATCCCGCGGAAGACGTCCAGCGAGAGGAGCCGTTCCCGGGCGGGCGCCGGGCCTGCGCTCCCGAGCGGGGCATCGTGCTGCGTTCGGGGGATTGCGGGAAGGGTAGTGGTCATGCTGACGACCTCGACGGTGCGACGGACGCGACGGAACTCTCAGGACCCAATACCCCTAACATGATGGCGGGTCGCCCGCTTTGTCGACCCTTCCGCGCTCGTGCGGGAGGGGGCAGATTGTGCGAAGGGCGCGTGGGGATCCCGCGCCAGGTGTCTCACGGGTGCACTGCGCGCATCGCGCGCCGTCGGATAGCGGGAGCTCTGACCACCACGTAGAGAGGAGGTAGTGATGCGACACCCCATCGCGCGCGACGGCATCGTCGCGGGAGTGCTGGGCGCCACCGCGGTCGCGCTGTGGTTCCTCGCCCTCGACACGGTGTATGCGCAGCCCCTTGCCACCCCGTATGCGCTGGGGCGAGGGCTGCTGAGGATCTTCGGTCCGCCGGGCGGGGAAGGGATGCTGGTGTTCGTCCTCGCCTACACGATCTTTCACTACGTGGCGTTCATCGTGGCGGGGATCGTTCTCGCGCTGGTGGTGCACTGGGCGGAGACGCAGCCCTCGGTGCTGGCCGGGGCGTTGATGCTGTTCCTCGCCTTCGAGATCGGGATCTACGCCCTCAGCTCGGCATTGCGCGAATCACCGTTCTTCGGGGCGCTCGGCTGGGCTCAGGTGGCGAGCGGAAACTTCATCGCCGCGCTGGTGATGGGGGGGTATCTGTGGAGGGCGCATCCGGAGCTGAAGGGGGAGTTCAGCCATGCGCTGGGAGGACGGGAGTAGCTGTGCGCTCGGTGAGCCTCCCCGTCAGTTCAGGAACGCCCGCTCCTCCTCGCTCACCCGTTCGAGCAGCGCTCGCCGCAGTCCGAACAGCATGCGGCGAATCTCGACCGTCTGATCCACCAGCCGCGCCGCGACGGTCGCGTCGATCAAGCCGAGGTCGCTCGCCGTGATGAGGTGGTGCACGACCTCGCTCGAGGAGGCCGCCGCGATCGAGACGAATCGGGCGTAGTCGGCCTTGCGTTCATGGCCCGCGCCTTCGGCGATGTTCGTCCCGATCGAGGTTGCCGAGCGAATGAGCTGCGATCGCATTCCCGGGACGGCGTTGGTGAGCCCTTCGGCCGCCTCGAAGACCGCTACCGAGAGCGATCGCGCCTTCTGCCAGACCAGGAGCGTGGTGTAGTCGCGCATGGCGTGATTGTATGCCGAGCGCGCGCGGGGGCATCACCCATTCCCCGCACCCCCGCACGAAAAAACGGCCGACTCTCGTCGGCCGTTCAGCGCATCACCATCGATGTGATCCGTTCAGCGCGCGACCCCTCGCTCCCAGTCCACCTGGGCGCCGGCGCTCGTCTCGTCGCCGTCGCGCTGCTGCCAGCGGTAGAACACCACGGAGATGATCCCGAAGAAGAACAGCCCCCCCGGGATCCACATGATCAGGGCGCCGAGCATCTGGTCCTGCATCGGCGTCATCCCCCAGATCCGCGGCGCGGCGGAATAGGCGGGATACAGGATGTGGTCGGCGTACCCGATGCAGACGGCGATGATGGACATCGGGATCGTCATCAGGAACAGATAGAGGATCTGCGCCGGATACGAGATGCGCGGCAGCTCGGGGAGGGGGCTGATGACCGGCCACCACATCAGCGTCGCGCCGATCATGAAGCAGAGGTGCTGGACGATGTGGACGTCGTGGTGCTCCATCGCCAGCCCGTACACCGGCGGCAGGTGCCACACCGCGAGGACGATGTTGAAGATGGCGAAGGCGTGCGGGGCGGTGGTGATCCAGCGGGCCACCGGTCCGACGCCGCGCCAGCGGAGCGCGGGGCGGAGCATCCAGCCGGGCGTCCCGAGCACCAGCAGGGGGGGCGCGATGAGGGTGAGCACGAGGTGCTGCACCATGTGCGCGCTGAAGAGATAGTAGTCGCTCAGGTCGTGCAGCCAGCCGGTGAGCGACAGGAAGATCACGGCGAGCGCGCCGTAGAAGGTGGCGCGCTGGGCGGTGGTGGGAGTGCCCTCCGCCGGGGCCCGCCGGGCGCGCCAGTGGTACAGCGCGCCCAGGCCGGCCAGGCCGAGCACCGTGCTGGGATGCACGGTGAACTCGGTGAGCGCGATGGTCGCGGCCGGGTGCAGCAGCAGCGTCATCGGCGGGTGCATCGGGTCAGTGGCCGACCCGGAAGGTGAATGGGCCGAGCAGCATCATCAGTCCCACGATGGTGAGCGCCGCGATGAGCAGCGGCGCGAAGAACAGCACCCGGAACAGCTTGTGGTCGTACCGGAGGTGCATGTAGAAGAGGACCACGGTGATGAACTTCACCGCCGACATCGTGAGCAGCATGGGCACGAAGGCCCGGGAGGCCACGATGCTGGGGATGTAGTAGATCCAGACCTCCACCGCGGTGATCATCGTCAGGATGATGCCCACCAGGATGTACGTCTTCGCCGAGGGGTAGGCGTGCGCGATGCCGAGGGCCGTCGCGTCCGCGCCGTGCGTGTCGTGCGAGCTGTCGTATGCCATGTCGTCGGCCTACTTGATGAGGTAGACGAGCGTGAAGATCGCGATCCAGACGACGTCCACGAAGTGCCAGTACAGCGCGGCGAGGTCGACGTTGATCGCGTCCTTCGGCCCGAGCCCGCGACGATAGTCGATGGCGAGCAGGGTGAGGAGCCACAGCACGCCCGCGGTGACGTGCGCGCCGTGGAAGCCGGTCAGGGTGAAGAACGAGCTCCCGAACAGGTTCGTCCGGAGCGTGAGTCCCTCGTGCACGAACGAGGTGAACTCGTACGCCTGGAAGCCGAGGAAGGTCGTGCCGAGGAGGGCGGTCATCGCCAGCCACAGCTTCGACGAGCCGAGGATGCGGGCGCCCGTCGTGAGCTTCGGCTGGTCCTTCGTCTCGACCGCCGCCAGGGCGAGCACCATCGCGAGCGACGACATCAGGAGCACGAAGGTCGAGGCCGACGTGACCGGGATGTCGAGGATCGCCTTCATCGGCACGGCGCACTGCGGCGGCAGGCAGGCCTCGTGCGGGAAGGGCCCGACGACGCTGCGGCCCTTGTAGATCAGATACGTCGAGATGAGCGATGCGAACAGCATGCACTCGGACCCGATGAAGGTCCAGATCGCGACCTTCTTGTTGTCGAGCCCCGTCGATGTCGGCGGGTGCCCGTGCGCGTCGTCGTGCGCGCTGAGCGTGGCGGTTGCGTGAGTCACTGTGCTAGTCCTCGGGGATTAGTGTGCGTCCTCGAGCGGGGTCAGGACCCACGCATAGAGCGCCATTACCATGAGTGACGCGCCGCCGAGCATGACGGTGAGCGCGAGGGGCAGGTTGTCCTTGTGGATGAACAGCAGGCCGGTGAACATCACCGTCAGCCCGAAGGCGCAGATGAGCGGCTTGATCGTCGGGTTCGGCATCGGGATGCCGAGCTCCTTCGCCGTCTTGCCGGTGGCCTCCTCGATGTGCATCCCCGATTCGGCTTGCTGCTTCGGATCGTAGCCGACCGGGTTCGGATGCGCGTGGCCGGCGTGCCTGCTCCCCACGTCCACGTCGAGTCGCCTGTCGCCGTCGACGGTGTGCGGCACCTCGGCCGTGAGCGCCGATGCCTTGAGGTCCCACAGCGGGTAGCGCGACGTCACGCGCGGGATGCGCGCGAAGTTGTACTCCGGCGGCGGCGACGGGATCGACCACTCCAGCGATGGGGCGCCCCACGGATCGTTGCCGGCGATCACTCCCTTCCGATAGCTGCTGAGGAAGTTCCAGACGAAGACGATCATGCCGATCGCCAGCAGGCCGGTCCCGTACGTGCTCAGCTTGTTGAAGACTTCCCAGCCCTGGCCCGCGTCGTACGTGTAGACGCGGCGCGGCATCCCCAGCATGCCCGAGAAGTGCATCGGGAAGAAGGTGAGGTTCATGCCGACGAACATCAGCCAGAAGTGCCAGGTGCCGAGCTTCTCGCTCATCAGGCGGCCCGTGATCTTCGGGAAGTAGTAGTAGATGCCTCCGAAGATGCCCATCATCGACCCGCCGAACAGCACGTAGTGGAAGTGGGCGACGATGAAGTAGGTGTCGGTCTGCTGCTGGTCGGCCGGGGGCGACGCGTGCATCACCCCCGAGACGCCGCCGATGATGAACAGCCCCACGAGCGCGATGGCGAACTTCATCGACGTCGTGAAGCGGAGCGATCCTCCCCACATCGTGAAGATCCAGTTGAAGATCTTCGCGCCCGTCGGAATGGCGATCAGCATCGTCGTCACGCCGAAGAAGGTGTCTCCGATGGGGCCCATGCCGACCGCGAACATGTGGTGCGCCCACACGCCGAAGCCGAGGAAGGCGATCAGCGAGGTGGCGTACACCATCACCGGATACCCGAAGATCGGCTTGCGCGAGAAGGTCGGGATGATCTCCGAGACGAGGCCGAACGCGGGCAGGATCAGGATGTAGACCTCGGGGTGCCCGAAGATCCAGAACAGATGCTGCCAGAGGAGCGGGTCGGCGTTGGCGGCGATCTCGTAGAACTGCGTCCCGAAGAAGCGGTCGAACTGGAGGAAGACCAGCGCGATCGTGATCACCGGGAAGGCGAGCACCAGGAGGAACTGGACGACGAAGGCGTTCCAGGTGAACATCGGCATGCGCATCAGGCTCATCCCCGGCGCGCGCATGTTGATGATCGTCGTGATGAAGTTGAACGCCGCCGCCAGCGAGCTGACGCCGAGGATCTGGAGGCCGATCACCCAGAAGTCGATGTTCAGGCCCGGCGAGAACTGCATCGTCGTCAGCGGGGCGTAGCCGAACCATCCACCGTTCGGCGCCGCGCCCACGAACCACGACGCGTTCATGAAGATGCCGCCGAGCAGGAAGACCCAGTAGCTGAAGGCGTTGAGCCGCGGGAAGGCGACGTCGCGCGCGCCGATCTGCAGCGGGATGAGGAAGTTGAAGAACGCGGCGGACAGCGGCATGACCCCGAGGAAGATCATGGTCGTGCCGTGCATCGTGAACAGCTGGTTGTACGTCTCCGCGCTGACCAGATGCAGGTTGGGTCCGGCGAGCTGGGCGCGGATCATCATCGCCTCGAGCCCGCCGACGAGGAAGAAGAACAGCGACGTGAAGAGGTAGAGCGTGCCGATCCGCTTGTGATCGACCGTCGTGAGCCAGCTCCAAAGGCCGCTCTCGCCGACGTAGCTCTCCGCCGGCGCGTACGCCGGTTGGGTAGCCGTGGTTGCCATTAGATCGATATCTCCGGTGAGTCGGCGGTTACTTCAGCGCTTGCAGATAGGCCACCAGATCGGCGATCTGCTGATCGCTCAGGCCGTTCTTGCCCATGTACTGCTTCAGCACGGGATCCCACTGGCCGGCGCCGAGCGTCGGCATGTTGATGCCCGGCTTCATCCAGCGCGCATTCTTGATCCAGCGCGACAGGTGCGCCGCGTCGTTCGGGTAGAGGCCGGCGGCGATCGTCGTCCGGCTGCCGACGTGCGTCAGGTTCGGACCCATCACGCCGGCCATCATCGGATTGCCCTTGATGGTGTGGCAGCCGATGCAGCCCCCTCCTCCCTTCGAGATCAGGTCGCGCCCGCGCTCGGCGCTCCCCACGAGCGATGCGTTGAAGGTCAGCCCCTCGGGGAACACCGTCTTCGGCACGACGTGGCCGGGCAGCTTGTTGCTCGGGTAGGCGATGAAGCCGGCCTGCTGGACCGGCGTGCCCCCGGCCATTGCCGCCATGTCGTGGCCGGCCATCGGCGCGGCGGGCGAGCCGGCGGCGACGGCGACCTGTCCGGCGGTCGGGGCGGCGGTGTGCCCGCTCCGCCCGCCGCTGTCCGCCTCGGGCGACGAAGGCGGTGCGGAGGAGGTGATCGCCGCCGCCTGCGCCACCGCGCCGAACGCCGCGCTGCCAGCCTGGTTCTTCGCCCACGACTCGAAGTCGGCGTTGCTCACGGTGAACGTCTTGAACCGCATGTTCGCGTGGGACGTGCCGCAGTACTCGGCACAGAAGCCGTTGAACGCGCGCTGGCCCACCGAGTCCGGCGTGTACCAGAGGAAGTTCTCGCGGTTCGTGATCAGGTCGCGCTTGCCGCCGAGCTGGGGAACCCAGAAGGAGTGCAGCACGTCGATCGTCTTGAGCGAGAAGTTGACGGTGCGGCCCACCGGCAGGTACAGCTCGTTCGCCGTGGTGATGCCGTACTGGGGATACTTGAACTCCCACCACCACTGGTGCCCGATCACCTGGACCTGGAGCGCGCTGGCCGACGCCTTCGCCTGCGTCTTGAAGATCGTGCGCACCGTCGGCACGGCGATGAACGCCAGGATCAGCGCGGGGATGGCCGTCCAGAGGATCTCGAGCGTCGTGTTGCCGTGGACGTGCTCCGGACGATCGTTCTCGCTCCTGCGACGGAAGCGAAAGATCGTGTAGAGCAGGATCGCCTCGACGAACACGAAGACGATGCCTCCCAGCCACAGGAGGATGTCGAAGAGATAGCCGACTTCGCGGTTGAACTCCGTGTAGCGCGTGAACGTGGAGTTCGGGTAGTCTGCGTTGCACGCAGTGAAGACGACCGCGAGAACGGCCGGCAGCGCGGCCGCGAGCAGCCGGCGCAGTCGGGGGGTCACGGGCATTCGAGGTCCTTGGTCCGGCTGTGTCGTGAGGAGGGGATCGGCTGTCATCCGTTCCCCTCTGGCATGGGCGAACAAGTCAGGAAAGTACCGGACGCCAAGGGTGAACGCAACGAAAATGCCCCCTGTCCGACGCTGTAGGACTTTTCCCCACACGGTGTTACACGCTCACCGATCCGCCGGCGGTTCCCCCTCGCTCTCCTTGACGGCGTGGCTGTCCTTCACCCGCACCGCGGCGATGTCCAGCGCCTGGCGGATCTGGCCCACCCCCTCCCGGAGAATCCGGACCTTCACCGTCTCGCTCCCCCCGCGACCGGCGATCAGATTGAGCGCGGCGATCTGGTCCGAGATGAGCCCGAACTGCCCCTTCAGCAGCCCGACCATCGGGGTGAGGGCGCGCTTGATCTGCAGCCCGTAGAGCGAGGTCGGCTGCGTGCGCTTGAGCGCCAGGGCGTACTTCTCCACGATGGCGTGCAGATGCGCGAGCTGGGTGTTGGCCTCCTCCAGCGTCTTCATCTTCTGCACGCCGGGCCCGTCGAGCTTTACTCCCGCCATGTCGCCCGGCGCGTCATCGCCCGACGCTCCCGCCCCGCCAGCCGGCCACCCTACTTGCCGAGCCCGGCGAGCACGGCGGGCGCCGTCATCGACTCGGGGTTCAGCGCCTGATCCAGCTGCTCGCGCGTCAGCAGCCCGCGCTCCATCACAAGCTCGTACACCCCGCGCCCGCTGGCCAGCGCGTCCCGCGCGATCTCGGTGCTCATCTCGTAGCCGATCACCGGGACGAGAGCGGTGACGATCCCGATCGACTGCTCGACGAACTGGCGCATCCGGTCGGGGTTGGCGCTGATCCCGGCGATGCAGCGCTCGCGCAGCACGGTGCACGCATTGGTGAGCGACTGGATCCCGCCGAGCAGCCGGTACGCGATGACGGGCTCGAACACGTTGAGCTGCAGCTGGCCGGCCTCGGCGGCCATCGTCACCGTCATGTCGCCGCCGATGATGTCGAAGCAGACCTGGTTCACCACCTCGGGGATCACGGGGTTCACCTTGCCGGGCATGATCGACGAGCCGGGCTGCATCGCCGGCAGGTTGATCTCCCCGAAGCCGGCGCGCGGCCCCGAGCTGAGCAGCCGGAGGTCGTTGCAGATCTTGGAGAGCTTCACGGCGCACCGCTTGAGCACCCCGCTGAGCTGCACGAACGACCCGGTGTCCGCGGTCGCCTCCACGAGGTCGAAGGCGGTGATGAGCGACAGCCCGGTGATGCGCGACAGGTGCGCCCGCACCGCCTCGGCGTAGCCCTGGGGCGCATTGATCCCGGTGCCGATCGCCGTGGCCCCCATGTTGATCTCGCGAATGAGCGCCTGCGCCTCGCCGAGCCGGTCGACGTCCTCGAGGATCGTGTGGCCGAACGCGGTGAACTCCTGGCCCAGCGTCATGGGGACGGCGTCCTGCAGCTGGGTGCGTCCCATCTTGATGAAGGGGGCGAACTCCTCGCCCTTCGCCAGGAAGGCGGCGGCGAGCTCCTGCATCGCGGTGCGCAGCCCCTCGATCACCGTGTGCAGCGCGATCTTCACCGCCGTCGGGTAGACGTCGTTCGTGGACTGGCTGAGGTTGACGTGATTGTTCGGATGCACGTGCTGGTACGACCCGCGCTCGAATCCGGAGAGCTCGAGGGCGCGGTTCGCGATCACCTCGTTCGCGTTCATGTTCGTCGAGGTGCCGGCGCCCCCCTGGATCATGTCTACCAGGAAGTGCTCGTGGTGCCGGCCGGCGCGGATCTCCTCGGCGGCCCGGACGATGACGTCGGCGGTGGGCCTCGCGAGCAGCCCCAGCTCGGTGTTGGCGAGGGCGGCGGCGGCCTTCACGGCGGCGAGCGCCTCGATGAGCGCGGGGAACTCGCGCAGCGCGACGCCGGTGATGGGGAAGTTCTCCAGGGCGCGCAGCGTCTGCACCCCGTAGAGCGCCTCGTCGGGGATCTCGCGGTCCCCCAGCAGGTCGTGCTCCACTCGCATGCGGGCGCCGCCGAAGCCCAGCGTCCGGCCCCGCCCGACGAGCGTCGCGTCGGTGGCGGCGAGGCGCTGCGAGATGGCGCGTGCCGAGCGGCCGAGCAGCGCGGCATACAGGCTCGGCGCTTCCCTCAGCATCGTCTGGACCTGCTCGCGCGACAGCACGAAGGCCTTCGTCGCCGTGATGGCGCGGGCGCCCGTCCCGTGCTCCGTGCTGTCCAGCAGCAGCCCCTCGCCCACCGGCTCCCCGGCGCCGAGCGTCGCCAGGCGCACCGGGCGGCCATTCATCCGCTTCTCGATCGCCACCGCGCCCGTCACGAGGATGGCGAGGAGCTCTCTCGGCTCCCCCTCCTCGAACAGCATCTCGTCGTTGGCGTACTCCACCGTCCGCACGAGCTGCGAGAGCTGGTGGATGGCGGTATCGGTCAGCCCGTCGAGGAACTCGAGGGCATGGAGCTGGTCCCGGATGGCGTGAGTCATGAGTGAAGCTACCGAGGCGGGGTCCGGCCCGGGAGACGGGAGAATCCCTGCCCGGGTCAGGCCTGCTCCACCTTCAGGCCGGAGACGAGCCGGTTGAGGTGATCGGCGGCCACCGCCAGCGTGTTCGCCGCGGCGGCGATCTCCTGGGTGGTGGCGCTCTGCTGCTGGCTCGACGCGGCCACCTGCTGCATCGCCGCGGCGAACGACTCGGTGCCCGTCGCGAGGGAGTCGAGCCGCTCGGTCATGCTCATGACGAGCTGGTTCGTCGCCGCCGAGGTCTGGGCGACGGCGGCGGTCCACTCCTCCGCCTCGGAGACGGCGCGCTCGATCTCGCCGAAGGAGCGCGACGCGCGCGACGTGGCCGCGCGGACGGTGTCCGCGGTGGAGACGGCGAGGCCGGCCGAGCTCCGCGACTGCTCGATGCCGCGCAGCACCGAGTTCACGATCGTCTCGGTGCGCTCGGCGGCGTCCGACGACATGGCGGCGAGGCGGCGCACCTCGCTGGCGACGACGGCGAACCCCTCGCCCTGCTCGCCGGCGCGCGCCGCCTCCATCGCCGCGTTGAGGGCCAGGAGCTTCGACTGGCGGGCGAGCTTGCGGACGAGGGTGACGAAGGAGCGGATCTCCTCGGAGGCGTCGCCGAGGGCCTCGATGGCCAGCGCGCTCGCCTCGACGTCGCCGCCGAGCGTGCCGAGCGATGCGGCGCTCTCGTCGAGGCCGGCGCGGTTCTCCACGGCGAGGGTGCGCAGCGAGGCGTTGCGCGCGACCCCCTCGTTGGCGCCGCGCTCCAGCCTCCCCGCCAGCTCGCGCAGCGAGCCCGCCGAGCCGGCGAGCAGGCCGATCGTCTCGGCCATCCAGGTGGCCTGGTGGGAGAGGTCGCTGGCCGTGTTGGCGATCTCCCCCGCGCTGGCGGCCATCTCCTCGGAGCTCGCGGTGATCTCGCCGGACATCACGTTCGTCTCGTGCGAGGAGGAGGCGATCGCCTGGGCGAGGCGGCGCAGCTCGCCGATCATCGCGCCGACGGCCCGGCGCAGGCGGCCCATCTCGTCGTCGGCGCCGGTGGCCGGCAGGGTGAGCGAGAGGTCACCTCCCGCGACCGCCTCGGCGACCTCGGCCAGCTCGCGGGCCGGCGCGGCGACCGCGCGGGCGAGGAAGCGGTACGTGGCGGCGAGCAGGAGGAGCAGCAGCGCAGCCAGCGCCCAGGTGGCGGCGCCCAGCGCCAGGCCCACCCCGGCGGTATCGGGAAGGACCCGCCGCGCGACGAGGGCGAACGACGCGATGGCGACGGCTCCCGCGAGCCCCGCGCGAACGACGAAGCGGCGGTGCAGGGAGGCGGAGTTGGAGGGGCGGACGGGAGCGGGTGCCGGGGAGAGCGACATCGGGTGGGGTGGAGTCGTGAGCCTGACGTTGCCGAGGGAGGACAGGGAGAGCGGCGAATGCTTGAATGCCCTACCCACCATACTAAATTGCGCGGAGAGACCCACTTCCGCCCGCAGGCGCCGCCTTCGCCCTGCCCGAGGTCCGAGCGCCGAGCCGTTGAGCCGATGACAGAGAACGAAGCAGCACCCAACGCCGGCGACGTGCCGGCCGGCTACGACCCATCCATCGTCGAGCGGAAGTGGCAGGCGAGCTGGGACGCGAAGGGGACCAACTCGCCCGACCTCGCCTCGGGTGCGAGCCCGTTCTACGCGCTGATGATGTTCCCGTATCCGAGCGCGGAGGGGCTCCATGTGGGCAACCTCTTCGCCTTCACGGGCAACGACGTCTATGGACGATTCCAGCGGCTCCAGGGGCACACCGTCTTCGAGCCGCTGGGCTACGACGCGTTCGGCATCCACTCCGAGAACTTCGCCATCAAGGTCGGAGTGCACCCGGGCGAGCTGATACCGCGGAACATCGACAACTTCCGCCGGCAGCTGAAGCGCGCCGGCCTGATGGTGGACTGGACGCACGAGCTCTCGACGACCGATCCTGCGTACTACAAGTGGACGCAGTGGGTCTTCCTGCAGCTCTACAAGCAAGGGCTGGCGTACAAGAAGGCGGCTGCCGTCAACTGGTGCCCGCACGACAAGACGGTGCTCGCCAACGAGCAGGTGGTGGGGGGCGCGTGCGAGCGCTGCGGCACGCTCGTGGAGCAGCGCTTCCTGGAGCAGTGGTTCTTCCGCATCACCGATTACGCCGGCCGCCTGCTGGCGAACCTGGACGGGCTGGACTGGTCGGAGACCACGAAGACCGCGCAGCGCAACTGGATCGGGAAGTCGGAGGGGGCGGAGATCGTCTTCCCCGTGCTCGACATGCTCATCTACGGCACCTCGACGGCGAGCGCGGGGATGTCGGGTGAGGTGCAGACGTCGTCGCCCGAGGTGCGCGTGTTCACGACGCGGCCGGACACCATCTACGGCGCCACCTATCTGGTGCTCGCGCCCGAGCATCCGCTCGTTTCGCAGATCGCCGGCGACGACGAGCGCGGCGCGGTGGAGGAGTACGTCGCCGAGGCGGCGCGGCACGATCTGGTGAGCCGCAAGACGACGAAGGACAAGAGCGGCGTCTTCACCGGCGCCTACGCGACGAATCCCGCGACGGGGAAGCCGATCCCGATCTGGATCGCCGACTACGTGCTGATGGAGTACGGCACGGGCGCGATCATGGCCGTGCCCGCGCACGACGAGCGGGATCATGAGTTTGCTCTCACGTACAACCTGCCGATCGTTCAGGTCGTCGCTCCTGCGGCAGGCGCAGTTGGTGGAAACACGCCAATCGACATCAACCTCGGCGCCTTCACCGACACCGACGGTTGTCGCATTGTCGGCTCCGACCGGTTCAACGGCCTCACGGTGAGCGAGGCCAAGGCAGCGATCGTCACGGAGCTCGCGGCGCACCACGCCGCGACGCCGGTGGTGAACTACCGGCTGCACGACTGGTGCATCTCGCGCCAGCGCTACTGGGGCCCCCCCATCCCCATCGTGTACTGCGACGCGTGCGGCACGGTGCCGGTGCCGGAGTCACAGCTGCCTGTGCTCCTCCCCGCGATCGACGATTTCCGTCCCGACGATTCAGGGGTGAGCCCGCTCGCGCGCCACGAGGAGTGGTACCATACCCCGTGCCCGCAGTGCGGCGGTCCGGCGCGCCGCGAGACCGATGTCAGCGACACCTTCCTCGACAGCGCCTGGTACTTCCTGCGCTATCCGAGCAGCGACCGAAACGACGTCCCGTTCGACACCGAGCTGACCGAACGATGGCTCCCCGTGAACAGCTACATCGGCGGGAACGAGCACGCCGTGCTGCACCTGCTCTACTCGCGCTTCGTCACGATGGTGCTGCACGACGCGGGACACATCGGCTTCGAGGAGCCGTTCACCCGCTTCCGCGCCCACGGGATGATCGTGCGCGAGGGGGCGAAGATGTCGAAGAGCAAGGGGAACGTCGTCAATCCCGACCAGTACATCGATGAGTGGGGCGCCGACGCGTTCCGCACCTACCTCATGTTCCTGGGACCGTTCGAGGAGGGGGGCGACTTCCGCGACAAGGGGATCTCGGGGGTGAAGCGCTTCCTCGATCGCCTCTGGCGCTCGGTGCACGACGCCCGCACGGAGGGGAGCCCCGACGCGCAGGTGATGCGCAAGCTGCACCAGACGATCCGCAAGGTGAGCGACGACCTGCCGAAGCTGAGCTACAATACGGCGGTGGCGGCGATGATGGAGTACATGAACACGATGCGCAGCGGCGAGCGGAAGCCGCACCTGGACGAGGTGCGCCCGCTCGTTCAGCTCGCGAGCCCGTTCGCGCCGCACATCGCCGAGGAGCTCTGGTCGGTGCTGGGCGAGACGAAGAGCGTGTTCGACTCCGGCTGGCCCGCGTTCGACGCATCGTTCGTGGTGGACGACAGCGTCACGATGGCCGTGCAGGTGAACGGCAAGACGCGCGGCACGATCACCGTGCCGAAGGCCGCGACGCAGGACGAGGCGATGGCGGCGGCGATGGCGGATCCGTCGATCGCCAAGTTCGTGACGGGCGAGCCGAAGCGGGTGATCTTCGTGCCGGGGCGGATGCTGAACGTGATCGTCTGAATTACTGAACCACTGCACAGCGGTTTTTCGGTTCCCGGTTCTTCAGTTTACGGCCGACCCCGGGCAGCTCCTGCGTCCCGGGGCCGGCCGAGAACCGAAGAACCGTAAACCGACAAACAGCATCTCGGTAGTTCAGATTCAGAACCGCAGACTGATCGTCAACGGCAGCGCGATCACCGGCTTCACGTCCGCCAGCATCACGTGCGCCCTCGCCTCCGCGCTCGCCGAGAAGCCCGTGAGCGGGATCTCGATCCCGGTGCCGAAGTTGAAGCCCGGCCGCGTCCCCTCCGACGTCGCGTTGTAGATCGCGATGCCGCCGGTAAGGAAGGTCTGCGCCGTGGACTTCTGCAGGCGGTACACGATCGTCGGGCCGACGGAGAACAGGTTCGTGTTGCGTCCGTCGTGCCCGGTCTTCAGGTCGAAACGCTGGAACAGTGCCTCGCCGCGCAGCGAGTACGGCTGTCCAGTGACGGCGTACTCGACGAAGCCGCCGAGCGCGTAACCCGCGGCATGGTCGTCGGCGATGCGGCCGAGCGGGATCGCGATGCCCGCGGCACCGCCGTAAAGGGGGACGTAGATCGTGCCGGACTGCGTGCGGGCCTCGGGTACCGGCGGCGGGCCCGAAGTCTGGGCGCCCGCCGCGGCGGCGAGCAGCGCCGTCATGACGGCGGCGAGCGAGAGGAATCGTGTACGCATGGGGCGATAGTTAGCGGTGGCGCGGAGCGCGGGCAACGCGGCTAGAGGAGCTGGGCGATGCGCTCGCCGACGAAGTACCCCACGACCGCGACTCCGAGCCCTACCACGAACATGTCCATTCCGGAGCGGAACACGCTGCGTCCGGTGAAGACCGAGCGCGCCGCGCCAACCAGCCAGTGCGAGAGCATCGCGACGGAGAACGACACGATCACCGCGGTCCTGCCGTCCATGAAGAAGAAGGGGAGCACCGGGATGAGCGCGCCGATCGCCGTCGCCACCCCGGTGATCCACGCCTCGCGCATCGGCGACGTCCCCGACTCGCTGATGCCGAGCTCTTCCTGTACCTGCTCGGCGAGCATCTTCTCCGGGTCCGCCATCACCTGCGTGGCGATGCGGTGCGCCGACTCGCGGTCCATCCCTTTCGCCTCGTAGATCAACGCGAGCTCGTCGCGCTCGATCTCGGGCATCATCGCGATCTCGTCGCGCTCCATCGCGATCTCGTGCGCGTGCACCTCGCGCTCGCTCTGCGCGGCGAGGTAGCCGCTGGAGCCCATCGAGAGCGCGTCGGCGATGAGCCCCGCCACGCCGGCGACGATCACGTGGTGATAGGTCTCGGTGCTCGTCACCGTCGCGCCGAGCACGCCGGCGACGAGCCCGAAGTTGGCAGTGAGCCCGTCGTTGAAACCGTACACGACGTTGCGGAGGAAACCGCCAGCCCCCGTCTTGTGCCAGGGCTCGCCGGTCCGGCCGCCGATCGCGTTCAGCGTCGTCGCGTGCTCCGCCGATTCCTTCGCCAGCAGCAGTGCCTCGTCCCGCCCCGCCACCCCGTGCCCGGTCTGCCGGTGCATGTCGAGATAGGCCTTCACCTCGCGTCCCTCTTCGGCGAGCAGCATGGGCAGCAGGAAGCCGGGACCGAAGCGGCGGCCGAGGAAGGCGAGCAGGCGCGTGCGCGCCGTGGGGCGATGCCTGCCCGGGCGGCGCCCATGCTCGGCGAGCAGCCCCGCCCAGACCTCGACGTGCCGGTCCTCCACCTCGGCGAGACGGCGGTAGACGTCCGACTTCGTGGCGTCCGGCTCTGCGCCGGCGAGCAGCCGGTACAGATAGGCTGCGTCCGCCTCGTCCTGCCAGTGGTGCTCGAAGGAGTCCAGATCGGGAGGCGTCGAGGCGCGGGGCGAGGTAGAGATAGTCATGCTGGAAATATGGCCCCCCCGTCAACCGACCGCGCGGCGGTGCCGGAAACCGTTTCCCGCCCCCTCGTGTCACAGGGGTAACCGACCCATCCGCACACGAGGATCCACATGCGAATCACACAGCTTCTGGCGGTCGCCGCGGCGAGCGCCTTCACCACGACCGCCGGCGCGCAGGCCCGCGTCTACACCTACGACGGCGGTGAGATCGCGCGCACGCCCGGCGCCTGGACCTTCCTCGACGGCCAGCAGGAGCCGCACCGCGCCGTCATCGGCGTCACCACCACGGCGACCGGGACCGCGCGCGACACGCTCGGTCTCCTGGTCGCCTCGGTCGTGAAGGGGAGCCCCGCCGAGCGTGCGGGAATCGAGGAGGGCAACAGGCTGGCGCAGATCAATGGCGTGAGCCTGCGCGCCAACGCCGCCGACGTCGAGGACGGCGACATGTCCAGCGCGCTGATGCGACGTCTCACGCGCGAGCTGTCCAAGTCCAAGCCGGGTGACGAGGTGGAGCTGCGCGTGTACCGCGAGGGCCGGATGCAGACCCTCAAGGTACGCACCGCCGATTCGGACTCGCTCTTCCGTCGCACCGCGACGGTGCGCCTCTCGAAGAGCGACCTCGACGACCGCGCGACCCTCGGCATGAGCGCTGGCTGCACGGGCAGCCGCCGCGACACGCTCGGGGTGCTCGTGATGGCGGTCCCCGATTCCACGCCGGCGGCACGCGCCGGACTGGAGGAGGGCAATCGTATCGCCGCGATCAACGGCGTGAACCTGCGCGTCGCCAGGGAGGATGCGGGGGACGGCTTCCTGTCGTGCACGAAGGCGAACCGGCTTCAGGAAGAGATCGCGAAGCTCAAGCCCGGTGCCAACGCGACGCTGAATGTCTACTCCGACGGCCGGTTCCGCGACGTGACGGTGAAGGTGGGGCGGGCGGCGGACATGCCGCGCGGCGCCGGCTTCTTCCGGATTGGCGGCGCGGGCTTCCCGATGCTGCCGATGGGAGCGGTGGCGCCGATGGCGCCGATGGAGCTGATGCAGCGCGTGCAGGCTCCCGAGCTTCGCCGCGAGATGGAGCGTGCGCGGGTGGAGATCGAGCGGGTGCGCCCGCAGCTCGAGAAGCTGCGCCCGCAGCTCGAGCGTCTTCGGCTGGATCTGCCGCGCGCTCCGCTGCCGGCGGTGGCGCCGCGCATGCGCGTGTTGATCGTCTGACGGCGCACCGCTCTGTCATCCCGCACGAGCGACAGCGAGTGTCGGGATCTGCTCTCTCGCCCCGGTGGCTGGTCACGCGACCGGGACGCCGGATGCCGACAGGGTGGTGCGGCTGCGGGATGACAGGGCGGCGTTCCCGTCAGAACTCGATCTGCGCTCCGAGCTCGACGACGCGATTCGGCGGGATCTGGAAGAACTCCGTGGCCGAGCGGGCGTTGCGCGACATGAGCGCGAAGAGCTGCTTGCGCCAGCGCGACATCTTCGCGTGGCCGGTGAGCACGAGCCGCTCTCGGCCGAGGTAGTACGACGTCTCCATCGGCGGGATCGGCACCCCCTGTCCCGCCGCGCGCTGCAGCAGCTCGGGGATGTTCGGCGACTGCATGAACCCGAAGGTCGCCACGACGCGGAAGAAGCCCTGGCCCATCGGCTCCAGCGTCAGCCCCTGCTCGGAGGGCACCTCGGGGATGCCGCGCGTCTGCACGCTGAGGAGGACCACCGTCTCGTGCAGCACCTTGTTGTGCTTGAGGTGATGCAGGAGGACCACCGGCACGCCGTCGGCGCTCGACGTCATGAACACCGCCGTACCGCGCACGCGCACCGGCGGAGTGCGCTCCAGCCCGGAGAGGAACAGGTCGAGCGGCAGCGCGCCGGCCGCCTGGATCTCGCCGAGCTGCAGCCGGCCGCGCTTCCAGGTGCTCATCAGCGTGTACACGCCGAAGGCGATCACGAGGGGCACCCACCCGCCGTGCTCGATCTTGATCACGTTCGCAGCGAGGAAGGAGAGGTCGAGCAGCAGGAAGGCGCCGGTGAGGATGCCGACGTGCAGCTTCGACCAGTTCCATCGCGTGCGTGCCACGACGGCGAAGAGGAGCGAGGTGATGGCCATCGTGCCGGTGACGGCGATGCCGTACGCCGCGCTGAGCGCGCTGGAGTTCTTGAACATCAGCACGAGGAGCAGGCAGCCGACCATCAGCGCCTTGTTCACCTCGGGGATGTAGATCTGCCCCGCTTCCGCCACCGACGTGTGCACGATCTGCATGCGCGGCGAGTAGCCGAGCTGGATGCTCTGCTGGGTCAGCGAGAAGGCGCCGGAGATGAGCGCCTGCGAGGCGACGATCGCCGCCGCCGTGGCGATGAAGAGCAGGGGGATCGTGAAAGCGGGGGGGGCCAGCAGGTAGAACGGGTTGCTCGCCGCCGAGGAGTCCCGCAGCAGGAGCGCGCCCTGGCCGAAGTAGTTCAGCAGCAGCGCGGGGAGCGCCACGGCGAACCAGGCGATGCGGATGGGCCGCTTGCCGAAGTGGCCCATGTCGGCGTAGAGCGCCTCGCCGCCGGTGACGCACAGCACGACGGCGCCGAGCGTGAGGAAGCCGGCGATACCGTTGGCCCGGAAGAACTGGACGCCGTGCCACGGGTTCGCCGCCACGAGCACGGCGGGATCGGAGATGATCGAGCGCACACCGAGCGTGGCGATCGTGGCGAACCAGACGAGCATGATCGGCCCGAAGGCCGTGCCCACGCGCGACGTCCCGTAGCGCTGCACGACGAACAGGGCGAAGAGGATGACCAGCGTGATCGGGACGACGAAGCCCGCGAGCGCGGGGGTGCCCACGTTCAGCCCCTCGACCGCGCCGAGCACGGAGATGGCGGGGGTGATGACCCCGTCGCCGTAGAGCAGCGCGGCGCCGAACAGCCCGAGCGCGACGAGCAGCAGGCGCCGCTTCTTGTCGTCGGTGCGCCGCTTCTGCTGCAGCAGGAGGGCAAGCAGGGCGAGGATGCCACCCTCGCCGCGGTTGTCGGCGCGGAGGATGAAGATGATGTACTTGACGCTGACGACGAGGATCAGCGACCAGAGGATGAGGGAGAGCACGCCGACGATGTTGTCGGGGGTGCGGGGGATCCCGTATTCCTTGTTGAAGCACTCACGGAGCGCGTAGAGCGGGCTCGTGCCGATGTCGCCGTAGACGACGCCGAGCGCGGTGAGTGTGAGCAATCCGAGCCGCTTTCCCGTCGCCGGAGCGCGGTGGGTCGGGTCGTGATCGTGATGTGAGCTCGGTGGGTCTGACGACATCGAGACTGAGAGTGAGCCGTGCGTCGGCCATGTAAACGGCGAGAGGCCGGCGACGCGCGAGCGTCGCCGGCCTGTCAGGAACATACGCAGGGGAACGGCTTCCGGCAGCCGGAGCTGCCAGCGCGGCCGCCCCTCGCCGCGGCTCAGCGCGGCAGGTCGTCGATCTCGCGGGCGGCCCGCTCCAGGATCTCGACGATCTGCTTGAGCAGCACCGGGTTCTGCACCGCGTCGGTGGCCCGCGAGTAGGTGGCCTTCCCCGCCTTGCGGAAGGCGCTGTGGACCTCCGTCATCGGCTCGTCGAGGAAATGCCCCACCAGGTTGCTGATCCGCTCGAAGATCGAGTCGACCGTGTGGCGGTTCTCGGCCAGGTGGGCGCGGCCGGCGTCGGTGATCTCGTAGACCTTCCTGCCGTCCGCCTCGGGCATGACGCGGGCGTAGCCGAGATCCTCGAGCATCTGGAGAGTCGGATAGACCACGCCGGGACTCGGGGCGTAGGCGCCGCCGAATCGCTCCTCGAGCGCCTTGATGATCTCGTAGCCGTGCCGGGGCTTCTCCTCGAGGAGACGGAGGACGACGTATCGCAGGTCGCCCTGCTCGAACATCCGTCCCCCGCGCCAGCGGCCCCGCGGCCGCCCCTCGGCGCCGAAGATCCCGCTCATGAAGCTGGCGTCCCAGCCCCACTTGGAGCGGGCGTTGTGCGGAGCGCCGGAGCGCGGTCCAGCGGCGGGAAAGTCGAAGAAGCAGTCGAACATGGGGCCCCCTTCGTGCTCGGAAGATATATCGTGACGGCTGTTCTTGAGATATATCGCAGGAGTGTCGCGGGTCGTCAAGCGGGGTGTGGAGCCGGCGCGAGGATCTGCGAGTCGGGGCTGAGTCGTGAGCCCAGAGCGATGAGTCCCGAGTGGCTGCTTCACTGAAGGCGGCCGGGCGATGAGACACGACCGACGAGTCTCCAGTGTGAAAGGTTGTCATCCCGCACGAGCGAGCGCAGCGACGCGAGTGTCGGGATCTACTCCCTCCGCCGCGTGGCTGCCACGCGGACGGGAGGCGGGATCCCGACACTCGCTAACGCTCGTGCGGGATGACAGCCGCGCCCGTCCCGCATCGCCCTCGTGCGGGGTGGCAGCCGAGCCGGCAGGCCCGCTCCCCGGCTCTGCTCGCTACAAGTGTTTGGGCATGTCGCTTGCCTTGAAGAGGACGCAAAGAACGGAATCCAACTCAACCTGAGAGGAACTCATGGCAGACGATCTCGGCACGGACGGCCTGAAGAACCAGGTCAAGGGCGCGGCGAAGGAAGCCGCGGGCAAGGTTCGCGGCGCCGTCGGCGACGCCACCGACAACCACAGCCAGGAGTTGAAGGGCAAGGCGCAGGAGCTCGAGGGCAAGGCTCAGCGCAAGGTCGGCGAAGCCGAGACGAACATCGATCGCAACACCTGATCGCGTTCGGCTCGATGATGAAGGGGGCGGGCTCTCGCGAGCCCGCCCCCTTCATCGTTTCGTCATCCGCCGTTCAGCGAGTCGTCATCCCGCGTTGGCCGAACGCTAATTCTCCAGTCACGAGGGGCTAACCTGGACGTCGTACACTGGCCGTGAGCCCGATCCGCAGCACCACTCACGGAGGTGAAGCGATGTTCAGCGTCCTCACGCAGTCCCACGTCACCGGCTCCCGCCGCCTCGGGCTCGCCGCGGCGGGTGTCACCGCAGTGCATGGCGTCCTCATCCTCGCGGCGGTCTCGTACGCCGTCCCGCTGGTGATCGCGCACGAGTCGATCGCCCAGCGAGACGTCCACTACGTCGCGCCACTCCGATCGACCGCGCCGACGACGAGCGCGACCCTGCAGTTCCGGCCCGCCGAGACGCGTCCTCTACCCAGCCCGGGCAGTCTCATCCTTCGCGGCCTCGACGTCCCTCCCACGGTGCTGGTGTCGGCACCGCCGACGGCGACGCTGCCCGGAGTGTGGGATGGACGGCCGGCGACCACCACCGGCATCGGGGGCCTCGCGGCGGGGGCGGGGGCACCATCCGGAGAGAGCGTTGCGGTGGACGTCGCCGCCGTGGACCGCGCGCCGCGGCTGATCGGACGGCCGCCGATGCCCGAATACCCGGCGGCACTGCGCCGCTCCGGCGAGCGCGGGCGAGTCCTGCTCCAGTTCGTGATCGACACGATGGGTCGCGCCGAGATGGAGAGCGTCGTGGCGCGCGAGGCCACGCACGAAGCCTTCGTGGAAGCGGTGCGCGCCGTGCTGCCGCGCTACCGGTTCAGCCCCGGCGAGGCGGGGGGACGCCGGGTGCGGACGCTCGTCGCGATGCCCTTCGAGTTCACCCTCGAGCGCTGAGAGTCAGGCGCCGCTCAGCGCCGGCAGGCGGCCTGGACCCGCTTCTTGTCCGCGTCGTGGCGCGCTTCGTCGTCGCGGCGGCGCGCGTCGAGGCGCGTGCGCTGCTCGGGGGTGAGGATCAGGTTGATCTGCTCGCGCGTGGACGTCTTGAGGGAATCGAGCGCCGGCTGCACCGGCTTGAAGATGGACTCGATCTGGCAGTTGCGCGCGTCGAACACGGAGTCCATGTGTGCGCGCTGCGCCGGCGCGAGGTCCAGGTCGTCGTACATCGCCTTGCGCTTTCCCTCGATCGAGCTGTCGTCGCGGTGGACCAGCGGATACGAGGCGAATCCGGCGGTGCCGCCGGCGAGGAGGACGCCGAGCGCGAAGGCGATCGCCTGCTGTTTGGGTCGCTCCATGGCGAGGCTCAGCGGGAGATGAGGATATGGATCGCCACGTCGCCGTCCCCGACCGACGCGGCGCGCGACGAGGGCTCCACGGACGACGGGGCCGGCGCGATCACGCTGGCGTAGGCGCTGCGCGCCTCGAGCTGCTGTGACCGGATCATCGCCATGCTCGCGATGAGAATGAGCGCCGCCGCGGCGACGAGCCCGGGCCGCACCATGTCGGCGAGCTCGGACCACCACACGGCGCCCTCGTCCGCTCGCGCCACGTAGTCGAGGATGCGGGCCTCGAGCGAATGCCAGTACGAATCCTCGCCCGGCGCGGCGTAGATCGCGCGCAGTGCGTTGGTCAGCTCGGCGTCACCGGACGTCCAGCGGTCGTGCGTCATGGTGTGCTCCTCATATCCTGCAGAAGCCTGCGCAGCGCGGCGCGGGCGTGGTGAAGATCGGATCGTGCCGTGCCCTCGGGGATGCCGAGCGTCCGGCCGATCTCCCCGTGTGTGAACCCCTCGACGTCGTGCATCACGATCACCGCTCGCTGGCGGACCGTCAGATGCATCAGCGCCTGCTGCAACCGCTCTCGCAACTCCCCCGACTCCGCCGGATCGCGGAAGGGCATCGGGATGGACTCCGGAAGCTCATCCGCGTCACGCACCTTCCGGCGCCGGACGAGGTCGAGCGCGGCATTCGCCATGATCCGGTAGAGCCACGCCCCGAATGGCTGGTCGGGACGAAACCGGTCGAGCGCGCGGTGGGCATGGAGGAACCCCTCCTGCACCGCGTCCTCCGCGTCCTCGTGCGAGAGCACGATGGCGCGCACGATGGCGTACGCCCGCCGCTGGTGGATCCGCACGAGCGCCGAGAAGGCGTCGTCCGATCCCGCCTGCGCGGCCACCACGATCGCACGCTCCCGCGCCACTCCCTCAGAGAGTGTCGGCATCGGCAACGACGTCGATGGGTGGGATAGCGCCAGCATGTCTCCCGCGGTGGGACTGCATCTGATCTACGGCGACGCCTGACGGAATGTTGGACCGCCGGTCAACCGGCGGCCGGAACGCCCGCCAGCCCGAGGGCGTCGGCCGACCCCTGCATGGCGGCGATGACGCGCGCGATGTGCTCGTCGAGATCCTCTCCCAGCTCGGCCGCGCCGTTCACCACGTCCTCGCGGCTCACCCCGCGGGCGAACGCCTTGTCCTTCATCTTCTTCCGCACCGACTTCGCGTCCACCTCGTGGACGCTGCGGCTCGGGCGCACCAGCGCCGTCGCCGTGACGAGGCCCGTCAGCTCGTCCACGGCAAAGAGCGCCTTCGCCATGAGGCTCGACCGCGGCGTGTTGGTGTACTGCGCGTGCCCCATCACCGCCTCGAGGATATCCTCGGGCCAGCCGCGCGCCCGCAGGATGCGCACCCCTTCGCTCGGGTGCTCCTCGGTGCGGGAGTGCGCATCGTTGGGGAAGCGCTCGTAGTCGAAGTCGTGGATCAGGCCGGCCAGCCCCCAGCGCTCCACGTCCTCCCCGAGATGCAGGGCGTAGCCCCGCATGGCCGCCTCCACGGACAGCATGTGCTTCCGCAGGGAGTCGCTGGCGGTGTACTCGTGCACGAGCGAGAGGGCGTCGGCGCGGCTGGGGAGGTCGGACATGGGGCTGGACGCTGGGTGACGGGCTGGCCGGCGCCGGAGTAGAATCTCCGCATGCCGCCGCGCCCGAGAGCTAAGAATACCCCCGACGAAGCGAAAGCGCGCGCCTCGGGCGAGCCCTTTCTTCGCGCGGTGCGCCGGAGCGGGACGGGGGACCCCTCCCGCTTCCCCTTCTCGGTCCCCGCCATCGAGTCGCTCCGCACGCTGCCGGTAGCTCGTGCCGTGACCTTCTTCGTCGGGGAGAACGGCTCGGGGAAGTCGACGCTGCTCGAGGGGATCGCCGCGGCGGCACACCTTCCCGCGGTCGGCAGCGCGGACATGGAGAGCGACACCACCCTCGGCGGGCAGCGCGAGCTGGGGGAGTCGCTGCGGCTCGTCTGGTCGCGCCGGACGAGCCGCGGCTTCTTCCTTCGCGCCGAGGACTTCTTCGGCTTCACCAAGCGGCTGGCGATCATGCGTACCGAGCTTCAGCAGCGGATCGCCGAGCTCGAGGTGGAATACGCGGACCGCTCGGCCTGGGCGAAGGGGCTCGCGATGGGGCCGGCCCGCACGTCGCTCGCCGAGATGGAGCGGCGGTACGGGGTGGACCTGGACGCGAGATCGCATGGACAGAGCTTCCTGACCCTCTTCCGCGCCCGCTTCGTCCCCGGCGGTCTCTATCTGCTGGACGAGCCCGAGGCCGCACTGAGCCCGCAGAGCCAGCTCGCCCTCATGGTGATGATCGCCGACATGGTGGAGCAGGACGCACAGTTCATCATCGCTACCCACTCGCCGATCCTGCTGGCCTATCCCGAGGCGCGGATCTACAGCTTCGACCGCGCGCCGGTGGAGGAGGTGGCTTACGCGGAGCTCGAGCACGTCGTGCTGACGCGGGAGTTCCTCAACGCGCCGGAGCGGTATCTGCGGGCGCTGCGCAGCGTGAATTCAACAGCGGATCGCAAATCCGGCGAATGAAGAACGAGAACTGCCGAATCAAATCCCTCGCAAGCGCGGTTCGATTCGGCAGCTTTTGAAGATTCGTTGAATTCGTTTCCCGCTGTTCGTCCAGCGACGAGCTCCCTCGACGAATGCCTACGGTGCGGGCGCCGTGGCCGGGGCCGCCGCCGGCGCGGACGGCCTCTCGCCCCCCTCGGCCTTCTCCTTGTCCTTGTGCGCGCTCGTGATGCGCACGATGGCGAAGACGATCACGAAGATCCCGATGGCACCGAGGATCAGGCCGCTGAATCCGGCCGACTTGTCGCCGGGCTGCGGGCCGCTCACGAGACCCTCACCGAGTTCATCACGTCGTCCTTCTTGATCTGCTTCATCACGTCCAGGCCGCCGGTGATCTTGCCGAACACCGTGTGCACGCCGTTCAGGTGGCGCGTGTTGTCCTCGGAGAGGACCATGAAGAACTGGCTCCCCCCGGTGTCCTTGCCGGCGTGCGCCATGGAGAGCGAGCCCACCTCGTGCTTGCGCGGGTTGCCCGCCGTCTCGCACTTGATCTTCCAGCCCGGGCCGCCGGTGCCGACGCGCGGGTCGCCCGAGGGGAGGTCGCGGGAGAGGGGATCGCCCCCCTGGACCACGAAGTCGCTGATGACGCGGTGGAACTTCACGCCATCGTAGAATTTGTCGTTCGCGAGCTTCTCGAAGTTCTCGACGGTCTTCGGCGCGTCCTCGTCATAGAGCTCGGCGGTGATGGTGCCGCGGTTGGTCTCGAAAATGGCTGTCTTCAACGCAGTCTCCGCACGGGTGAATCCCTAAACATAGTCCCTCCGGGGCGTGCCGTGCCACCCGCGCCGCTCATCCCCTGGGCGCGACGCCGGCGGTGGCGCCCCACTTGAACTGCCGCGCCACGAGGCAGCCGGCGAGGCGGGCGGGCTCGAACTTCCACTTCGCGACGGCCCCCTTCACGCTCGCCGCCAGCCAGGGATGGGTGCTCTTCGACACGCTGAAGGTGCTCATGTCGGCGCGCCCGAGCGTGTCCACCATGACCGCGACGCTCACCTGGATGTACTTCGCCTTCCGCACCGAAGCGGGCATCGACTTCACCGGCAGGGGGTTCGGGACGAGCGCCTTCGGACTCGGCAGCCGGTCCACGTAGGCGTCGGCCTTCTCGGCGACGCGCCGCCGCGCCTCGACGCAGTCGCCGTAGGCGACGGGTTGCAGCGGAGGCGCCACTCGCACCGGCGCGTCGGCGACGACGTCCGGATCCGGGTTCGAGGCGCAGGCGGCGAGGAGGAGGCACAGCGGGAGCAGGCGCGCCAGCGCGCGGCCGGCGTATCGAGATGCTGGCATTCGTGTCGGGAAGGAAGAGGTCAGGTGAGCGCGGAGGGACAGACGTCGGCGAGGATGCAGCTCCCGCACTTCGGCGAGCGGGCGTCGCACACCTGGCGGCCGTGCTCGATGAGGAGGTGCGAGAGCATCGTCCACTGCTCCCGCGGGAAGAGCGGGATGAGCGCCTGCTCGATCTTCACGGCGTCGCTCTGCCTCGTGAGTCCGAGGCGGTTGCCGAGCCGCGTCACGTGCGTGTCCACGACGATGCCGTCGTTCCGGCCGAAGGCATTGCCGAGGATGACGTTGGCGGTCTTGCGCCCCACGCCCGGGAGCGCGACGAGAGAGTCCATGTCGGCCGGCACCTGGCCACCGTGCCGCTCGACGAGCCCCCGCGCCATGCCGATGAGGCTCTTCGCCTTGCTGCGGAAGAAGCCGGTGCTCTTGATCAGCTCCTCCACCGCCTCCTGATCGGCGCCGGCGAGCGACGCGGCGTCGGGATAGGCGGCGAAGAGGGCGGGGGTCACCATGTTCACCCGCTTGTCGGTGCACTGCGCGCTGAGGATCGTGGCGCACAGCAGCTCGAACGCATCGGCGAAGTCGAGCGCGCAGTGCGCATCGGGATACTGCGCGAGCAGGCGATCGAGCAGCACTCCGGCGTGCGCCTGGAGCGCCAGCTTTCCGCGCGGGCGGGCGGCGCCGCGCTGCGTTGCCGGCGGGGGCGCGGCGCCGCGCTTCGTTGCCGGCGGGCGCGCGATGCCGCGCTGCGTTGCCGGCGGGCGCGCGATGCCGCGCTTCCTGGCCCCCATCAGCGTGCTCCCGCGCGCCGCGCGGCGGCGAAGGCGATCACCTCGCCGGCGCTCCGCGCGTTGAGGATGCGGTCGGCGCCGAGCGCCCCCTTCCGCGCGATCCCCACGCCGAAGGTCACGTTGTCGAGCCCCTTCGTCGAGTGGGCGTCGGGTCCGATCTCGAACACCGCGCCGCGGTCGCGCGCGAAGGGGATGTGGCGCCAGTCGAGGTCGAGGCGGTGCGGATCGGCGTTGATCTCCACGGCGACGCCCACCGCGGCGGCCTTCTCCAGCACGGCGTCGAGGTCGATGGCGTAGGATGCGCGCGAGAGGAGCAGCCTCCCGGTGGGATGCCCGAGCACCGTGAGGAAGGGGCTGTCGAGCGCGCGCAGGACGCGCTCGGTCATCGTCGCCTGGTCCATGTTGAAGCGCGAGTGCACCGAGCCGACGACGAAGTCGAAGCGCGAGAGGACCGACTCGTCGTAGTCGAGGGTGCCGTCGGCGAGGATGTCCGCCTCGATCCCCTTGAGCACCGTGAAGTCGTCGAGCGTCGCGTTGAGCTCGTCGATCTCGTCGTGCTGCTCCCGGACTTTCGCCGGCGAAAGTCCCCCCGCGTAGAACGCCGCCTGCGAGTGGTCGGTGATGCCGATGTAGCTCCATCCCCGCTCGCGCGCCGCGGCGGCCATGTCGGCGATGCTCGCCTTGCCATCCGACCAGGTGGAGTGGCAGTGCAGCACTCCCAGGAGCTGGCATGCGGTGAGCAGTTCCGGGATGCGGCCCTCGGCCGCGGCGCGCAGCTCGTCCCCCTGCTCGCGCAGCTCGGGGGGAACGAAGGCGAGTCCGGCGAGCGCGTAGAGCGCGGCCTCGTCCGCCACGGGAGCGACCGCACCGGAGGATTCCACGATCTCGTCGCCGCGCAGTGCGTAGCCGCGCTCGGCGAGACGCTCCGCCACCTGCCGCACGTGCTCGGCGGCGCCCGTCGCGCGCCAGAGCGCGACGGCGTAGTCCGCGGGGGTGGTGCAGTGGAGGTCGAGCCGCGCGCCGTCCACGAAGGTGATCGAGGGAGAGCGCGGCGACATCACGTCCACGTCGCGCACACCCGGGGCGCGAGCGAACGACGCCGCCACCTCGGCCGGATCGCCGGCGCACGCCGCGACGAGGTGGACGCCGGCTATCGTCTCGCGCAGGCGCCGCACCGAGCCGGCGACCTGCACCATTCGCACGGCGGGGTGGGAGCCGACCATGGCGGCGAGCACCCGCGCCTGCTCGGCGCCGCGCGGGAAGAGCATCCGCGCGCCCGCCGCGCGCATGAAGCCGATCCCCTTGAGGATGCGCTCCGCCGTCTTCGGTCCGAACCCCTTGAGCTTCGCCAGCGACCCGTCGCGCGCAGCGGACTCGAGGCTCTCCACGGAATCGATGCCGAGCTCCGTGTGCAGCAGATGGATCTTGGCGGTGCCGAGCCCCGGTACGCGCAGCAGCTCGAGGAGGCCGGGCGGGGTGTCGGCGCGAAGCTGCTCCAGGTAGCGCGACTCGCCGCTCTCCACGAGGTCGCGCACGACGCTCAGCGTGGCGGGGCCGAGCCCCTTCACCGCGGCGAGCTCGCCGGCGCGGTCCAGCGCTCCGAGGTCGTCGGTGTCGAGCTTGAGCAGCGCCTGCGCAGCCTGCTCGTACGCCCGCGACTTGAACCGCTTCTCGCCGCGCAGCTCCAGGTAGGACGCGATCTGGGTGAGGGCGTGCGCCGCGGTGCGGGGGTCCATGTACCGAATCTAACGCAGGCACCCAAGGCATCACGGCGCCCGAATGAAGGCGTCCGGGGTCTGGGGTTCGGGGTTCGGGGAGGACGGCGGAGGCAGAGTCATGGCGCACCGATCCGCGCCCGACTCGGGAACCTCAGACCCCCGAACGCCAGACCCCGAACGCCAGACCCCGAACGCCAGACTGTTCTTCTACCCCTCGATCCCCGCGAACCCCTTCAGCTTCTGCACGACCTCGTGCAGCTGTCTCTCGGTCAGCTCGATCTCCGCGGCGGCGCCTTCGGCGTCCAGCAGGCCGGCGCGCATCGAGATGGCGACCTGGTTCAGGTAGCGGATCTTGCCGAGGATGTCGTCGGTCGCCTTGCGGAGGCCGGTGAAGCGGCGCTTCTCCGCCACGGCTCGCCTGTAGCGAAGCAGCATGTCCTGCGGGGTGAGCCGGCGCGCGAGCGCCAGGACGTCGTCGCGCGTCCGTCCGGGGATCGCGCCGCGGTCGGGGAGGCCCGTGTCGTTCCAGGAGTCGTCGGCGAACCAGAGCCGTCCCACGTACTCGATGCCATCGAACACCACGCGGCAGGTGACGTTGTAGCGCCTGCCCTCGTAGTCGAGCGTGGCGATGTGCGGTTGTACGATCTCGTCAGGCACCGAGGATCACGGAGCGGATGGTGAGGTGGGCGTCGTCTCGCGCAGGAACGAGCGGAGCGGCGGAAAGAGCGCGGCCGGCTGCTCGACGTACGGGACGTGCCCGCAGTCTTCCAGGACGATGCAGGCCGTTCCGAGGGCACGCGCGACGGCCTCGGACGAGGCGAGGGGGATGGGATCCTGCCGCCCGTGGGCGACGAACGCCGGGAGGTGGAGGCCGTCCAGCTCCGGCAGGAGATCGAAGGTTCCGAGCGAGGCCCAGATGGACTGCTGGACCCGGCCGGTGACCCGGAAGGGGGTGAGGTCGCGCGCGCGGCGGGGGTCGGCGAAATAACCGGCCACGCTCAGCTCGAAGGCGCGCTGGCGGTAGGCGTCGGGATCGCGCTCGCGCAGGCCGGACCGCGCGAGCTCGTCGCGCAGCGCCGCCACCTCGGGGCCGGCCTGGCGCCGGGCGAATTCGCGCTCGAACTGCTCGCGCATCGCACTCGTCACCGGGGCCGGATCGATCAGTGCGAGGCGGACCGGCGCGGGTGACACCGCCCCCAGCTTCGCCTCGATGGCGTAGAGAAGGGCCAGGAGCCCGCCCCAGGAGTAGCCGACGATGGAGAGCGGGGCGACGCCGAGCTCGGCGGCGACGCGGCCGACGTCGCCCACCTGGTCGCGCCATCCGATCGGCTCGCGATCGTCGTCGTGCCGGGAACGCCCCCCTCCGCGCTGGTCGTAGCAGACGACACGGTGCTCCTCGGCCAGCTCGAGCATCTGGGGAAGGAGGTAGTCGTGGCTCGCTCCCGGCCCGCCGTGCAGCAGCAGGAGCGGCGGGGCCCCGGGATCACCATACTCGGCCCAGTAGAGCGGCACGGGGGTGGTGCTCGTGTAGCCGCTCGCGCGCGGCGGGGGGACGGGGGGCATTCGGCGGAATCTCTACCGGTGCGTAGCTCGCGTCAAACTTCCCACAGCGCGAGCACGGTGAACGGTGAACCCATCGCGAGATGCGTGAGAGGTTCGAAGTGAGAAGTGAGAGGTCGGACGCCGGTCGGCGTCGCATCGCTGAACACGACCGCTCACCTCGAGCTTCTCACCTGTCACGCCGGTGCGTTCGCCGTTCACCGTTCACTATTCACGGCTCGGAGCGCGTTCGCTTGCGGCACCGAGTCGGGTTCAGAGGCGCGCCGCGGCGCGCACGGTGTTCACATGTGCCGTGACCGTGTCGCCGATGTCGCGCCCGTAGCCCCCGCCGATGGCGATTGCCACCGGGAGACCGACCTCGCGGCAGCGGTCGAGGACGAAGCCGTCGCGGCGCGCGAGCCCTTCGAAGGTGAGGCGCAGCCGGCCGAGCCGGTCGCCCTCGTGCGGGTCGGCGCCGGCGATGTAGAAGACGACGTCGGGTGCCGCGGCCGCGAGCACCGTGGGGAGCGCTTCGGCGAGGCGCTCGAGGTATTCGTCGTCGCCCGTGCCGTCCGCGAGCTCGACGTCGAGCGTGCCGGGCTCCTTGCGGAAGGGATAGTTCTTCGCGCCATGCATGCTGAAGGTGAAGACGCTCTCGTCGCCGGCGAAGATGGCATGCGTCCCGTTCCCCTGGTGGACGTCGAGGTCGATCACCGCGGCGCGGGCGATGCGCCCCTCGCGGCGCAGCAGCCGGATGGCGACGGCGACGTCGTTGAAGACGCAGAATCCCTCGCCGTGGCCGGGAAAGGCGTGGTGCGTTCCGCCGGCGAGATTCATCGCGACGCCCTGCTCCAGTGCATGCCGCGCCGCCTCCACCGTTCCACCGCACGCCCGGTACGACCGCTCCACCAGCTCCGGCGACCAGGGGAAGCCGATCCGCCGCACCTCCGCGGCGTCGAGGGCGCCCGACGCGAAGCGCGACAGGTAGTCCGGGGTGTGCACAAGGGCGAGCGCGTCGTCGCTGACGCGCGCCGGATCGCGGACGTCCTCCGCCGCCACGATCCCCTCCGCGACGACGCGCTCGCGGAGGAGCGCGTACTTCTCGACGGGGAAGCGGTGGTCCGGCGGAAGGGGAAAGGTGTAGCGGGACGACGACCAGACGGTGAGCGGCATCAGCGCGCCGCCGCCGGCGTCACTGCCCGCGCTTGCCCAACGTGACCGTGGTGCTCATGCGCTCGCCCGCGCGGATGAAGACGACACTTACCTTGTCGCCGGGCTTGAAGGCGTAGAGCGCCTCGGTGTAGCCGTACAGATCCTTCACCGTGCGCCCGCCGAACTCGACGATCACGTCGCCGGCCTTGAGGCCGCCGAGATCGGCGGGGCTTCCGGCGCGCACGCCGCTCAGCTTGAGGCCGGGCATGTCGCCGGCGCTCATGTCGGGGATGGAGCCGAGGTAGGTGTTGGAGCCCTCGCGCGCGGTGGGCGGAGGGGCCGCGACGCGCACCGCGGTGAGCCGCGCGGGGCGGTCGGCGATGTCGCGCACGACGCGCTCCGCCATGGCGACGACGCGCGCCTCGCCGGCCGCGTCGATCTTGTCGGCGTCGTCGGTGGCCCTGTGGTAGTCGTCGTGCAGGTCGGTGAAGAAGTGGAGGACCGGGATCCCCTTCGCGTAGAAGGAGCTCTGGTCGGAGGGTCCGTAGCCGTCGCCGACGGCGCTCACCGCGAGCCGCGGGGCGACGTTGGCGCTGTCGAGGATGGCTCGCATCTCGGTCGCGGTGGCGACTCCGTAGACGATGAGCTTGTCGTTTCGCAGGCGGCCCACCATGTCGAAGTTCACCATCGCGTCGATGCTGTCGAGCGAGACGGGGGCATGATCGACGAACCACTGGGAGCCGAGCAGGCCGAGCTCCTCGCCGGTGAAGTGGGCGATGAGGATGGAGCGGCGCGCCGGCCTCGCGGCGAAGAGGCGCGCGAGCTCGAGCGCCGCGGCGGTGCCGGAGGCGTTGTCGTCGGCGCCGTTGCGGATGGCGTCCTTCGCCTCGGGGTCCATCGCGCCGTTGGCGGAGCGGCCGAGGTGGTCGAAGTGGGCGCCGATCACGACGTACTGGCCGCGGAGCGCGGGGTCGCGGCCCGGCACCATGGCGACGACGTTCTGCGTCGCCACGCCGTCCGGCATGCCATTGTGGGCCATCTCGGCGCTCCGGGCGGTGAAGCGCTGGAGGAAGGTGGCGCAGCCTCCGGATGCCGGTGGCGAGTGGCAGCTGGCGCCCGACGCGTCGAGGACGAGGGGCTTCAGTCCGAGCGCCTCGTGGCGGCGGACCAGGTACGCGGCAGCGCTGTCGTTGCCCCGGGTTCCCGTGCCGCGCCCCTCGAGGCGATCGTCGGCGAGGTAGGCGATGTCGGTGCGAATGCGGACGGAGTCGGGCACGGCCTGGACCGGTCGTGATTCCATCGTGCGGCAGGCTGCCGACGCAAGCAGGAGCATCAGGGCGGCGGCGCGCGGGAGGGAGCGGGGCATGGCGGCAGTGGTGAGGGGATTCTGCAATGGTAACGAAGAATCCGGGCGGCGGGGACGGAGATGGCGTCGCGGAGTGCCGGCGGGCGTTGCGGAGCCAGTCTGCCGCGGAAAGGGCGGGAGCGGCGGAAACGGCATCTCCACCTCGATCGGGTGCCTCCCCGCGCCGCCAACCGCTGTCGAGCCGGCGTGGCGCCGCGGACTTTCGACGCACTGTGCCGGATGTGCCGTTCCCGCAGTTTCCCGGATTCCGCGACTGGCTGCTCTTCTATCTACGTATGGCGCGATGTCGCCGATGTCGCCGATTCGCCCATCAATTGCTCCGTTGCCTCCGCGTCTCCATCGCTTGACCAGATCTCGCCGCGCTCAGCTCCCCCACAACAGCCCGTACGACAACACCAGCAGCACGAAGGTGGTGAGTGCCACGTACAGCCTGTCGCGCTGCACGACGAACGCCACGAGGGTGAGCGCGACGCGGGCCACGGGGGTCGCGATGAGGAGCACCAGCCCGAGCTGCACGATGGCGCGTGGGTCACGTGCAAGCGTGCCGCGCACGATGGCGCCGACGCTCGTCAGATGCGATGCCGTGCCACGGAAAGTACCGAAGGCGACGGCGTCGCCGCCATGCTTCGCCATCAGTGCGACGGCACCCAGCAGCACCACGGCGGTGGCGAGGAACACCCCGGCCTGAAGCAGCCGCCCCACGACCTGCTCCACCTCGTGGTCGCTCCACCGGCTTCCGCCCGGTGGTGCGGGCACTGGCTCGCGAGGCGCGCTCACATCGCCCCCGTGATGCCCTTGTACAGCATCTGGATCGCCAGCACCACGACCACGGCGGAGAAGATCTTGCGCAGCCAGCTCGTGCTGGCGACGGCGAGAATGCGCGCGCCGAGCAGGGCGCCCCCGAGGACGCCGATCATCACGGGAAAGGCGATCGCCGGCTCGATGTAGCCGCGATGCAGATAGACACCCGCGCTGGCCGCCGCGGTGACGCCGATCATGAAGTTGCTCGTGGTCGTGGACACCTTGAAGGGAAGCTTCATCGTGCGGTCCATCGCCAGCACCTTCACCACCCCCGAGCCGATGCCGAGCAGCGCTGACAGGACGCCGGCGCCGAGCATGATCACGAAGCCGCGCGCCACTCCCTGCACGGTGTACGGCGTCATCCCCTCCTTCGTGGGATACGTGCCGTTGAGGCGCATCGTGTTCGCCAGCGGGTCGGCGGGAAGGTCGATCGCGTGCTCCTCGCGGGTCTGCAGCGAGCGGTACGCGGTGTAGACGAGCACCAGGGCGAAGAGGACGGCGAGCGCGCTCGTGGGGATGAGTCCTGAGAGCGCGGCGCCGGTGACCGCCCCCACCGTGGTGGCCACCTCGAGGAAGATCCCGATGCGGACGTTCGTGTACCCTTCGCGCACGTAGGCCGCGGCGGCGCCGGACGAGGTGGCGATGACCGAGACGAGCGAGGCCCCGATCGCGTACCGGAGGTTCACGTGGAAGAGCAGCGTGAGCATCGGGACGACGACGATGCCTCCACCGAGACCGGTCAGGGCGCCGAGCAGCCCGGCGAAGAAGGAACCGAGGGCCACCAGGAGGGAGAGTGTCAGCAGGGTCATCGCGGTCGCTCCCGGCCGGCGAAGGGAAGGCGCCGGTGGGCGCCTGAGGGCGCGTCGGAAAACCGATTGTTTGCCATGTCGTGCATCCTGTCGTCTACTTCGACGATGCGCAACCGCGCCGCGCCGCCAATCGCTACCTTTCGGTGCTTCCTTCGCGACGACGTGAGGGATAGGATACCGACCGACATCCTCCTCCCTCCCGACTCGCGTCGCCGATGCTCAGCCCGTCTTCCATCGCCTTCCTGAAGCGCCTGCTCGACGCCCCGGCACCCTCCGGCTTCGAGACGATCGCCGCCCGCGCCTGGCGCGCCGAGGCCGAGACATTCGCCGAGAAGGTCACGGCCGACGTCTCGGGCAACAGCATGGCCGAGGTGAACCCCGGCGGCTACCCGACGATCATGCTGGATGGCCACATCGACGAGATCGGCGTGATCGTCCAGTATATCGACGACGACGGGTACGTCTACATCTCGCCGATCGGCGGCTGGGATCCGCAGGTCCTCATCGGGCAGCGCATCCGCTTCCTCGGCAACGACGGCGACGTCATCGGCGTGGTGGGAAAGAAGCCGATCCACCTGATGAAGGCGGACGACCGCGAGCATGCCAGCAAGTTCACCGACCTGTGGGTGGACATCGGCGCGGCCAAGCGCGACGAGGCGGAAAAGCGGCTGAGCGTCGGCGATCCGGGGGTCATCGACTCCCGCACCCTCGACTTTCCCAACGACCGCATCGTCTCCCGCTCCATCGACGACCGGATCGGGGCCTTCATCGTGCTCGAGGCGCTGCGCCGGTACGCCGAGCAGCCCGGCGCCGCGCGCGTCGTGGCCGCGGCGACGACGCAGGAGGAGATCGCCTGGCACGGCGGCGGCGCGATCGTCTGCGCGCACGGAATAAACCCGCAGGTCGCCATCGTCGTGGACGTCACCTTCGCCACCGATCATCCGAACATCGAGAAGAAGGAGATCGGCGACCAGAAGATGGGTGGCGGTCCCATCATCAGCCGCGGCGCGCTCATCTCGCCGGTGGTGTTCCGGATCCTCCGCGAGGCCGCGGCGGCGAAGGAGATCAAGCACGTGGTGCACGCGGTCGGCCGCGACACGTCGACGAACGCCGACGCGATCCACATCGCGCGTGAAGGGGTCGCGACGGGGCTCGTGTCGATCCCGAACCGCTACATGCACTCGCCCAACGAGATGGTATCGCTCGTCGACGTGGACAACGCCGCCACCCTGCTCGCGGAGTTCTGCCGCAGCGTCACGGCGGAGACGGACTTCACGGCGCGATAGAGGGAGGGGGTCTGGGGTCTGGGGTGCACGCTGAACGGCTCACGGCCAGCCCGTCACCCCGAACACCTCACCCCCCACCCCGGACCGCATCGCTCACTTCGCCCTCTCGTACACCGCCTTGCCGCCGATGTACGTCGCCAGCACCGCCGTGTTGAGGATGTCGCTCTCCGGCACCGTCATGATGTCGCGGTCGAGCACGACGAAATCGGCGAGCTTGCCCGGCGTGAGGGAGCCCATGATACGCTCCTGGAATCCGGCGTAGGCCGGCCAGATCGTCATCGACTCCAACGCCTCGAAGCGTGACATGCGCTGCTCGGGGTACCAGCCGCCGCTGGGCCAGTTGGCGGCGTCCTGCCGCGAGACGGCGCTGTGGAAGCTGAGCAACGGGTTGACCGCCTCCACGGGGAAATCGCTCCCGTTGGGCACGACGACCCCGGTCTCGAGGAGCGATCGCCAGGCATAGGCGCCCAGCAGGCGGCCGGCGCCGAGCCGGCTGCCCGCCCAGTACATGTCGCTCGTCTGGTGAACCGCCTGCATGCTCGGAATCACGCCGAGCTCGGCGAAGCGCGGGATGTCGTCGTGGTTGAGGATCTGCGCGTGCTCCACGCGGAAGCGGTGGTCCGCAGTGGGGACCGCCTTGAGCGCCGCGTCGTAGGCGTCGAGCACCACGCGGTTGCCGCGGTCGCCGATGGCGTGCGTCGCGACCTGGAAGCCCGCGCGCAGCGCGCGGCGCGCCACGTCCTGAATGTGCGCCGGCGCCGAGAGCAGCAGGCCGTTGTTGTTCGGGTCGTCGGTGTACGGCTCCAGGAGGGCGGCGCCGCGCGAGCCGAGCGCGCCGTCGGCGTACAGCTTGATCGCGCGGATCCAGAGGTGGTTGTCGTACAGGCCGCTCTGCGGCCCGCGCGCCAGGTAGTGCGTCACCGCGGCCGAGTCGTCGCCGATCATCACGTAGAGGCGGAAGGGGATCTCCCCCGCCTTCGCCATCGCTTCCATGAGATCGATCGTGCCGCGCGACTCGCCGGCGTCGTGCAGCCCGACGAGGCCGTAGCGGTGCGACTCGGCAATCGCCGCCCTGATCGCCTGCCGCGTATCCTCGCGGGTGGGCTCGGGGATGGCGCGCTCGAGCAGCCCCTTGGCGTTGTCGATGAACAGCCCGGTGGGCTCGCCGGACGCCGCGCGCATGACCTTCCCGCCGCTCGGATCCTGGCTCGCCGCGGTGACGCCGGCCGCCTTCATCGCGGCGGCGTTGGCGAGTCCCGCGTGGCCGTCCACGCGAACCAGATAGACGGGGTTGTCCGGAAGGGCGCGCGAGAGCGCCTCGTGCGTGGGGAAGCGCGTGTCGCCCCACTGGTTCTGGTCCCATCCGCGGCCGATGATCCATTTGCCGCCAGGCTGGCCCTTTGCGGCGGCCACCACCCGCGCGATGACCTCATCGTAGCTCTTGCTGCCGACGAGGCTGACGTTGCGCAGGCTCTGGCCGAGTCCCAGCAGGTGGGCGTGGGCGTCGACCATCCCTGGGATCACCGTGCGGCCGCCCAGATCGACGACTCGCGTGGCGGGCCCGCGGAGGGCCATCGCCTCGCGCAGCGAGCCGGTGAAGAGCACCTTGCCGTCGCGCACCGCCATCGCCGCCGCCACCGGGCGTGCGTCGTCCACGGTGTAGATGCGCGCGTTCGTGACGAGGAGATCGGCCGGCTGGGAAGGGGCCGGCGACTGGGCCAGCGAGGGAAGCGCGGCGGCGAGCGCGAGCAGCAGGGCGCCAGCGTGGGAGCGAAGCATGATCCTGGGGTTCTGGTTCTTGTTTGCGGAGACACGGATTCCGGCTACGGAAACGTCGCCGGTCGGAGCTCCCGGTCAACCGTGCCGAGTGCCAACGTTGGCACCAGGAACGGCTGACAGATAGCTCGGGCCGGCGACGCCTTCGCGGCGTTGCCGCGGATTCGGGGTACCGGGAGCCTTCAGTTGCCCGGCAGCCTCGTCCAGATCACGACGGCCCCACACGTCCTCGACCACATGTGCGGGGCGAACTGCGGCGGGATGGTCGCGGCGCCGGCGTAGACCTCGATCGCCTCCACGTCCGACGGGGTGAACTCGTCCGGGCTCCCCTGCTCGATGCGCTGCCCGTCCACGAAGTACTGCGGAGGGCAGGTGGGGTTGCCGGCGTTCCGGTAGAAGCCGATGAACTTGCGCCCGTTCAGCGTCGAGACCTTCACGCTCGGAATCTGCCGCACCAGATCCGTGAAGTCGCTCGACATCTTCTTCTCGATCTCGTCGCGCGTCACGAAGCTGCCGAAGCCGTGCGACCGCCGCTCCCAGAAGCCGGCGAGCAGCTTTCTCGAGCGCGCCTCCGCCTCGTCCACCACGAGCACGCCGGGCAGCTCGGTCGCCAGGGTGGACAGGGTGATGACCAGCGAGTCGATGCGCCCCTCGCGCAGCGTCACGGGAATCTTCACCTGCGCGTAGCCGAGCCGGCGCAGGACGACCGTCGCGCGGCCGAGGGGGACGGCACCGAAGCGGAAGCCGCCCGAGTCGTTGGTCCGCGCCAGCAGCTCGGATTCCGCGATGCGCAGCTCGGCGCTGGTCACGGGATGCCCGACGGAATCGCGCACGACGCCGACGAGGCTCGTGGAGGGGCCACGGCCCTGCGCCCCGGCGAGCACCGGAGCGCAGAGCATCACGCTCGCGGCGGCGAGGCGCCGGAGCAGGGGCGAAGCATGGTCGGCCATGATGCCCTCCCTCTCCGCCGATCGGCCAGGAGCGTCGGAGGATTGTTGGTCACATTCCGGTTCGCTGCACTCGCCGCGCCACGAGATAGAGCGGGATCGCCAGCAGTACGACATACGCGATCATCGACACCAGGTTGCTCGCGCCGATGCTGCCCATCGCCTTGGTGAGGTCGAACCCTTCGCCGAGGTGCCGCGCCGCGAGCCCCGCCAGCACCACCCCCATGATGGCACCTCCGGCGATCAGCCCCGACGAGAAGAGGACTCCGGGACCGGAGTCGGCGTCAGCCGAGGCCAGCTCCTCGGGCGTCCGGCGCCGGTCGACGAGCCAGCGGAGCACTCCGCCCATGAACATCCCCGCCGAGGTCGAGATGGGGAGATATACTCCCACCGCCACGGGCAGGGAGGGGATCCCGACGAGCTCGATACCGATCGCCAGGAAGGCGCCGATCAGGATGAGCCCCCAGGGGAGCTTCCGGGTGAGGATGCCGTCGACGACCAGCGCCATGATCTGCGCCTTGGGCGAGTCGAGCTTCTCGATCGTGCGCCCGTCGTAGTTCAGCGGCTCGTGGCCGCCGACCCCGGGGTCCACCACGTACTTGATGGCGCCGGCGTCGTCGACGAGATACTTGCCGGCGATCGCGTTGCCCGACTGCTCGTACAGCCGGCCCACCCGGAAGCTCGGCGCGGCGGGCGCCTCGGTGGCGGAAACCAGACGGCCGTTGGCGAGCGCCATCCGCGTCCCCTGCTCGATCACCGACACGCGAACGCCGGGATAATCCTTGGCCACGATCGTCGTCTTGGCCTCGTTCAGGAACTGGATGATCCCGCCGACGAGCAGCGCGCTGACCGTCACCCCGATGAGCAGGCCGATCTGCTGGTAGCGCGGCGTGGCGCCCACGAGATAGCCGGTCTTCAGGTCCTGCGAGGTTGCCCCGGCCGTGCTCGCCGCGACGCAGACGACGCCGCCGATGGAGAGGGCCAGCACGCGGTGCTCGATCCCCACCCACCCCACCGCCAGGAAGACGAGCGAGGTGAGGAGCAGGGTGGCGACGGTCATCCCCGACACCGGGTTGGACGACGAGCCGATCTGTCCAGTGATGCGCGCCGACACGGTGACGAACAGGAAGGCGAAGAGCACCGCGAGCACGGCGCCCACCACGTTGATGCCGATCTGCGGCAGCAGCACCATCGCCGCGAGGAGGATCAGCGTGCCGACCATCACGAAGCTCATCGGCAGGTCGCGGTCCGTGCGGGCGACGGCCGCGCCGTCGTTCGAGCCGCGGAAGTCGCCGAGCCCGGCGACGAGGGCGCCCCAGATGGTGGGGAGTGAGCGGCCCAGGCTGATCAGGCCCGCCATGGTGACGGCGCCGGCCCCGATGTAGAAGACGTAGTTGGACCGCACCTGGGCCGCGGTCATGTCGTTGATCAGGATCGTCGCCGGGAAGATCGGCGACGTGAGCCCCGCGCCGAACAGCTTGATGGCGGGGATGAGGCAGAAGAAGGAGAGCACGCCGCCGGCGAAGAGATAGCCGGCGATGCGCGGGCCGATGATGAAGCCCACCCCGGTGAGCTCGGGGCTGATATCCGCCTGGATTTCGCCGAAGAGCTGCACGCGCCCGCTGGCCAGCACGCTCGTGAACGCCCGGCGCGGGACCTCGAGGAAGAGATGAAGGCCGCCGTTCAGCAGCTTGTACAGCGCGCCCAGCCCGAAGCCCATGAATACAGTCTTGGCCTGCTCGCCCCCGCGCTCTCCGACGATGAGCACCTGCGCGCACGCCGTCCCCTCGGGGTACTTCAGGTTGGCGTGCTCCTTGACGATCAGGCTGCGCCGCAGCGGCACCAGGAAGAGGACGCCGAGCAGGCCGCCCACGATGCCGATCGCCATCACCTTGATCCACGAGAGCTCGTAGCCGAGCAGCAGCAGCGCGGGCAACGTGAAAGCGATCCCCGCGGCGATCGACTCGCCCGCCGACCCCGTCGTCTGGACGAGGTTGTTCTGGAGGATCGTGGCGGGAGGCTTCCCGAAGGCGCGCGTGATGTAGCGGAAGATGGTGATCGAGAGCACCGCGATCGGGATCGACGCGCTCACCGTGAGGCTGACCTTCAGGGCGAGATAGATGCTCGAGGCGGCGAAGACGAGGCCCAGCACGACGCCCAGCAGGATGGCGCCGATGCTGAACTCCTTCGGCGCCTCCGTCGCGGGGACGTAGGGCGAGAAGGTCGAGCCCGGCCCGGTCTGCTGCGGGGCGTTCGGTATCGTCATGCGTGAGTCTCCGGGACGGGAACAACGAAGGGAGCGGTCAAGAGTGGCTCCGGTGAAGGCGGGATGGGGTGTTCCAGCGAATATGATAGCCCGCGATCCCCGCACGCCAGCATCGCCGGCCGAGCTTTCGCCCGGGCGCGCGGCGCCGTAGATCATTGACACGCCAGCCGCCGCCCGCGCGCGGGCATGGCGCACGCCCCTCTTTTTTTCTACCAGAGCCAATCGCGCGATGCCGCACTTCCCCCGCCCCCGCCCCCGCCCCCGCCCCCGCTCCGGCACCGGGGCCGGCGCCCTGCTCGTCGCGCTCGCCCTCGCCGCGCCACCGCTGGCCGCGCAGCGCGCCGCCGCCGATTCGTCGACCTCGGCGCCCGTCACCAACCTCCGGTACGAGGTGCTCGCGGACCGCGCGTCGCTCGAGGCGAAGCGGCTCCGCGTCACGACGTCGTTCGACGTCGCCGGCTCGGCGCCGGTCGTCCTCTCCCTCCCCGCCTGGACCCCGGGCGCGTACGAGATCAGCGACTTCGCCCGCAACGTCGCCGAGCTCACCGCCACGCAGGGGAACGCCGAGCTGCGCTGGGACAAGCTCGACTTCGACACGTGGCGCGTGCGTCCGCGCGGCGCCGGCCGGGTGACGGTGACCTTCCAGTACCAGGCGGACTCGCTCGACAATGCGATGGCCTGGACGCGCAGCGACTTCGCCCTGTTCAACGGCACGAACCTCTTTCTCTATCCCGAGGGGCGCCCCCTCGACTTCGCCGCCACCGTGGCGATCCGCACGGAACCCGCTTTTCGTGTGTCGACCGGGCTGACCTGGACCGGCCGCGGGCACGAGTACCGCGGGGCGAGCTACCACGAGCTGGTGGACAACCCCTTCTTCGTCGGCGCCTTCGACTACGACAGCGCGACGATCTCCGGCAAGACCGTGCGCTACGCCACCTATCCCGCGGGGAGCGTGGCCGGCGCGGCGCGCACGCAGGCATGGGACGAGCTGAAGCGCATCATCCCGGTGGAGGTCAACGTCTTCGGCGAGGCGCCGTGGGCGAACTACACGGTGATGCAGATCGCCGACTCGTCATATCAAGGCTACAGCGGGCTCGAACACGCGAGCTCGCACGTCGACATCGTCGCCCCCAACGGGATCGGCACGCCCGCGCAGCCGTCGCTCTACGCGCACGAGATCTTCCATTCGTGGAACGTGAAGCGGCTGCGCCCCGTGGAGCTGTCGCCGTATCGCTACGACCGGGCGCAGCCGACCCCCTGGCTCTGGGTGAGCGAGGGGATCACCGACTACTACGCCGACCTCACCGAGGTGCGCGGCGGCATCGTCGGCCCGAGGGGATTCTATGACCTGACCTCGGCGAAGATCGCCGAGATCGAGAGCACCATCCCGTTCTCGCTGGAAGACGCGTCGGTCAACAGCTGGATCCACCCGCGCGACGGGACGGCGTACAGCTACTATCCCAAGGGATCGCTGGCGGGGCTGATGCTCGACATCGTCATCCGCGACGCGAGCGACAACAAGCGCTCGCTCGACACGGTGATGCGCGAGCTGTACGAGTCCACCTACAAGAAGCAGCGCGGCTTCAACTCGGCGGACTTCTGGGGCGCGGTGCGCCGCGCCGCGATGGGGAGGGGCCGCTCGCTCGACGAGTTCAACGCGAGATACGTGGATGGACGCGAGCCGTATCCCTGGCCGGAGATGCTGGGCACCATCGGGCTGCGCATGGCGAGCGACAGCGCGCCGCGCATCGGGGTGAGCACCGCCCCCGACCCCGCTGGCGCGGTGCGCGTGATCGAGGTGGCGCCGGGCTCGCCCGCTGCGGCCGCGGGAGTCCAGGCCGGCGACGCGATGGTGAGCGTCGGCGACGTGGCAGTGGCCGACGCCGACTTCGGCGCGAAGTTCCGCGCGCAGTACATGGGCCGGCCGGCGGGGACGGCGGTGCCGATCGTCGTGCGGCGCGGCGCCGAAACCCTCACCCTCCGAGGCGCGCTCGCGTACGCGCCGTCGGCGCCGCGGGTGGAGGAGGACGCCGCCGCCACGCCGCGCGCCATCCGGCTGCGGAACGGGATCCTCCGCGGGCTCGTGGACCGATGATCCAGCTCCCAGCCTCGCTCACTCTCTCGATCGAGAGATGTGCGAGACCTGCTCACCTCTCGTGGATCTGTACCCTCTGCGGTTCGCCTGACCGGCTCCTCAACCTTCGATATCCGACAGCATGCGAAGCAATCGCTTCAGTTCCCTCGCGGTAACGGCGTTCCTGCTGATGACGGGACTGGGCGCCGGGAGCGCAATATCCCAGGCCCCCGCCGCCGCCCCCTCCCCCGCACCCGCCGCGACGATCGCCGCCCGCACCCAGGGGTTCGAGCGGCGCGACGGCTTCATCCCCCTGTATCTCGACGCGAAGCAGGGACGGCTCTACGCCGAACTGCCCCGCGAGCCGCAGCGCGCCCTCTTCTGGGTGAGCCTCGCGAGTGGACTCGGCTCCAACCCCGTGGGCCTCGACCGCGGCGCGAGCGGCGACGACCAGGTCGTGCGCTTCGACCGCGACGGCGACCGCGTGATGATGGTCTTCGAGAACACCCGCTTCCGCACCTCGCTCGACAACGCGGCGCACCGCCGCAGCGTCGACGAAGCCTTTCCCTCCAGCACCGTCGCATCGCTTCCGGTCCTCGCCGACGAGGGCGGGCGCGTTCTCGTCGACCTGACGGAGGTCGCCTACCGCGACTGGAACGACGTCGCCTCGGCGCTGGCGCGGGCCAACCAGGGGACGTACACGGTCGCGCGCGACCGCTCGTCGATCGACCGCGCTCACACCAAGAGCTACCCGGGCAACAGCGAGATCGACGTCGCCCTCACCTTCACGACCTCCGGTCGTCCCGGTGGAATCGTGAGCCGGATCGCGCCGGACGGCCATGCCGTGACGCTGCGGCAGCACATCTCGCTGCTCCCCCTCCCCGCCGGCTACCGCCCTCGCGAGCTCGACCCACGCGTCGGCTTCTTCGGCATCTCGTTCAAGGACTACGGCCAGCCGCTGCAGCGCGCCCTCGAGCAGCGCTGGATCTCGCGCCACCGCCTGGAGCGAGTGGATCCGGCCGATCCGCGCTCTCCCATCACGTCACCGATAGTCTACTACGTCGACCCGGGGATCCCGGAGCCGGTTCGGCAGGCCACCCTCGACGGAGTGCGCTTCTGGAGCGAGGCGTTCGACCGGGCCGGGCTGGCGGGCGGCTTCAAGGCGGAGCTGTTGCCCGATGGCGCCGATCCGATGGACGCGCGCTACAACGTGGTGCAGTGGGAGAACCGCAACGAGCGCGGCTGGTCGGTGGGCGGCTCGCTCGGCGATCCCCGCACCGGCGAGATCCTCAAGGGGATGGCGCGCCTCGACTCGCACCGTGCCCGCACCGACTACAACCTCTACGCGGCGCTGATGGGCGCCGACGCGGCCGCCGCGGACACGGCGTTCATCCTCGCGCGCGTGCGCCAGGTGAGCGCGCACGAGGTCGGGCACACCCTCGGCATGTCGCACAACTACATCGCCAGCACCAACGAGCGGTCGAGCGTGATGGACTATCCCGCGCCGCGCGTCACTCTGGCCGCCGACGGCCGCATCGACATCTCGTCGGCCTACGGGAAGGGGCCGGGTGACTACGACGTGTGGGCGGTGCGCTGGGCGTACGGGATCTTCCCCATCGCCACCGAGCGCGATTCGCTGCAGGCGCTCGTCGCCGAAGGGCTGAAGAAGGGCTACCTGTACCTGAGCGACGCCGACGCGCGCCCCGAGAACGCGAGCGACCCGCGCACGAACCTGTGGGACGACGCCGCGACAGCGCCGGAGTTCCTCAAGCATCAGGTCGACGTGCGGCGCGTCGCGCTGGCGCGCTTCGGTCTGCGCAACATCCGCGACGGCGAGCCGGTCGCCACGCTGCAGGAGCGGCTCGCGCCGCTCTACTTCTGGCATCGCTTCGCCCTCAACGGCGTCACGAAGACGATCGGCGGGATGGAGTACAGCAACGCGGTGCGCGGCGACGGCCAGACCGCGACCCGTCCGATCGACGGCCGGCGCCAGCGCGAGGCGCTCGGCCTGCTCCTCGCCGAGCTGCAGCCCTCGGAGCTCGCCATCCCCGACAGCGTGATCTCGCTCCTCGGTCCGCGGCCGAGCGGATACGATGGTCCTGTCAACAACAGCAACAGCCCGGTCGGCGAGCTCTTTCGCGGCCACACCGATCCCGCCTTCGACGAGCTGAGCGCGGCGCGCACCCTGTCGCAGATGATCGTGGACGGGATCCTCCAGCGGGAGCGCGCGGCGCGCCTCGTGACCTTCGCCACGCGTGGCGCGAACATGCCGACGCTGGGCGAGGTGATCGACTCGCTCGTCGCACGCACGTGGGAGGCGAGCGACGCGCGCGGCGGTGGCAAGGCCACCGCGCTGCGCCGCGTCACGCAGCGCGCCGTCGCCGACCGCCTGCTGGCCCTGGCCGCCGACGCCGAGGCGCAGCCCGAGGTGCGCGCGGTGGCGGAGTACGAGATCGGCCGGCTGCGGCCAGTCGCCGCACGCCGCGCCCGTGCCGGCGACGTGATGAGCCGCGCGCACTGGGCGTCGATCGCCGGCGATCTTGCGCGCTGGCTCGATCGCCGCGAGCTGCCCAAGCCGACACCGGCGCTGGCGGCGCCGCCGGGAGACCCGTTCGGGGAGCCGTGAACCTCGAACGACGTGAACCGGACCTCGAACGACGTGAGAGGTGAGAAGTTGGAGGTGAGCGGTCATGCCTCGGGACGCGCGCGGTCATGGTACTCATGATGGAGAGCACGACGAGGAGCTCGAGGATGGTGAAGGCGCGCCTCGGCCGTGCTGAGAGTCCGCTCGGGAAATGCGGCATGGGTCTTCGGGATGACTGGCGTGGGGATGGCGAATTCGCGGAGCGACCCCGGCGGCGGGTGGACGCGACGCTACCAGTCGATCGACCGGCAGACTGTGAGAAGAGTCACCGCTCCAGTCTGTCGAACACTGTTCGAGTGCTGTATACTTGATTCCGAGCGGCGCCCCGTCGCGCCCTGTGCTCGCACGCACCCTAGCTCCCAAGGACATGCGCATCGCCAAACTCGGCGTCGTCGGCGCTGGCACGATGGGCAGCGGCATCGCCGCCCTCGCCGCGTCGGCCGGCGTTCCGGTGGTTCTCCTCGACATCGCCGGCAGCGACGGGGACCGAAACGGCCCCGCCAAGGCAGGCCTCGAGCGCGCACGCAAGGCGAGGCCCGCCGCCTTCATGGACCCGGCACGGGCCGACCTGATAAGCATCGGCAACCTGGACGACTCGCTTGAGATGCTGGGCGACTGTGACCTGGTGCTCGAGGCGATCATCGAGCAGCCCGGCCCGAAGCAGGCGCTGTACGAGCGGCTGGAGCCCCTCCTCAAGCCCTCCGCCATCGTCGCCAGCAACACGTCGGGCATCCCGATGAAGGTGCTCACCGCCGGACGCAGCGAGCGCTTCCGGCGGCACTTCCTCGGCATGCACTTCTTCAATCCGCCCCGCTACCTCCACCTGCTCGAGCTGATCCCGACCTCCGAGACCGCCCCCGAGGCGCTGGAGGCGACGCGCCGGTTCAGCGAGGTGGTGCTCGGCAAGGGGATCGTCGTCGCGCGCGACGTGCCGGGCTTCGTCGCCAACCGGCTGGGCGTCTACGGCATGGTCGCGGCAATGAAGGGGATGATGGAGTCCGATCTCACGATCGACGAGGTGGACGCCCTCACCGGCCCGCTGCTCGGCCGCGCCAGGAGCGCCACCTTCCGCACTGCGGACATCACGGGGCTCGACGTCCTGCTGCACGTGTCGAAAGGGCTGAGCCAGAGCACCGGCGAGGACTTCTCGATGCCCGAGTGGGTCGCCAAGCTTGCCGAGAGCGGCCGCCTGGGCGACAAGACGGGGGGCGGGTTCTACAAGAAGGTGGGGAAGGAGATCACCACTCTCGACTGGCACACGCTCGAGTACGGGCCGCAGAAGAAGGTCGACGATCCGGCGATCGCCGCGCTGATGCGCGAGCCGCTGCAGAAGCGGCTTCCGATGGCCGAGAAGCTCCCGGGCAGGTACGGCGACTTCGTGCGCAACTATCTCGTGCGGATGTCGCACTACACGCTCGTCACCACGCCGCTCATCGCCTACGATCTGGTGTCGGTGGACCGGGCGATCGAATGGGGCTACGCGTGGGAGGCTGGTCCCTTCCAGCAGATGGACGCGCTCGGCCACGACGTGCTGCGCGACGGCTTCGCCGAGCTGACGCTCGCGATGCCCCCGCTGCTCGAGCAGGCGAAGGACGGCGCCTTCTACCGGGCGTCCGAGGACGGATGGCAGTCCCTGACCCTGGACGGCGGCTACGCGCCGGTGCCCCCGGTGCCTGGTCAGATCCTGCTGGAGGCGGTGCGGGCTCGCGCCGGCGCCGCCGTCGACTCCGCGAAGGACGCCAACCTGATCGACCTCGGCGATGGCGTGCTGCTGCTCGAGGCCCGGAGCAAGATGAACACGATGGGCGCGGGGGTGCTGGAGATGCTGCGCCGCGGGCTCGAGGTAGTGGAGAAGGGGAACTACGCGGGCCTCGTCATCGGCAACGACGATCCGCGCGCCTACAGCGCGGGCGCCGATCTCGGTGCCGTCGTGGCGCAGGTGCAGGGGGGCGACTGGAAAGGGCTGGACGAGATGGTGCGCTACTTCCAGGAGGGGGCGCAGCTCGTGCGGCGCGCTCCCTTCCCGGTGGTCGCGGCGCCCTTCGGACTCACGCTGGGCGGGGGTGCCGAGTACGCGCTGCACGCCGACCGCATCCAGGCGCACGGCGAGCTGTACATGGGGCTCGTGGAGGCGGGGGTGGGGCTCATCCCCGCGGGGGGCGGCACGAAGGAGCTGCTGTTCCGCTTCACGGAGGAGTTGCAGCCCTACGATGAGGCCGATCCGTTCGAGGCGGTGAAGCGCGCGTTCAAGCTGATCGCCATGGCGACGACGAGCACGAGCGCGCTGGAGGCAAGAGCCCTGGGGTTCTTGCGTCCGATGGACCGCATCACGATGAATCGCGACCGGCTCATCGCCGACGCGAAGGCGCGCGTGCTGGATCTCGCGCCCGACTACGTGGCCCCCGCGCCGCGCAAGATCGTGGCGCTGGGCAAGGAAGCGATCGGCAACCTGCACTATGCCGGCTGGGCGATGCGCGAGGGGGGACAGATCACCGATCACGAGGTGCGCATCGCGAGCGAGCTCGCCTACGTGCTGGCTGGTGGCGACGGACCGCCGCGCATCGTCACGGAGCAGGACATCCTGGACCTCGAGCGCGAGGCGTTCCTGCGGCTGCTCGGGACGAAGGAGACGCAGGAGCGCATCGCGTACACGCTGAAGACCGGCAAGCCGCTGCGGAACTGACACGTGCGAAGCACGTGTCAGTTCCGCAGGAGCGAGCGCAGCGAGCGAGTGTCGGGATCTACTCTCACGGCCGAGAGCCCTACCGCAGGAAGGCAGATCCCGACGCTCGCTGCGCTCCCGCGGGATGACACTTGCTGCCTGCGCTCTCGCGCGATGACACAATGCCTCGCCGACCACACCAAGAGGATCCAATGCCTGACAACAGCAACGATGTCGTGATCGTTTCGGCGGTCCGGACCGCCGTGGGGAAGGGGAAGCAGGGCGGTGCGCTCAGCGCGACGCATCCCGTGGAGCTCTCGGCGCTGGTGATGAAGGAGGCGGTGTCGCGCGGCGGGGTGGACCCAGCCTCCATCGACGACGTCGCGTGGGGATGCGCGATGCCCGAGGCGTCGCAGGGGCTCAACGTCGCGCGGCTGAGCGGCTTGCGCGCGGGGCTCCCCGTCGAGGTGCCCGCGCAGACGATCAACCGCTTCTGCTCGTCGGGGCTGCAGACCGTCGCGAACGGCGCGATGCAGATCATGGCGGGGATGGCCGACGTCGTCCTCGCCGGCGGAGTGGAGATGATGAGCCAGGTGCCGATGTCGGGCTACCATGCGCGGCTCGATCCCGACGCGATGGAGTCGTACATCGGCATGGGCTTCACCGCCGAGCGTGTCGCGGAACGATGGAAGGTGAGCCGGGCCGACCAGGACGCCTGGTCGCTGGCGAGCCAGCAGAAGGCGGCCGCCGCGATCGCCAGCGGCGCGTTCGATTCGCAGATCGTCGCCGTGCCGGTCGAGCGCGTCACCTGGTCGGGAACCGAGAAGCAGGTGCAGGCGACGAGCTTCTCGCGCGACGAGCTCGTTCGCGCGGAGACGACTGCCGAGGGGCTCGCGAAGCTGAAGCCGGCGTTCAAGGTGAACGGCACGGTGACGGCCGGCAATGCGAGTCCCTACTCCGACGGGGCCGCGGCGCTGGTGCTGATGCGCCGCTCGCGCGCCGACGCGCAGGGCCTGCGCCCGCTCGCGCGCTTCGTGGACTTCGCCGTGGCCGGCGTGGCGCCGGACATCATGGGCGTGGGCCCGCTGAAGGCGGTGCCGAAGGTGTTGTCACGGGCCGGGATGCGGATGAGCGACCTCGACCTGATCGAGTTCAACGAGGCGTTCGCCGCACAGGTGCTGGCCGTGGTGCGCGAGCTCGGCATGCCCGAGGACAAGGTGAACGTGAACGGGGGCGCGATCGCCCTGGGCCATCCCCTCGGTGCCACCGGAGCCAAGCTGACGACGCAGCTCATCCACGAGCTGGGCCGCCGTGGTGGCGGCCACGGGCTGGTGACGATGTGCATCGGTGGCGGGATGGGGGCGGCGGGCATCTTCGAGGTGTACGGGAGCTGACGCCTTGGAAAGCGACGACGTCAGGGGTCTGGAGTGAGGAGTCCGGAGTAAGGCGCCACTCCAGACCCCAGACTGCCTCACCGCCCTCACGGCACTTTGTACCGCTCCACCATCCCGGCGTCCCGCTTCGCCGGCCCCGCGGGGATCACGCGCATCAGTGCCTCCACGTCGCCGATCTCGCGCGGCACGCCGCGCGAGAGCCACTCCATGCCCTGGTCGGTGATGGCGTAGACGTCCTCGATGCGCACGCCGATGTCGCGATACGTGTTGACGGCGTTGCGCAGCCGGCTGCCGAGCTCGCGGTTGCGCGGGGTGTCGAGGATCTCCTCGAGCAGGTGCTCGCGCACGTAGATGCCCGGCTCGATCGTGAAGACGCTGCCCTTCTCGATCCTGCCGGTGAAGTAGGAGCGATCGGGGTCGTGCACCTCGAGCCCGATGCCATGGCCGATCCCGTGCATGTAGTAGAGACTGAACTGCGCGCACTGGCGGACCGCGGTGACGGTGCCGCAGTCGTACGTGGCGCCGGGCGACTCGATCAGGCCGAGCCTGGTCAGCCCGCTCGCGATGACGGCAGTGGCCGAGTCGCTCATGAAGCGCGCCGGTGCGCCGGGCTTGATCTGCCGCTCGGCAGCGGCCTGCGCGTCGCGGACGATCTGGTAGACCGCGCGCTGCGCCGGCGTGAAGTGCCCGCTCGATGGGACGGTGCGGGTGACGTCGGCCGCGTAGCCCTTGTAGAGCGCGCCGACGTCCATCACGACCGTCTCGTTCGGGCCGATGAACCGGTCGTCGGCGTTGTAGTGCAGCGTCGTGGAATTGGGGCCCGAGCCGACGACGGTCGCGAAGGAGCGGTCGGCGCCGTTTCGGCGGAAGGTGAACTCGATCAACGCCTGGACCTCGAACTCGTTCGCCCCTTCGCGCACGTTCGGGATCGCCTCGCGCAGCGCGGCGACGGTGATGTCCATCGCGGTGCGGAGCCGCGACATCTCGGCGGCGCTCTTGGTGCCGCGCAGGATGGCGACGCTGTCGTTCACGACCGAGAGCTTCGTGGTGTGATGGGCCAGCACCTTCTCGATCGCCTGCTCGTCCGGGCTCCGCTCGGGAAGGGCAAACCGGTCCTCCGGTCCGGAAGGGAGCGTCACGTCGCCGATCACGTACATGGGCAGCCCGATGCCGGCGAGCGAGTCCAGCGCGCGAGGAAACTCGGTCGCCGGACGGCCCGGAATGCCCGTCAGCGCGCGAACGCCCTCCATGCCGACGCGCGTGCCGGTCCACACTTCACGGTGCGGCTGGCGCGGCTGCACGAACATCATGGCGGAGCGGACCGCGCCGTCGCGCTTGATCATCACCAGCGCGGCGCCGGGCTCGCGCAGCCCGGTGAGATAGAAGAAGGAGGGCGCCTGGTAGAACGAGAGAAAATCCTGCGACGGCTCGCGCGCCCCGAACGCGACGATGACCCCGTCGCGCAGCATGTTCGCGAGCGCGGCGCGGCGGCTCGCATACTCCTGCTGTGACTGCGCGGGCAGCATGGCCGGCGCAACGAGCGCGGCAAGGACGGCGAGGGTGAAGCGACGGAACAATGATCCTCCGGACTGCCGTTGTCGGTTCTTCGGCTTGTCGGTTTTCGGTTTGTCGGTTTTCGCTTTTCGGATTTCGCTTTTCGGCTTTCGGCTTTCGGCTTTCGGCTTTCGGCTTTCGGCTTTCGGTTCTCGGTTCATGGCGGTAAGGATCCGGGGGCGCGAGCGCATTCGGCGGATCGTTCGACGAGACTCACGCATGATGACACGTATCTCACGGCTCGGGCGCAGCGGAAGTCGTCGATCCGTTCACCGTTCACCGTTCACGGCCACTCGCCTCGAACCCTCAGACCCCCAACCCCGGACCCCGAGCTCCCAACCGCCTCACCGGATCAGCACCGTCACCAGATACAACACCAGCCCCACGAGCCCGCCCACGAGCGTCCCGTTGATCCTGATGAACTGAAGATCCCGCCCGATCTGGATCTCGATCTTGTGCGAAGCATCGGCGGCGTCCCAGCCCTCCACCGTGCGCGCGATCACATCCGCCACCTCGGGCCGGTACTCGTGCACCATCGCCAGCACGAGCCGCTCGACCCCCTCGTCCACGTCGCGCAGCAGCCCCTCGTTCTCCAGCGCCCGCTCCGCCACCGCCACCAGTGCACGCTCGAGCGGCTCCGCCGCCGGCGCGTCGGGGCCGCCGTATTTCAGGAGCGAATCGCGCGCCGCCGCCACGAGCGCGCCCGACAGCTCGGCCACGGCCGGATGGTCGAGCAGGCGCTCCTTCATCGCCTCGGTACGCGCGATCGTCTCGGGCGAGTTGTGCAGCTTCTGCTCGAAGTCGTGGAGCGCCGTGTCGAACTGCGCGCGCAGCGGATGACTCTCGTTGACGGCGACGTCGGCGAGCGTCCGCTCGATCCCCCCGACGATCTTCTGATAGAGCTTGTCGTCCACGACGCCCGGTACCCACCACGGGCTCTCCTCGCCGATGCGCTCGCGGATCAGCTCCTTGTTGTCCTGCACCACGCGGCTCACCAGCCGCACCAGCCGGTCGAGCATCTCCTGGTGCCGGTCGTCGGTCGTCGCCAGGGCGAGCATGTCGCCGAGCAGGGGCGCCACGTGCGCCTTGCGGAGCTGCCGCACGACCGTCGCGTGCACGATGCCCTGTAGCTCTCCGTCGGGCATCGACTCCGACGCGCGCGCGAGCCCTCCGGCGATCGCCCGCGCCACGCGGGCGGCATGCTCGGGCGCCGCCAGCCACCGCGCCGCGCGCTCGCCGATGCGCAGCCCGGCGAGCTGGCGCACGATGACGTCGTGCGACAGGAAGTTGTTGCCGACGAAGTTCCCGAGGCTCCGGCCGATCCGGTCCTTTCGCTGCGCGACGATCGCCGTGTGCGGGATCGGCAGGCCGAGCGGGTGGCGGAACAGCGCGGTCACGGCGAACCAGTCGGCGATCCCGCCCACCATCGACGCCTCGGCGGTCGCGCGCAGCAGTCCCACCCAGAACGGAGCGACGTCGGGACGCAGGTGCGCGAACGTCGCGCTCGCCACGAACAGCACGGCGAACACCGCGAGAAGCGCCGTCGCCCGGCGGCGCATGATCGCGTAGAGTCGGACCTTCTCGGTATCGTCGCGGACTACGAGCATGCAGAAAAGCTACGGACGGGGGCGCGATTTCGGGACCTGACGCTCGGGCCCGGACCGGCAGGGCGCGCGCGCCGCTCCATCACGCTCATCCCATCTGCCCGTCGCCGTTCTCGAGCGAGCGCCAGAGATACCAGCTCGCCACCGAGGCGTACGGCCTCCACTTCGCCCCGAGCTCCAGCACCTCCCTGGGCGTCGGCCGCTTCGCGAGCCCGTAGGCGCGCTGGATGGCGTTCTGCACGCCGAGGTCGAGCTCGGGGAGCACGTCGGGACGACCCAGGCGGAACATGAGGAACATCTGCACGGTCCAGCGCCCGATCCCCTTCACCTGCACGAGGTGCTCGATGATGTCGTCGTCGACGAGGCGCCCCAGGTGCGCGAGAGGCAGCGAGCGGTCCACCACGCGCGCGGACAGATCGCGCAGGTAGCCGATCTTCTGCCGCGACAGGCCGGCCGAGCGCAGCTCCTCATCGCTGGACTTCAGCACGAACTCCGCCCGGATGCGCCTGCCCGGATAGAGCTCGGCGAACCGGCGGTGGATCGTGCTGGCCGCCTTGCCGGAGAGCTGCTGAAAGACGATCGAGCGCACCAGCGCGTCGTAGTGTGTTCCGGTGCGGGCAATCTGCTGCCGGTACGGACCGACGCGTTGGATGATGGCGCCGAGCACCGGGTCGGCGCGGCGGAGATGGGCGAGCGCCGCGCGCGCGATCGGTCTGGCCGGCGAGGAGGTGGGCATGACGACAATCTATGCCGATCCCGTCATCCCGCCGAGCGTCGAATCAGCGCGGCGCCGAGGGGCAGCCGGCGCGCCGCTGCCGGCCCGTGCGCGCCACCTCGCGGATCGCTACCATACTGCACGCACGCGACCGACCCGCACCTCTCAGGAGCCGCCATGTTCCACCTCCCGTTCCGCCGCCCCGCCGCCGCCGCCGCCACTGCCGCCGCGGCTGCGCTCGCCACGCTCGCGCTGTCCACGGCGTGCGCGCCGTCGGCGTCGGTCCCAGCCGCCCCTGCCCCCGCCGCCACGACGACGCTGCTCGTGCGCCTCGGCGCCGACACGGTGAGCATGGAGCAGTACACGCGCACGCCGCACCACGTGGACGGCATCGTCGTCAACCGTTCGCCGATGACCACCGTGGCCCGGTACAGCGTGGAGCTCGGCGCCGGCAACGCGCCACAGATGGTCGAGTACTCCATCCGCCGCGGCGACGGCTCCATGGCCTCCCCCGGCGCGATGCAATCGCTCTCGATGCGCTACGGCCGCGATTCAGTCTACGTCACCGGTCATCGCGCCAACGGCGACACCACGCGAGCCATCGCGGCACGCGGCGAGCTTCTGCCGTGGGCCGGCGGGTACGGCCTGTTCGAGCTGGCCCTCGACAAGCTCGCGGCGTCCGGCCGCGACAGCACGACGTTCGCGCTCGTGCCGATGCAGTTCGGCGTGAACAGCTTCATCCCCTCCGCCTTCAAGCTCACCGGGCCCGGCGCCGCACGCTACGACTGGTTCGGCTACCCCGTCACCATCAGGCACGACGGCCGCGCGAACATCCAGGTCGTGGACGGCCTCGCCTCCACGATCAAGGTGCGCGTCGACCGCGTGGCGAGCACGGACTTGGCGGCGATCGCCCGCGAGTGGACGATGCACGAGCAGACCGCCGGCGCGGCTGGCCCCACCTCGACGCGCGACACGGTGCGTGCAGTGGTGGCCGGCGCGAACCTGTGGATCGATTACGGCCGTCCCTCCCTCCGCGGACGCGACGTGTGGACGAAGGGCGTGCTCGGCGACACCCTCTGGCGCACTGGAGCCAATGCCGCGACGCAGTTCCGCACCGACCGCGACGTGATGATCGGCGGCACCGTCGTTCCTGCCGGCACCTACACGCTGTGGACGGCGGCATCGCCCAATGGCTACCATCTCGCGATCAACAAGCAGTTCGGCCAGTGGGGCACGGAGTACGACGCGAAGCGCGACCTCGCGCGCGTGCCCCTTCGTGAGTCGGCCGCCGCTGCGCCTGTCGAGCGGTTCACCATCGCCGTCGATCCGCAGGGGATGCTCGTGCTGAGCTGGGGGGCGAAGCGGCTCAGCGTGCCCGTCACCGCTCGCTGAGGATCGGCCCGGCCCTCCCATGACCCGGCTGCTCAACTACTTCCTGAAGGGGATCGTCCTCCTCGCCCCGCTCGTGCTCACGATCTACGTGTGCGTGCGGCTGTTCGACGCGATCGACGGGTGGATGGGGATCCCCATTCGCGGCGTGGGGTTCCTCGTCACGGTGCTGCTCATCACGATGTTCGGCTTCCTCGCGTCGAACATCCTCAGCCGCACGATCTTCGGGCTCGTCGAGCGGGTCATGAACCGGCTCCCCTTCGTCCGCCTGCTCTACTCGTCCACGCGCGATTTCCTCAACGCCTTCGTCGGCGAGAAGCGCCGCTTCGACAAGCCGGTCCTCGTCCGGCTGCACGCCGGCGCCACGGGTCAGGCGCTTGGCTTCGTCACGCAGGAGTCGCTGGGGAAGCTCGGGCTGGCGGGGCACGTCGCCGTGTACGTGCCGCAGTCGTACGGGCTCGCGGGAAGCCTGCTGATGTTCCCCGTGGAGTTCGTGACCCCGGTGGCCCTCGACAGCGCCGAGGCGATGGCGTTCATCGTGTCGGGCGGGGTGACCGCGCTGTAGGCTGTCGTCCCCTGCGAGCGTCGGGATCTGCCTACCGCGGCGGCCGCCGCTCCGGCGACGGCGGCAGCATCCGCAGCCGCTCCCGGAATGCCTGATACGACGGCTGGTCGCGCTCCAGCCCGCGCGTCGCCGACGGTCCGAGGCGCGCGATGAGGTCGCGCGTCGCCTGGATCCGGTCCTCCTCCAGCGGATGCGACGCGAAGAAGATCTCGATCGCCGCAGGGTGGGAGCGCCGCTCCTCCAGCAGCCGCTCGAACAGCACGGGGATCCCGTCGGGATCGATCCCCGCGCGCGGCACGATCGCCACCGCTTCGGAGTCGGCCTCGGCTTCGTCCTCCCGGCTGTAGCGCGCAAAGAGCGCGGCGCCCCCCACGTTGATCGCGGCGCGGGCCACGTTGCTCTCGCAGAGTCGGGTGAGGGTGCAGGTGAGGGCCACCGCGGCGTTGGCCCCGTTCGCCTTGTTCATCTGCGCGACGGAGTGCCTCCGCACCACGTGGCCGATCTCGTGCGCCAGCGCGCCCGCCAGCTCGTCGAGCTGCTCGGCGCGGTCGATCAGCCCGCGGTTCACGTAGATGAAGCCGCCCGGCAGCGCGAAGGCATTCACCTCCCTGCTGTCCACGACGAAGAATCGCCAGTCCAGGTCGGCGCGCTCCGTGGTGCGGGCAAGCGAGAGGCCAAGCTGCTGCACGTACGCGGTGACGGCGGCATCACGGACGAGCGGGAGCCGCGCGTTGATCTGCTCGGCGTTCTGCCGGCCGATCTCCACCTCCTGGCTGTCGTCCACCGTGCACCCCCCGGCGGCGAGAACGCTCAGAGTGAGCAGGCCGGCGGTCGTGCAGCGCGCGAGAGTGCGGAGCATTGGCATCGTCGTGGGCATCAACGGGTGGATGCCAAGGCTCAATGCAGGGTGCGCGCCGCCGCCTCAGGGCTGCGGCGGCCCCACCTGCAGCGCGTCCGACACCCGCTCCCGCTGCTGCTCGCTCTTGCTGTCGAAGAAGCCGAGCAGGTTGTCGGTGTCGATCACCGTCGTCTCGCCGCGGATGGTCAGCTCCTTCGTCGCCGGGACGAACTTCAACGTGTCGAGCGAGGCCATCGCGTGCTTCCGCGCCGCGAGGTCGGGGAAGATGAACACGGCGAGGTGCCGCCCCCCGAGCGTGTAGATGAAGGGCTTCGGGCCGAGCGAGGGCAGGCCGTCCATCTCATCGGTTGGGATCGGGACCATCCCGGCGTTGTTGAGGCGGAGGATCACGCCGCACTCGTTCCAGTGCCCGGTGCGCGGACATGCCGGCGAGCCCCCGGAGTCCGCGGGACCGCCGCCAGCGCCTTGGGCGGCGGGCGGCGCCGCCTTCGGCTCATCCGCCCGGCCGCATGCCGCGGCGAGACCCACCGCCGCGGCGAGAAGCGGGCGCCGCATCACTTCCAGCCCGACCTGTCGCGCAGCGCGAGCACGTGCGCCGTGTGATGGCGCCCATGCCATGCGTACACGCCGAGCAGGGCGTCGAGCGTCATCGGGCCATTCTCCGGGTGCTGCAGCGTGCGCGCGAACGACTCGGCCGGCGTCGCCCGCAGCAGGTGGTCGAGCCGCTCGTGCACCCCGTCCAGGATGGCGAGCGATCCTGCGATGGGCAGGGTGGAGTCGGCGAGCTGCGCCCACGCCGACTCGTCGTACGGCTTGATCGTCGGGTTGTCCTCGGTGAGGGCGAGCTTGAAGCGGGTGTACGCGTTCATGTGGCTGTCGGCCACGTGATGTACCAGCGTGCGCACCGTCCAGCCGCCCGGGCGGTATGCAGTGTCGAGCTGCTCGTCGGAGAGACCGTCGACAGCCTGGCGCAGCGCCGCCGGCGTGGCGGCCATCGCGTCGAACGCTGCTCGGCGCGCTTCGTTGGACAGTGCGCTCGACCGGTCCGGCCGCCCGATCGGGTAGCGCAGGTCCTGCTCGGGAGAGGCGGCGGGTGTCGTCATGACGATGGCAGGGCAGTGTGGTGAGCGGGTACCGTGGGAGACGAGCTACCGTCCCCCCCGGCCGCAGCGCGAGATCCGCGCCGTCTCGACGGAAGATAGGCCCTCCCGTCGACGGTGCGAGTCGCATACGTTACTGACGTGCACACGCGGACGCTCGCGCCATGACTGAGAAGAAGCGCCGACCCGCGAAGAAGCGGGTCGGCACCAAATCGCCGTATTTCCTGCAGCCTGCCAAGCAGGGTGCGGTAATCGTTCTGCGCCGCCCCGCTGGCAACCGCATCGACGCGAAGCTCTGCGGTACGATGCCGACCCGTGGGTTGGCGCTCGCCCTCGTGAAGCAGCTCGAGAAGGCGGAGTCGGTGGTTCACGACCTCTTCCTCGAAGCCACCGACGACGGGATCGAGGCGCTCGAGGCTGTGCTCGAGGCCTGCCGCGTGTCGGTGGCGCGTCGTGCCGAGCCCGCGGATGGTGGCGGGAGCGGGACTGGCGGCGGCGGGTCGGGCGCCAAGCGCCGCGGCCGTGGCCGCCGCAAGGGTGCCGCGCCGCGCGAGCCCCGGTCGGGGGGCGATGCCGGGCCGGCGGACGGATCCGCCGAGGACACGAGCGCCGCCTGACGACGCAGCCGCTCTCGCGCGCGTACGCGGCGCGGGACGGCGCCCCTGTGGTGCACCGCGTGGATCGCGCGATCTTCCAGCGGCGCTACTTCGGCCACTGCCTCGCCTGCGGATTCTGCCGAGACTCCTGCTGCCAGCACGGGGTCGATGTCGGCGTGGCCGAGCGGGACCGGATCCTCGCGCGCGCGGAGGAGCTGGAACGCGAGCTCGGCATCCCCCGCGCCCTCTGGTTCACCGGTGAACCCACGCCGGACGCGGACTTCCCCGGCGGTGCCGCGACGCGGACCGCCGTGGTGGACGGCGCGTGCGTCTTCCGGCGGCGGGAGGGGCGCGGCTGCGCCCTGCACGCCTTCTCGCTGTCCCGGCACGAGGACCACCACGCCCTCAAGCCGATGGTGAGCGCGCTCTTTCCCGTGACCTTCGGGGACGGTGTGCTGCTGGCGTCGGCCGAGCTCGTGGACGGCACGCTGTCCTGCGCGGGTGACGGGCCGACCGCGTACGAGATGGCGCGCGGGGAGCTGCTCCACTACTTCGGCGCGGAGCTCGTGGCGGAGCTCGACGGCATCGCGCGTGGCGTTGGCGCTCGGGACGAGACGGGTCAGCCTTCGACCGCGTGATGCTCGCCGCTGATCAAGCTTCCCAGCCGCTGCTCCTCGCGGAGCCTGGCGAGGAAGGCTTCGGGGCCGGCATCGGTGGGCAGCGAGCGGAGGATGCGCATGGCGTCCTCCCGACTCACCGCAATGCCGGCGGGGAAGGCGTCCCGGTCCACTCCCACCCGGCCGAACTCGGAAAGCAGCTCCTCGAAGCGGCGCTCGTCCGTCATGAGCTCACCGTCCGAGGCCGACGTCGTCGTACGAATCGCGTGCGCATGCGTCCTCCGGTAAGGGGATTTCTGCTTTAGGGGCCAATCGCGCAAAAATACTGCCATCTGCCATGTACACCCCGCGAGGAAGGGCGGCCGTCACCGGCCGCCCTTCCTCCAACGCACGACCGCCGAGCCGGGTTTCCGCTACGGCTTCGGGCCCGCGCTGGGCGAGCCCCACACGTTGTTCGTGCGGTCCAGGTCGGGGATGCGCTTGTCGGGATCGAGCTCGATGCGGCTGAGCGTCTTCCCCTTGAAGTTGTACGTGCGCAGGTAGTGCGTGGTGTTCGTGCTCCACACCTCGGCCGGATAATCGTAGCGCTCCGTCGAGCCGTCGCTGAAGGTGAAGCGGGCGTGGATCGGGAGCACGCCGCGCGCACGGTTGCCGTACATCACCGTCACGTGTTGCGAGTCGCCCGCCTGCTGCGCCGAAACGCTGTCGATCGCCTGGTCGAAGTGCGGGTTCTCGATGAACCACTCGCGCCAGAACCAGTCGAGGCGACGGCCGCCCACGTCCTCCATCGTGCGGTAGAAGTCCGCCGGCGTCGGGTGCTTGAATGCCCAGCGCTCGATGTACGCGCGGAAGGCGTCGTCGAAGGCGGCGGGCCCCATGATCTCCTGGCGGAGGAGCTGCAGCCCCACCGACGGCTTCACGTACGCCGCCAGGCCGAGCAGCCGCGGATCGATCCGGTCGGGCATCACGTCGATCGGCTTGTCGACGTTCGCCTTCATCGCCCCTTCCACGTACGTGCGCTCGCCGAGCGCCCGCGCCATCTGGTCGCCCTTCTCCGGGTAGCGGCGCGCCTCGCTGAAGGTGTTGATGAAGGTGTTGAACCCCTCGTCCTGCCACATGTGCGTGCGCTCGTTGGAGCCGACGATCATCGGGAACCAGTTATGCCCGATCTCGTGCGTGACCACGTTGTACAAGTCGTACTTGTCGTCGCTGTGCGCTTCCATCACGAGCATCGGGTACTCCATCCCGCTGATCGGCCCCTCGACCGCGCTCATCTGCGGCCAGGGATACTTGAACCAGCGCGTGGAGTACTCGTCGATCGACATGCGGGTCTGGTCGGCGGCATCCTTCCAGGGGTCGATCGCCGTCGGGCGGTAGAAGGCCTGCGCGAGGATGCCGTTCCAGCTGCTCGCGTCCCAGAGGTACTCGGGCGAGCCGGCCCACGCGACGTCGCGCACGTTCTTCGCCGTGAACTTCCAGGTGAGCGTGCCGCTCTTCGTGGGACGCGCGGCACCCGACTTGATCTCGTCGAGCGTGACGATGTTCACGGGGGTCGCCGACTTCGCCGCCTGCGTGAGACGGGCGATCTGCGTGGAGGTGAGCACCTGGCGCGGGTTGGTCAGCGTGCCGGTGCTGGCGACGATGTAGCCCGCCGGCACGGTGATCTCCACGTTGTAGTCGCCGTACTCCAGGTAGAACTCGCCCTGGCCGAGATACGGCTCGGTGTTCCAGCCGCGCAGGTCGTCGTAGACGTTGACGCGCGGATACCACTGGGCGAGCTCGTAGAGCGGGCCGTCGCGGCCCATCCGGTCGGCGCCGTGCTCGGGGATCAGGAAGTGCCACGCCATGTCCAGCGTCGCCGTCCTGCCGGGAGCGAGCGGCTCGGCAAGATCGATCTTCATCACGGTCCCTTCCGAGCGCGACTTGAGCGCGACGCGCTTGCCCTTTCCTCCCGCCGTCACCTGCTCGAGGCGGTCGAACACGTCGCCCCCCTCGAAGCCGCGCGCGCCGAAGCGCGACTCCTGCGGAAAGATGTAGGAGTTGAGCGACTTGTCCTTGAAGGCGTTCTGCTCGGTCTGCACCCAGATGAAGGTCAGCGGCGTGGGCGAGTTGTTCGTGTAGCGCAGCCGCAGCGAGCCGGTGAGCTGCTTCGCCGCGGTGTCGAGCGAGGCCTTGATGTCGTAGTCGGCGCGGTTCTGCCAGTACTTCGGGCCCGGCGCGCCGGAGCCGAGCCGGATCTCGTTGCCGGCCGGGAGCACGAGCGGCGCGAAGATCGACGTGTCGCCCACGCCGGTGACGTCGAACTGCGGGCGGGCCGAAGCGGCGACCGGCGGCTGGGCCGGCACGGGGTTCTGCGCCTGGGCCACCGAGGGCGCAGCGCACAACAGGGCGCCGACGAGCGCCCGGATTCTGTTGGTCATCGAGACGTTCTCTCTCGGGAGGAGGTGAATGCTGCTCCTTAAGTCTACCCTCCTGTGGCAATGGATGGTCCAGAGGGGGCCGGATGGCCCCCTCATTCCTTCCCGCTACCTGTCAGCGATGTGACAGCGTGACCGAGCCGTTGGTGGTCATTGCCCGAACCGGCGCGCCACCGCTCCCCAGCGCGAGCGAGAGCTGCCGGCCGATGCGCCCCCGCACTGTGACGGGGAATTCCGTGTTGATGCGCCCGTTCACGGTCCCCGTTTCCAGGCGCGCCGAGTACTGCTCCGGCACCGCCAGGCGCACCGACCCGTTCTGCGTCTCGGCGTCCAGCCCCGCGCCATCCCACTTCGCGCCGGCGAGCTGCACGCGGAGCGACCCGTTCTGCGTGCGGGCGTGGACGTCGCCTCCCACGTCGTCGAGGGTGACGGAGCCGTTCCGCGTGCGGAGATCGAGCTTGCCATTCACCCCGGACACGCCAAGCGAGCCGTTCTCGGCCTCGAGGTTCAGGTCGAAGCGACGGGGGACCTGCACGACGTAGCTCACCGACCAACCCCGGTGGTTGTTCCACCCCGACATCGAGGGTCCGCTCGCCCGCACGACGTCCCCGCGCGAATCGATCGTGATCTCCTTCGCGAGGCTCGCCGCCTCGGCGTCACTGGCGCCGTTGGTCTGGATGCGCGCGGTGACGCGGACCGCGTCGCCATCCGTGCTCACGACGCGGATGCTCCCGTTCTGCCGGCCGTCGATGCTGAGCGAGCGGCCGGAGATGGTGGGGACGACGTTGCGGATCTCGCAGTAGCGCCCGCGGTCGTCGTCGCCATTCCAGCCGCTGCGGCAGTTCTCCAGCCACCGGGCGTCACTGTCGTCGGAGAAGCGCTGCTGCGCGGCGAGGGGCGCGGCGGCGGCGAGGAGCAGGAGGACGAGCAGGGCGGGCGAGGGACGGGGCATGGTGGGTCTCCGGGTAGGGTGTACGTACGCCGGTCAGACATCGGGGGG
>JBBQJC010000004.1:0-102510 GCA_038325515.1 Gemmatimonadales bacterium | reverse complement strand
TCTCCTCCCGCTGCTGGCCGTCGCCCTGCTCCCCACGCTCGCGAGCGCGCAGCAGACGGCCGCCGACTCCTCGGCGCCGCGCCCGCGCCGCTCGTGGACCTCCGACCGGCGCGAGTTCGAGACCGGCGACATCATCACCGTCCTCGTCGACGAATTCACGCTCGCCTCGGCCAACAAGGGCCAGAGCGGGAGCGACGAGTCGTCGCGCGACCTCGGGCTTGGCGCCAGCATGCCGGGCGGTGCGGCCGCCGGCACGAGCATCGACGCCAAGGTCGGCACCAACAAGTCGGCGTCGTCGCGGCAGAGCGGGCAGGCCAGCCGCGATATGCGCTTCCGCGGCGAGATGACGGTCCGCGTCGTCAAGGTGTCCCCGAGCGGCGTGCTCGAGGTCAAGGGCGTCAAGACTGTAGACGTCGACAAGAACAAGCAGAACCTCACCCTCTCCGGCTTCATCCGCCCGCAGGACGTCTCCCCGAACAACACCGTGGAGAGCGCGCGCATCGCCGACGCCCAGATGCAGTACCAGCTCCAGGGCGATCTCGGCAAGACGCGCGGCGGCATCATCGGACGTCTCATCTCGGTGTTCTGGCCATGATGCTCTCCGCTTCCGAATACCTGGAACTGCGCCGCGAGCGCGAGTCGCGCCTGGCGCGCCAGCGTGTGAACGCCGCCTTCGTGGGGCTCATCGTCTCGCTGCTGCTCTTCCTGGCCCTCTCCACGCCGGCGCACGCGCAGGACACGCGCATCCGCGACCTCACGGTGGAGGATCGCGCGATCCCCGTGCGCCTGATGGGCTACGGCATCGTCGTCGGGCTCGATAACACCGGCGACCGCGTATCAGGAGGCCGCAACGGAGGCGGGATGACGGTGAGCTCCGTGGTGAACCTGCTGCGCCGCTTCGACATCGACGTGCCCGCCGAGGTGATGCGGATGCGCAACGTGGCGGCGGTACTGGTGACGGCGGAAGTCTCGCCCTACCTGCGCGCCGGTGGCAAGTTCGAGGTGAGCGTCTCGTCGCTCGGCGACGCGCGCTCCCTGCGCGGTGGCGTCCTCTGGATGACCCCCCTGCTCGCCGATGTCGGGGGCAAGCCGGTCGCCTCGGCGCAGGGCGCGATGCTGATCAGCGACGGTCAGGCGCCCGGCGTCTACCGCGCCGCCTACACGGCCGAGAACTCCGCGCGCATCCCGCAGGGCGGGCTGCTCGAGGTGGACATGGCACGCCCGCAGTTTGCGTCGACGTCGCGGCTGGTCCTGCGCGAGCCCGACGTTGGCACCGCGTCGCGCATCGCCGCCGCCATCAACAAGGTCATGGGTGACAGCACCGCGAAGGTCGAGGATCCCGGCTCCGTGGCGCTCGTCTTCAAGGCGGACGAGAAGCGCGACCGCGCCACCCTGCTCTCGCAGATCCGCGACATCCTCGTGCGGCCCGACCGCCCGTCGCGGCTGATCATCGACTCGCGCGACGGAAGCGTCGTCGCGGGTGGCGACATTATCGTCGGCGACGCCGTGGTGAGCCATGGCGGGATCACCCTCGCCATCGGTGCCGGCGGCGCGGCCGATCCCGCCGCGGCGGTGGCCGCCGTGCCGCGCGACACCTCGGCGAACGCGGCGTTCGCGACGAAGCCGTCGCTCACCGTCGCGACGAGCACGCCCGTGACGAAGATCGCCGCGGCGCTCCACGCGATGCAGGCGCCTCCCTCCGAGATCGCCGCGATCTTCGAGGCACTCCGCGCCGTTGGCGCGCTGTCGGCGGAGATCATCGTCCGATGAGCGCCGTGAACCGTCCCGCCGCGCACGCGCTCGGGCGCGCCGCGCGCCCCGCCGCCAACGCCAGTCCCGGCGAGAAGCTCCGCGGCTCCGCCCAGCAGCTCCAGGGCGTCTTCGTGGAGCAGCTCTTCAAGGCGATGCGCACGACGGTCCCCGAGGACGGCACCTTCTCCGGCGGCCAGGGGGAAGAGTTGTTCCGTGGCATGATGGACCAGCACCTGTCCGAGCTCGTGCCGAACCAGTGGCACGGACAGCATTCGCTCGGGGAGACGCTGTATCGCCAGCTCGCTCGCAACGTTCCCGCGGCAACGGCGCCCCAGGCGCCGACCGCTCCGGAGAAGCCCTGATGTCCATCACGTACAGCGCCGTCGAGGCGCTCAGCCCCTCCCTCGCTCCTTCGGTGGAGGCACTCGCCGACGCGATGGGCTCCGAGAAGCGGCTGATCGACGAGCTCATCTCCATCATGCGGCGCCAGCGCAGCGCGGTGGCGGTGGACGATCTGCAGGGGGTGGACGACAGCGTGTTCGCCACGCACCGCGTGCTCGTCACCCTCAACGAGGCGCGACGGCGCCGCCGCGCGCTCAACCGCATGCTCGGCGAGCGCGAGGACATCTCGATCGACGCGCTGGACGAGGTGCTCGGCGCCCGCATGACCGACGCCCTGCGCGCGGTGCGCGACGGCCTGCAGCTTTCGGCGCGCGCTCTCTCCCAGGAGGTTGCGATCAATCGCCAGGTGCTGCGCCAGGCGCTCGCCACCGGCGAGGCCTACGTGCGCACGCTCACCGGCTCGCCCGCCGTCGTCACGTACGCGGCACCGGTGATGGGTGGCGACACGAGCGCGGGCCGCGGCGGCTCGCTGCTCAACCGCCGGGCCTGAGCCATGAGCTCCATCGGCAGTATCCTCAGCATCGCTCGCGGCGCGATCCAGGCGCACCAGATCGCGATCCAGACGGCGTCGCAGAACATCGCGAACGCCGACGTGGAGGGGTACTCCGCCCAGCGCGTGCAGATCACCGCCAACAGCGCGCAGACCTTCACCTACGGCACCGTCGGCACCGGCGTGGTGGTGAAGGGGATCACCCGCGCGCGCGACGTCCTGCTCGACGACCAGTTCCGCAAGGCGTCCACCGGCGCGTCCGGCTATGACACCACGCGCGACCTGCTCGGCCGCGTCGAGTCGGTGCTCGGTGAGCCGTCGACGACCGGGCTGAGCAACGCGATGGACGTCTTCTGGAACTCGTGGAGCGACCTGTCGGCGGATCCGTCGAGCCTGAGCGCGCGCGGCGTGGTGCAGCAGCGCGGCTCGGAGCTCGCGGGAACCTTCAACCGCTTCGCGAACCAGCTCGACGAGGTCACGAACGCCGCCCGCGGCCAGCTCACCGCCGACGTGGGCAAGATCAACGAGCTCGCCAAGCAGCTCGCCGACATCAACCCCGCGATCGTCGCGGCCGAGTCGAGCAACAGCCCGGCGAACGACCTGCGCGACACGCGCGACCGGCTGCTCGACCAGATCTCCAAGCTCGGCGACACCACCGCGATCGAGCGCCACGACGGCAGCGTGGGGGTGTACTTCGCCGGCCGCCTGCTCGTGGATGGCCCGGACGCGCACCAGCTCACCATCGCCGGCTCCACGACGCTCTCGATCCGCTTCGCGGGCGAGACGGACGACCTGACCGCCGTGGGCGGGAGCGTGGGGGCGACGGTGAACGCCATCAACACGACGATCCCGTCGGTGATGGCCAACCTCGACTCGCTGGCCGGCACGATCGTGCGGGAGGTGAACGCCATCCACTCGGGCGGCACCGTCTTCACCGTCGCCAACCCGACGGGGACGAACGCCGGCAACTTCTTCGCGCAGAACGGCGACGAGACCTCGGGCGACGTGGCCCAGACGGCGCGCGGGATGTCCCTGTCCGCATCGCTGACCTCGCTCACCGGCGTCTCCGCCTCGGCGGGCGGCGCATCCGGGCCCGGCAACAACGCCGTGGCCGCGGGCATTGCCGGCCTGCGCAACAAGACCCTAGACTTCTATGACGCAGCCGGTTCGACGCCCCCGCGCGCGACGACGTCGATGGGGACATTCTATCGTGACACGGTGGCGAGCGTGGGACTCGCGTCCAGCCAGGCCGCGAACGCTGCCACGGTGCACGAGACGCTGGCATCGCAGGCCGACACGCGTCGGCAGTCGGTGAGCGGCGTGGCCACAGATGAGGAGCTCGTGGGACTGATCAAGCATCAACAGGCCTATTCCGCCGCGGCGCGGCTGGTCAAGGTCGTCGACGAGATGTCGCAGACGCTGATCGACCTCGGTCGCTAGGTCATGCTGATCCTGAGCCGGAAGCCCGGCGACGCGATCATCATCGACGGTGGCATCCGGGTCGTCGTCCTCGCCTGCGACAGGAAGGGAGTGCGCCTCGGCATCGAAGCGCCGCCGGAGGTCACCATCCTGCGGAGCGAGATCGTCACCGCGATCGCCGACGAGAACCGCCGCGCCGGCGCGACGGCGGAATCCACCGAGTGGCTGGCGGGGCTGGATGCTGTCAAGTCCGACGAACCGGAGCCCGGCTCGAACTCGAAGTCGTGAGAGGTCAGAAGTGGGAAGTGAGAGGCGACCGCGTGTGCGGTTGCCTCTCACCTCGAACCTCGTACTTCTCACCCGCCCTATTCCGTGGCCTCCCGCGCCGCCCGCTCCCGCTTCCTCACCGCCAGCAGCGTCGGGATCCTCACCTCCGTCATTCCGTCGAGGCTCTCCAGCACCGCGCCGCACCGCAGCGCCATCGCCTCGGCATAGCGCAGCGGAATCGCCTCGGTCCGCGCCCGCATCACGAGCTCTCCGTCGTCGCTGGCGAGGGCGATCACCGCCACGTCCAGGCGCCGTTCCTCCGCCGCCTGCTTCGCCGCTTCGATCACCAGGAGCAGCAGCCGGAAGAGCGACCAGCGCGGCACGCGCACCGGCATCAGCCCCCCCGCGCCGGCGCCGGACAGCTCCGTGCGGATGTTGCGCAGCCGCGGGTGATGGGCGTGGAGCAGCAGCACGTCCTCCACGATCGGCCCCACCTCGAGCGGCTCGGGTCCCGCCTCCTCCGTGAGGAGCAGACGAAAGAGCCCGTTGACCTGCTGCAGCCGCGCCAGCTCGTCCGGCAGCACCTTGTCCGGGCTGAACTCCTCGTCCCCCATCGCCGCCAGCTCGGCGAAGGCGCCGAGGGCGGTGATGCGGTTGTTGAGCGAGTGAATCAGGCCGCGCGTCAGCTGCTCCGACAGCGCGACCCATTCCGCGAGCCCTTCGCGCTCCTCCGGGGGGAGCTCATTCATCGATCAGCTCCACGGGACACAATGTCCCCCCTCCAGCCCCGCAGGCCGCAGGACGATACTCGGACGGGTACCCCTTTTACTCTCCATGGCTTAGCCCCTGGGGCGAGGTGAGACGTGTTCATCGTCATCGGGCTGGTGGTCGTCGTTGGGAGCATACTATTCGGGTACACGATGCACCACGGGCAGATCGCCGTGCTGCTGCAGTGGTCCGAATTCATCATCATTGGGGGCGCCGGGATCGGCGCCTTCCTGATGGCGAATCCGATGACCGTCGTCACGGGGAGCCTCAAGGCCACCCTCGGCCTCGTGAAGCCGAATCCGTACACCGAGAAGGCGTACGCCGAGCTGCTCCAGGTACTGTACGAGATCTTCCAGAAGGCGCGCAAGGACGGTCTCGTCGGCCTCGAGGCGCACATCGAGGAGCCGGAGAAGAGCGAGGTGTTCAAGAAGTATCCGCTGTTCATGAACAGCCATCACGCCGTCTCCTTCCTCGCCGACACGCTGAAGGTCCTCCTCACCGGTGCCGTCGAGGACCATCACCTGAGCGAGATCCTCGAGCTCGACCTCGACAAGCAGCACGAGGAGGCGATGGCGATCCCCGCCGCGATCACCAACATCGGCGACGCGATGCCCGGCTTCGGCATCGTGGCCGCGGTGCTCGGCGTCGTGATCACGATGGGCGCCATCGGCGGCTCCGCCAAGGAGATCGGCGAGAAGGTGGCGGGCGCCCTCGTCGGCACCTTCCTCGGCATTCTGCTGGCCTACGGCATCATCGGCCCCATCGCCAAGGCGATCGAGGCGCGCATCAAGGCCGAGCACGACTACATGTGCTGCATCCGTACCGCGCTCCTCTCGTTCGCCCGCGGCGACTCGCCGATGACGTGCGTGGAGTTCGCCCGCCGCAACATCGAGCCGATCGAGCGCCCCTCGTTCGCCGAGCTCGAAGCGCTGACGCGCCGCAAGGCGGCGTGACATGGCGAAGCCCGGGGCGAAGATCATCATCATCAAGAAGCGGAAGAAGCACCATGCGGCCCATCATGGCGGGTCGTGGAAGGTCGCCTACGCCGACTTCGTCACGGCGATGATGGCGTTCTTCATGGTGATGTGGATCCTCGGGATGAGCGAGGACGTCAAGAAGGACATCCAGGGCTACTTCTCCAACCCGGTCGGCTTCAAGAAGGGCTACTCGGCCGGCAAGAGCCCCCTCTCGGTGGGCAACTCGCCGGGCAAGGTGGAGCAGATGTCGCTCAAGCTCGTCAGCCGCATGCAGCAGCAAGAGGAGTTCGACAAGGCGGGGGCGAAGATCAAGTCGCACCTCAAGGAGGGGGGGCTCAGCGCCATCGCCTCCAAGATCAACGTCATCACGACTCCCACCGGCCTGCGCATCGAGCTGGCCGAGGACGAGAAGGGCGACACCTTCTTCCCGGTGTCGTCCTCCGAGATGACGCCGGTGATGCGCCAGACCCTGGTGTACATCGCCGAGGAGCTCAAGCCCCTCGGCAACGGCATCATCATCGAGGGGCACACCGATGCCAAGCCGTACACGGGCCAGTACTCCAACTGGGAGCTCTCGGCCGACCGCGCCAACGCGGCGCGGCGCGTGCTCGAGCAGAACGGCGTCGCCGCCGGCCGCGTGCGCGAGGTGCGGGGGCTGGCCGACCGCGATCCGCGCACGGATACCGACGTGCTCGACCCGCGCAATCGGCGCATCACGATCTTCCTCCCGTTCAACGAGTCGCCGAACGAGGTCCGTGCCCCGCTCCCGAACACGCAGCCGGCCGTGACGCCGGCGAGTGCCGCGCCACGGCCGGCGGGATCCTGAGACGGCCGCTGTGGGGGCGGCATCGCCGCCCCCTGCTGCTAGGCGGCGTTCGCCGTGTGGAGCTGCTCCCGCGCCCAGCCGAGCGCCTCCACGTAGAGCGTGACGACCGTGTCCGGCCCGACGCCGACCTTGCCGGCGAGCGCGTTGGCCGAGTCGAAGTCCCCCTTCTCGTACGCCTCGGCCAGCAGTAGCGACGGCGCCTGCGCGCCCGTTCGCGTGAGCAGCGCGCTGCGCACGTCGGGCGCGACCTCGACGCGCGAAAGGACGCGATCCATCGGCGACCGCATCAGGGCGTCCATCATGGAGAAGAGCCCCGTCATGAACATCGGGTTCGCCGCCGCCTTGTTCCCCGAGCTCTGCGCCATCAGCTCGCACAGCCGCGCGCGCGCCAGGGCGACGAGCGCCAGCTCGCTCGTCGTTCCCCCCTGCGCCGCGAACGAGCCGGCCAGGAGCACCGCCAGCCAGCGATGCAGCGCGGCGCGCCCGATCAGCCGGATCGCATGGCCGATCGACTCCACGCCGCTGCGTCCCGTCGCCGCCGAGTTCACGATGCGGAGCAGCTTGTAGCAGAGCCCGGGGTCCCCGCGGAAGGCCAGGTCGAGCTGGTCGTCGCTGGCGTTGGTGTCGCGCAGCAGGTTGAGCAGCCGGAGGATGGCCATCTGTCCCGACTCGATGTCCTCCTTGACCATCATCTCGGGACGGGCGTAGAAGTAGCCCTGGAACAGCTCGAACCCCATCGCCTTGCAGCGCGCGTGCACCGCTTCCGTCTCGACGCGCTCGGCGAGCAGGCGCACCTTGAACGGCTTGACCTGCTCGACGAGCGTCTTCAGCTCGGCGTCGGGACGGTCGAGCACGTCCACCTTGACGATCGACGCGAGCTGCAGCAGCGGGTGGTAGCTGCGATCGTAGGCGAAGTCGTCGAGCGCGAGCGTGTAGCCCGCTTCCACCATCCGGCGGCAGATCGCCACGGTGACGTCGTCCGCCTGCACCGTCTCCAGCAGCTCGATCACGACGGCGTCGCGGTCGAACAGCTCGTAGGTCCCGTTGACGAGCTGCGTGCGCGTGAAGTTGACGTACGCGGGCACCCCTCCGGTGAGCTCCTTGATGCCGATGCCGAGGAAGGCGTTCGTGATCACGCGCGCGCTCATCGTGTTGCTGTCGACTCCCGCGGCGACGGTGGTCTGGGCGTCGCCGCGAAAGAGCAGCTCGTAGCCAGCCACGCGCGAGGAGAGATCGAAGACCGGCTGCCGTGCGACGAAGATCGTCATACGGCCCCCGTCACGGGATTCGCCGCGAGCATCATCGCGACCTTCGCGGTGAGCGCGGCGGGGGTGAAGGGCTTGTCCAGGAGGGCCATGCCGGGGATGAGGGCTCCCTGGTCGGCCAGCACGTTATCGGTGTATCCCGAGGCGAAGAGCACGGCCAGTCCGGGATGGGCGGCGCCGAGTCGCTCGGCGAGCTCGCGGCCGTTCATGCCTGGCATGATGACGTCCGTGACGAGCAGATCGATCTGTCCAATGTGGGTCTCGGCAAGTGTAATCGCCTGGTTGCCGTCGGCGGCCGCCAGCACGCGATAGCCCGCTCGCTCGAGTGCCTCTCGAGCGACGGCCCTCACTGCGTCATCGTCTTCCGCCAGAAGTATCGTCCCTTCCCCCTTCTCGCTCGTGCGCCTGGGGCGTGCTTCCCCATCCGGCCGGCTCCCCGAGGAGGCGGCGATGGGGAAGTACAGGCGAAAGGTGCTGCCGACCCCCTCTTCGCTCACCACGGCGATCCCCCCGCCACTCTGCTGAACGATCCCGTAGACGGTGGCCAGCCCCAACCCCGTCCCCTGCCCGCGCGCCTTGGTGGTGAAGAAGGGCTCGAACAGGCGCTCGCGGATGTCGGCGGGGACCCCCGTACCGGTGTCCGACACCGCGAGCGTAGCATAGCGGCCCGGCGCCAGCGTGCGGCCTGCGGTGGCGAGAGGGACGGCCAGCGTCACCCACCCGGTGGCGAGCGTCAGCCGGCCACCACGCGGCATCGCGTCGCGCGCATTCACCGCGAGGTTGAGGATCACCTGCTCGAGCTGCGTGGGGTCGGCGCGCACCGACGGCGCGTCGGCGGCGAGCGAGAGATCGAGGACAATGTTCTCGCTGATCAGCCGGCGGAGAATCTTCTCGGTCTGCTCCACCGCCTCGTTCAGCGGGAAGACGCGCGGCTTGAGCACCTGACGGCGGCTGAACGCGAGCAGCTGGTGCGTGAGCTCGGCCGCGCGGTGCGCCGCACGACGGATCTCCTCCACATCCCCGCTCGCCGTGCTCGCGGCGGGAATCCCCTCGAGCGCCAGGTCGCAGTAGCCGAGGATGGCGGTGAGCAGGTTGTTGAAGTCGTGGGCGATCCCGCCGGCGAGGCTTCCCACCGCTTCCATCTTCTGTGATTGGCGGAGCTGCTCCTGCGACGCGCGCAGCTCCGCCTCCGTGCGGCGGCGCACCGTGACGTCGTTCACCACGACGAGGCGCGCCGGCCGCCCGGCATAGTCGAACGAATCCGAGTTGATCTCCACCTCGCGGACGTCGCCCGACTTCGTCACGTGGCGCCAGCACTCCCCATCCACCGGGCCTTGGCGAGGCTCGTCAACGATGCGAAGGAAGCGCTCCATGTCCTCCACCGGCCGCACCGCCGCGACCGACAGCTCCAGGAACTCCTCGCGCGAATAGCCGTACTGGTCGATCGCCGCCTGGTTGACGGCGAGGAACCGCAGCGTCTCCAGGTCGTACACCCACATCGGCAGGGGCAGGGTGTCGAACAGGCTGCGGTAGCGCCGCTCGCTCTCGCCAAGCTCGTTGCTGCGACGCTGCAGCGCGTCGGCCATCCGGTTGAATGTCGTCGCCAGCGTGCCGACCTCGCCGTCGGCCTCTACACTCGTCCGCCAGGACAGGTCGCCCGAAGCGAAGACGTCGGCGTCGGCGGTGAGCGCGCGCACCGGGCCGGCGATGCCGCGCGCCAGGACCCACGCGAACAGGAGACTCGCGAGGAGAGACGCCAGCCCGAGCCAGAGCGCGTACCGCTCCTGCTCGCGGACGAGCTGCAGCGCCACCTCGCTCGGGATGCCCACGTACACCGTCCACGGTACAGTCGTCCCCGTGGCGAAGCCGGCGAGGCGCGCCACCCCGTCAGTCCCGACGGTCTCCTTCGTGCCCTCGCGCTGTCCCGGCTGCCGGATGGCGTCCAGGCTCCGCCTGTCGCGCCCGGTCCACTCGCGCGCGTCGCCCGTCTGCGCGATCACCGCCCCCGAGGAATCGAACAGCGAGACGACCGCGCCCGCCGGAAGATCGGGCGGGATGAGGATCTGTCGTAGCTGATCGAGGAGCGTGGACGCCGAGACGACGCCGATGGCGTGCCCGTCCGGCGCGAGGACGGCGCGGCCGAGCGCGATGGCGCGCTTTCCCGTGACGCGACCGATCATCGGCTCGCCGATGCCGAGGCCCCCGGTGGCCATCGCGTCCCGGAAGTACTTGCGGTCGCGCGCCGAGAGGCCGCTGACGTCCGCATGTGCCATCGGGACACCGCCGCCGGCCGGCGCGCTCATGCCGAGGATCCGGCCCGAGGAGTCGGAGACGGCGAGCTGGAGGAAGCGGTCCTCGAGTTGCGCGCTCACCCTGCGCAGCAGCGAGTCGTTGGCCGCCCTCGCGCCGGGATCGATGCGCACGGCATGACCCAGCGCGATGAGCAGCGCGTCTTCCGTGTTGACGTGGTCGTCGACGCGTGTGGCGATCCGCCGGGCCATCTGGAGCGCGCGCTGCTCCGCGTTCCCCCGCTCGATGCGGCTCGCGGCGCGTGTCTGGAAGATGGAGTAGAGCAGCGGCATCAGCGCCGCCGCCGCGACGAGCAGCAGCAGCCGGAGCTGGATGCTCAACCCTCGCCGCTCCGCCGGATGCTCCTGCGTCTGGCGGAGTGTGGGCGGCGAGGATTCCATGAAGGGCGAAGGGTAGGGGGATCCGTGTGTAAGGGTGTCACCCCTTCCGGACCGTCGTGGAACCGCTCACACTATGACGCGTTGGCACCGGGAGGCGCAACGCGACCCGGGCCCGTCTCCTTTTCGCCCCCATCCCCCGATCATGATCGCCCTTCTCGCCGCCTCCTCGCTCCAGACGACGCTCGTCGGAATTGCCGAGCCCTGGAACAAGCTGTACTCCGATTCAAAGCTGGTGGCATCGATCGTCATCTTCCTGCACCTGGCCCCCCTCATCCTGGCCGGGGGAACGGCCTGGGTGGCCGACCGGGCGACGCTGCGGGCAGCGCGCGGCACCCCCGCCGACCGGGCCCGCCAGCTGGTCGAGCTCGGCCGCACGCACAAGATCGTCGTCGGAGGCCTCGCACTCTCCTTCATCAGCGGTGTACTACTCTTCGCCTCCGACGTGGAGACCTTCTTCCCGTCGCCATTCTTCTGGATCAAGCTGGCCTTCGTCGGCCTCCTGCTGATCAATGGCCTGGTGATGACGCGAACGGAGAGCTCGCTCAACAAGGGGGGCGACGACGAGCTGGCGCTCTGGGGCCGGCTCCGCACCCTCGCGATGACGAGCGCCGTGCTCTGGCTCGCGACGACGCTCGCCGGCGTCGTTCTTTCCAACTACGCTTGACGGCGCCCTTGTGTGCCGATGATGGAGTCAAGATGACCGATCCGACACACGATTGCTCCGGCTGCACCCTCCACGACCGACGGGACTTCCTCCGCGATGCCTTCCGGATGGGCGTCGCCGCCCTCGCGGCGGTGGGCATCGCGCCGTCCGTCGCCTCGGCCATGCCGCTGCGTTTCGTCGACGCGCTGTCCGCACGTGGACAGCAGCGCACCTATCCGGTCCCCGGCTCCGATGGCGTCCAGATCGACAAGGACGCCGAGGTCATCCTCGCGCGGTCGGGGAAGGCGGTCTACGCCTTCGCCCTCTCCTGCCCCCACCAGAACACCGCGCTGCGCTGGGAAGGGAGCGAGAACCGTTTCCAGTGCCCGAAGCACCACTCCAAGTACCGCCCCGACGGCACCTTCATCGAGGGACGCGCCACCCGCAGCATGGACCGCTTTGCGGTGAAGCTCGTGAACGATGCCGTCGTCGTCGACCTCGACACGCTGATCCAGGAGGACATGGACAAGGCGGCGTGGTTGAAGGCCTTCGTGACGCTGGCGTGACGGTGCGGTGAAGTTGTCAGCCTGAAGCAGGGCGCTTTAGGTTGCAGCAATGTTGATCGGTATCGCCGGCATGGTCGGCTCCGGGAAGTCCACGCTCACGCGCGCGCTCGCCCTTCGGTTCGGACTGCAGCACGCGCTCGAGAGCGTGGACGACGAGAATCCCTGGCTCGAGCGGTTCTACGCCGGCGGCGAGGAGGCGATGCGCGCCAACGCGCTCAATCTCCAGCTCCACTTCCTCGCCACACGCTTCGAGAGCATGCGCCGCATTCGCGGGGCCGGCGGAAGCTGGGTGCTCGACCGCACCTGGTACGAGGACGCCGAGATCTTCGCGCGCGGCCACTACGAGGACGGTCTGATGGCGGCGCTCGAGTGGGAGCTGTACCGGCGGCTGTACGTCGAGCTGCTGCACTCCCCCGCCGCACGCCCGCCCAAGCTGCTGGTCTACCTCCATGCGCCGCTCGACACGATCGTCGCGCGCATCCGCATGCGCGGTCGTCCGAAGGAGAAGGACACTCCGGAGAGCTACTGGGCGGCGCTCCACGCCCGCTACGACGGCTGGATCGCCGGCTTTCGCGCCTGTCCGGTGCTGAGCCTCGACGTGCGCGGCTACGACCTCGTCGCCGATCCGTCGGCTATCGAGCACATCGCCGCGCAGGTGCGGCGGCGGGTCGAGCCAGCGCTGCCGCAGACGGAGCTCTTCCCGGGCGGCGTGGGGGCGGCGGCCGGCGTCTGAAGGGCGGGCGGCGCCGAACCTGACGCCTCCGCTCGGGTACCACGACGAGAAGTCCGCGCCCAGCCCGGTGCGGCCTCATTCCCGTCGCGTCGCTTCCGGAGCACCGATGCCCCTTTCCCGCAGCCGCACCGTGACCACGCTGGCCGCCCTCGCCCTCGCCCTCGCGGCGGGATGCGGGAAGGACGCAGCCCCGGCCGCCACCGATTCGTCGCTGGCGCAGGACCTCGCGCTCGCCCAGCGCAACGTCGCACCGCTGGTCTTCAACGACGCCTCGGTGGGAGGCACCGCGCCGGCCGGACCGGCCGCGGCAGCGCCGAGTCCCCGCCCCTCCCCTCCGCGCGCCAACGCGCCCCGCCCGCAGCCCACCCCTCGGCGCGACAATCCCCCCGTCCCCGTGATGCGCACCCCGCGACCTTCGCCGCAGCAGCCGGTAGCCCAGGCGCCGGGTCAGGCACCAGCCGCCGCACCAACTCCAGCGGCGGGCGTGATCGGCGCCGGCAGCAGGGTCGGGATGACCACCAATGCGAAGGTCTGCCTCGCGAGCACCTTGGTGGGCGACAAGTTCACGGCCACTGTGAGCTCCCCCACCATGGGGACCAATGGCGCGATGATCCCGGCGGGGACGACAGTCGTGCTCGAGGTGGCGGCGGTGGATCGCGCCGACCCGATCGATGCCAGCCACGTCCAGTTCTCCGTGCGCCAGATCGACGTGGAGGGGGAACCGGTCGCCGCGAGCGGGGACGTCGCCACCCTCGGGTCGATGCAGGCGGTCCAGGTGGCGGGAGGGAACGACCGCAACAAGGTGATCGGCGGCGCCGTGGCCGGTGCGGTGCTCGGACGGATCTTCGGCAAGAGCACGAAGGCCACCGTGCTCGGGGGCGCCGCCGGAGCCGCGGCGGGCACGATCGCCGCGAACCGCTCCCGCGGCAGCGACGCCTGCCTGCCCGAGGGGAGCGCGCTGCGCCTGACCCTCTCGCGGGACCTGATCGTGCGGAGGGGAGCCATCTGACCGCCGGGGAGGCGCCCCTTCCCCGGCCGAGGACCTTCCCCCACCCCCCCCGCGGCGCATACTCTATCCCATGGCCGCAGACGCACCTGAAGACCCCCACGCCAAGCCCCCCTCGTCTCCGTCGGACGCCGACCTGGAGCGCGCGATGCGCGAGGCCGAGGAGGTGGCTCTCGCGGCCAGCGGGCTCGGATCGGGGCTCCTCGCACAGCAGCCGGTGGACGAGGCGGCCCTCACCGTCGCCGTGCTCAAGGTCTGCCCCCTCTGCGGCAGCGAATACGAGACCGCCGCCCGCTTCTGCCCCGCCGACGGCACCGCCCTGCGCCCCAAGGGGAGCGACTCCCTGATCGACCGCGTCCTGGCCGACCGCTACCACATCCTGAAGCGGATCGGCGAGGGGGGGATGGGACGGGTGTATCTGGGCGAGCACGTGAAGATGAACCGCCAGTGCGCCATCAAGGTCATGAGCCCGGTGCTGGTGAACGACCACGAATCGGCGGCGCGCTTCGCCCGCGAGGCCTCCAACGCCGCGCGCATCATCCATCCGAACGTCGCGGCGGTCTTCGACTACGGCGAGAGCGACGGACTCGTCTACCTCGTGATGGAGTACGTGGAGGGAGAGCCGCTCTCGCGCCTCCTCGCCCGCGAGGCCCCGCTCGCCGTGGAACGTGCGCTCGACCTCGCGCGCCAGGTCGCCGACGGACTGGGCGCCGCGCACGAGCTGGGGATCGTCCACCGCGACCTCAAGCCCGACAACATCCTCGTCTCCCGCACGCGCACGGGCCGCGAGGTCGCGAAGGTCGTCGACTTCGGCATCGCCAAGGCGATGCAGGAGTCGGCGGGCGAGGCGCTCACGCGCACGGGGCTCGTCATCGGCACCCCCGAGTTCATGAGCCCCGAGCAGCTCCTCGGCGATCCGATCGACGCGCGCAGCGATCTGTATGCGCTCGGCTGCATCCTCTACCTCATGCTCACCGCGGCGCCGATCTTCGAAGCGCCCACGCGCGAGCAGATGATCAAGCGGCGGCTCTCCGAGGACGCGCCGCACCTGCGCGACCTCGACCACGGCCTCGCCGAGTCGCTGGACCACGTGGTGGCGCGCATGCTGGCACGCGCTCCGGGCGACCGGTACGGCTCCGCCGCGGAGGTGCGCGACGCGCTCTCGGGCGCGCACTCGCGGCGGCCGGGCGCCGACGGCCACCCCTCGGCGCCGTCGCGATATACGCCGCGCAGCATGCCGACGCTGTCACTCGAGGCCGCGGCGTCGCCCGCCCCGCCGACGGCGCTCACCCCGGTGGAGTCACCGCCGTCGTCCCCCTCGCGCCGCCGCCGCGCGCTCCTCGGCGCGGGAGTGCTCGTCGCCCTCGCCCTCGCGGGCGCGATGGTGATCCGCGGCGCGCGCACCGGCGCCGATTCGCCCGCCGCCCTGGCCGCCGCGCGCCGCGACAGCGTCGCACGCGTCACCCCCGCGCCGCTCGCCGTCGCGCCCGCGGACACCGCTCCCGCCGCGCTCCCGGTGCCGATGGTGGACTCCGCGCGCCTCAGGACCCAGCTCGCGGCGCGGCTCAGGCGCGACAGCATCCGCGGCGCGGCGCTGGCCGAGGAGGGGGCGGTGCGCGCCGCGATCGTGCGCTACGCGCAGGCCATCTCGTCGGGCGACGTCGCCAAGCTGCGCGCGAGCAACCCCGCGCTCACCGGCGCACAGCAGCGCTTCTGGGAGAGCAACTTCGCCCTCGCCGAGCAGATCCGCGCCGGGGTGCGCTACGGACCGACGACGGTGAAGGACAGCACGGCGGAAGCGGAGTTCTCGCTGCGGCTGAACTTCGTGAACAAGTCGTCCGGGCAGGAGGAGTCGATGGTGATCCCCCAGCGCGCGACGCTCGTGCGGCGCGGCGGGAGCTGGCAGCTCACCGGCCTGCGCTGACGACGGTCAGGGGCGCTTCGCCAGGCGGGCGCGCAGGTCGGCGGTGACGGAGTCGAGCTGCGCGGCGTCGAAGCCCACCTCCCACTCTTCCCCGTGCGCCCAGTTCGCCTCGCTGCGCACCTGCAGGCGCCGCCAGTCGTCGCCGAGGAACTTCGCCGTGAGCCGCGTGCGGTAGCGCAGGTCGGGAACGCCGTCGCGCAGCAGGCTCGCCTGCCAGGAGGTCATCGAGAAGCCGGCGCGCTGGTCCTGCACCTCGACCACGTAGTGCTGCGACAGCGCATCGGCCACGGTGCGCATCGCCTGCGAGTGCGACAACCCGTCGCGCACCTCGACGACCCGCGTCATGCGCGCGTCGGCGGTGGACCGGACGAAGCTCGCCGGCGCGGCCTCGCCGCCCCCCTTGCCTCCCAGGGCGCAGCCCGCGGCGAGCAGGGCGGCGAGAAGTCCGACGGAGAGTCGCATGCCGGAAATATATACGACACCGGTGCGACGGGACGACAGCATCGCACCCCGTGGTCGCGCCGGCCGGACGCTACTGCGCGCAGCGCCCCTTCGGGTCGGGCTTCAGCCCCACAGCCCCTTCTCCTCGCTGGCGTGCCAGACGAAACAGGATCGAGCGCTTCGGCTTCGCCTTCGACTTCGCGAACGCCTCGGCGATCTCCAGCACGCTCACCGTGCCGGTGCCGTCGTCGTCGGCGCCGTTGAAGATGGAGTCCGGGCGCGCGCCGCCGTGCCGCGCGTGCAGGCTGTTCGGCGGAGGTGATGGCCGCGCTCGAGGGGCCGCCATCGTGCTTCAACGGCAGCGGCTACGCTTGGGCGGCTCCTCTGACGGACACGATGCCGAGGGCGCCGAGGGCGAGCGCGGCGGTGTGACGCACTGACGACATGAGGGGCTCTCCGATGGTGATGAGCGGCCCTCCGTACGGCGCGGTGCGGAGGATGATTCGCCTGCTGCCAATGCTACTCCCACGAGGAGGCCTTCGCTGGCGAGCGCGGTGCGGCAGCCACATATTGCGGAAGGTTCCCCCTCCCAGCGCGGTCCATGCTCCAGCGCGACCTGCATGCGCAGCTCAGGAATTCCCTCGTCTTCAGCAGGGATCGCATCGCCGCGTTGGCGCGCCCCCTCGACTCCGAACTCCTCGTGCGCCGGCCGTCCGGCGGGGGGTGGAGCGTCGGCGAGGTGCTCGAGCACCTGTGCGTCGTGGACGAGCAGTACGAGGAGCGCTCCTGGGGGCTCGTCGCCTCGGGCCAGCCGGACCTGGCGAATCTGGATCGGGAATGGCGCCCCACGAAGCTCGGACAGTTCGTGGCGGGGATGCTCTCCGAGCCCAAGCCGATGAAGGCGCCGAAGCGATACGTGCCCGGCGACAGCGTTCGCGACCGCGTCGTCGAGCAGTTCCTCTCCCGCTCGGCCACGCTCTGCGTGCAGATGGACATCGCGCTGCCGCTTGACTGGTCGGCGCTGCGGATGCAGGTCCCGCGGCTCCCCTTCTTCGTGAAGCTCAACCTCGGCGACGTCTACAGCATCCAGGCAGTGCACACGTCGCGGCATCTCGGGCAGATGGAGCGCGTCCTCGCCGGCATCGCCTGAGCGCGACGTAGGGGTTCGTCAGGGCGACTGTCGGGAGTCTTCCGCTGGCGACCTCGCGGGCGGCGGGGCACCTTTTCCTCGTCCGCCGCATGTGCATCGCGTGCGGATCGACGCACGCCGGACCGCGTCTCCCGAGCCTCTCCCACCCTGGCGCCGTCGTGCGCGACCGGTAGACTCTCCCGCTCATGCATATCGCCGTCCCCTCCGAGACCGCACACCGAGAGCGCCGCGTCGCGCTCACACCAGAGAGCGCGACGCGCCTGGTGAAGGGCGGTCATGCAGTTCGAATTCAGGCCGGCGCGGGGGCTCGCGCCGGCTTTCCCGATTCCGCCTACGTCGCCGCCGGTGCGACGGTCGCCGAGCTCGCGTCGCTCTACGAGGACGCGGAGCTCGTCTGCCGCGTGCAGCCGCCGACCGCGGAGGAAATCGCCGCGCTCCCTCCCGGCTGCACGCTGCTCGCGCTCCTCGCGCCGGGACGGGGCGACGGCGAGACGCTGCGGCAGCTCGCGGCGCGCGGCGTGACCGCGCTCGCCCTGGAGCGCGTGCCGCGCATCTCGCGCGCGCAGTCCATGGACGTGCTGTCCTCGCAGAGCACCGTCGCCGGCTACAAGGCGGTGCTCGTGGGGGCGGCGGCGCTGCCGAAGTTCCTGCCGATGCTCACGACTGCCGCGGGGAACGTGACGCCGTCGCGCGTCTTCGTCATCGGCGCGGGAGTGGCCGGCCTCCAGGCGATCGCGACGGCGCGCCGGCTCGGCGGCGTCGTCTCGGCGTTCGACGTCCGCCCCGCCGCGCGCGAGCAGGTCCAGTCGCTCGGCGCCACCTTCGTCGCGACGGAGCTCGTGGCGGCGGGGGCGGAGACGGCAGGTGGCTATGCGCGCGCCCAGAGCGAGGGCGACCAGCAGCGCACGCGCGACGCCCTCGCCGCGCACCTCCGCGAGGTGGACCTTGTGATCACCACCGCACAGATCCCCGGGCGCCCCGCGCCGCGGCTGATCACGGCGGAGATGGTCGCGGGGATGCGCCCCGGCGCCGTGATCGTGGACCTCGCCGCCGAGAGCGGCGGCAACTGCGAGCTCACCCGCGCCGGCGAGACGGTGCAGGCCGGCGACGTCTCGATCATCGGACCCGTCGACCTCCCCGCGACGGTTCCCTTCCACGCCAGCCAGATGTTCGGCAAGAACGTGCTGGCCCTCGCGACGCACCTCTCGCGCGACGGCGCGCTCGTCGTCGATCCGGAGGACGAGATCACCGGGGCGATGCTCGTCGTGCGCGACGGCCAGGTCGTCGCCCCTCCCTCCACCTGACCAGGCCTCGATGCTGATTCTCGAGCTGTACGTCTTCGTGCTGGCCGCCTTCGTCGGCTACATGGTGATCACGCGCGTGCCGCCCCTGCTGCACACCCCCCTCATGTCCGCGACCAACGCGATCTCCGGGATCTCCCTCGTGGGATCCATGGTCGCCGCCGGCGCGCAGCGCGGCACCGTCTCCACCCTGCTCGGCTTCATCGCCGTCGTCTGCGCGACGACGAACATCGTCGGCGGCTTCCTCATCACCGACCGCATGCTGAAGATGTTCCGCCGCGATCCGCACCTCCCGCCGCCCGGCGCACCGGTGTCACGCACGGTCGAGGAGTAGGCGATGCGCGACACCATCACGCAGCTCACCTATCTCGCGGCCTCGGTCCTCTTCATCCTCGGGCTGCGCAGCCTCACGCGCCCCGACCGCGCGCGACACGGCATGCAGCAGGCCGCCGTCGGGATGCTGCTGGCCCTCTGCGGCACGCTGATGAACCACCAGATCCTCGACTACCGGTGGATCGCCGCGGGCCTCGTCCTCGGCGCGGTGATCGGCTACCCGCTCGGCATGTGGGTGCCGACCACGGCGCTGCCGCAGCGCATCGCCGTCTCGCTCAGCTTCGGCGCGCTCGCCGCCACGCTCGTCGGCGTCGCCGAGTACTACTCCACGTTCCATGGTGGCGAAGGGACGCTCGCCGTGGGGAAGATGGCCGCGCTCGGCTTCGAGGTGCTGTTCGGATCGCTGACCGTCACCGGGGCGCTCATCGCCGCCGGCAAGCTGCAGGAATGGATCCCCTCGCAGCCGATGACGTATCGAGGGCAGAACCTCGTCAACTTCGTGCTCTTCGGGGCGGCGCTGGGGCTCTTCGGCTGGCTGCTCGTCGTCCCGTCCAACGCGATGGCCTTCTACGGAATGATCGCCGTGGCCGCCGCGCTCGGCGTGCTGATGGTGATGCCCATCGGCGGCGCCGACATGCCGGTGGTCGTGGCGCTCCTCAATTCGTACTGCGGGCTCGCCGCCGCGGCGACTGGCTTCGCGCTCGGCAACAGCATCCTCATCATCTGCGGTGCGCTCGACGGCGCGTCGGGATTCCTGCTCTCCGTGCTGATGTCGAAGGCGATGAACCGCTCCTTCGCCAACGTGCTGTTCGGCGCGTTCGGCGCCACGCCGGAAGCCGCGGCGGCGGTGGGCGGGTCGGCACTGCCGGTCCGCTCGGTGTCCGCCGAGGATGCCGCGATCCAGCTGGCGTACGCGCAGCGGGTGATCATCGTGCCCGGCTACGGCATGGCCGTCGCGCAGGCGCAGCATCAGGTGCGCGAGCTGGCCGAGCTGATCGAGAAGCGAGGGGGCGAGGTGAAGTACGCGATCCATCCGGTGGCGGGACGGATGCCGGGCCACATGAACGTGCTGCTCGCCGAGGCGAACGTCCCCTACGACCGGCTGTACGACATGGAGGACATCAACGGCGAGTTCCCGCAGACCGACGTGGCGCTCGTCATTGGCGCGAACGACGTGGTGAACCCCGCGGCGCGCGAGGACAAATCGTCGCCGATCTACGGGATGCCGATTCTCGACGTGGACCGGGCCAAGAGCGTGATCGTCCTGAAGCGCGGGATGGCCGCCGGGTTCGCCGGCATCGAGAACATGCTCTTCCACGCGCCGGCGACCTCGATGCTGTTCGGCGATGCGAAGGCGTCGTTGACGAAGCTGGTGTCGGAGGTGAAGTCGGCGTAAGAACGGTTTTTCGGTTCGCGGTTTGTCGGTTCTCGGCCGGCCCCGGGACGCGAGGCGCCCGCCCGAGGCCGGCCGAGAGCCGAAGAACCGAAAGACCGTAAACAGCGTACCCCGCATCAATCCGTCCCTGAAAGCAATATTCGGATAGCTTGCGTCATGGGCCGCACGACAATCTTCCTCCGTCCCCTGGAGGAGGCCCCATGTCCGAGACGATGACCCGCCGCACCGACGCCCATCTCGCGCTCGCCGAGCGCATCCGCGCGTACATTCACGCTCACGCCGACGAGCCCCTTCCCCTGGCGCGCCTGGCCGTCGAGGCGGGGGTCAGCCCGGCTCACTTGCAGCGCACCTTCACGCGCGTGGTGGGGCTCTCGCCGCGGCAGTACCAGGAGCAGCGCCGCGTCGGCGCGCTCAAGAGCGCACTGCGCGACGGCCGCACGGTGAGCAGCGCCACCTACGAAGCGGGCTTCGCCTCGGGGCGCCGCGTGTACGAGACCGCCGACGACGCGCTCGGCATGACGCCGGGCGCCTACCGCCGGCGCGGCACCGGCGTGACGATCGTGCACACGGTGGTCCCCACGAGCCTCGGCCTGCTCCTCGTCGCGGTGACCGAGCGCGGGGTGTGCAGCGTCGCGCTGGGCAGCGACGAAGCGGCGCTCGTGGCGGAGCTGCGCGCCGAGTACCCGGCCGCGGAGCTCGCCCGGGCGCACGATGCCAACGACCGGCTCGTGGACGCGGTCGTGGCGCACGTCGAGGGACGGCGAACGGGGGAGGAGCTGCCGATCGACGTGCAGGCGACCGCCTTCCAGTGGCAGGTGTGGCGCGCCCTGCAGCGGATCCCCGAGGGCGCCACGCGGAGCTACCAGGCGGTGGCGACGGAGCTCGGTCGTCCCACGGCGGCCCGGGCGGTCGCCCGCGCCTGCGCCAGCAATCGCGTGGCGGTGCTCATCCCCTGCCACCGGGTCGTCCGCGGTGATGGCGGACTCGGTGGCTATCGGTGGGGGGTGGCGCGCAAGGCGGCCCTCCTCGCCCGCGAGGCGGAGGCCGGAGGCGGAGTGGGAAGCAGGGAGTAACAAACGCGACCGGTCGATCGTACTGTTATCATCCAGCCGGGCCGCGACGGCCCCGACGACCGAGAGGCAGCGAATGACCGTCACGATTGCCAACACGGCAGTGCAGCAGAATGCGACGCCGGCCGAGCAGGCGCAGGCCCGCGCGCAGTTGAAGGAGCAGATCAGGCAGACGATCGACGCAGCGAATGAGGCGGGCCGCCAAGCGGTCCAGGAGGCGAAGATCGCGCAGGGCGGGACTCGCATCGCCATCCCCCCCGTGCCCCCCATCCCTCCGGCCGGCCAGGGATTCACCCTCGTCCAGCCGCGCAGCAACGAGATTCCGCCGCAGGCCGTGGACATGGCGATGGGCTTCTTCGTCATGTGCGCCGTCATCGTGATCGGCTGGCCACTGGCGCGAGCGTTCGGCAGGCGCATCGAGCGGCGCGGCGATTCCCCCGCCGTGAGCGCCGCCACCAGCGAGCAGCTGCAGCGCATCGAGCAGGCGGTCGAGGCAATGGCCATCGAGGTGGAGCGCATCTCCGAGTCGCAGCGCTTCATGGCCAAGCTCCAGAACGGTGCCGCCGCCGAGCGGCTCGCCATCAATCCGGCCGACCGGCACTGACGGCGTCGCGGATCGCGGGCGGGGACGCACGAAGGGGTGGGCCGGTATCGGCCCACCCCTTCGTCGTTGCATCAGTGCCGCGCGCTAGTGGTCGTCGCGGTCGTGGCCACGGCCGCGGTGTTCGTTGCGATCACGGTCGCGATGGTCGCGGTCGTCATCGTCGTCGCCATCGCCGCGATCGTGCTTGTGGTCCTTCCTCCATTCCTTGTCGCGCTTGTGCTCGCGCTTCGCCTGCTCCCTCTCCCACTTCGCGCGCTCCTTCGCCGACCACTTGTCCCGGTCGCCGTTGCCGTACTTGCCATTGTTCCCGTTCACGCCGTAGCGGCCGTTGTTGGCGTAGCGCCCGTCGTTGAGCACGCGGCGCGCGTAGTCGGCGTCGTACTGCGGGCTGCGCGGATCGAGGCGCGCGTCGTAGCGCGAGTCCCGCGGGTCGAGGCGCGGGTCGTTCCGCGGATCGACCGTGCCATAGACGCTGCCCGGCGAGCGGGGACCGTAGATGACCCGCGAGTTGGCCGGCGCGCTCGCGCGTGCCGTGGTGCAGTCGGTCGCCGCGGGCTGGCGGTTCGCCGGCACGCCGTCGAGCCAGATGCGGCACATCCCCGCGGGGGGCAGCTCGGACGGCGGCAGCGACGACGTGCGTCGCATCTGCGCCTGTGCCGGGGCCGACGCCAGCAGTATCGCGCCCGAAAGGGCGATCGCGTAACGGAAAGCTGTCATGAACAACTCCTTCGGAAGAGCCGCGCGGACTGCGGCGGTGAAGCGGGATCGAACAGGATCGGGTGATGAGCCCACCGACTGTCTGCCCACTCTATATAGGCACGATCCGGCCCACGAGAGACCGCCGCTTCTATCTTCTTATCCGACAACGCCTTACAGTCCTGCTGTGAGCTGGCTCACACATCCCGCTCGACCACTTCCAAGGACAGACAGCCCTCCGGGGAGGACAGCCCGGCGTCCTGCCGCCGCGATTGCAGTGATGTCGCGGGGTCAGACCAGCTCGAGCTCTACCGCGTTGCGAGCGACGTCCGGCGTGAGATAGCAGTGCACGCCGCACGGCACGAGGCCCGCCTCGGCGAAGATCCGCCGGTAGCGCGCCTTCGAGCGCGGATGCCATCCGTCGAGATCGCCCTCCATCTCGTCGCCGCTGGTGTACGCCTCGAGGAAGGCCACCCCCGCGAGGAGGGTGGAAAGATGACGCACTCCGCGGACGAGGGCCGCGTCGGCCACGTACTGCAGCATGTCGGCGCAGACGATCAGATCGTAGCCGCGCCCGAGCGACAGCTCCGGGAGCTCCTCGAAGCTGCCGAGACGGATGTTGCGGCGCTTGCCGTGCTTCTTCACCACGTAATCGCTGGGATCCACCCCGACGTAGCGGATGCCGGGCCGAATGCGCCGCAGCTCGGCGCCCCAGGCTCCCTCGCCGGCACCGACGTCCAGAACGGACCGGAGCTTGCGACCCAAGAAGTACTCGGCCACCCCGGCCGCCATGCGGATCTTCCGTCGCACGGCCTCCGGTGTATGGACACGGGTGCGCGGATCGCGGTACCATTTGTCGAAATACGCTTCGTCGTAGGACTTACGTCCGGCAGACGCCGGCATCGCTGGGGGAACCATGCGGATGATGACGAGAGTGAGGGAAATGATGCCGGCGCGGGGGCGCACGACGGGTGTCGCCGTCGCGCTGATGGCCGCGCTCCTGCTCGGTGCGTCGAGCGGGTGCGCGATGGTCAACAGGAAGTCGGACGAGGGAGCCGAGGCCCAGGAGCCCACGACCATCCGCGTCGAGAACCAGGCCTTCCTCGACATGAACATATACGTCTGGCGGGGCGGTCAGCGCATGCGCCTGGGCACCGCGAGCGGCAACAGCACGACGAAGTTCAAGGTCCCGCCGAGCCTGATCTTCGGCGCGACGCCGCTGCGCTTCCAGGCCGATCCGATCGGCGGCAACCGGCAGCCGATCTCGCAGGAGATCACCGTGTCGCCCGGTGACGAGGTGGTGCTGACGATCCCGCCGAACTGACCGCGGGCCAATCCCTGCCAGCGCTCCTTCGCGCCGCCGCCCTGCTCCTGGGCGTCCTGCTCCTCCTCGCTGGCGGCTGGCTCGGCTACATCGCCGTCGTCGCCCTGCGGCGCAGCGAAGGTGTGTTCATGCCGGCGGGCTACGTCGCGATCGCCTGCCTGGCCGGAGGCGTGCTCCTGCTGCGCGCGGCGCTGCGGGGGTGAGCCGGCCCCGGCGTGCTCACCCGCGCGTCCGTCCGCGCGGGTCGGTTGTCTCCGGCGCGTCGGTGCGGAAGTCGCGAATCCCGTGGCGTGGCGTGGAAAGATCCACCATGAATCCCTCGTCGAGGTAGGGGACCACGACGTCGAGGCGGTCGCTCTGCTCGAGCCGCCGCACCACGCCGCGCATGCGATCGGCCTGCTCGGCGATCACCGCGATGCGCGAGCGCTGCGTCTCGTCCAGCTCTCCCTCCTTCTCCACGAGCTCGGCGTTCAGCATGACGCTCGCGAGCGCGTTGTTGAGCTCATGGCGCAGGCCGAGGGCGAGCTGCTGCATCGCCTCGGCGCGGCGCGCCTTGGCGACGACGCGCTCGCTCTGCAGGGCGAGCAGGGAGACGGCCGTGAGCATCACCGTGAGCACGACCAGCGCGCTGAGCGACCATCGCTGCGCGTGGCGCGCCACGGCCGGCACGAGCAGCGCCTCGCTCTCCGGCAGCAGCGCCGTCTCCACCTGCAGGCCCCCGGGCGCCGTGCTGATCACCGCCGGCGAGAGATACGCCGAGGCGGGCACGCGCGACACGCTCCGCGACTGCCACATCGTCCGCCCCTGGCGATCGCGAATGCGCGCCACGAGCATCGCCTCGTTCTGCACCTCGCCCGGGCGCACCACCACCGTGTCGTAGTTCCAGCGCGAGCCCATGAACGAGTTCGGCAGCAGCGGAGTCTGGGTGAACACGCGCGACGCGACTTCCGCGATGCGGAGGTCGCGGGTGTACGTGTAGCCGTACACCGCCAGCGCCTTTCCGCGAACGTCGCGGTGAGGCACGTACGCCACGCTGAACTGCCGGTCATTGCGCGTGACCACGAGCACGTCGGGGATGCTCGGATTTCGCAGCCGCGGCGCGAGCCGCTGCAAGGTGTCCTTCACGAGTGACGCGAGGGTGCCCGCCATCGGCAGGGTGGTCTCGAATGCGCCGCTGCCCAGGTCGAGCCGGAAGTATCCGCGCGCCGAGTCCGGCGCGGCGTGCTCGAGACCGAACCATCGCTCGCCCCGCTCCTCGATCTGGGCAAGGCTCGGCGCGGGCGTTTCACGGTCCGATGCACCCGTCACCGGCGCGAGGATGAAGTTCCGCTGGTCGGCGAAGCGGCGCAGCAGCTCGGCGCCCAGCAGCCTGCTCGCGAAGCCCGTGTAGTCGCGCAGCGTCTGCGTCCCCGCCTCGGCCAGCGAACGCTCGGCGCGTCGTGCCTGGAACGCCGCGAGGAAGAGAGCCCCCAGGGTGAGCAGCACGCCACCGGCGACGATCGCCAGTCGCCGCGTGGAATGCGCCTGTGGCGGCCGCATCTTGCCGCCGCTCGCGCGACGGAAAGGGAAGATGGAGAAGGGCATCGTCGGATCGTCCGGGGGCTCGAGTCAACCTACCGGGCGCCGGAGGATGCGCCAGATGTGTTCCGTCTGAGTATCGGCTCAAACCCTCAAAGCTGTTCCGCTGTCGAAATCGTGCTCGGTCTCGTCTCCCCCAGCGTCCGCGTGAGCACCGGCAATGGCGACGTGTCGGTCAACACATCCGAAGGGCCGGTGGAGGCGAGCAGCGGCAACGGGGATCTCGACATCACGATGTCGGCGCTGCGGGCGGGGAGCGACATGCGCTTCAGCACGGGGAGCGGGTTGGTACGGCTGACCCTTCCGGCCGGCTACAACGGGGAGCTCGACGCGACGACCGGGCATGGGGAGATCACCACCGACTTCGACCTCAAGCTGCGGGGCCGCGTGGACCCCCGTCGCATCCGCGCGACGATCGGCTCCGGCGGGGCGCTGCTGCGGCTTTCCACCGGCACCGGCCGGCTCGAGCTGCACAAGGGCCGCTGAGCGCGCGGCGATCCGCACGAGGCTGTACGACGGAAGGGCACACCGGAATCAATCCGGTGTGCCCTTCGTGTCATGGCGTTCCTGCGCCTGTCGGCGGCGTGTCCCGCCGTTGGCGTTCAGGCCGCGAGCTGTCCCGCCGGGACCCAGATCGGCCGCCCGCTCTTCACGGCGCCCACGCAGGAATACTGCGCCGGCGGAAAGCCGCTGACACCGATCTCCAGCGAGTCGCCGGCGCGCACGGGGATGCGCTCCCCGAGCAGCACGACGGCATCATCGAAGGAATCGCATTCCACGACCCCGGCCTGGCGCACCGACTCCGGACCAGAGCTGATCGCGAACTGATATCTCGACATGGGATCTCCATTGAAGTCGTCGGATCGTTGTACACCGGAACGATCCGGGAGTGTCCTTTCATTGTCGGCACGTATCGGCGAGCCTGAAGCGGAGTTCCCGGACTGGGAACAATTCGTCCGGAACGACGACGGGACGACGGGATGGCGGCCCGTCGTCCCGTTCGCACCTGTCGCCCCGCTGTGGTCAGGGATTGATCCAGTACGACCACTTGACGAGGAAGGTGTTGTTCGGGTGGTCGCGGAACGCCGAGCCGTAGTCGCGACGGAAGTCGTAGCTCGCGTTGTAATCCGGATCGGCCGGCGTGAGGAAGTTGTTGCGTCCCTGCTGCCAGACCACGAACAGGGTGCTGCCCGGGCGGTACTCGTAGCGCACCACGGCGTTGGAGTTGAACTGCCGATAGTTGAAGCCGTCGAAGATCCCGCGCTTCGATCCATAGCTCTTGAAACGGTCGGCGAAGTGCTCGGCACGGGGGCTGGCGATCTCCTTCAGGTCCGCGTACGTCCCGTTCGACATGAACGGCTCGCCGTAGAACTGGAACGACAGGTTCGGCGTGGCGGTGAAGTTGAGGCGCGTGTTCAGTCCGAGCGTCGTCTGGTCGAGCCGCGCGAAGGTGTAGTGCGTCGTGTCGCTGCCGACCGCCCCGTACCGGCTGTAGTACTGCCAGTCGTCGCCGTTGCGGTCGTAGCTCGCGCCGAGGGAGGCCGAGAAGCGGCTCGACATGTTCCAGCTCACGCTGGGGCTGACGTCGCCGCTGAACGAGCGTCCCTCGTCGCCGCGGGCGCCGCTCAGCCAGAGGCTCGCCGTCACGGGCCGGCGGTTGTCGCTCTCGATCCCGCCCCACGCGCTCCTGCTGGGCGCGCGACGGATAGCCGGCCCGCCGCGCGCGGCGCGGTCGTCGTAGGCGGTACTGAGCTCGTTGAGGTTGAACCCCACGTGCGTCCACATGAAGTTCTTCCACTGGATGTGGTTGTTGTGGTTCACGCCATTGCCGAGGCTCAGACCGCCGGTGGTCCAGCGGCCCTGCGCGTTGAAGTTGAACGACGCGCGCTGGTACACGGCGTTCGGCTTGTTGAACTGGAGCGCGAACCAGTTGCGGAAGAGCTGCTCGTCGGCCCGCTGCTGGTAGCCCAGGTCGTTCGACTCGAAGCCGGGGGAGAAGCGCTGCAGCACCGTCTGGAAGCGCGAGATGCCGCCGCCGAACTTGCTGAACGAGATGCGCTCGGCGTCGCCGCGCAGCCCGGTGCGCGTCGAGTCGTAGGTGATCGCGTCGTCCGGCCGCTGGTAGGCGTGCACGGCGTTCGCCTGGAGCGACGCGATCGATGGCGCCGAGCCGCGCACGTCGCTCATCGCCGCGAAGGACTTCACCTCGTAGTTGTTGCTCCAGAAGCGCCGGCGCAGGTCGAGCCCCGCCACGTACGCCGAATTGCGCAGATACGGGGAGGAGCCCGGATCGAGCGCCCGGTTCACCCCCGTGAGCATCAGCCCCATGTCGCCCTGCCCGTCGGCGTGGTCGCGCTGCAGCCGCAGCACGCTGTAGTTGGTGCGCGGCTCGATCGCGGCGCTGCGCCCGTCCACCTGCGGGATGCCGTCGACGCGCTGCGTCACGGCGTCCAGCAGCCCGACGGAGAACCCGTTGGCGAGCCGTCCGGTGAGCTTCGCCGCCGTGGCGATCGGGGTCGCCGTGGGACTCGTCGCGTCGCCGTAGATTCCCGCGAGCTGCGGGTTCCGTCCGATGCGGCGCGAGTAGAACAGTCCCGTGCACCCGCTGTCGATGTCGCCGCACGACGTATTGAAGGTGAAGATCCCCGCGCCCTCGAGGAAGAAGGGGCGCCGCTCGTCGAAGAAGCTCTCGAAGGCGGTGAGGTTGAGCTGCGCGGGGTCGGCTTCCACTTGCCCGAAGTCCGGGTTGATCGTCGCGTCGAGGGTCAGGTTCGACGAAAGCCCGTACTTGAGGTCCGCCCCCGCCGTCACCTTGTTCGGATGATCGTAGCGGCCCAGCCCGGCGCGGGGTCCGCCGAAGTCGCGCGTCTCGCTCTTCGCCACCGTGTAGGGGAGAATCTCCAGCCGGCGCGGCGTCGGCAGCTCACCGATCCCCGACAGGGTGCCCGCCTGCGACACGTACCCCTGCGCGCTGCGCTTGACGAGCGGCCACGAGAGCCGCTGGCCGGTGCGCGCGATGTCGCGCACGACGAGGAGCCCGAATACGTGGTTCGCTCCCGGCGCATAGCGGATCTGGCTGAAGGGGATCCGGAACTCCGCCACCCACCCCAGCGAGTCGATCGCCGTGGCCACGTCCCACACCGCGTCCCAGGAGGGATCCTCGTTGTTGTCGTTCGACACGTAGTAGTCGCGCTTCACGCCGGCGGGATTCGTGATGAACTGGAACGCCGTCTTCCGGTCGTGATAGGAGTCGATCACGAGCTTGAGCTGCTCGGACTGGGTGCGCACGTCGCGCCGCGACAGGAGCGAGATGATGCTGTCGGGTGCGGGATCGTACATCCGCGCCAGCACGTAGAGGTTCCGGTCATCGTAGACAACCCGGAGCTCGGTGCGGAAGCGGGTCTCGGCGCCCTCCTTCGGATCGTACTCGAGGAACTGGTCGATCACCTGCGCTCTCGCCCACGCCGGATCGTCCGGCCGGCCGTCGAGCACGGGGGCCACCTCGGCACGCGACGCCAGCGCGGCCATCGCCGTGGCGCGCCTCGCTGGTTCCGGCGCGGCATCGACGGGGGTGTGCACTATCGCCGCGGCGGTGGCGGCGGCTGTCGCCGGTCCCGTCTGCGCGGCGAGCGGGGCGCGCGGAAGGAGGAGAGCGGCGAGCGACGCCAGCAGCGCGCCGAGACGGGCGGGGGAGGAGATGAGCGACATGGCCGTATCCAGGTGGGCACGAAGGGCTGAACGGGCTCACACCCGTCCCGCGATCGAGCGGGTACAGGCATGGGACAGGGCGACCGCGAGAAAGGTTGAAGAACCCGCATCACGCCCTACGCGACGGCTGGCCGGGACGTTTCGGGGCGCGGGGTGTGGGGTGCCAGCGCGCCTTGCGTTCCCCGTTCCCCGTTCCCCGCTCACCGCCGTTCACCGTTCACGACACGCGCTTGGCAGAGCGCTGGTGAACACGCAGGTACCGGACTCTGCGACGACCTCTGCCCTTCGCCCGACTCACCCGCCCCTCACACCCCGCCCCCGCCATCGATTAGCTTCGCCGGATGCCGACGACGACCCTTCGCCCCGCCCTCGCCTCCCTGGCCGCCGAGCCCGGGAGCACCACGGTCCGCAAGCTATGGAAGGCGCTCACCGGCGAGGAGCGCACCCAGGCCATCACCGCCGCCCTCGCCGACGATCCCGAGGGATGGGTCAAGGCGACGACCCGCGCCGCGGTGGCGAGCGCGCTCAGGTTCCGCCCCCAGACCGTCGCCACCTGGCCCCGTCCGAAGCTGGTGAGCGAGGCGGCCCGCCTTCCCCTCGACGACGCGCAGCTCCTCAGCGCCTACATCGTCGACCTGCACCTCGGCCACCGGCGGCCCATGATGGCCGCCTTCCTCGATGCGCTCGGCATCCAGAACGACGAGGGCCGGATCGATTCGGAGAAGGTCGAGATCGCGCCGCAGGAAAAGCAGGCGGTCGACGCCGCTGCCGCCAAGCTGCGCGCCGCCTGGCCGGCAGACGAGGTCGCGACGTACTTCCTGACACTGTTGCTTCAGGATGCGGCCATCTGGGCGCCACTCCTCGAGTGGCTGCCGGCGCAAGCGGGCTGAGGCCGACTACCGCCTGACGATCGGCGAGAAGGCGATCCCGTCCGGCCCGGCGCCGACGGGCCCGAACCCGACGACCTTCAGCTGATTCAGGTCCACCGCCACGACCTGGTTCGTGCCGTTGAGCGTCACGTAGGCGAAGTCGGCGATCGGATCGAAGGTCACCCCCTCGGGGCCCGCCCCCTCCTGGCCCGGCTGCCCACCGGCCGGCGCCTTGATCCCTTCCACCTTGGCGAGGTCGATCTGGGCGAGCTGGCGGCGGGAGGCGACCTCGTAGATCCAGATCCGGTTGCTCGTCGGATCGTTGACCACCGCCACGCGGCCGGTGCGCGAGATCCCGATGCGGTACGGAAAGCCGAAGCCGCGCAGCGTGTCGACAGCCGTTCCCTTCGCCGCGTTCAGCACGAGCACGCGCTTGCCGTCGTTGCTCCCCACCCAGACCTGGTCGCCGCCCGGAGTCACCGCGATCCCCTCGTCCATCGAGAGGGCGGGATAGGTGCGAACGGTCCGGCGTCCCACGACGTCGAACTCGGTCACCGTTCCGTCGCCGATGTTGGCGGTCCAGGCCCGCGTCTCGTCGCGCTGCACCGCCACCATGTGCGATCCCTTGCCGTTGGTGGCGAGCGCGGTGTCCACCTTTCCGCTGGCGAAGTCCACCAGCACGAGCCGTCCCGTGGCCTCGCTCGTGACGACCAGCTTGCTTCCCCGCCCCACGAAGGCCGCACCGTGCGGCCGCGTGTATTCACCCAGCTGGATCGTGCGCGTCACGGCGGGAGTGGCAGCGGCGAGATCGATGACGCTCAGCGAGCTGCCCGCGGTCTGGCGATCGCCGTAGTTGGTGACCACCGCCCAGCGCCCGTCGGGGGAGACCGCGGCTTCGTGCGGCCCGAGGCCGACAGGTATCGTGGCGATCGTCTGCATGGTTGCCGCGTTGACGATCGTCGCGCTCGCCCCCCGCTGGTTCGCCACCACGAGCACGCCCGCCCGCGCCGGCGCATCGGGGCGGCTGTTCTCGATCACCTGGTTGCGACGCGCCGAGTCGAGCATGGGGTTCGTCCCCTGACGCCGTCCCTGCATCCCTCGCGCGTCCTCGGGCGGCGGATTGCTCCCGGACGAGGCGCAGGCGGCGGCGAAAACGAGGGTGAGGCTGGCAGCGAGCGTGGCGTGCGGCGTCGGCATGGGGAGGCGTGTGCGGTGGTCGGGTGAGTGGGTCCGTTCAATCTGTGCGCGCGGGGCGGTCGCTCGCCAGCACGGTCGCATACCCCGGAGCTGCACCCTCGCTCCACGCACCGTCGCACGGGCTCGCGTGGTGGACACTCGTCCCACCGCGCACCCTTCGCCGGCGCGCTCCCGATCCGCTCGTCAGAACTTCACGCGCGCCTTCTGCCGCTCGCCGGCGCCGAGCTTGGCCGCCTGCGCGGTGAGCAGGTCCGAGCGGGAGAGGATCCCCACGACGCGCCAGGGCGCCTCCCGCTCCACCACGGGGAGACGTCCGACGTGGGCGCGCACCATCTGGTCGGCGGCGTCGCGCAGCGTATTGTCGGGGAAGACCACCACCGGCGCGCGGCGCACCAGCGAGCTCACCTCGACCGTCTCCGGCTCGGCGCTCCCGACGAGGTCGCGGCGCGTCAGCACGCCGACCAGCTTCCCCGCGTCGTCCAGCACGGGGAACCCCTGGTGCGACGCGCCGTCAGCATGCGAGCCGAGCCAGTGGCGCACCGTGCCGAGCGTATCCCCGGCGCGCAGCGACACGACGTCGCGCAGCGCCACCTCCCGCACCACCCGCTGCGCCAGGTAGTCGGCCGAGTACTCGGAGCGCACCGTGGCGCCGCGCCGCGCCAGCTTCTCGGTCATGATCGAGTTGCGGTTGATCAGCAGCGCGACGAGGTATGCGGCCGTGCCGCCGGCGAGCAATGGCAGGAGGCCGAAGGGCTGCCGGGTGATCTCGAAGGTGAAGACGACGGCGGCGAGCAGGGCGTGCGACGCGCCGGCGAAGATGCCGGTCATCCCGACGAGCGCTGCGATGCGCGGCTCGATGTTGGCCGAGGGGACCAGCGCCGCGAGGCCAGCGCCGAGGAGCGAGCCGACGCCCCCTCCGATCGTGAACAGTGGCGCGAGCGTCCCGCCGGAGGTGCCGCTGCCGAGGTAGATGGCCCACGCCAGGAACTTCGCGATGACGAATACCACCAGCGTACGTCCCACGATGTCGCCGTTGACGATCCCCGTGATGTTCTCGTAGCCGATACCGAGCACGCGCGGTTCGACGAGCGCGATGGCCCCGAGGAACGTCGCGCCGATCGCCGGCCACCAGGCCCAGTGGATCGGCAGGTGCTCGAACAGGTCCTCGATCCAGTAGGTGACGTGCGTGACGAACGCCGCGACGATACCGAGCAGCGCGCCGATCAGCGTGTAGAACAGCAGCGCCTCGCCGTGCGGCGCGCCGATGGGCCCGATGCCGAAGTCGGTGCCGGTGCCGCGGAACGCGATGCGCACCGCCGTCGCCGCCGCGGCGGCGAGGGCCACGGGGATGAGCGACCGCGCGCGGTACTCGAACAGGAGCAGCTCCACGGCGAGCAACACGGCGGAGATCGGGCTGCCGAAGGTCGCCGCCATTCCCGCGGCGGCGCCCGCGGCCAGCAGCGTCTTCCGCTCGTCCGGGCTCACGTGCACGAGCTGCCCCATCAACGATCCGAGCGCGCCTCCCGTGGCGATGATCGGCCCCTCGGCGCCGAACGGTCCCCCCGTGCCGATGGCGACGGCGGCCGAGAGGGGCTTGAGCACCATCACCCGCGCCGGGATGCGGCTCTCGCCGAAGAGCACCCGCTCCATCACTTCGGGAATCCCGTGCCCGCGGATGGCTGCCGAGCCGTAGCGCGCCATGAGCCCCACGACCAGCGCGCCGGCCACCGGGATGACCAGCACCCAGATGCCGGCGTGGGCGTTGCCGGGCGAGCGGAGCGCGAACGAGACCTGGTGATAGAAGGCCAGGTTCGTGATCAGGGCGATGAGCGCGGTGAGCAGCTGCGCCACCACGCCGGCGGCGATGGCGACGACGACGGCCATCCCCGTGATGGCCACGGTGCGGCCGTCGACCGGGGCGACGTTGGGCGGGGTGGAGAGGTCCGACAGCTCCGGGAGGTCGGGAGCCGGCGCGAGGCTGTCGGGCGTGAGCGACGAAATTGTATGGGCATCCATACAAACAACCTAATCGGGCCAGCGACGTCCGTGTGCGGCCCCGCCCGGGAGCGGGCGGGACCGCGCACGCTGGACTAGTAGCTGCGCTCGCGCCCGAACAGCGCCTTCACCGCCCACCAGGCGAGCGCGAGGGGGATCAGCACGATGAGCCCCAGCTTCAGCACGGCGAACATCATCCCGATGATCGCACCACCGATGCCGAGCGCGATGCCCAGCGTCGTCATCGCCATCACGAACAGCAGGAAGGCGCACGGGATGCCGACGCAGACGATCAGAATGGACCAGAAGACGATCTTGAGCAGCTTGCGCATCGTTCGCTCCGGTTGGGACCTGTGCGGGTCCGTACGGGACTATTCTGCGCGAGTTTCGCCGCAACCGACAGGTCAGTCCGCGACGTCCATCCTGAGGAGGACGTCGGCATCGAGGGAGCGCCAGTTCGCCGGGTACCTCCAGACGCGACGCACGCACTCGCGGGAGTTCAGGACGAGGCAGTGCGGCCCGCGCGCCCAGGGCTGCGGGGTCTCCACCTCGCGCACCGTCCACTCCACTCCCGACCGATCCACGACAATGTGGCCGTATTGCTCCTCGGCCGCTCCCCCGTTGGCGGGGAAGACGTGCCCGCCAGCATCAACGCTCCAAGACACCAAGTCACCTACGACTGTGTGCTGGTGAAGGCCACGGCGTTCGCTCAACCGAGCGGCCATACTGCTCACCAACCTTCCCTCGGAAGCTCCGTGACCGAAGACCTCCGTCCCTCGCCCGCTCCCTCTCGTGGGGCGCCGGCGGGATACGGTAAGTCAACTTTCGTGCCCCCACCGGGCACCCCGCCGGACGGAGCTAGATTCCCCCCAGAAGGTTGTCGATCCGCTTCTCGGCCGCGTCCATGGCGCGCCCTTCCAGGATCGCACGCATCAGGTCGTCGACCTCGAGCTCGAAGTCGGCGGGATACTTCCGGTTCTCGGGGAAGCGCAGAACCGCGCCGATCACGAGCGGGAAGTGCGGCTCCGCGTCCGGATCGTCCTCTTCCCCTTCCTCCTCGTCGTCGTCATCGTCGCCGACGCCGCCGACGAGCTCCTCGTACGACGTGCCGCCGAACGACGCCGATGCCTTCCAGGGCTCGCGATCCTCCTCGTCCTCCTCCCCCTCTTCGGGCGAGACGGTCTCCTGGATCGCCCGCAGTGTCCGCTCCGGAAGCAGGGCCGACAGCTCACCGCGGACTCCCCCCTCCTCCTCCCACGCCGCCCCCACGACGATCACCGGCTCGCCGAAGGCGTCGCTCGCGAAGAAGGCATCGACGAGCCGGGTGGGATAGGCGTTGACCGCGAGGAGCACGTCCTTCGGGCCGGCGCGCGTGAAGGCCAGCGGCTGCTCGCCCGGCGCCGCGCCTGGACGGTCCACCCGCTCGATGCGCAGCAGGATGGGCTCGGGCACGATGAAGGTCAGCGGATTGTCGCGCGTGAAGGGCCCGCGCGGCTCGTCGGGCACGGCGATCGTGTCCTCCTCCTCCTCGTCGTCCGCACCGTCGGTCTCGTCGTCCTCCTCCAGGCTCGACGCGTCGCTCGCGCCAAGCGCCTCCTCGTCGGAAAGTTCGCCGGGGAGATCGTCGGGCAGCTCGTCGTCAGGATGCTCGGGCGGTGTTGTGCTCATGCCCGGAATTTAGCCGGTTCGCGAGCGCACCGCTCGCCGCGGGGTCGTCAATTCGTGGTGACGGCAGCGATCGCCTCGCACAGCGCGGCGATGGTGTACGGCTTCGCCACGAACTGCGTTCGCTCGTCGAGCGGGAGGTCGCGGTCCTCGGCGGTGAAGCCGGAGACGAAGACGACCGGAACCGCGGGCGCGAGCGCGCGCAACCTCGACACCATCTCCACGCCGCCGAAGCCGGGCATGACGATGTCGGTGACCACGGCGTCGATCGTGCCGCCGTGCGCGCGGAACTCTCGCTCGCCCTGCTCCCCGTCGGCCGCCTCGATCACCGTGTAGCCGGCGCGCTCGAGCAGCCGCCGTGTCTGCGTGCGCACCCGCGGCTCGTCCTCCACGAGCAGGAGCCGCCCGCGGCCATGGATCGCCATCCCGCGGGCCGGCGTCGGGCTGCGCAGCCGCTCCGATGCGCTGCTGCGCGGCAGGTGCAGGCGCACGCACGTTCCCTTGCCGGGCACGCTGTCGATGGTGACGGTGCCTCCCGACTGCCGTGCGATCCCGTAGACGGTGGACAGGCCGAGCCCGGAGCCCTGCGTCGGCGCCTTGGTGGTGAAGAAGGGCTCGAAGGCGCGCGTCCGCGTCTCGAGGTCCATCCCCACTCCCGTGTCGGCGACCGCGATCGTCACGTAGCTCCCCTCCAGCACGCCAAGCGTCGCCGCGGAGTCGGCGCCGACCTCGACGATGGCCGTCGCGATGGTGAGCACGCCCCCCCGCGGCATGGCGTCGCGCGCATTGATGGCGAGGTTGACGATCACCTGCTCCATCTGGCTCGTGTCGGCGACGACGGGGGCGACGTGCGGGCCGAGCTGCACCTCGATGCGGATGTGCTTTCCCAGCACCCGCGCCAGCAGCCGTTCCACGTTCGTGACCACCTCGTTGAGATCGACGAGGCCGGGGGCGTGCACCTCCTTGCGTCCGAAGGCGAGGAGCTGCCGCGTGAGCGCCGCGCCGCGCCCCACCGCCGCCCGAATGTCGCCGACCTCCTCGAGCAGCCCGCTCTCGTCGGGCAGCTCGCTCTGCAGCACCTCGGCGGCGCCCAACACGACGCTGAGCAGATTGTTGAAGTCGTGCGCCACCCCGCCGGCGAGCAGGCCCACGGCGTCCATCTTCTGCGCGAGCAGCAGGCGCTCCTCCACCTCCTTCTCGCGCTCCAGCGTGCGGAGCTGCTCCGTGATGTCGCTGACGACGGCGATGCGCGCCTTGCGTCCCTCGAACTCGAAGGCGTGCGACACGATCTCGACGTCGATCAGCATCCCGTCCTTCCGGCGATGCTTGAAGCCGCGCGCGCGATCGTGGCCATGCTCGGCGTGCACGTACTGATTGAACCGCTCGGGATCGCCGAGGGGACGGATCCCGCCGATGGTCATCGCGAGGAACTCCGCCTCGCTGTAGCCGTAGTGCGCGACCGCCGCGGGGTTCACGGCGAGAAAGCGCAGCGTCTCCGTGTCGTACACCCACGCGGGCAGAGGGGTGACCTCGAAGAGCAGGCGGTAGCGCCGCTCGCGCTCGCGCTGCTCCTGCTCCAGGCGGCGCCGCTCGGTCACGTCGATCACCACGCCGACCATCCCGATCGTCTTGCCGTGGCCGTCGGTGAGTGGCGAGGCGGAGACCTCGCAGAGGAACGAGGTGCCGTCCTTGCGCCGCGTGCGCGCGAGGTAGGGCTCGCGCGCCCCGATGGCGGCCTGCGGATCGTCCGCGTGCAGCACGGCCGAGAGGGCGCGTCCGACGAGCTCCGCCGGGGAGTAGCCTGCGTAGTCCTGCATCCGCTCGTTGGCGTACGTGATGCGACCCCGCGCGTCGGTCATGACGAGGCCGGCGTTGAGGTGCTCGGCCAGGGTGCGGAAGCGGGCCTCCGAGTCGCGGAGCGCATCGACGGCGGGGCGGTGGCTCGCGTCGCGCACGGAGCAGAGATAGCCACCGGAGGGGAGCTGCGTGGTGGCGACTTCGACGTTCGTCGCGCGGCCGGCCACGGCGCGGAGCCGGCGCATGGTGAGGAGGGCGCCGTGGCGGCGCACGACGTCGAACTTGAGCGGCGTGAGCGCCAGATCGTCCTCGTCGATCACGCTGGCGACGGGGCGTCCCGACAGCTCGGCGGCCGTCTCGCCGACGAGCTGGCAGAACGACGCGTTCGCGCTGACGATTCGCAGCGCGTCGTCCAGCACGACCAGCGGCTCGCTCGACGCCTCGAAGAGCTCTCGGTAATCCGGTTCCGTCACGGCACCCCCTTCCAACACGGTACGTCCCCCTATCCCGCCCAGCGCCGCGCGAGACGCCGTCGTGCCGCCGGTCGCTACAGTATGTTCGCAGCGCTGGACAAGTCCATACCGCCGCGAGGGGATCTTGCAGAGAACGGGGTGGCGGGCTCCCTCGAGCGCCAGCCTCGCCTTCCCCCCGCTCCCGCCCTAGATTGCGCCCTGCGGCGAACCATCCCGCATGCCAAGAATCCCGACAGGGACGCCAATGCAGTCAAATGAACCCGCGCTCCGGCTCGCCCGGACCGACGCGACCGCGGCCGCCACGCACGATGCCGCCTCCCGCCCGCGCCTGACCGACGACCACGTCGAACGAAACCCGGGGACCGCGCTCGACCTGGACATCGTCCGGTCGCTCCGGGTGAACCGCTCGGCCGTGGAGCGCCGCGCGGCGACGATCCCGACGCGGCGCACCGCGAAGAAGGAGTGGCAGGCCGCCTGGTTGCTGCGCGCCATCTCGCTCATCGACCTCACGACCCTGGCCGGTGACGACACCGCCGGAAACGTGCGGCGGCTCTGCGCGAAAGCCGCGCACCCGGTGAAGAAGGAGCTCGTGGACGCCCTCGGCGTCGCCGATCTCGGCCTGACCACCGGCGCCGTCTGCGTCTATCACGCCATGGTGCCCACGGCCGTGGAGGCGCTGCGCGGCACGAACATCCCCGTGGCCGCCGTCAGCACGGGATTCCCCGCCGGTCTCAGCCCGCTCGAGGAGCGCGTGCGCGAGATTCGCGCTTCCGTCGCCGCCGGCGCCAGGGAGATCGACATCGTCATCACGCGCGGCCACGTCCTCCTGGGCAACTGGCAGGCGCTCTACGACGAGGTGAAGCTGTTCCGCCAGGCGTGCGGCGAGGCGCACATGAAGAGCATTCTCGCCACCGGGGAGCTGGCGACGCTCGGCAACGTGGCCCGCGCCAGCATGGTGGCCATGATGGCCGGCTCCGACTTCATCAAGACCTCCACCGGCAAGGAGGGGGTGAATGCGACGCTCCCCTTCTCGCTCGTGATGACGCGGACGATCCGCGAGTACCACGAGGCCACCGGCTATGCCGTCGGGTACAAGCCCGCCGGCGGCATCCGCGCGGCGAAGAACGCGCTGGAGTACATGTACCTCATGAAGGAGGAGCTCGGCGACCGCTGGCTCAAGCCCGACCTGTTCCGCTTCGGCGCGAGCGGGCTGCTCACCGACATCGAGCGCCAGCTCGAGCACTTCGTCACCGGGCGCTATTCCGCGGCCCACCGTCACCCCATGGTCTGATCATGACATCCGTGCGAGAGATCTACGACACCATGGAGTACGGCCCCGCGCCCGAGGCGAACAAGCCCGCGCTGGAGTGGCTGGAGAAGCACGACGCGAAGTTCGGGCACTTCATCGGCGGCGGCTGGACCAGGCCGTCGGCGCTGTTCGCCATCGACAACCCCGCCACCGGCAAGCGCATCGCGCAGGTGTCGCAGGGCTCGAAGAAGGACGTGGACGCGGCGGTCAAGGCGGCACGCAAGGCGCTCCCCGCCTGGCAGGCGCTCGGCGGCCATGGCCGCGCGCGCTACCTCTACGCGCTCGCGCGCGCGGTGCAGCGCAACTCGCGCCTGCTCGCCGTCCTCGAGACGATGGACAACGGCAAGAGCATCCGCGAGACCCGCGACATCGACGTCCCCCTCGTGGCGCGCCACTTCTATCATCATGCCGGCTGGGCACAGCTGCTGGAGAGCGAGTTCGAGGGCTATCAGGGGGCTGGCGTGGTCGGCCAGATCATCCCCTGGAACTTCCCCCTGCTGATGATGGCGTGGAAGGTGGCACCCGCCCTCGCGGCCGGCTGCACGATCGTCATCAAGCCCGCCGAGTTTACCCCGCTCACCGCGCTGGTGTTCGGCGAGCTGGCGGAGTCGATCGGGCTGCCGGCCGGCGTGCTCAACATCGTCACCGGCGATGGGGACACGGGGGCGGCGATCGTCGCGCACGATGGGCTCGACAAGATCGCCTTCACCGGCTCCACCGAGGTCGGACGCATCATCCGCAAGGCGACCGCGGGCTCGGGGAAGAAGCTCTCCCTGGAGCTCGGCGGCAAGTCGCCCTTCATCGTCTTCGACGACGCGGACCTCGACTCGGTGGTGGAGGGTGTGGTCGACGCGATCTGGTTCAACCAGGGGCAGGTCTGCTGCGCCGGCTCGCGCCTTCTGGTGGCTGAGGGGATCGCGGAGCGCCTCTACGCTAAGCTGCGCGCGCGCATGGAGACGCTGCGGCTCGGCTCGCCGCTCGACAAGTCCGTGGACATGGGCGCGATCGTGGCACCCGTACAGCTCGAGCGCATCCGCTCGCTGGTGGAGGCGGGGAGGGCGGAGGGGGCCGACATGTTCCAGCCCTCGTGGGCCTGTCCGACCGAAGGATCGTTCTATCCGCCCACCCTGTTCACCAACGTGCAGCCGTCGTCATCCATCGCGCAGGTCGAGATCTTCGGGCCGGTGATGGTGGCGATGACCTTCCGCACGCCGGCGGAAGCCGTCGCGCTTGCCAACAACACGCAATACGGTCTGGCCGCGTCGATCTGGTCGGAGTCGATCAACCTGGCGCTCGACATCGCGCCGAAGATCAAGGCCGGCGTGGTGTGGATCAACTCCACCAACCTGTTCGACGCCGCAGCGGGGTTCGGCGGCTACCGCGAGTCGGGATTCGGACGCGAGGGGGGCCGCGAGGGGATGTACGAGTACCTCAAGCGCGAGCGGCCGGAGCAGACGACCGACGACCTCGCGGCGGGTCGCGCCGCGAAGAACCCGGCGCGTGGCGCGCTCAAGGCTGCCAAGCGGGCCGCGGAGCTCGACGACGCCGACCGCGGCGGGCCGCTCGTCGACCGCACGCCGAAGCTGTTCATCGGGGGCAAGCAGGCGCGCCCCGACTCGGGCTACTCGACGAAGATCATCGACGCGAATGGCCGCGTGCTCGGCGAGGTGGGTGAAGGAAACCGGAAGGATCTCCGCAATGCGGTGGAGGCGGCGCACGCCGCGCTCGGCGGCTGGTCGAAGGCGTCCGGCCACAACCGCGCGCAGATCCTCTACTACATCGCCGAGAATCTCGCGGCGCGCAGCGAGGAGCTCGCGCGGCGCATCTCGGCGATGACCGGAGTCGACGGCGCGGCGGAGGTCGAAGCGTCGGTGCGGCGCCTCTTCACCTATGGCGCGTGGGCCGACAAGTACGACGGCCAGGTGCACGCGGTGCCCATCCGTGGCGTCGCGCTGGCGATGAACGAGACGCTGGGCGTCATCGCGCTCGCCGCGCCGGAGGAGCATCCGCTGCTCGGGCTGGTGTCGGTGATCGCGCCGGCCATCGCGATGGGGAACACCGTCGTGGCGCTGCCGTCGGAGCGGGCGCCGCTCGCCGCCACCGATTTCTACCAGGTGCTGGAGACGAGCGACCTTCCCGCCGGCGTCGTCAACATCGTCACGGGGGGCAAGGACGGTCTCGCGAAGACGCTCGCCGAGCACGACGACGTGGACGCCGTCTGGTACTTCGGCTCGCGCGACGGAGCACGCGCGGTGGAGCTCGCGTCGGCGGGGAACATGAAGCGGACGTGGGCCGAGTGGGACGCGCGCGACTGGACCGACGCCCGCGAGGGCGAGGGGCGCGAGTTCCTGCGCGAGGCCACGCAGGTGAAGAACATCTGGATTCCCTACGGCGAGTAGACCAGCACGTTCGAGGTTCGAGGTTGGAAGTCAGAGGTCATGCCTCGGGAGGCCGGAGCGCCCCGAGGCATGACCTCTCACTTCGATCGTCTCACTTCGAACGCCCGTCGCGGGGCGCCGCAGTACGCAGCGCATTCTTCACTGCGCTCTCCGCTCCCTCCACCCACCGCTCGCCGCGCGGCGTGAACCGTCCGAGCGCGTGCTCGCGATTCTCCTCCACGCGCTTCCGGATCCGGTGCGCGTCGTCGCGCCGCAGCACGGTCAGCATGTCGAGCGGAAAGAGCCAGACGTCGCTCGCCCCGTCCAGGAACTGTGCGGCCACGACGCGGTCGAAGAGCACGTAGACGACGCGCCCGTCGCGGTTCGCGATGATGCTCCTGATCTCCGGCAGGAACCGACGCCAGAGCTCGACGGTCTGCTCTCCACCCAGCAGCTCGGCGAGCTGCCGCACGCGCAGCCAGTCGTTCACCTCGGCGACGACGCGGGGGGATACCTCCTTCCAGAAGGCGAACCCCTCGGCCGGCGTCCCGTGCTCGTCCACGATGCGCTCGAGGACCGCGTGGCTCGTCGGGCGCGGATGGCCCGCGGTCGTCTCCAGGTAGGCGCGGTGCCAGGCCGGCGTGTCGGGCGAGGGGATCGCCGACAGCGCCCATCCGTCGATGGTGGCCGGGGGGACCGCGAGATCCACGCGCTCCAGCATCGGGGGGGTGATGAGCCTGAGCTGCGTGAGGTGCACGAAGCGGGTATATGGGGCGAGTCCGACGTCGTCGCGGGCGATCCACTCGCGGAACTGCAGCCGGCGCTGTCCCATGAAGGCGCTGGCGGCGAGCACGGAGGGCGCCGCGTCGCCGACGAGCCATTTCCACAGGGCGGGGGACTCGCCGCGCGCCGCATGCTCCGACGCCACCTGGCGCAACGCCGTCTCCCCCGAGGAGAGGAGGAATGCCTCCCAGAGCATGGCGGCCATCGCCGCGTCGCCGGTGTGTCGCCAGGCGCGCACTAGCACCTCGTGCGTCCATTCCTCGCCAGCGCGTCCGGCGGTCGTCGCGGCGATGAGACGCAGCTCGATCCCCGACAGGCGTGGAACGGCGGCGCGTCGCGCGCGGAGTGACAGCCGGCGCAGCCGTGCCCAGAGCGCCGCCGCGTCCTTTTCCACGCGCGGGCTCATCTCGAGCGGCGCCGACTCGCTGTACGGGTGCGCCCGCTTCACCGCCAACAACGCCGCCATCAGGCGGCGCGGTCCCGACGAGAGCATCGTCATCGCCCGCTCGCCGGCACCTTCGTCTGGATGAGCCGCTTGAGCATCTCGTCGTTGCGGAAGCGGATGCGGAGCTCGATCCGGCGCGACTGCGCGGCGTCGTACACGCCGTTGACGAACTTGGGCTCGATCTTGGAGCGCCCGCTCGCCGTGATCAGCTCGCGGAGCCGCGGGCCGTACGGCATCGTGTCGGTCATCGCGACGAGCGCCCGCATCACCGACAGGGCGCGCTTCTGCGACAGGTCGAGGTTGGACAGGTACGTGCCGACCGTGTCGGTGTGCCCCTCCACGACGATCTCGGAGAGCTGCCGGCTCGTCGCGCTGTCGCGCAGCAGGCGCGGGATGAAGCGCGTGGCCACCGCGGCGATCGTCTCGTAGCCCTGCGGCTGGAGCGAATCGAGGCCGAAGCCGAACAGCACCTGCGCATTCATCGTCAGCGTCTGCGTCTTGGGGTCGTACTGGATCTGCCGTCCCACCTTCCCCATCTCTTCGGCGGCGATCGCGAGGATCTGCTCGTTCGACTGTACGGTCTGGCGCACGATGGTGACGTCGCGCTGCATCGACGACAGCGTGAGAAAGAGGAGGAGCACGAACACGACGAGCAGGCTCACCATCAGGTCGCTGTAGGTGATCCAGTACTCCGGCGCCTCGTCGGCCTGTTCGGCGCGGCGGCGCAGCGCTCGTCCGATCACTTCGTCGCGCGCGCTCCCATCGCGGCCCGCAGGTCGTTGGACACGCTCGCCAGATCGGAGATCTTGCCGTCCCACATGGTGAGCGTGCCCGAGAAGCGGTCCACCGCCTCGGCCAGCGCCTTGTCGTACTGGGCGAGCTGCGCAGCCAGCGACTGGCGCGTGCCGGCGTCGAGCTGGCGCACCGCGTCGTCGAGGGCACGCACGGCGCGGACGATCTCGGCCGGCGCCTCCTTCGTGACGCCGGCGAGCCGGCTCATCGCGTCGGGCAGCCCGACGGAGAGGGCGTTGAGCGAGGGAGCGAGCTTGTCGGTCATCTCGCTGAGCCCAGCGTTCACCGACGCGATGACCTTGCCGCTGCTGAGCTCGAAGCTCGCCGCCGATTCGATACCGAACTGCCGCAGCGCGGTCGCGATGTCGGCGATGGCGAGCTGCAGCTCGGCGCGCGCGGCGTGTGCCGACGACTGCGCCGCCTCGACGGAGAGCCCTTCGATGCGTCCCGCCGAATTCTCGAGGCGCGACGCCGCGCTGTCGAACTGCTCGGCGGCGCTGGCCAGCGCGCCCGAGGTCTGCCGCATCTCGATCACCGCGCCGCCCAGCGCGCCGGCGAGGGCCCCGTGCTGCTCGCCCACCATGATGATCGTCTTCGCCGTCGTGGCGAGACTCTCCGCCGCGGTGCGCGCCTGCGCCACGATGGATGTGGACGCCGCCGTCTGGTCCTTCATCGTGAGGAGAGCCCGGTCGAACTCCTTCACGTGTGCGGTCGTCGCCGCGAGCGCGTTGCCGAGCTCCGTCTTGTTGTCGGCGAGCAGGCTCCCGGCGACGAACAGGCTGCTCACCACCTCGGACTGCTTCTCCGCCGCCTCCTGCACCGACTTGCCGTACGCCGACACCGCGCCCTCCAGCCGGTCGAAGGGCATGTCCACGAGAGACCTGAAGGTCTGCTCGAGCGCCGGCACCAGCTTCTCGAGCAGCTCGCGCGAGGAGTCGATCGTGGTGGACTGCAACCCGCCGAGAGTGCTCTGCAGCGCCGTGGAGTTCTCCGTCGTCGTGCTCTCCAGGGCCCGGAGGCTGTGCGACATCGACTCCTGCAGCCCCGTCAGGTTGCCGGCGAAGGTGCCCTGCAGGGTCGCGAGGCTGCTGGACAGCGCCTGCTGCAGCGACGAGAAGGCGGCGAGCACCTGGTCGCCGGGAGTGCGGCGGCCGATCTGGATCTCGATCGCCCGGGCGAGATCGCGCGAGACCACGTCGAACGAGTGGCGCATCCGCCGCGAGATGACCGTCCACACGAGGGCCAGCACCACCCCGGCGAGCGAGTTGTCGAAGGCGATCTGCATCCCGTGGATCAGTGGCTGGATGCTGCTCTCCGCGCGCGCCGGGTCGATGCGCGAAAAGGCGTAGATGAGCCCGAGGAAGGTGCCGGCGATCCCGAGGCCGGTGAACAGTCCGGGCGCCGCGCTGTCGAGCCGGCCGTTGTACGCGCTCGGCAGGAGCTCGTCCGGATCGAAGGCATCGGCCACCTCCATGACCTCGCGATGGTCTCCGACGGGCGTGACCCGCCGCCATGCATCCTGCAGCTCGAATGGTGCCTCGGCGCCGATCTCCACAGGGGTCTCGCTCCCCGTGGCGTCGAGGATGCGCCGGATCGCGTTGCGCTGGCGGTCGAGAGGCCGCATCGTGGCGCGCCAGCAGACGTACGCGACCAGCAGCTGGAATGCGATGAGCGTGTAGGTCGCGATGCGGGTCGTGTCGCCCGCCAGCGACGAGAACATCGGCATGGTTGATACGTTTGTCGTGGGTGTCTCGGGTCACGCGCGTCCGCGCAGGCGCAGCGACGGCGTGTCTCATCGTCCGGTTATATTGGGCGAGCCAACATAACACTCGATCGCGTGCCTCGCATGACAGACGAACTCAGGGATGCCCCCGTGACAGCGGCCGGCGACGGCCACACGCTCACCGGAGACATCCGCACGCACGAGGGGTTCCACAGCGACCACCTGCAGCACGACCGCACGATCATCGTCTATCTCCCCCCCGGATACGACGAGCGGTCGGCCGAGCGCTACCAGGTACTCTACATCCACGACGGCCAGAACGTCTTCGACCGCGCCACCTCGATCGGCGAGGAGTGGCATCTGGACGAGACGGCGCAGGCGCTCATCGGGGGCGGTGAGATCGCCCCGATCATCATCGTCGGCATCTACAACACCGGGGTCCACCGGATCGACGAGTACGCGCCGACCAAGCGGGAGGACAAGGGGGGCGGGGGCCACGCCGACGACTACGGGATGATGCTCGTGATGGAGCTCAAGCCATTCATCGACGTCACGTACAAGACGCTGTCGAGCGCCGAGTCGACGGGACTGGCGGGCTCGTCGCTTGGCGGGCTGCTCACGATGCACCTCGCCCTGCGCTTCCCGACAGCCTTCGGCAAGATCGCCGTCCTCAGCCCGAGCGTGTGGTGGGACGATCGGGTGATCGTGCGCGAGGTGGAGGCGCTGGAGTTCCGGACCCCCCAGCGCATCTGGCTCGACGCCGGTACCAACGAGGGAGATCCCGACGTGATTCCCGACGCCCGGATGCTCCGCGACGCGCTGGTCGCCCGAGGGTGGACGCTCGGCGAGGACCTGATGTACTCGGAGGCCGAGGGGGGGCAGCACAACGAGGAGAGCTGGGGGGCACGGGTGGGGGAGGTGCTCAAGTACCTCTTTCTGGCGAGCTCCAGGTAGGGACGGCCGCGCGGGGAGATCGGCAGGAGGCCCGCGCGGACCCCACGGTCCGGGTCGGTGGCGCTGCTCTTGCGCGTGCCTCCGGGTCCGAGTCGATCGCCTCCGACGTCCGCCACCGCCCCTGCCATGCACCGCGAATACCATCGTTGGGACAGTCCCTCGCTCGGCGGGCGCAGCATGGAGCTCCTCCAGTTCGGCCACGCCGGGGCGCGCGTGCTCGCCTTCCCCACGAGCATGGGGAGCTTCCACGAGTGGGAGGACCAGGGGATGATCGCTGCCGTCGCGCCCATGCTCGAGCAGGGCTGGCTCCAGCTGTGGTGCGTCAACAGCGTGGACGCCGACAGCTGGTACGCCCGGTGGAAGCACCCGCACGACCGCGCCGGGTATCACGCGGCGTACGACCGCTACCTGCGCCACGAGGTGCTCCCCCTCACGGAGAGCCGGAGCGACAACTCGTTCCTCATCGCGGCGGGAGCCAGCTTCGGCGCGTACCACGCGATGTCGTTCGGGCTCCGCCATCCGGAGAAGGTGTCGCGCATCCTCGGGATGAGCGGGCTGTACGACATCCGCGAGCAGACCGGCGGCTACTCCGACGAGACCGTCTACTTCCACAACCCGGCCGACTTCATCCTCGGGGAATCCGATCCCGGGCGGCTGGCGGCGATACGGCGGCAGGACATCATCCTCGCGATCGGCCGCGACGACGGAATGCGCCAGGCCAATGAGGAGTTCTCCGGGCGGCTGGACAGCAAGGGGATCTGGCACGCCCTCCGCATCTGGGACGGCTGGGCCCACGACTGGCCCTGGTGGCGCGACATGCTCGCGATGTATGTCGGCGGCCACGACTGATGCGCTGCTCTGTCATCCCGCAGGAGCCCCGAAGGCGCGAGTGTCGGGATCTTCCATCCCTGGGGCGTGGATGGCTCCGGTGCGATGAAGGCAGGTCCCGACACTCGCGTCGCGTCGCTCGCTCCTGCGGGATGACATCCTTGTTCCCTCACCGGGCACCACCATGCTGAAAATCGGACTGATCGTCGGCCGCGAGTGGTCGTTTCCGCCCGCCCTCATCCAGGAGGTCGCCCGGCGCGACGAGGGGGTGGAGGTGGAGTACGTGAAGCTCGGCGGCACCGCGATGGACGAGATGGTCCCCTACGCGGTGATCGTCGACCGCATCTCGCACGAGGTGCCGTACTACCGGAGCTATCTCAAGCACGCCGCCCTCCAGGGGGTGACGATCGTCAACAACCCCTTCATGTGGAGCGCCGACGACAAGTCGCTCGACGCGTCGCTCGCCACGCTGCTCGGCGTCGCGCATCCGAAGACGATCGTGCTCCCGAACAGGGAGTACATCGCCGGCATCGATCACGACGAGTCGCTCCGCAACCTGCGGTACCCACTCGACTGGGAGGCGATCGTCGGCCAGATCGGGCTGCCCTGCATCCTGAAGGATGCGCACGGAGGGGGCTGGCGCGACGTCTACGTCTGTCGCAGCATGGATGAGCTGCTCGCGGCGTACGACGAGTCGGGGCAGCTCACGATGGTCGTCCAGGAGTTCATCGAGTGGGAGCAGTTCGTGCGCTGCCTCGCGATCGGCCAGCGCGACGTCCTCCCGATGCGCTACGACCCGAAGGAGCGGAAGTACCACGTGGAGCACGAGCATCTCTCCCCCGAGCTCGGCGCGCGCATCGTGAAGGACTCGCTCACCCTGATGCGCGCGCTCGGCTACGACATGTGCTCGCTGGAGTTCGCGGTGAAGGACGGGATCCCCTACGCCATCGATTTCATGAACCCCGCGCCGGACATGGACGTCAACTCGCTCACGCCGCACTACTTCGAGTGGGCCGTGCAGAAGATGGCGGACCTGGTGATCCGGCTCGCGAAGGCGCCGCGCCCCGCGCTGGACGTGGCGCACGGAGCCTTCCTGCTCGGCCGCCGCGAGGCCGCCGTGTGACGGCCCCCCGCGACGCGATCGCCGAGTATCACGCGCTGCTCACCGACGCGGTCGGACGGGACTCGAACGCGCAGCTCGATGCGCAGCAGCGCGCGCGCGGGCTCTTCTTCGGCGACCGGCCGCTGTGCACCGTGCTGCGCCCACGCTTCCTGAGCCGGCGCCAGTACCGGTTCCTCCAGGCGCGGAGCGCGGTCATCCTCCGCGCCTTCCGCCGCGCCTTCGACGCGGCGCTGCAGAACGACTCGGTCCTCGACCAGTTCGGTCTCGCCGACTGGGAGCGCGCCCTGGTGCGCGTCGACCCCGGCTTTCGCGATGCGAGCCCGCTCTCGCGGCTCGACGCCTTCTTCGTGGGCGACGACGGGCTCCGCTTCACCGAGTACAATGCGGAAACGCCGGCTGGCGGCGCGTACAACGACGCGCTGGCCGAGATGTTCTACGGGCTGCCGGTGATGCGCCGCTTCCTCCGGCGGTGGGATGCGCACCCCCTCCCCGCGCGGCATCACGTGCTGCACGCGCTCGTCGACGCGTGGGAGCAGTGGTCCGGCGGGACGGGCACGGGCCGGACGCCTCGCATCGCCATCGTCGATTGGACGGGGGTGCCCACGCACTCGGAGTTCCTCCTCTTCCAGGACTACTTCACGCGCCAGGGGTTCCAGTGCGTCATCGTCGATCCCGCCGACGTGAGCTACAGCGGCGGGCGACTCCGCTCGCCCGACGGCCCCATCGACATCGTCTACAAGCGCGTGCTGCTGCACGAGCTCGTCGACCGCGGCGGCATCGACCATCCGATCTTCCAGGCCTACCGCGACCATGCCATCTGCCTGGTCAATCCGCCCCGCTGCAAGATCCTGCACAAGAAGGCCTCGCTCGCCGTGCTGAGCGACGAGCGCAACATCCTCCTGTTCGACGGCGAGGAGCACCGCGCCATCCTCGCTTCCATTCCGTGGACACGCGTCGTCGAGGATCGACGCACCGAGCACGACGGCACCGGCATCGACCTTCTGCCCTGGGCCGCGGCGAACCGCGAGCGGCTCGTCCTCAAGCCCAACGACGAGTACGGGGGCAAGGGGATCGTGCTCGGCTGGGAGGTGACCGACGCCGAGTGGCGCGACGCCCTCGAGGTCGCCCTCGACGAGCCGTACATCGTGCAGCAGCGCATCGCCCTGCCGCAGGAGCCGTATCCGAGCCTCGTGAACGGGGGCGTCGTGCTCGCCGACCGGATGGTCGACACCGCGCCCTACGTGGCCTACGGCGATCACGTGGACGGCTGCCTCACCCGGCTCGGCACCGCGTCGCTGCTGAACGTCACCGCCGGCGGCGGCAGCCAGACGCCCACCTTCGTCGTGGAGCCCCGATGAAAGCGCCCTCGCTCACGATCGGCATCGAGGAGGAGTACCAGATCATCGATCCCGCCACCTGGGAGCTCAAGTCGTACATCACCGAGATCCTCGACGGCGACAAGATCATCATGGACGAGATCAAGCCCGAGCTTCACCAGAGCATGGTGGAGATTGGCTCGCGCGTCTGCCACACGCCGGCCGACCTGCGCGCCGAGCTGGTGCGGCTCCGCGGGTTGGTCATGGATCTGGCCGGCCGCAGCGGGCTCGTGATCGCCGCCGCCGGCACGCACCCCTTCTCCTGCTGGACCAAGCAGGAGATCACCCCGCTCGAGCGCTACATGGGAGTGAAGCAGGACCTCGCCGACCTCGCGCAGCAGCTCCTGATCTTCGGCACGCACGTGCACGTCGGCATCGAGGACCGCGAGTTCATGGTGGACGTGATGAACGTCGCGCGCTACCTGCTCCCCCACGTCCTCGCCCTCTCCACCTCGTCCCCGTTCTGGCAGGGGCGCCGCACGGGGCTCAAGTCGTACCGCTCGATCGTCTTCCGCAACTTTCCGCGCACCGGCGTCCCGCCGATCATGCGTACCTACGGGGAGTACTGCGAGCTGCTCGACTCGCTCGTCGCCACGAAGTCGATCCCCGACGGGTCGAAGATCTGGTGGGACGTCCGGCCCCACCACCTGTATCCCACTCTCGAGTTCCGCGTGTGCGACGTCTGCACCCGCGTCGACGAGGCGGTGTGCATCGCCGCCATCCTTCAGGCGATCGTCTGCAAGATGTGGCGGCTGCGCTCGCAGAACCTCACCTTCCGCATCTATCCCTCGACGATGATCGAGGAGAACAAGTGGCGGGCCGTGCGCTTCGGGCTCGAGGGGAAGCTCATCGACTTCGGCAAGCAGGTGGAGCTGCCGGCGCGCGAGCTGATCGCCGAGATCCTGCACTGGTTCATCGACGACGTGCTGGACGAGCTGGGGAGCCGCGCCGAGGTGGAGTACGCGCTCGAGATCATGCGAACGGGCTCCAGCGCCGATCGTCAGCTTGCGGTATTCGACGCAACCGGCGACCTGACTCGGGTGGTGCGGCACGTCGTCGCCGAGACCGCCGATGGCGTGCGTCCCGAGATCGCGGCGCGCGTGCGCGCGCTCGACGGTCCAGCGGCGACCACTTCGCCGGGCTGACCGGGTAGATTCAGCAATGCCTTCCCACGCACGCCGCTCGGCACGTCCCATCATCGGCATTCCCACGCAGACGCTGCAGAGCCTCGGCGGCGTCTCGGCGGAGATCCCGCCGAGCTGGGTGATGAGCCAGCGGTACATCACCACGCTCACCGCCGCGGGGGCCATCCCCTGGATGATCCCCCTGGTGGACGAGGCGACGCTGCGCGGCGTGTTCGACGCGCTCGACGGAGTCTTCCTCCCCGGGGGGGCCGACATCGATCCGGTGTCGTACGGCACCGATCCGCACCCGCTCTGCGACAGGACCGACCCCGAGCGCGACCGCGTCGAGCTGCTGCTGGCCCGCTGGGCGATGGAGCGTGGGACCCCCGTGCTCGGCGTCTGCCGCGGCATGCAGCTCATCAACGTGGCCGCCGGCGGGTCGCTCTATCAGGATCTCGCCGAGCAGCTCCCCGGTTCGATCAAGCACGACTACTTCCCGTTCAAGGGGGCGGCGTACCGCCGCGACTTCCTCGCGCATTCCGTGGATGTCTCCCCGAACACGCGCCTCGCCCGGCTGTTCGGCGAGGGGAAGCTCCAGGTCAACTCGATGCACCATCAAGGGGTGCGCGAGCTCGGCACGGGGCTCAGGGCCACGGCGCGGTCGCCCGACGGGCTGATCGAGGGGCTGGAAACGACGGGGAGGAACTACGTCTTCGCGGTGCAGTGGCACCCCGAGGCGCTGACCGACCACGACACCCACTCGCGGGAGATGTTCGAGGACTTCATCGCGGCGGCGGGCGGGGTGGCGGGGGGGTGATCCTCGCGGTTGCTCGAGCTGGACCACAGCGTGAAAGCGAATCCAGCGAATTGCCCGAAAGCTGCCGAATGGAATCGTGCGCGTGGTGGGGCTCATTCGGCTCGTTCATGCGATTCGGGTGATTCGTCTCTCCGCTGTTCGGCAATCCGGACGGAACTCGCTCTTGCGCCTCCCCCCGCGCCGGTGGACTTTGTTCGAATGTCGAACTATCAGTTTGCCGTGGGCATAATCGCGTGAGAAAGATCGACACGCGCGACTTCCAGCGCGCCACGCGCACCACCTCCCGCGAGATCAACCGCCGCATCGTGCTCAACCTGGTGCGCGAGCACCAGCCGGTCTCCCGTGCCGACCTGGCGCGCCGCATGGAGATCGGCCGCGGTGTCGTCACCTCGATCATCCAGGAGCTGATCGAGACCGGGGCCATCTATGAAGGGGCCACCGGCCACGCCCCGCGCGGCCGGCGCCCCACGATGCTCTTCGTGCGCACGCAGGACCGGTTCGCCGTGGCCGTCGACGTCCGCTTCAGCCGCTCCTTCGTGATGCTCAGCGACTTCGCCGGCAACGAGCTCGCGCTCGAGTCGTTCGAGACGATCTTCGACCCGCGCGCGCTGGTGGCGGAGCTCACGCACCGCATCAACGCCATGGTCGCCGCGCATCTGGGCGTCGGAGCCTGCGAGGGGGTCGGCCTGGTCGTGCCGGGCATGGTTGACCGATCCACCGGCCGAGTGCTGATGGCCCCGCAGCTCGGCTGGCGCGACGTGGACATCCGCGACATGCTCGCCGAGGGGGTCGGCCTCCCCGTGCACATCGAGAACGCCCCGATGGCCTGCGCCCTCGCCCAGATGTGGCTCGGGCAGCGGGGCAACCACAACGACAACTTCGTCTACGTCACGGTGTCGGACGGCGTTGGCGCAGGGATCGTCATGAATGGCCAGCTCATCCGCGGCGCGACTAACTCGGCGGGGGAATTCGGCCACAACTCGCTCGACCCGGCGGGGCCACAGTGCCTCTGCGGCGCCCTCGGCTGCTGGGAGGCGTTCACCTCCAACCAGGCAACCCTCTCGCGGTACCTCGGGCGGGAGCTCGTCCCGGTATGGGGGACCTCGGTACACCCTCCCGTGACGCTCACGATCGAGGATCTCATCGGCCGAGCCCGCCAGGGCGACCAGCGGGCCGCCTCGGCGATCGTCACCACCGGGCACCATCTCGGTATCGGGATCGGGCATATCGTGAATGCGCTCAACCCTTCCCAGATCTTCGTGGGGGGAGAGATCACCGCGGCGTGGGACCTGATCGGGTCGGCGGTGCGCGAGGGGATCCTCGAGCGCGCCCTGACGCCGGGGGGCGCGGCGACTCCGGTCACCCCGGAACAGCTCGGTGGGCATCCCCGCCTGCGGGGGGCCACCGCGCTCGTGGCCGCCCCTCATTTTGCCGCCCCGCGGGTGGCGTGACGGACCGGAGGGAAGCGCGGCCCCCCGTTTTCCATACGTGGCCCGAATAAAGTCGCTCTTGCTCTTTTTGTTCGAAGATAGAACAATATCGTCCGGCTCGAAGGCCGTCCCCCCTACCTCACAGCGATCCGTGCTCCACGGATCTCGCCAGGAGATCTCTCGATGAGTTGGAAGCGAGTCGTCGCGCTGCTGTTGCCCCTCTCCCTCGCGGCATCGGCCGCCAGCGCGCAGGGCACCGCAGGGCGCATCACCGGTGTCGTCACCGAGGCCGAATCCGGCCAGCCCGTCGCCGATGCCGGCGTCATCCTCGTCGGCACCACCATCGGCGCCCGCAGCGGCGCCGACGGCCGCTTCACCATCTCCGGCGTCGCGCCGGGACGACATCTCCTGCGGGCCGCCCGCATCGGCTTCGCCGGAAAGTCCGACTCGGTCACCGTCGTCGCCGGACAGCTGCTCACGCACGACTTCGCGCTGCGCCGCGTCTCCGTGACGCTCGACCAGATCGTGGTCGTCGGGTACGGCTCGCAGAAGCGCTCCGACCTGACCGGCTCCGTCGCCTCCGTCACCCCGCAGGTGGAACAGACGCCGATCACCTCGCTCGAGCAGACGCTGCAGGGCGCCGCGCCGGGCGTGCTGGTCAGCACCGCCTCGAGCGCACCGGGCGGCGGGATCTCCATCCGCATCCGCGGCGGCACCTCGATCGGCGGCAGCAACGAGCCGCTCTACATCATCGACGGCTTCCCCGTCGAGAACGATCCGAGCAACTCCAGCCCCACCGACGGGGGCCGGGACGCATCGGTGGTCGCGCCCGCGAACCCGCTGGCGACGATCAACCCGAACGACATCGCGTCCATCGAGATCCTGAAGGACGCGAGCGCGACCTCCATCTACGGGTCGCGCGGCGCCAACGGCGTGGTCATCATCACCACGAAGCGCGGCTCGGCGGCGGCCCCCAAGGTCACCCTCGATACGTACACCGGGCGCCAGACGATCGCCAAGCGCTACGAGCTGCTGAACGCGCGCGAGTTCGCGCAGTTCGCCAACGCCTGGGCGCAGTCGCAGACCACGCCGACGACCCCGTTCGCGAACCTCGACTCGGAGGCGGTCGGCACCGATTGGCAGAACGAGATCTACCAGACCGCGCCGATGAGCAGCTTCCAGCTCGGCCTCACCGGCGGGAGCTCGGGGGCCAACGCGACGCGCTACTCCCTCTCCGGCGGGGCACTGCAGCAGCAGGGGATCGTCCGCGGCTCCGACTTCAGGCGTCTCTCGCTGCGCGGCAACCTGAGCCAGGCGGTCGGCGAGCGGCTCAACCTCGGCAGCACGCTGCTCGTGAGCCGGGTGCGCAGCAGCCAGGTCCCGACCGACGGGTCGTTCAACGCCGGCGCCGGCGCGGTCGGCGCGGCGATGCAGTACCTGCCGATCATGCCCGTCCGCCGGACCGACGGGAACTACACGCTGGTCTCGACCGATTGCCCGACCGTGCTGACCTCCATCGGCATCAACTGCGGCAACATCCCGAACCCGGTCGCGAGCGCCCTCGACGTGCAGGACCAGCTCGGCGATACGCGCGTGCTCGCCAACGCGACGGGTGACGTGAAGCTGCTCACGGGGCTGACCTTCCGCACGAACATCGGCGCCGACCTCTCCAACCGCTACCGCGACACCTACTATCCGCGCACGACGCTGCAGGGCGCGTCGTTGGGCGGGCGGGCGCTGCGCGGCACGCAGTCCAACACGAGCTGGCTGAACGAGTACACGCTCAACTTCGACCGGGCGCTCGGAAGCGTCCATCATCTGCAGGCCGTGGCCGGCTACACGCGGCAGCAGACGAACCTCGTCCGCGAGCAGCTCAACAACAGCAACTTCGTCAGCGACGTCACCGGCTTCGAGAGCATCGGCTCGGGCAACCAGGCGGGGGGCCCGACGATCTCGTCCGGCAGCTCGCGCACGGCGCTCGCGTCGTACCTCGGACGCATCAACTACACGCTGATGGACCGCTACCTCTTCACGGCCACCGGCCGAGAGGACGGGTCGTCGCGCTTCGGGGCGAATCACCGCTGGGGCTTCTTCCCCTCCGCCGCCGTCGGCTGGCGCCTGAGCGAGGAGCCGTTCATGCAGCGCTTCTCGCTGATCGACCAGCTGAAGCTGCGCGCGTCGTACGGGGTGGCGGGCAATCCCTCCATCTCCCCCTTCCAGTCGCTGACCCACCTCAGCTCCGGCCAGTACGTGTTCGGCACGACGATCGGACCCGCGTACTATCCGTCCACGCTGGGCAACGCGGACCTGAGCTGGGAGAGCACCAAGCAGCTCGACCTTGGCTTCGACCTCGGCGTCGCGAACGAGCGGGTGAGCGTCACCGCCGACTACTACCACAAGCGCACCGACGACCTGCTCCTCCAGATCGACCTGCCGAGCGAGTCCGGCTACAACAACGCGTTCGTCAACGCGGGCTCGATCGAGAACCGCGGCTTCGAGCTGGGGATCACCGTGAACGCGATCCGCGGCGACCAGCGCGCCGGCGACTTCACCTGGTCCTCGACGCTCAACTACACGCGCAACCGCAACAAGGTGCTCGACCTGGGCGGCGTGGACCGGCTGTTCGCCGCCTCGATCAACAGCGACATCAAGGCCTCGGGCAGCCTCGTGCAGGTCGGACAGCCGATCGGCGTCTTCTACGGCTACCAGACGAACGACATCTTCCGCGATTCCACCACGCTCAACGCCTGGAAGGCGGTGACGAAGATGGGGAGCGGCTCGGCGCCCGGGCTGGGCAGCACGAACTACGTGGACGTCAACGGCGACGGGGTGATCGACGCCAACGACCGGACGATCATCGGCGACCCCACCCCGAAGTTCGCGCTCGGCTGGCAGAACAGCGTCAGCTTCAAGGGCTTCCAGCTCTCGGCGCTCCTCGACGGCACGTACGGCGGGAAGATCTTCAACCTCAACCTCAACCGCCTGGAAGCCGCGAGCCCGAGCGGCAACGTCCTGCGCGACCGCTTCCTCGACGCGTGGTCGCCGACGAACACGACCGGCCAGTACGCGAAGATCGGCGCCGGCACCGGCTTTCTCGGCTCCGACTTCACGAGCGACCTCGTGGAGGACGGCTCGTACACGAGGCTCCGCACCGTGAGCCTGTCGCGCGACATTCCGCAGAGCTTCCTGCGCGGCGTGAGCGGCGCGCGCCTCTACGTCACGGGACAGAACCTCTACACCTGGACCAAGTACAGCGGCTTCAACCCCGACGTGAGCAGCCTCGGCATCGGCAACACGAATCGCGGCATCGACATCGGGGCCTATCCGCTCGCCCGCACCTTCATTTTCGGCGCCAATCTCAGCTACTGAGCGAGACCATCATGATCACTCGATTTCGCACCCTCGCGCTGGGCGCCGCCGCGGTCCTCGCCCTCGCTGCCTGCAACGACGACAAGTTCCTCACCGAAGTGCCGAGCGATTTCGTCGGCCCACCGAACTTCTACCACAACGCCGCCGACGCGCTCGCCTCGGTGAACGGCGCCTACGCGGGACTCGAGAACACCTCGGGGACCAACTACTACGGCGGGCTGTTCGTCATGCTCGTCGAGTTCCCGACGGAGATGCAGACCGTCTACCTCAGCGCCACGAACGAGCGCAGCGTGATCGACAACTACGGCTTCACGCCGTCGCACAACTACCTCTACCAGAGCTGGCTCGGCGCGTACGCGGTGATCAACCGGGCCAACGCGACGATCGGCCATGTCCCCGGCATCGACATGGACGCCACGCTGCGCAGCCGGATCGTGGGCGAGGCGAAGTTTCTCCGCGCCCTCAACTACTTCAACCTCGTCCGCCTGTTCGGCGGCGTGCCGATCGAGACGAGCGAGACGACGTCGCTGGACAGCCTGCAGAAGCCGCGCGCCTCCACCGCCGACGTCTACGCCCTGATCATCCAGGACCTGCAGGACGCCATCAAGGTCCTCCCCGCGGCGAGCGCCTACGGCGCCTCGGACGTGGGCCGCGCGTCGCGCGGCGCCGCCAAGACGCTGCTCGCCAAGGTCTACCTGCAGCGCGCAGGGGCGGGCAACGGGGCGGGACAGCCCACCGACTACCAGTCGGCGCTGGCCACGCTCCAGGACGTCGATGCGACGGAGGGCTACTCCCTGCTGACGAACTTCGGCGACCTGTTCGACATGAAGCACGAGGTGAACTCCGAAGTCATCTTCGACATCCAGTGCACCCGCATCACCGGCGCCGGCTGCCGCATCTCGAACCAGGTGGCGCCGCGCAACTCCAACTACGGCCCGTCGCAGAACGGCTCGTTCGCCGCCGAGCAGCCCTTCTTCGACGAGTTCGTGCTGGCCGACAAGCGGCGCGCGGCGACGTGGCAGCTCAGCTTCGTCAACAAGTCGAACGCCGTCGTCACCTGGGACGCCACGCAGTCGGCCTCCAAGACGTACGGTGCGGACACGCCCTACATGCACAAGTTCCTCGACTCCCTCTCGACGGGCTACGACGAGGCCAACTACATCATCCTCCGCTATGCCGACAACCTCCTGATGGAATCGGAGGCGATCAACGCGATCTCCGGTCCGACGGCGGCGGCGTACGCGCCGATCAACAAGGTTCGCGCTCGCGCCGGCATCCCCAACCTCACGGCCGGCCTGTCGCAGGCGGCCTTCCGGGACTCGGTCTTCCACGAGCGCCGCCTCGAGCTCGCGATGGAGGGGCCGAACGGCTACTTCGACAGCCAGCGCAACTGGGACTGGGCCAAGGCGCGCGTCGCGGCGAGCATGGCGCTCGGCAAGGCGAACGCCTTCAAGAACAGCAAGTACCCGAAGGCGCAGAACGACATCACCGACAGGTTCAAGCTGATGCCGATCCCGCAGCGGGCGATCGACCTCAATCCCCAGCTCGCCGGCAAGCAGAATCCAGGTTGGTAGGGTGAGCGTGCGCCGCGCCGCAGTCGTCGTGGCGCTCTGGGCCGCCGTCGCGGGAAGGGCGGCGGCCCAGGCGTGGAACCCGGACCTCACCAGCACCAGATATCGCAATCCCATCCTCTTCGCCGACTACTCCGACCCCGACGTCGTGAGAGTCGGCGAAGACTTCTTCATGACCGCGTCGAGCTTCTCCTCGGTGCCGGCGCTGCCGATCCTCCACTCGCGCGACCTCGTGCACTGGACGATCGTCAATCACGCCATTCGCCGCCTGCCTCCGGCCTTCGACCTGCCGCGGCACGGCGACGGCGTCTGGGCCCCCTCCCTCCGGTTTCACGACGGGACGTACTATATCTACTATGGCGATCCGGACCGTGGGATCTTCATGGTGAAGACGCACGATCCGCGCGGCAAATGGGACGCTCCGGTGCTCGTGCACGAGGCCAGGGGATGGATCGATCCCTGTCCCCTCTGGGACGACGACGGCAACGCCTATCTCGTCCACGCCTTCGCCGGAAGCCGAGCCGGGATCAAGAGCATCCTTCACGTGAATCGCATGAGCGCCGACGGCACGCGTCTTCTCGACGAGGGGACACTGGTGTTCGACGGGCACGCGAGCCATCCCACCATCGAAGGCCCGAAGTTCTACAAGCGCGACGGTTGGTATTACATCTTCGCGCCAGCGGGGGGTGTGCCGGCCGGTTGGCAGACTGTGCTCCGCTCGCGCAGCCCGCTCGGTCCGTACGAGGACCGCATAGTGCTCGCACAGGGGCGCTCGGAGGTCAACGGCCCACACCAGGGCGCGTGGGTGGCGCTGCGCAATGGCGAGCACTGGTTCCTGCACTTCCAGGATCGGGGCGCGTACGGCCGTCTCGTCCACCTGCAGCCGATGCGATGGCGTGACGACGGGTGGCCCGTGATCGGCAGCGATCCTGACGGCGACGGCACGGGAGAGCCGGTGCCGAGCCACGTGATACCGGCCGTGTCGCGGCGGGCACGCACAGTTCCTCAGACCTCCGACGAGTTCGGGGCCGCCGAGCTCGGGCTCCAGTGGCAGTGGGAGGCGAACGACCAGCCGGGATGGTACTCGCTCGTCACACGTCGCGGCTGGCTGCGTCTCCGCGCTCAACACCTCCCCTCCGACAGCAGCAACCTCTGGTCGGCGCCGAACGCGCTGATGCAGAAGTTCCCCGCCCCGGTCTTCTCCGCGACGACACGCCTCGTGCTCGGCAACGGCGAGCAGACCGCGGGACTTGCGGTGCTCGGGATGGACTACGCCTACATCGCGCTGCGCCGGACGCCGGCCGGTGTGCAGGTGGTGCAGGCGCGAGCGACCGATGCCGCGAAGGGGAGCCGCGAGGTGGAGTCTTCCGCGATCGCGATCGGAAACGCCCCCGTCTGGCTGCGCGTACAGGTCGCGGAGGGCGCACGATGTCGGTTCTCGTACAGCACCGACGGCGCGGGCTGGGTCACTGTCGGTGACGCCTTCCAGGCGCGCGCCGGCCGGTGGGTCGGGGCCAAGGTGGGGCTGTTCGCGCTCCGTCCGCGCACGCCTTCCACGCCGCCCGTCGCTCCGCACGCCGACTTCGACTTCTTCCGCATCCGCCCGTGAGTGCGTTTCCCTCAGCCTCGCACCTTCCACATCGCATCCTCGCATGCTGATACGCTCGCTCGCTGCCGCGCTCCTGGCCCTCTCCGTCGCGCGATCCGCGGAGCCGGTCATCCTCTACGTCGCCGGCGACTCGACGGCGGCGGAAAAGCTCGCGACAAGACGGCCCGAGACGGGGTGGGGAGAGATGCTCGGACAGTACTTCCGCACCGGCGAGGTGCGCATCGCCAACCGCGCCGCCAATGGCCGCAGCACGCGCACCTTCATCAGCGAGGGGCGCTGGAGCGCGATCACCGACTCGCTGAAGAGCGGCGACTACGTCTTCATCCAGTTCGGGCACAACGACGAGTCGAAGGAGAAGACCGATCGCTACACCCCTCCCGACGACTTCCGCGCGAATCTCGCGCGCATGGTGGCCGACGTCCGCGCTCGTCACGCCCATCCCGTCCTCCTCACCCCGGTGCGGCGAAGGAATTTCGAGGATGGCCGGCTGGTGGACACGCACGGCGAGTATCCCGGCCTGACTCGGCGCGTGGCAGCGGAGCTGAACGTCCCGCTGATCGACATGCACGCATCGAGCGCCGAGTTGCTGTCGAGCTACGGTCCCGACTCCTCGGCCAAGCTCTTCCTGCAGCTCGAGAAGGGGGTCAACCCGAACTACCCCGACGGCGTGCACGACAACACGCACTTCCGCCCGCTCGGTGCCGAGCTTATGGCGCGGCTCGCGGTGGACGGGATTCGCGCGACGCTCCCGGAGCTGGCCGCGCGACTGTGGCTGCCGACTACCTAGGCTTCCACCCGTCCAGCACGCTCTCGATGGTGAAGCTCCTGGCCTGCGCGGCCGTGAGGACGCGGCGCGCCGGGCTCGTGACCGCCCCCGGTCCCGCCGTGCCGTACTCGAAGAAGCGTGCGTCGGCCGGCTCGTACCAGGTGCGCGTCCCGGTGGAGTCCACCGACGACATCCTGTCCCACCCGCGCGTGCCGATGTGATCGTCCATCCAGCTGTCGATGAACGCCGCGCTCGAGCTCACCTTCGGGTTCGCGAAGGGATGCCATGGCCGCCCGAGCGCCACCGAGTTGGCGGCCATCTCCGGCCTCTCCTTGCGGAAGCGGCAGTGCAGGAAGACGAAGCCATACGGTGAGGTGGCCAGCGTACTCGGCGCGGTGATGTAGCCGTTGTTCGTCGGGCTCCCCCGGTCGCGCGAGACGATGTCGCAATCGTCGAACACCGCGCGGCCGGCGCCGAAGATGAAGTCGACGTTGCCCTGCACCTCGCACTTGTGGAAGTACGACCGTCCGGCGTTCGGGAAGAGCGTGTCCTGGTAGCCGGTGACCTTCACGTTGGAGAACACCGAGCGGTCGGCGTCCATGTCGGTCATCAGGGCCACCCCTTGCGAGCCGGCGAGCTTCGTCGGGTCGGCGGCGGCCTTCGCGGCGTTGGCCGGATAGTCGAAGGCATTCTCCACCGTGAGGTTCTCCGCCCGGAAGTCGGGCGCGACGATGCGCAGCGTGTAGCTCCCGCGCGTTCCCCACGTCCCCCCTGTCGGCGTCGGCATGCCGGCGGCCGCGTCGTAGCTGATGACGGTGCCGTCGCGGCTCTCGCCGCGCAGGGTGATGAACGGGCGCTCGATGGTGAGCTTCTCGTGGTAGCGGCCGTTCCTGATGAAGATCGTCGTGCGGCCGATCCCGTTCGCCGGGATCCCCTCGAGCGCGGCGCCGATCGTCCGGAAGATCGCGGAGCCGTTCACCATCTCGCCGTCGCGGCCGGCGAATTTCGCGTCGACGACGGCGGAGACGTTCGCCGCGCCGATCGCGGCGCTCGCCACCGACGCCGGCATCGGCACGAACTTGCCGACGCAGGCGTTCGCCGGCGCATCGCCCGGCGTGCCGGTCAGCTGCACGTCGTCGCCCGCGATGGGGAGACTGCCCGCACCGGGTCCCTGCCGCAGCGTCAGATGCTCGGCGGTCACCTTGTACTTCGCCGGCTCGTCGAAGGTGACGTCGTCCCACCACATCTGCAGCCGCCGTCCGGCGTCGTGCCCCTGGAGGATCACCTTTCCTCCGCCGGCGACACGAACTCTCCTGAGCCGGATGTCGCGGAACTCGGGGACCTTGTCGCCCGTGGTCACCGCGGATGCCGAGTAGTGCGAGTCCATCTCGATCGGATCCTTCGTATTGCGGATGCAGACGTCGCGGTACTCCACGTCCTGCACCAGGCCGCCGCGTGCCGAGTTCGACTTGATGCGCAGGCCGTTGTCGGCGCCGTCGATCGAGAGGTCGAAGACGCGGATCGCGCTCGCCCCACCGTCGGTCTCGCTACCGATCGACATTCCGTGGCCGCGATAGAAGTGGCTGTGCGAGATCGTCATGTGCGTGCTCGCACCAGTGCTCCCCGCCTTGATCGCGACGTTGTCGTCGCCAGTGAGGATATAGCTGCGCGTGATCGTGACGTTCGTGGCGCTCGCCGGATCGATACCGTCGGTGTTGCGCGCCTTGAGCCCAGGCGTGTTGATCACGACCCCCCACGCCGTGAACCCGTCGCCGCGATCGTACACGACATGGAAGTTCGGCGAGTTGCGCAGGGTGATGCGGTAGAGGGTGAAGTCGTCGCTGCGCGTGATCTGCAGCAGGCGCGGGCAGCTCTGGTTGAGGCTCTCCACCCTGGCCTGCTGGGCGAGGTCCCACCACGACACGTCCTTGCCGAGCAGCGCCGCCCAGCCCCGTCCCTCGATCGTGCCGGGACCCATCACGCCGGCGTGCGCTGCACGTTCGGCCGAGATGAGCGGCTTGCAGCCGTGACCGCGCTTGTCCACGGTGCCGCAGCGGCCCGGCTCCAGGTCGTAGAGCCGCGGGTCGCGGGACGCGATGACGATGGCGCGCGCGGCGACGACCAGGGTGATGTTGGCGCGGAGCTGGATCGGTCCGATGAGGAAGGCTCGGCGGTCTCCGTCGCCGGGGGCGAGCACCACCGCCCGGCCTGGCGCGCAGTGGTCGATCGCCTGCTGGACGCGCTCGGTGTCGAGGCGGCGCTCGTCGGCCAGGGCGAGGGTGTAGTCACCGACGGGGACGAGTGAAGCGGCGAGCGTCGTGCACGCAGCCGGCACGACCGGCTCCGTGACCGCTCGCCGGTCCTGCGCGGCAAGATCGCGTGCGGCGAGCGGGAGGAGCAGGGCGAGCAGGAGGCGGTGGCGGTGGCGGTGGCGGTGGCGGTGGCGGTGGCGGTGCGGGGCGCGGGGCATCGTTCGCTCGGGGGTGGCCGGGTCGGGACCGCCGCGACGAGCCGTGGCGGGCGGTATATTGTTCGAAGTCGGAACAATAGGCGGGATTGGCGGTAGGCTGTCAAGAGCGCGAGCTTGTCCTCCCCTACATCCGCCAGGGTCGGGAACACCCAACGCCGCACCGCCCCCCCGCATGGAGCATAGGGTCGGGCCGCGGGTACGGGTTCCCATCTGGTGCCCTCGATGCGTTCGCCGCCGATCTCGTCCGTCAGCCCACCTCCGTTGCCCTCGATGCCTCTCTCGCGCCTCGCCATTCGCCGCCTGCTGTCTCTAGCCCCGGTCCTCGCGACGCTCTCCTTGATCGGGGTCTCCGGCTGTAGCGACACCAGCGGCCCGAGCCCCGCGAAGCCCTCCTTCACGATCGACGTCCGCTTCTACGGCGCGCCGATGACCGACGCGCAGAAGGCGCTGTTCACCACAGCCGCAGCGCGTATCAAACGCATCATCACCGACACCATCCCGGGGGTCGCGACCGGCGTGCTCAACCTCGCGACCTACTGCGGCACGGACAGCGTGCCGAAGACGGGGCTGCCGACGATCAACGAGACGATCCCTGGCGTCGTCATCTACGCCGCCATCCAGCCGATCGACGGCGTGGGACATATACTCGCCGATGCGGGGCCGTGCGCGATCCGCGACTCGACCGCGCACAACCTGCCGGCGATCGGCGTCATGGAGTTCGACTCCGCCGATCTCGCCACCCTCACCAATGGCGGCAGCCTGCAGGACGTCATCACGCACGAAATGCTGCACGTCATCGGGTTCGGCACCCTCTGGTCCAACCCGGACAAGCCGAACGACCCGAAGGCGCTGATCGCCGGGGCCGGCACGGCCCAGTCGCGATTCATCGGTGCGGGCGGGATCCAGGGGTGCAACGAGGTGGGGGGCGCGAAGATCTGCACGACCGGCGTTCCGCTCGAGACGGGGGGCGACGACGGGACGCGCGATTCGCACTGGAGCGAGACGCTCTTCAAGTCCGAGCTGATGACCGGTTATGCCGAGCGCTCCGGTCCCATGCCGCTCAGCGTGATGACCATCCGCAGCCTCGGCGATCTCGGCTACTCCGTCGACCCGGCCGCGGCCGACGCCTACACCATCCCCGCGAGCAGCGTCGCGCTCTCGGCGCTGCGCGCGCCGAGCGAGGGCCCGTGGGAGCGGCTGCTCATCGGCCCCGGGGTGACGCTCGGCAAGACCGGAGTGATCAAGACGAGCGCGCCGTTTGCGAGATTCCGCTCGGCGAGCGCGCGCTAGTGGTGCACGAGGCGGTGCCCGCCATCTCGCGCGACGAGCTGGCAGCGGCGCTGCGCGGGGCGTCTCCACCCGCACTGTTCGAGGTGCTGCCCCGTGGCTACTGGCTCAAGCAGCATCTTCCCGGCGCCGTGAATGCGCCGCCGGAGCAGGCTGTCGCGATCATCTCGGCCCAGGTGCCCGACAAGTCGTCGCCGATCGTCGTCTACTGCTGGGACCCCGGCTGACCCCGTTCGAGGCATGCCGCCCGTGATCTGGCGGCACTGGGCTACACGAATGTGCGGGACTATACCGATGGCAAGGCCGACTGGATCCAGGCCGGCCTGCCGACGGAGCGGCCCGTGCGCTGATAGTGACGTCGGGGCGTTTGCCGCCGTCATGTGTCACGATCTCTTCGATCGTTCGCTTTCCGACTTCCCGCGCCGACGCCACCGACATGTCCTTCCGCCGCACGGTCGTTCTTTCTCTTCTCCTCGCGGGAGGACTCGCGTGCGGGTCGAGCGAGCCGAAGCAGACACCGACAGCGATCTCGCTCGCGTCGTCCACCTCGTTGACGGGAGTCGTGGGCCAGCCGCTCACGCCGGCGCCCGAGATCGTCGTCAGGGACCAGAATGGCAACCCGATCGCCGGCATCCCCGTCACGATCACCGTGTCGGCGGGTGGTGGGTCGATCACCGGCGTCGCCACATCGACGACGTCGGGAACGACCCCCATCGGCACGCTGACGCTCGGCACCGTGGCCGGCACGACGACGATCACCGTCAACGCGGCCGGGCTGACGCCCCTGGTGATCCCGGTGATCGTGCGGGCGGGCCCGCCCGCCGGCTTCGCCGTCGTCGCCGGCGGCAGCCAGTCGGCGCTGGCCGGCACGACGCTCAATCCGATACAGATTGCCTTGCGGGACCAGTATGGCAACCGGGCGCCCGTCTCGATCCCGGTGACCTTCTCCGTCGTCGCCGGCGGCGGGACGCTCGCCGCGACGACCGCGACGTCCGACGCCACGGGGCTCGTGACGGTGCCGGCGTTCACCCTGGGCAAGAGCGTGGTGCCGCAGACGATCCGGGCGCAGAGCACCGGCTTCTCCCTCGACATCGGCGCCACGGTCACGTCGTCGTTCAACATCGACGTGCGCTTCTTCGGGACGCCGATGACCGACGCGCAGAAGGCGCTGTTCCTGGCGGCGGCGGCGCGAGTGCGCGCCGCGATCACCGCGGGACGGGCAACGCCGGTGCATCTCGTGGCCCCGTCGGCCGATCTGGCAAAGTTCTGCAACATCACGGGCCAGCCGGACTTCGACGAGCAGATCACCGGGGTCATCATCTACGCGTCGATCCAGCCGATCGACGGTCCGAGGAAGATCCTCGCGCAGTCCGGTCCCTGTTCGGCGGTACAGACCAAGACACTCTTCTTCCCGCACCTCGCCGTCATGGAGTTCGACTCGGCCGACCTGGACCTGTTGACGGGTCAGGGGAGCCTGCAGGACGTGATCACCCACGAGATGATGCACAGCGTGGGCTTTGGCACCGGCTGGATCTCGGTCGGAAGCGTGACCGATACGAACACCACCAATCCGCGATACACGGGAGCGGGTGGAATACAGGGATGTCAGGAGATCGGCGCGACGACCACCTGCGGGACGTCGGTGCCCGTGGAAGGTCTGCCCAGCGAGCGCGGGACACGCGATTCACACTGGAAGGAGTCGGTGTTCATCAACGAATTGATGACCGGCTTCCTCAACTCGGGCTCGAACCCGATGAGCGTGATGACGATCCGCAGCATGGCCGACATGGGATATACGGTGAATCCGTCTGCGGCGGACGTCTTCCGTTTCCCCGGTACCGCGCTGCGCGCGGGCACCAGTGCGCCGATCAGCACCGAACAGTGGGAGCGCCGCCCGCCGGGCCTGATGGTGTTCGACGCCAACGGGCGGTTCCTGCCCGCGGCCTCGATCCAGCCGCAGCCTTCCGCGACGAGGGCCGCGCCATGACCCGGCAGCTTCTCGCGGTCCTCGCCTGCGCCGCAACGCTTGCCGCCTGCGGCAAGGGGGATTCGCGCGCCGACAGCGTACGCGCCGACACGCTTGTGCCAGCGGCGGCGGCGCAGGACACGTCGGTCGCCGCCATCTCGAGCACGCCCGCGGCACCCGCGGCGAGCACCACGCCGGCAGCGAAGCGCCCGGCGGCAACGAAGCGCTCGTCACCGCCGGGCGACATCATAGGTCACGATCGCGCGATCCAGCCCGACCCGGCCCACACGCTGCCGAAGTCGTCGATCAAGCCGGACACGGGCGACACGTCGCACCTCGGCTACGACCGCGCCATCCAGCCGAAGCGCGACAAGGCCCACACCCTTCCTACTGCACGACCTTCCTGATGGTCGGGTAGGTGATGCCGAGCTGCTGCAGGTACGTGTCGTACTTCTTCGGATCGTAGTACAGCTTCTTCATCTCCGGCCGGTACTTCGCCATGATCTGCTCGTTGAGCCAGATCGGCGGCTGGTCGGTGGGCGCGAAGAAGGGGACGTACTTCGTCGTCTTCGTCTGCACGGTCCGGAAGTAGTCCCACGCATCGGTCACGACCTGCGGCTTCAGCAGGATGTCGAGCATGGTCATCGCCTGCACCTTCGCGCCGGCCACGACTCCCTTGTGCGCGATCGGCGTGGCCATCGAGATGGCGTTCGCCCAGTTGTGACCGGGCGTCCCCGGGATGTTCGACGGATAGTTGAGGGTGATCGTCGGCACGGTCCAGCTCACGTCGCCGATGTCGTCCGAGCCGCCCCCCATGCGCGTCGCCTCGTTGACGGGGCCGCCCAGCCGGCCGGGCCGCGTGGCGAGCCCGCTGTCGGGCACGCCGAGCTCGCGCTGCAGCCCCTTGGCCAGCGCCTGGTCCTTCTCGTCCCACGCCGGCGTTCCCACCGACTTGATGTTCTCGTACATCGCCTCGGCGATCGGCCGCGAGAAGTGCCCGCTCCATCCCGAGCCCACCATCATGACGGTGTCGAGCTGCGTGCCGGTCATGAGCGTGGCGCCCTGCGCCATCTTCTTCGCGTCCTCGTACATCTGCATCGTGCGCGGATAGTCGCGCTCGCGGAAGTAGAACCAGATGCTCGCCGTGCTCGGCACCACGTTGGGCTGGTCGCCGCCGTCGGGGATGACGTAGTGCGAGCGCTGCGGCAGCTCCATGTGCTCGCGGTGGAACTCCCACCCGTTCGCCATCAGCATCACCGCGTCGAGCGCGCTCTTGCCGCGCCACGGCGCGCCGGCGGCGTGCGCGCTCGATCCCTTGAACTTGAAGATCGCCGAGATCAGCGCGTTGTTCCCCGACTGGCCCCACGAGACGGCGAGCTGGTTGCCGACGTGCGTGAAGAGGGTGACGTCGACGTCCTTGAAGACGCCGGCCCGCACGAGGAAGGCCTTGCCCGCCATCTGCTCCTCGGCCACGCCGGGCCAGAGCACGAGCGTGCCCGGAATGTGATCGCGCTGCATGATCTTCTTGACGACCAGGGCCGCGGCGATGTTGAGCGGCATCCCGGAGTTGTGCCCCTCGCCGTGGCCGGGCGCGCCGGCGGTCATCGGATCGTGATAGCCGACCCCCGGCTTGTTGCTCGCCTGCGGGATGTCGTCGATGTCGCTGCCGAGCGAGATGACCGGCTTGCCCGAGCCCCATCGCGCCACGAACGCCGTCGGGATCCCGGCGACGCCACGCTGCACGGTGAAGCCGTTCTCCTCGAGGATGCCGGACAGGTACCGCGACGTCTCGTGCTCCTGGAATCCGAGCTCGCCGTACGAGAAGACCTGGTCGACCATCACCTGGATGTCCTTGGCCTTCTTGTCGATCTCGCGCGCTACCTCCGCCTTGAGGGCGTCGAGCTGCGGCGTGCTGGGGTAGCGGTACTTGATCGAGTCCGCCGCGCCGGCGGTGGACGCGCCGCGCTGCGCCGTCGCGCGCGCCGGCGCGAGCAGCAGGGCGGCGCAGCTCGCGGCCAGGACGAGGCGTCGGGCGCTGAGTGATGCCATGGATGAGGCTCCGGGAGTGACGGAAGGGAGGCCTGGCGGTGCGTCATGCCAGTGCAGGGAGAACGGGCTGGACGGCCAGAGTGCTGGCGCACCCGATTCTAGCCTCGCGCTCTCACCGCGGCCACCGCGGCGCGCCGCTCCGTCAGAAGCCCGCGCGAACTCCCGCGGTGATCGTCCGCCCCGGGCGAACGGTCAGATTGTCCGGCTCGCCGAGCTGCCCGCCCAGCAGGTTCTCCCCGGTGGTGACGATCGAGATGCCGCGGCGAACCTCCACGGAGGTGCTGGCGCGCAGCGTGGTGGCGCCGTCGTAATGGCGCCAGTACTGGCGAAGCCGCACCCCGACGAGCTGGTGGGCGGCGGCGGGGGAGCTGAGGAATGCCTGTCCCAGCGCGAGCCGGTCGTAGTCGGTCCAGTCAAAGGCCCGCGTCGCCCCCAGTGCCGCCGTCCAGCGCGGCGCCGACCAGACGCCGGACAGGCTCGCGGTGCGCGCCGGCACTTCGAGCATCCGGTCTCCCACCTTCAGATCGCCGAGATACCTGAGCGCGATCGCCTCCACCCTGCTGTTCACCTGCGCGAACGCCGACGAGAGCGCGAGCTGGCCGAGTGTGGCCGTGGCGCCGAGCTCCCAGCCGCGATTGCGGATCGCGCCCACGTTCTGCAGCGTGTACTGCACGCGGCGCTGCGGCGCGCCCATCCGCGGCAGGGTATCCACGTAGGTCACGACGTTCTGCAGCAGCCCGGTGGCGTGCTGGTCGAAGCGGGTCACCTGCAGCGAGAACAGGCTGCCGAAGTGCAGCTCGGCTCCCGCCTCGACGCCGCGCTGCACCTCCGGGTCGAGGCCGTTCTGCGTCGCCATGGTTCGCACGGCGATTCGGCTGTGATCCAGGGCGGGAGTCTGCGGCGGGCGGATCCCCTTCCCGTACGCCGCCCGCAGCTTCAGCTCGGCATCGCCGAGGTTGCGCACCCAGGCCGCCCCCACCATCGGGAGCACGGGATAGCGCGAGCCGGTGGAGAAGGCGTCGTTGCGCTCGATACGAAGCCCGCCACTCAGGAAGAAGCTGTCGTCGAACGCGGCGCTCGCCTGCGCCAGGAGACCGGTATCGTGACGCCAGATCTCCACCACGGACCGCGTCGCGGCGGGAAGAGGGTACTTCTGCGTGGGGGCGGCGAGCTGAGAGGTCTCGGTCTCGTCGGTGCGCTGCCGCAGCACGGAATGCTCCACGCCGAGGGTGACCGTGCCGTTGACGCGGGCGTCCTGCGAGCCGAGCCGCGTCACGCTGCTGGCACGGAGCGAGGCCCGGTCGCCCGAGCCGCGCGCCGACTGCAGCGCCGAATCCACGCTCGATGGAAATGGGCTCGTGGCATCGGCGGCATGATCCAGATGGTAGCCATCGATGCCGGCGATGATCGTGTGCGTCCACCGTCCCCCCGCCCCGAGCACCGCCGTGCTGCCGAGCGTGTACTCGCGCAGCGTCTGCGGCTCCGCGGCCTCCTGCACGGCGGCGCTGTCGCTGCGGTACCTCGGCGCCAGCGCCGCGGCGAGCAGCGGGCTCTGTCCCACTCCCGCTCGCACGTCATAGAACCGCGCGGTGCCGCTGAGCGACCCCGAGCTTCCGAGCATGCGTCCGTCGGCCAGCACGGCGAGCTGGCGGCTCTGCGCCGACGGGATGAACTCGCCGGTCTGCGAGAAAGTGGCACCGATCCCGGCGGAGCGCAGGTTGGAGCCGGTGCGCAGCGACGCGCGCTGCGTGTGCGTGCCCACGGTGCCCGACGCGTAGGCGCTTTGCACCACCCCCTCCTCGGTGCGCACGGAGCCGCGCGCCGGCGCCTCGCCGCTTCCCTCGTGCCGGGTGACGATGTTCATCACCCCGCTGATCGCGTCCGCGCCGTAGAGCGCGGCGCCCTGCGGGCCGCGGATGATCTCGACGCGATCGATCACGTCGGGATCGATGCGCGTGAGGAGCAGCGGGTTGGCGACCTCGATCCCGTCGAGGTAGACCTTGGGGTATGTCGCGCCGAACGAACTGGCGCCGCGCACTCCGCCGTACTGCGCGAGCAGGCTGGACGACGAGCGCTCCCACATCCACACGCCGGGCACCGAGCCGTCGAGCGCCGTGGCCAGGCTGGAGACGTTGCGCTTCTCCAGGTCGTGACCGGCCATCACGTCGATCGCGACGGGGAGCGGGCGGCGTGACGCACCCGCGGCGGTGCCGGTGACCACCACGCGGTCCAGCACGCCGATCCCGCGCGCGGTCGGCACCTCCTCGGCCGCCGCGGCGCGTGATGGCGTGAGCACCACCTGCGCGCCGACGACTACCGGTTCCACGCCATCGCCGCGCACGAGGGCGAGCAGGACGTCGCCGAGCCGGTCGCCCGCCGCGCGCACGCAGACGCTGCGGTCCAGGGTGAGGAGCTCGCTCGCGTACGAGAGCCGCACGCCGGTGGTGCCGGAGAGACGGTCGAGCGCATCGCGCAGCGTGAGCGCGCTGGCCTGCAGCGTCACCGCGCGGTCGAGCGGCGGCTGCCAGCTCCGGCCGGCCGGCCTCGTCGCACACATCGCGCTCTGCTCCTGCGCGCGCGCCGGCGCGGCGAGCGCCAGCGCGACGCCAACCAGCACGCCCGCGCCGGAGCGACGCGACACGCTCATCTGGGTGCGGTGCGCGTCGGTGTCGGCGCGCGCACTGTCGCAGTGTCACCCCGCCGGCGGAGGTCGCCGCCGAGCGCCGCGGCTACCACGCGCAGCGCCTCGTCGGAGCTCTCACTGGTGAACGACGCTGTGAGATGCCGCTTCGCGAGGGTGGAGTCGGGAACGACCAGCGTGACGCCGTACCAGCGCCGCAGGTCGGCGCGGACGCGGTCGATCGGGGCATCGCGCCACACGAGCTTGCCCTGCGCGAAGGCGGCATCGTCGGCGTCGGCCGCGCCGCGCGTCACGACGATCCGTCCCTGGCGCAGCTCGCCGACGTCCCCCGCGCGCAGCGGGGCGGGCGAGACGGCGCCGCGTGCCGAGAGCTCCACCTCACCGCTGGCCACGCTCACCCGCACCACCTCGCCGTCGCCGTCTCCGTCGCCGGCGCGCACGGTGAACTGCGTGCCGACGTCGCGCACGACGGCGCCGCCGGCGTGCACGGTGAAGGGGCGCGCCGCGTCGTGGACGACGACGAAGAGCGCCTCGCCGTCCAGCGAGAGCGCGCGCGACGATGCGCCGTAGCCGGCCCCCACGTCGAGCGCGCTGCCTGGCGCGAGCACGACTCGGGTGCCGTCCGCGAGCAGCACGCTCTTCGACTGACCCACCGGCGCGGCGTGATGCGCCGCGAGCTGGGCGGAGGGCGCCGCTTGCCTTTGCGGGCTCGCGAAGCGGTAGAGGCCAGCGCCCGCGGCGGCAAGAACGAGAATGCCCGCCGCGAGGCGCCACGCGCCGGCCGCACGCCGCGGCGACGAGTGCAGCGCGAGCACTGGCGCCGCATCCCGGCGGCAGCGGACGGCGTCGAGCGCTCCTTCCACGTCCACCGGAGGCTCCATCGGCACCGGCTGCAGCGCGCCGTCCAGCGCCTCGATCAGAGCGGCGCGATCCGGGCTCGCCTCGAGCTCCGCCCTTAACGCCTGGCGCTCCGCCGGCGTCCCCTCTCCCGCGAGGTGACGCGCGAGCGCCGCCCAATCCGGATTGGCGGAGGAAGTGGCGTCAGGCGAGGAAGGATGGTCGGTCATACCGAGGAGAACACCCGAGATCGGTCACACCCTGGCGCGGCCGGCGGAACGCCGGGCGGGCCGGACGTACATTATAGTGCCGCACCGCCGGAACGCATCACCCACCCGTTCCACACCCTCATCGTGGACGATCTCGCTCTGCTCGCGCGCTGTCGCGCGGGGGACGATGAAGCCTATGCGACCCTCTTCCACGCCCACTATCCGCCGCTCGTGCGGGCGGCGGAGCGGTTGCTGCGCGACCGCTCGGCAGCGGAGGACGTGGCGCAGGAGGTGATGCTCCAGCTCTGGCGCCGGCGCGAGTCGCTCGACGGGGCGGTCTCCCTCAAGGCGTATCTGCATCAGGCGACGCGGAACCGCGCCCTCAACCAGCTGCGCCACGATCGGATCGTGCACATCGCGGAGCCATTCGTGCGCGGCCCCTCGTCGCTGCCCGGGACCGACGCGGGTGCCATGTCGCGGGAGCTGGGCGCCGCCGTCGCCCAGGCGATCGCCGCGCTGCCGCCAGACGTGCGCGACACCTTCCAGATGAGCCGCGAGGACGGTCTCACCTATGGCGAGATCGCGCGCGCGTGCGACGTTTCCGTCAAGACAGTCGAGGCGCGAATGGGACGCGCGCTCAAGCTGCTGCGTGAGCGGCTCGCCGAGTGGCTGCCGGCGGGGGGCGGCTGGTGACGTGCTAGGGTAGCCCGCGGCATCGGTGTCTCTCCGGCAGAGGTTCTCAGACCATTACTTCCGGAGACACATTCATGCGCACCTCCCGAACGCTTCTCGTCGGCGCCGCCATCCTGCTCGGCACGGCGTGCGCCGAGAAGGCCACCGGCGTGATCGATGCCAGCGCCCTGCTCGACGCGTTCAGCACCACGCCGCTCGCCTACGAATCGGCCAGCAGCAGCTTCGCCGGAACGGGCAGCAGCTTCATGCCGCCGGGCCGCTCCGAGCATCGCGGCGGCGGACCGGGGCACGACTTCATGGGCGGCGGGCTCGGAATGGACTTCCTCGGCGGCGAGCTGGGCGGACCGCGCCCCTTCGACCGCGGCGGGCTCTCGGGCAGCTGCACCTACTCGGCAACTACTGGCGTGAACAGTTGCACCGCCACGAACAACGGCATCACCGTGACACGCACGGTAGCGTTCAAGACAGCCGCCGGCACGGCGCAGGCGACGCGCGACAGCCTCACCAACACCATCGTCGAGCACGCGACGGTGACCGGCACGCAGTCGCGCCGCGACAGCATCAAGACGACGGTCAACCACACGAGCGACCGCACGGTGACGGGACTGGCCTACAACAGCACGCAGCGCACGGTCAACGGCACGTCGTCCGGCAGCGAGTCGTCCGCCGGCATCAACCGGGACGGCGCCGCCTTCACCTCGAGCCGCGTGGCCGCCGACACGACGCGCGGCGTCGTGGTTCCGGTGGCGAGTGGCGCGCCAAGCTATCCGACGGCGGGCACGGTGATTCGCGTGATGAACGCCAGCTTGACGATCGCCGGCACCACCAGCAGCAAGTCGCGGCGCGAGGTGATCACCTACGACGGCACGGCGATCGCCAGGCTGACGATCACCACGGATGGCGTGACGCAGAGCTGCACGGTGGCGCTCCCGCGCGGGCGCCCGAGCTGCTGAATCGTTCATTTGAGATAACGAGACACGAAGGGCACGCCGGCGACCGCCGGCGTGCCCTTCGTGTTTCGGCATCAGGAGTGACGCCGTCTACTTCGCCCTGGCCCGCACCACGTGCACACCGGCCGTGTCACGCACGCCGAGGTAGACGACGCCCCCCTTGCCGAAGCCGGCGATCGTCGTGCCGTTGGGAACCTGCACGCGATCGACGAGCGTGCCGGTGCCGTCGATGACGTCGTAGATGGCGCCGCCCGGCGTGGGCTTCGTGGGAATGGTGCGGATCCACATCCTGCCATCCTCGTCGGCGCGGACGGCGCCCGCGGCGAACACCGGCTTGTAGTCCGGCAGCGCCGACGGGTCCACGAAGTTCGGCGTCACCTGGAGGTTCGCTGCCCCCGCCGCGGGGGCGGCGCCGCTGCGCGCCGGTGGCGCCGCGTCGCCCGGTCCGCGCATCACCATCGTCATGACCTGCGGCTGACCGCCGCCTCCGCCCATCGGGGGAGCGCCAGCCCCGCCGCCGATGACGATCTGCTGGCCCCCCGCGCCGCCGTTCGCGTTGGCCGTGCGCATGCGCTCCGTGAACGCCGTGCGTGTGGAGTCGATGAGCGCCGCCTTGTCGGCGTCGCTCAGCCGCTGCCAGTCGTATGGGATCTTCGCGGCGACCCTGCGCGCCCCGCTCGGGTCGATGAGCTCCACGTGATAGTCGCGGCCGCGCACGATGGCGATGGAACCGTCGCTCAGCACCGCCCACTCGTCGACGACGGGAATCGGATTGATCTTCGTCGTCACGCGCATGCCGCCGTTCGGGTCCTGCGACACGCTCACGTCGGGACGATAGACCTTGTAGAAGGCGGCCGTGTCAAGCTTGCGGGAGGCGAGGTCGAAGCGCACCACCATCGCCGAGTCAGGGAAGACCGGCGGGGTGAACGGCTGGCCGGGCTGCGGCGGACGGAACGCCGGCTGCGCGCCGTTCGAGCGGTAGACCAGGCGCCCCTGCGCGTCGAACCCGGCGCTCCCGAAGGGGCCGCCGAGGAGCGACATGATGTCGTTGGGGCGCGGCGCGGCCATGACGCGGCCGACATTCCCCTGCGGGTCGATCACGAGCATCGAGAGCGAGGCGGGATCCACGAACAGCGTGGAATCCCCGCGGAACGCGAGGAGCCCGCCGAGACGTCCGCCGTAGTTGGCCTCGGCGTTCGTGGAATCCGCGACGACGCGGATGACCCTCATCGTCGAATCCATCAGCAGCACGCGCCGGCGCGCCTGGTCGTTGACCAGCAGGTTGCCACCGGGCAGCTGCCGCACCGCGGCCAGCGAGCCGATCGTCTCCACGCTCGTCGCCACGGCGGCGCCGAGCGGCCGCACCGCGACCTTCGCGGCAGCCTGCTGCGCGCCGGCGCTCGCGGCGGCCGCCGACATCGCGACCGCGCCGATCATCCCCTTCCGAATTGCCTGCATCACGGTCCACTCCGAATGATGATTTGTTGTCCACCCCCACCACCGCCTCCACCCATGAACGCGCCCACGAAGACGCCACCCCCCGTGCCCCCGGCGGTGCCGCTGCGCACGCCGGCCAGATACCGCGTGTCGAGATGGCTCGCCACGAGCGGGGGCAGCTTCCGCTTCTGCTCGGCGGTGAGCAGCGCGTTCATGCGCGGCGCCAGCGCGATGAGCAGGTCCACGCTCGCCTCGCGCGCGCGCTTGTACAGGTGATACGCCTCCCCCTGATCGTACTCGGTCGGCAGCGCCGCGAGCGCGCGGGCGACCCGCCCCCAGATCGAGTCCAGCCGGATCGTGTAGGTGCGGTTGAACGTCGCGAGGCTGTCGGCCTGCGCCCCGGTCAGCTCGAGCGTGTCGCTCTGGCGGAGGAGCTGCGCCATCGGGTTGAGCACGCCGCCGCTGCCGTAAATCGCCTTGAGCATCCCCTCGCTGTACTTCTGTCCCTGCGCGGTGCGCCCGCGGTCGAGCTGCTGCGTGAGCGTCTGCCGCTCGCGCGACGGGCCGACGTCGAGCCGGAGCTGCATCGTGAGCGTCACCGGCGAGCGGAACTGCTGGAACTGCGGGTTCGTGCTGCCGAAGCGCGGGTTCAGCTCGTACTTGTAGCTTCCCTTCACCGGATCGAAGCCGCGCACGTACAGCAGCGTCGGGTCGGCGAACGCCTGCTGTCCCCACCCGTGCAGCTTGTTCTCGCCGTGCAGCATGAGGTCGGCGGCGCCGAGTGGATTGCTCACCGAGAAGCTGAGCGTGGCGCGCTGCGGCAGCCGCACCTTCAGCGGGTTGAACGAGATGCTCATGTTCGCCGTGGACGTCCACGGGCCCTGGCAGCTGTTGCGCGCGGCGACGGTGCCGAGCTGGCTGCGCAGGCACTCGCGCGCCGAGGAGGAGCCGCCGGCGAGCAGCGACTGCATCCCCGCGGCGAGCAGCGGGTCGCTCGCCGATGCGGGATCGAAGATGAAGGCGCGGTCGTTCGAGTAGCCGTCGCCGTTGATGTCGCCCGCCACCATCGGCGTGAAGGCGCCGCCGCTGGCGAAGCGTCCGAACCAGCCGACCCGCACCGCGTCGAAGAAGTTGTAGTTGAGGAAGTAGTTGAGCTGGTGGCGCGAGTCGAAGCCGGAGCGGCCCCACTGCACGTCGAGCGGGCTGCCCGCCGTGCTGCTGAAGCCACGGTACTGCTCGCGGTTGTTGCCGTAGACGTAGCTCAGGTTCCAGGTGAAGTTGCTGCTGAAGCTCGTCGGGCTGAGGCTCAGACGGAGCTGCCGGCTCTCGCTCACCAGATCGGAGCGCTGCTCGGCGACGCTCGAGAAGAGCTGGCTCACCCGCGCGTCGCGCGACGCGATCGCGCCGCTCTGCGGGACGATGCTCCCAGGCCGGACGAACACCGGACGCCCTCCTTCGGCGGCGAGCGTGAACTGCACCGCCGGGTTGAAGTTCAGGTCGACGAAGCTCGCCTGGTTCAGGTTCCGTCCGTACGTGAGATCGGCGGTGAGGCTGAAGCGGTTCGACAGCACGGGACCGTTCCACTGCAGATTGCCCCGCGCGCTGCGCGGCGCCTGGAAGTCCTTCGCGAAGAGGACGACGCCAGGCGCGTTGCTGGCGAACACGCTCCCGTTGGAGCCATCGGCGCACTGCGTGGGGATGTTCGCGAGGCTCGCCGCGTACGACGCCCAGTCGGGCGTCGGCGCCGCGGGGCCGACGCAGGCGATCTGCTGCACACCGGTGGGCAGTCCGGTGTTGTCGATGGCGGAGCCCAGCAGCGTCGCGCCAGGCGTGCTCTGGAAGAGGCCGACGCCGCCGCGCACGACGGACCTCGGCCCACGCACGGCGCCGTCGAAGGCCGCGATCTGCGGCGCGGCGCCGTACGCCCACGAGAAGCCGATCCGAGGGCTCGCGTAGATGCGGTTCGGCGCCTCGTCGTTGCGCGCGCCGAAGATCTGCTCCACCGCGGGATTGAATGTCGGTCCCGCCGAAAAGCGGTTGGCGTCGAGCCGCAGGCCGTACTGGAGCTGGAGGTTGCTCGTTCGCTTGTACGAGTCGCCGATCGAGAGAGCCCCGGTCGTCTGGCTGGCGCTCTGCACGCGGGGCGAAAGCGACCGCGTGAACGACGCCGGACGGTTGGCCTGGAGATCGGCGAGCGAGAGATAGGTGAAGCTGCCCAGCAGATTCGTCGTCTGGTCCTGGTCGTACGCGTCGCGCCGCAGCTCGCTCGTGAGCTTGATGCGGTGCTTGTTGCTCTTGCTGAACCAGGAGAGCTGGTTGGACGCATTCACCCCGACCGTGGAGCTGCTCGCGCTCAGCGACGGATTGCCGCCGAAGGAGACGTTGCGAAGGCTGCTCGTGCCATCGGCGAAGATGGAGTTCACCAGCACCCTGCCGTTCGGGAGCGCGACGTACGGCTCGCCGAAGCTGCGGTTGCGGTTGACCCCGACACTGCTCTCGCTCAGCACCGTGTTCCTGACGTACGCCGTGTGATTCCCCTGGACGCTTCCGTTCCAGCTCGTGCGGTCGCCGCTGTGCGCGGGGAACTCGGTCTGCAGGTTGGACACCGGCGTCTGCCGGTTCCAGAAGCCGTTGAAGGTGACGTTGAACGTCTGCCCCGTGCTCGAGCCGGGAGGCGTGAAGTCGAGGCTCCCGAACACCGAGCCGTTGTCGCTCGTGCGGTTGCTCAGCGTGCGGCTGCCGAGCAGCGTCGGGACGTTCGACTGCGAGAGGAGCGCGATGAGCCGCGCGACGGAATCCGAGGCGAGACCGCTCGCCTGCAGCCCGAGCGGCGTCGTGTTGAACAGCGTGCGCAGATCGTTGCTCCGGCGGCCGAGCTGGTAGCTCACGTTGTAGTACGCCTTGTCCAGGCTGATCGGCCCGGAGAGCAGCCCGCCGAGCGAGACGTTCGTGTACTGCTGTCCGACCGCCCGCGCGGCGGGATCGGTCCACTGGAGCTGCGGCGCGTCGAAGTTGACGGAGTTGGTGCGGCGGATGTAGTTCGACCCGCGCCCGCCCATGATGTTGAAGTTCCCGCCGCTGAACCCCCCTCGGCTCACGTCGTACGGCGTCGTGATGAGCGACGAGGTGATGTTCGCGTCGCGCGGGAGCTGCGACCCGCCGAAGGGATTCCCGTTGAGCGTCGTGCTGTTCTGGTCGGCCGAGAGCCCGAGGACGGAGAAGCCCGCGGGATCTCCGTCGGCGCCGGTGATCGGCGTGACGCCGGGGATGGTGCCCGCCATCGCGTTCAGGTCGCCCTGCTGGCTCGCCGGCACGGCGGCACTCGACGCCACCTGCTCGTTGCCGCTGATGTCCGCCGGCTTGTCGCCGCGGCTCACGCGGTCCCGGTTGCTGGCGACCGTCTTGACCGTGTCGAGGATCGCGGCGGCGCGGGAGAGCTGGGCGTCGGCGACGAGGATCTCCTGGTCCGCCGTGCGCTTCACCTCGAACCGCTTCTGGTTGTAGCCCACCGCGGTGAAGCCCACGAAGTAATCGCCTTCCGCGCCGGGAAAGGTGATGGTGTAGCGGCCCGCATTGTCGGTGCGCGCGAACCGGTTCACGCCGCCGGAGACCGAGGTGGCGGTGACGTTGGCGCCAACGAGGGGCACGTTGTCGGGGCCGGTCACCTGCCCTCGGATGACGTCCACGCCCTGCGCGGACGCGAGGGAGGGGGAGGCAGCGCCCAGTGCGACGAGGGTCGAGGCGAGCAGGATCAGGGTGCGCCGGTATGTCACGGGCCGTGCTGGTAGGAGAAGACGCGTCATGACGCGAGTGGTCTCGCGGAGGACGACCGATTTGACACGCGGACCGGCAATATGGTGCACTACGCAAAACCCCGTAGGTGCCGGCAGTACTTTCAAACACTTGGTGCTCAATGACTTAGAAATCCCTCAGCGTCGATGGGGACCGCTCACTCGTGGCGGATCGCGTCGATCGGCGCCAGCCGCGATGCCCGGAGGGCCGGATACAGCCCGAACGCCAGCCCCACCAGCACCGTCGCCCCCACGGCCACCACCACGGTGCTCACGCTCAGCCCCGCGTACACCTCGGCGCTCGTCCTGGCGCGGAGAATCGCCGTGATCCCGTATGCGCCGGCCGCCCCCGCCAGCACCCCGACGAGACTCCCCGCCCCGGAGATGGTCACCGACTCCGCGAGAAACTGCAGCAGGATGTGGCGCCGTGCCGCGCCCACCGCGCGCCGCACGCCGATCTCGCGCGTCCGCTCCGCCACCGCCGCGAGCAGCACGTTCATCACTCCGATTCCTCCCACCAGCAGCGAGATCCCGGTGATCGCTCCCATGAACAGCTTGAACAGGAGCAGCGACTGCTTCGCCTGCGCCACCCGGTCGGCGCGATTGGCGACGCGCACCTGGTCCTTCCACGCAGCGCCCAGCTTCCGCGCGAACCAGTGCTCGGTCGCCGCGAGCGCCGCGGGGGCATCCTCCACCCGCTCCACCTGCACTAACATGGAGGGGCGCCAGTCGGACGCTGGCGCCGCCATGGCCCGGCGGGCCGCGACGATGGGGACCACCGCCGACAGCTCCTTCTCCGTGCGCGGTCCCGCGAGGATCCCCACCACGCGCAGCGTCTCTCCCCCGAGCGTGATGACATCACCGGGCCTCAGAGCCGGCCGCCCCGTGCCCGCCAGTTCGCGCGCGCCACGAGCCGAGAGGAGCGCGACATTCGCCTCCCTCTCCTCGCTCGTGAAGAGGCGCCCGCTCGCGACCGCGATTCCCTGCGCCGAGTAGAGCGCCGCCGTCGTCCCGAGCAGCTGGACGGCGCGCTGCTTCGCCCCGCCCGCGCTCAGCGCGATCCCGGTCTGCGTGAGGCCGACCGCCCGGCCGACGCCGAGCTCCCCCTGCAGACCATCGACGTCGTCGAGGGTGAGCTCGAGCACGTCCGGCAAGGGAACCTGCACGCCATCCACCTCGCGCGAGCGGCGCGGCGACACCCCGATCGCCTGCAGGTCGGTCGTCTGGCCGATCTGCGCGCGCATGAACCGCTCCATGCCGTCGCCGAGCGACAGCACGGAGACCAGCGCGGCCACCCCGATGATGATCCCGAGCGTGGAGAGGAAGGTCCGGAGCGGATTGCCCGCGAGGTTGTCGACGCTGACACGGAACGATGAGAGCAGGATGGAGAGCACGATGGCGGGTCGAGGGTGAGGTCAGCTCCCCTACGCTGCGCGGGGCCCCCTGTTTCGCCGGGCCGCGCCCTGCCATTTTTCCAGATGATCCCGACCATCCCACTCCGCCTCCGTCGTCTCGCGACCGCGCACCGCTCGGTCGCGCTGCTCCTTGCTCTCTCCGCCTGCCGCGCGGCTCCCGTCGTCGTGCCGGGGCCCTCCGCCGGCGAGGTGGCGGCCAGCGCCCGCCTCGACGCCGTGCGCGGCGATTCGGCGCAGCTCGTCGCCTTCCTGCGCGGGATGCCCAAGGGGGGCGACCTGCACAACCATCTCTCCGGCGCGATCTACGCCGAGAGCTACCTCCGCTGGTCGGCGGACGCCGGCGTGTGCATCGACACCGTCTCGATGCAGATCCAGCGGGCGCGCTGCCCCGATCATCCCATTGGCAACCAGCGCCTGGCGCGCGAGATCCTGGCCGACTCCGGGCTCCGGCGGCGCGCAGTGGCCGCCTGGTCGATGCAGGACTGGCGGCCCGGCGCGGAATCGGGGCACGACCACTTCTTCGCGACCTTCGGCAAGTTCTCCGCGGCCGCCGCCGACAACGCCGCGGGGATGCTCGCCGAGGCGAGCGCGCGCGCCGCGGCCGAACAGGTGAGCTACCTGGAGCTGATGCACACCGCGGATCCCAACACGGTGAGCCGGCTCGGGCAGGCGCTCGGCTGGAGCGGGAGCGTGACCAGGCTGCGCCAGCGGCTCGACAGCGCCGGCCTCCGCGACACGCTGGCGAAGGCGATCCGCGCGCTCGACGTCGACGAGGCGCGCCGCTCGCAGCTGCTGCGCTGCGGAACCGCGCACTCCGAGCCCGGCTGCGCCGTGGAGGTGCGCTACCTGTATCAGGTGAGCCGCAGCCGCCCGCCGGAGCAGGTGTTCGCGCAGATCCTCGCCGGCTTCGAGCTCGCGACGATGGACAGGCGCTTCGTCGGCTTCAACCTCGTCGCGCCCGAGGACGGGCCCGTGGCGATGCGCGACTTCTCGCTGCACATGGCGATGATCGACTCGCTCCACGCCATCTACCCCGATGTGAAGATCAGCCTGCACGCCGGCGAGCTCACCGCCGCGCTCGTGCCGCGCGACGGGCTGCGGTCGCACATCCGCCAGTCGGTGGAGCAGGGACATGCGCGGCGCATCGGGCACGGCGTGGACGTGATGCTCGAGGACGACGCGGAGGGACTGCTGCGCGAGCTGGCGGCTCGGTGCATCCTCGTGGAGATCGCCCTCACCAGCAACGACGTGATCCTCGGCGTGCGGGGCGCAGCGCATCCACTCGCGGCGTATCTGGCGCACGGCGTGCCCGTCGCCCTGGCCACCGACGACGCGGGAGTCTCACGCTCCGACATGACACAGGAGTTCGTGCGCGCGGTGCGCGACCAGCGGCTCGATTACCGCACGCTCAAGACGATGGTGCGCAACTCGATCGCCTACGCGTTCGTGGACGATGCCACGAAGGCGCGGCTGCTCAACGACCTCGACGGACGGTTTCACCGGTTCGAGGCAGGGCGTTGACCGTCGCCGCCCGGTCGGTGTGGATCGGGCCGGGGTGATCGCGCAGCATGCCGGCGCCGCGCCCGCGGCGCACGGCGCTGATCTCGGCGACGATCGCCAGGGCGATCTCCTCGGGCGTCTCGGCGCCGAGGTCGAGCCCGACCGGGGCATGCACGTTCGGCGGCAGCTCGGTGGCATCGTCACGCCCGGAGAACAGCTCGAGCGTGCGACGGCGCGGGCCGAGCACGCCGAGATACTCCACCCCCGCGTCCAGCAGCGCGTGCAGGCAGGCGCGATCGTGGCTCGCCGAGTGGGCCATGCACACGGCGGCGGTCTGGCCGTCGAGCCGCACGGCGCGGGCGAGCGCGCCGGCGTCGGCGGCGACGTTCGCCACGACCACCTCGTCGGCATCGGGGAAGCGCTCGCGCGTCGCGAATTCAGGCCGGTGGTCCACCACCGTGACGTGCCAGCCGAGCAACGCGGCGAGGCGCGCCAGGGGGATGGCATCGTTGCCGGCGCCGCAGATGACGAGGGGCGCCGCGGGGCGCACGGTCTCGATCGAGAGAACGTGCCCCGTCGCCTGCAGCACGTCCGGCAGGCCGGCGTCGTCCCCGTCCAGCACGATGCGGTCGCCCACCGCGCGCGTGCTCCCCGCGGGCGATTCGAGAACCGTCGCGACGCGAACCGGCGCGCGCCGCGCCGCGAGCGCGTCCAAGTGGGCGATGGCGCGGTCGAGCGATTCGCCCGACAGCGGCTCGAGCAGGAGGGTGATGAGCCCCTGGCAGCCGAGCCCCAGCCCGAGCACTCCGTCGTCGCCGTTGCGGGTGTCGTACGTCACCACGACGGGCCGTCCATGGGCGTGCGTCTCCGCGAAGCGCGCGACGACGTCGGCTTCGAGGCAGCCGCCGCTCACCGCGCCCACGCTGGAGCCATCGGCGCGAACGAGCATGCGGGCGCCGATGCCGCGATAGACGGAGCCGTCGATGCTCGTCACGGTGGCCACCATCGCCTCCTCGCCGCGCGCGCGGCACTCGGCGAGCGCGTGGCGGAGCTGTCTCGACTCGTGCAGAAGCCCTCCTCCGTCGATGATCCTGTCGGGAATCCTCGCCACGTATGGCCGGCCGGCCGCTGACCGGGACGGCGCCCCTGTCTTCCTCCGGAGGAGAATACGACGCTCGCCGGTCGGCGCAACCATGGCGGGCGCGTCAGTGCCATTCGGCGTGGCGCCGCCGGCATTAGACTTGACCGAGGAACCCGCCCGTGCCACCCCGACCCACGCTCCCGATCATGTCCGACGACAACGGCAACGTTCTTTCCGAGATCGCCCCAGGCTCCGTGAAGCGCATCCATCTCGTCGGCGTGGGAGGCACGGGGATGGGCTCGTTCGCCGGAATGCTGAAGAGCGCCGGCTACGACGTCACGGGGAGCGACGAGGCCGTCTACCCGCCGATGAGCGACATGCTCGCGCGCTGGGGGGTCGAGGTGATGACGCCGTACTCCCCCGCGAACCTCGACGCGGCGCGTCCCGACCTCGTCATCATCGGGAACGTCATCCGCCGGGTGAATCCGGAGGCGACCGCAGTGCGCGAGCGCGGCATTCCGCAGATGAGCTTCCCGGCGGCGTTCGGCTCGCTCGTGCTGGCGGGAAAGCAGAGCGTCGTGGTGACGGGAACGCACGGCAAGACGACGACATCGGCGCTGATGGCGCACGTGCTCGTGGCGGCGGGGACGGATCCGAGCTTCCTCGTCGGCGGGGTGACGCTCAACTACGAGGGCAACTTCCGCAACGGGGCGGGGCCCTTCGTGGTGGTGGAAGGTGACGAGTACGACACCGCGTACTTCGACAAGGGCCCGAAGTTCATGCACTACCGGGCGCACACGGCGCTGCTCACCAGCGTCGAGTTCGACCACGCCGACATCTTTCGCGACATGTCCCACTACGAATCGGCGTTCGAGAGGTTCGCCGAGACGCTGCCGAGCGACGGATTCCTCGCGGTGTCCGCGTCGTACCCGAACGCCGTGGAGCTGGCGCGCAGCACCGCCCGCTGCTTCGTGGCCACGTATGCCGCGCGCGGCGACGCCGAGTACACCACCGAGGGACTCCGCTTCGGGCCGGAGGGGGCGCGCTTCACGATCGTCGAGCCACTCGGCAGGGTGGGTGAGTTCCTGCTGCCGATGTCCGGCTACCACAACGTGGAGAACGCGATCGGCGTGTACGCGGCGGCTCGCGCGCTGGGGCTCAGCGCCGACCAGGTCCGCGACGGCTTCGCGTCGTTCATGGGGGTGAAGCGCCGCCAGGAGATCCGCGGCGAACCGGCCGGCGTGCTCGTGATCGACGACTTCGCGCACCACCCGACGGCAGTGCGCGAGACGATCACCGCGATCCGCCTGCGCTACCCGGAGCGGCGCCTGTGGGCGGTGTTCGAGCCGCGCTCCAACACGAGCCGCCGCAACATCCACCAGACCGAGTACGCCGCGGCCTTCGACGGTGCATCGCTCGCGTCAATCCGCGTGCCCGAGCCACATGACAAGGTGCCGGTGGACGAGCAGCTCGACATCCACAAGGTGGTGGAGGCGCTCGAGACCAAGGGGATCGCCGCCAACGCCTCTCCGGACGTGGAGGTGCTGGTGCAGAAGGTGATCGCCGAGGCGGCGGGGGGGGACGTCGTGCTCGTGATGAGCAACGGCGCCTTCGGCGGATTCATCCCGACGCTGCTGCGAGGCCTCGAGTCGCGCTGATTCCCGAGGCGGAGATCCGGTGCGCGGGAACCGCGCCGCACGGGAGGGAATTGAGTGGTGCTGAATGGTCGTCGTCACGCTCGTCAGTCGTCTCTCGAACCGGAGCTTCCCACATGCTCACCCGCTCGTCGTTCATTCGCCGCGTCGCCCTGTTGTCGCTGGCCGCCCTGCTTCCACTCCCGCTCGCCGCGCAGCGCGCCGCGCAGAAGCCGATCCTGGTGCGGTGGCTCGGCCACGCCGCCTTCGAGGTCACTTCGTCGGGGGGGACCAGGCTCCTGATCGATCCGTTCCTCAGCGGGAACCCGTCGACACCGGAGGCGCTGAAGAACCTCTCGCAGTACAAGCCCAACGCCATCCTCGTCACGCATTCGCACCCCGACCATGCGCTCGACGCGAAGGCGATCGCGCAGTCGTCGGGCGCGATGGTGATCGGCGCCAACGAGTGGGTGCTCACCCTCGGCCTCCCGCCGGCACAGGCGGGGACGGGGAACGTGGGCGGCACCTTCAAGGTGGGCGACGTGACCGTGCACCTCGTGCCGGCGATGCATTCGAGCGAGCCCGGCGGCCGGCCGCTCGGCTTCGTCCTCGAGTTCGCCGATGGGCGCACGCTGTACCACACCGGCGACACCTGGCTCTTCGGCGACATGGCGCTGATCCAGGAGATGTTTCGTCCGTCGATCATCCTGCTGGGCGTCGGCGGGGGTCCGTACACACAGGATCCGGCGGCGGCGCGCAGGGCGATCACGAAGTACTTCAAGCCGGCGACGATCGTGCCGATGCATTACGGCACCTTCCCGGGCCTCGCCACCGAAGCGCAGGTCCGCGCGGCGTTCAGCGGTGACAAGCGCCTCATCGTGATGAAGCCCGGCCAGTCGCTGACCTTCTAGCGGCTATCCGACGACGGCGACGGACTGCTCGGCGCTCCATGCCGAGCCGTCCGGCGCGCCCACGGAGAAGCGCACCATCGTCCCGACGGGAAGCCGCACGGTATCCAGCTCGGCACGCCAGACGCCGAGCGTGGTGTCGCCCCCCGTGGCCACGCGCCACGGCTCGTCGTCCGTGCTCCAGCGCACGATGAACGGTTCGGAGGCGAGGATGCGCAGCCGGTTCCCGACGGGCATCACCGAGACGCTGCTGGAGGAGGTCCAGAGCGTGATGTCGCAGCCTCGCCGCTGCCGCACGTAGCGCTCGTACGGCTGCTGCGGCATGTCGAACACGCGGCCGTCGTGCAGCGACCGCACGAGCTTGGCGTATTCGGCGTGCGCCCACACCAGCGGCATCGCCCCCCCGGTCGGCCGGCCGTTGAACAGCTCGCGCTCCGGGATGTCCGCCTGGTCCCACACCTGCTCGGGCAGCATGCCGCCGTCGCTCGCCTGCGCACGCATCACGCCGAGGAGCTGCACTGCCACTTCGGGCCGTCCCGCCGCGAGCTCGTAGTGGGCGCGCTCGCCGGCGAGCAGGGGCCAGGGCCGCCCGATGCCGAAGCCGTCGAACGCCGAGCCGTCGGCCTTCTCCCCGTAGCCGTCGCGATTGTAGCGGTACCAGGCCGGTCCCGTCGCGGTGCGCGTGCGGAGCGTGGCGTCGATGACGCGAACCGTGTTGAGGATGCGCGGGTCGTTGGGGGCGCGGAGCCCGAAGCGCACGAGCGCGAGCGCGTCGGGGCTCACGATCTCCTCGTAGCGCGCGGAATCCTCGCCCCCGGGGCGGTTCTTGATCGGGATGCGGCCGCCGCTCGCCGGCACGGCGTCGCCCACGTCGTCGGGCGCGATGCGCACGTAGTAGCCCTCCACGCCGACCTCGCGCGCGAGCGGGGTGTCCGTCACGTACGTCCACCGCTCGATACTGGCGTTCCAGGCATCCGCGGTCTCGCGCAGCAGCGTCGCGAGATCACTTTCGCCGGCGGCTTCGGCGAAGTCGCCAGCGACGACGAGCGCCGCGACCTGGACGGCGAGGGCGAACACCGAGTAGCCACCATTCTCCTCCCACCGATCCTGTCCCGTGACCGGTCCGTGCCGCACGAGGAACGAAGCGGCGCGGCGGATCATCGGATAGGGATCGAGGTCCTCCAGCTTGCCCTCGCGCCGCAGCATCTCGGCGAGGAGGATCGGGAACGCGATCTCGTCCATCTGCACGCCGGTCCAGTACGGCGTCCCGTCGAGCCAGAGATTCTGGGCCCAGCGCCCGTCCTCCTCCTGGGTACTCATGAGATAGCGAAGCGTGCGGCGCGCGTGCACGCCGTGCCCCAGCGCGATCAGGGCGCCGGCGCTGTTCACGAGATCGCGCGGCCACACGAGATGGTAGCCGCCGAGCTCGTGATCGCTCTTGGTGTCACCCCATGGCACCGACAGGCTCGCGATGAGCGCGCCCGACGCGCGCTTGTCCTCGTGGATCGCGAGGATTGCCGCGCTCATCCGGTACAGATCCACGACGCTCGAAGGCAGCTCCACCGGAGCCCGCCGGCGGCGTTCGCGGACTCGCGCGCCGGCCGCCTCGTGCGCGTGCGTGCTGCCGTGGGCGTGCGCCGCCAGGTCGCGCGCCGCGCTCCGGCGCGCCTGCTCCGGCGTGACGTCGCCGTCGGCATGTCGCGGCCCGATGGTATGCTCGTGGAAGTGCTCCCACTCGCGGATGTACGACGCCTGGATCCGCTCGAACGAGGAGGCGAGCGTCATCCGCGCGCGCTGCGCCGCTTCGGCCGGTCCCAGCCCGAACGCCAGCACCATCATGAACTCGGCGCGGTCCGGGCGGTCGCCCTGGCGCCGGTTCTCGCCGAGCCGCACCTCGCCGGTGAGCGCGACGTTGCCGTCGCGCACGCCGGCGCAGGGATCGAAGAGATGGCCGCGCTGCTTCACCTGGCGCCAACCGTCGTTGACCCCGACGTAGCCGCAGCTCGTCGCCGTCCAGCCCGTGTCGCAGGCGAGCGCGAGCGCCACGTCGTGCCGGCGCGCGAACAGCATCGGCACCCCCTTGTACCGCTCGCTCCAGCCGTCGTTGCCGTAGCCCTGGTTGGCGACGTGTGGCGCGAGCAGGGCGAACAGCCGGTAATCGGCGACGACCCCCTGCAGGGCGGTGAAGACGACGCGCTGCACGAGCACGTCGCGCTCCGGATCGGTGATCACCGTCTTCTCGATCTCGTAGCGGCCCTGCCGGCACCGGTTCACCAGCCGGTAGCCCGGCACGCCGGGAGCGATGAGGTGCACCTCGCTGTCCGCGTCGCGCTTCTCCTCGGAGAAGTACCCTCCCGCGGCGCTCACCAGCAGGCCGAGGTCACGCGTGTTCGCCTGATCCACGCGGGGGTAGTAGACCTCGTCGACGATGCCGTGCGAGACGGTGAACCAGACGTGGCTGCGGCCGTCGAGCGCCGTCCCGACGCCGCTCTTCGCGCTGGACGTCCAGCGCGGCTCCACGCCCGGCCCGATCGGCGGCGTGCCCGGCACGTTCGGGTTGCCTTGCGTCACGAGACCGTCACCCCGCTCGCCCAGAGGCGATAGCCCCCGCGAAAGGCGTGCATGTTGTTGCCGCGGCGCGCGTGCTCCGGCAGCTCGTGCAGCAGGCGCACGTTGCCTCCTCCCAGCACGACGTACTCGGCGAGGAGCGCGGCGGAGAGGAGCTTCACCACCGCGGCGACGTGGCGGCGCCACTTGCGGCGCCCCAGCCGCTCGAGTCCAGCATTGCCGACGTACTCCTCGAAGCTGCGTCCTCGCCGGTACGGCAGGTGCGCCGCCTCGAGGGGGATCACCGTGCCGTCGCAGATGAGCGTCGTACCGAGCCCCGTGCCCAGCCCCAGGAAAAGCATGCGTCCGCTGTCGTAGCTGCCAAGCGCCTGCATGGCGGCGTCGTTCAGGATGCGCACCGGCCGCCCGAACGCCGCCGCGAAGTCGAACTCCACCCATCCGCCGCCGAGGTTGCGCGGCTCGGCGGTGATGATGCCGCGGCTCACCGCGCCCGGGTAGCCGATGGAGACGACGTCGAACTCCCAGTCGTGCGCCGCGGCCAGCACTTCCGCGACCATCGGTCCGGGAGCGAGGTCGGGCCCCGACGCCAGCTTGCGCGGGGTGCGGTGGCCGGTGGCCAGCAGCTTCACGTGCGAGCCGCCGATGTCGACGACGAGGATCTTCTTCGGAGTCATTGCGGTGACTGGAGGACGACCGGCCTGCGGTTGGCTTACACTGCGCATGGGCCGGACCGTCGCCGCCGGACGGCCGTCGGGGGTACGGTGCCGAGGCCCGCAGGATGCGTTTGCGTCGCCGCCGCGCGCCCTGTCATGTTGCCACGTCCTCCAGCCCCCAGCAACCGATGCCCGATCCAGCACCAGCGCTCTCCGCCGCCGAGTGGCACGGCGTGCTCTCCCGGGCCGACGGCCTCGCCCACCTTCGCGAGCAGTTCGGCACCCTGTCCTTCTCGACGCACGCCGTCGCCGCCCTGCTGCTCTACGACCAGCCATATGGCTTCTCGGCGCAGGACGTCACCGACGAGATGGAGGTCAGCGAATACTGCGCGGTGATGGCGCGTCAGAACCGCGAGTCGGGCAACGTGGCCACCGCCGAGAAGTTCGAGTACCTCGGGGGGCGGCACCGCGAGCGGGCCGCCAGGATCGCGGCGCTGCTGCCACCGCCGGGCTGACGCGCGGTCAGATGCCGCGCGCCAGCGCCGGCCGGCCGGACAGCTAGACGGCGCCGCGTGTGGCGTCCACGGAGATCTTGAGATCCTCCGCGAGGGAAGCGTCGCCGCTGATGATCGACGCCCACGAGAGCTCGCGGCCGTTGCGCTTGCCCTTCTCCACCGCCTTCAGCCCGTCGGGCGCGATGGTGATCGTCCAGGTCTTGCCGCCGTGCTCCAGCTCGCGCTTGATCGCCTTGTCGAGTTTCGTCGCCATGTTCCTCTCGTCGTGGATGGTGGGGTCCGCGAAGCTATGCGCGCGCGAGCCGCACGGCCAGTGCCACGCTGCCCGCACGCGAAGCGGGGCTCAGGTGCCGGGAAGCGCGCGCAGCCGCGCGTCCAGATGCGAGCGGTCGGCCACCGCGGCCGCGAGCGGCCCGTGCTGCCCGAACTCCACGATCGTCACCGAGCCCACCGGACAGCCGAACCGGTACCGGAAGCGGCCCACGTCCACTCCGAGGAGAGCGCAGAGCAGCACGCGAATCGTCGCCTTGTGCGAGACGACGAGGACGTCGCCAGCGTCGTAGGCCCTGATGATCTCCTCGACGACGTGCGTGACGCGCTGCGCGAGCGCGATCGCCGTCTCGCCGTCGACGGGGGGATTCCACGCAGGGTCCGCCTCCCACCGCACGTAGGCATCGTGGTACTCCGCATCCACCGCTTCGGCCGACTTGCCGTCCCACGCGCCGTAGTCGATCTCGGCGAGCCCCTCGCGCAGCGCGACCGGAAGGCCGAGGAGCGCCGCCAGCGGCTCCGCGGTGGCGCGGGCGCGCGTGAGCGGGCTCGCGTAGATCGCTCGCCACGCCACCTCGCGATAGGCCTGGGCGAACGCCTCGGCCATCGCCGCGCCGTCGCTCGTGAGCTCGGGGTCGAGACGCCGTCCGCAGAACACGTTCTCGCGGCTCGCCGCCGTCTGGCCGTGGCGGAGGAGATGCAGTCGCAGCGTCATTGTCGCGTTCCGTTTTGGTGTGGCCGTTGCCGCGCAGCGATTCGTCGCCGCGCCCGGGAAATATGGCGATTGACGGTGTAGCGGGCACATGCCTTGCCTTGTGCAGCGCCATTGTCGCCACAGAGCATCCCAACAAAACACACTCGGAGCATCCCGATGCCCATGGAATCCCTGCACGAGCTGTACGTCGAGGAGATCAAGGATCTCTACAGCGCGGAGAACCAGATCCTCAAGGCAATGCCGCGCATGATCAAGGCGGCCACGCACCCGCAGCTGAAGAAGGCGTTCGCCAAGCACGAGAAGCAGACGCGGGGCCAGGTGAAGCGGCTCGAGCGCATCTGCAAGGCGCTGGACGAGAAGCCCACCGGCAAGAAGTGCCACGGCATGGAGGGGCTGCTGGAGGAGGCGAAGGATCTGATGAAGGAGAAGCCCGACGCGTTCGTGCTCGACGCCGGCCTCATCTCGGCGGCGCAGCACGTGGAGCACTACGAGATGGCCGGCTACGGCACCGTCCGCACCTGGGCTCGCCTCCTCGGCTACAGCGCGCAGGCCGACCTGCTGCAGGCGACGCTGGACGAGGAGCAGAAGACCGACCTCGACCTCACCGCGCTCGCCGAGGCGATGGTCAACCCCGACGCCGAGTAGTCCCGGCCGTCGTGACGAAGGGTCCGGCGCCTCCTGGCGCCGGACCCTTCGTCGTTCTCCGTCGTCTCCGCGATGTCATCCCGCGGTCCGTCTTCCCCGCGATGTCATCCCGCAGTCGCGAAGCGACTGTCGGGACCCACCGTGAATGAGACATGGCCGGCCACCGGCTGCGACAGTGGATCCCGGCACTCGCGCCTCCGGCGCTCCTGCGGGATGACAGTTGTGGCGCACGGCGCCGCGGAGAGTGGACACCCGCGAGCCCGCGCGCCTCACATCTGCGAGAGCGCCACGAAGCCGATCGTCACGTAGCCGCTCGTCGCGCTGTTGGCGGCGCTGTTCCACCGCACGCCGCCGCTCCCGCCCAAGTGGAAGTTCGGGGTGATGTGGTAGTTGATGGTCGGACCGGCCTGGTATCGGTAGCCGTACCCGCTCCCGCCCTGTGCGACGAACTCTCCGCCCAGGTACAGGGGGACCAGCGACACGGGACGGGCGCCGAGCCGGCCGCGCGCCCAGACGTACTGCGGCTTGGTGGCGTACGAGACGATCCCCTCGTGCTCGAAGCGTCCCCCCCAGTAGTTCGCCTGCGCGCCGAGCGTCGGGCTCGACGTGCCGCCGCCGGCGACGCCGGCCACCCCCGAGGGCGCCGAACCGCTGGTGAAGTTGTAGCCCACCGTCCCCTGGATCGCCCCGTCGGGGCCCTTCAGCTGCAACCCCACCGCCGGCGAGAACGCCACCTTGGAGTCGGTGGCGGTGGGCGAGAGGCGGTACGTGTACGTCTGCACGCTCGCCGTCAGCAGCCAGTTGAGCCCCAGGTGGCCCGGGGTGAGCGATGCTCCGAGAATCCCCGAACCCTCGCCGAAGCCCGCCGCCTCGGCGGCGCCGTACACGGCGAGGCTCTGGGCGCGAGCCTGCGGAGCGAGGGCGATCACAGCGGCAGCGACGGCGGAGGCGAGACAGCGCGTAGTTGTGGACATGGGGCTCTGTGCTTGGGACCACGGGGTTTCTGTGAGTTGGCTCCCCGACGGAACGCCAGCCCCATGCCAAAAGCGTACCCGATTGCGGAACCGCCTCGCGGTGTGTCATTTGCCTTCGTTGCCACGCGCGGGCGGCCCGTCCGCACCGAACGACCAGACCAACCGCATGCGACCCAGCCGCTCCGCGCTCGCCGGCCTCGCCGCCGTGCTCGCCATCGCCTCGCTCGGACCCCTCTCCGCGGTCCAGCAGCGTCGTGCCCGCGAGGCGCAGAGACGGTGGATGCCGTTGCCGGCGACGGCGAAGGAGGTGGCCGCGAGGCCACCAGTCGCGCTGCCCGTCGTCTCCCCCCTCCCCCCCACGACCGCGTCGGCCGCCGACCAGCGCATGATGATGGTGGAGTCGGCCCGCGGGGCGTGGAAGGTCGCCTCGGCGCGGATCTCCCGCGCCGGCTTCGTCGGGGCCGCGGACAACTATCCCTTCGTCACCGTGTGGGACATGGCCAGCGCGCTCGCCGCCATGTACTCCGCGCGCGAGCTCGGCTTCATCACCACCGCCGAGTACACCGCGCTGATGAGTCGAGCGCTCGGCACCCTCGCGACGATGCCGCGCTACGACGGGGCCGCCTTCAACAAGTTGTACGCCTCTACCTCGGGGCAGATGATCGACCGCCGCACGCGGCCGAGCACGAAGGGCTACGGCTGGTCGGCGACTGACCACGGGCGGCTGCTGATCTGGCTGCGCATCGTCGGCGCGCGCGACACGCTGCTGCTGCGGCGCACGGAGGCCATCGCCGGACGGCTCGACATGACGCGCCTCGTCGATGACGGCTACCTGCGCGGCCAGGACATCGGGCCCACGTCGGGCAAGCAGCGTGTCTATCAGGAGGGGCGGATCGGCTACGAGCAGTACGCTGCCGAAGGGTTCTCGCTCTGGGGAGTGCGCGCTCCGCTCGCGCTCGACTTCACCGCCAACGGAAAGCCGGTCGCGGTGGAAGGCCAGACGGTGCTCGCCGACACGCGCGGCGGCGACCTCCTCACGAGCGAGCCCTTCGTGCTGATGGGGCTCGAGCTGGGATGGACGTCACCGCAGTGGCGCGACCTCTCGCTCGCCGTGCTCGCCGCGCAGGAGGCGCGATCGCGGCAGGTGGGTCACGTCGTCATGCTCAGCGAGGATGCGCTTCCGGACCCCCCCGCGTACTTCTACTACTACCTGCTCTATCGCGAGGGAAAGTCCTTCGTCGTCGCCTCGCCGTGGGGATCCGTCCATCCGGCCTTTCCGCGCTGGGTGAGCGCGAAGGCGGCATTCGGCTATCATGCCCTCGTGCCCAGCGACTACACCTGGCGGGCGCTCGAGTCGCTCAGCTCGGGCGGGCGGACGAGCGCCGGCTGGACGGCGGGGGTGTACGAGGGGACGCACGACGGCACGCGCATGTTCAACATGAACACGACGGCGGTCGTGCTGGAGTCGGCGGCGTACTACGCGCGAGGCTGCCCGCTGATCGTGCAGACCTGCCCCGCCCGGGCGCCGGCGCCGGTCGCGGACAGCGGGGCGGCGCGTACCACGGCGGCGCGTACCAGGGCGGCGCGCCGCTAGCCGGCGCTCGTCGTCGCGTCGGGGGTCCTCACCCAGCGGCGCAGCGTCGCGAACCGCTCGGTCGGCTGCGCGACCGACCGCTTCACGCCGATGACGAAGCTCGGCCGCAGCGACGACTCCACCGAGCGGCTGAAGACCACCTCTCCCTTCCCCGAGATCGTCGTCCCCGGGACGTCCCACAACACCTCGGTGCCGGGCGCGATGGGGCTGTCGAGGATGAACCGCGCGCCGCCGTCGCTCTCGTCCTCCAGCAGCCCCATCCCGAGATCCACGCGGCCCGGCGCTGCCGGGGTGCCGATGAGCACCGGCAGCCCCACGGTGTGCCGGCGGCTCACGCGGGCGTTGATGAACCGCTCCACGGCGTTCTGCACGAGCGGCATGCTCTGACGGAACTTCTGCCGCGCTTGCGGAATCGCGTGATGCGCGCTGTGCAGCTCGATGGCGTCGCGCGTGTCCATCGGCATCTCCTGGAAGATCGCCCCGTGCTGGTAGATCACGCCGTGCCGCGTCTTCATCTCGGTGACGTGGGTGACGATGGCGAAGGTGGTGATCCGGCCGGCCGAGAGCTGCAGCGGAATCTCGAGCAGCGAGTCCTTCGGGAAGCGGTGCGTGCTGCGGAAGGAGAGCCCCGACGAGTTGATGTCCTCCGTCGTGGCGGGAGCACCCCCCTCGGGCACGTCCCCGCCGAGCAGCGGCCGGATGCGCGTGGGAATGCGCTGCGCGAAGCGGTGATCGCTGCGCATCTGCTTCGAGCGGATGCTGTGCTGCACCACGTACGCGGCGAAGTAGAGATTCCAGGCGAGCCAGATGCCGTTGACGATGATCACGGCGGAGACGACGGAGCCTCCGTCGCCGTAGTCGATCCAGCCGAAGGAGCGCGCCGCGACGCACCAGAGCACCGCGAACACCGACAGCACCACGAGATACAGCTGCGGCGCATAGGTCTCGAACGGCACGTCGCCCGGTCCCTTCGGCGTGACGTTGAAGCGGAGCGGCTTTCGCGCGAAGAATCCGGAGATCGCGCAGATGTACGTCCAGAAGCGCGTCATGTTGTAGCGCTCGGCGATCAGCAGATAGCCGGTGCCCCGGGCGAGAAGCTCGAACGCGGTGATGCGGAGGACCATGAACGGGATGAGCCGCGCGAGGAACTCCCCGTTGCTCGCCGCCACCGGGAGCCAGCCGGTGAGGAAGAAGACGACCGGCGCCAGGTAGAACACCAGGCGCTGCACGCTGTCCACGTAGATGATGAGCGCCGAGAAGTACGAGAGGCGCTGCTGCCAGGTGAGACCGGGGAGGAAGAGCGGATTCATCTTCCGCATGATCTGCATCGTCCCCTGTCCCCACCGCAGCCGCTGCACGTGATACTGCGTGGCGTTTGCCGGTGCGAGCCCGTAGGCCAGCGTCTCGCCATGGTAGTATGTCTGCCAGCCGCGGGCATGGAGGACGAGCGTCGTCTCCATGTCCTCGGTGATCGTCTGCGTGGAGAAGCCGCCGATCTCGTCGATCGCCGCGCGCCGAAGCACGCCGCAGCTGCCGCAGAAGAACGCCGCGTTGTTGCGGTCGAGCCCGGGCTGGACGATCGAGAAGAAGAGCCGGTTCTCCTCCCAGAGCCGGCGCCCCTCGTCGTTGACAACGTGCGTGAACGAGTCGGTGTTGTAGAAGTCCTGCGGCGACTGCACCATCGCCAGCTTCGGGTTCTCGAAGTAGCCGAGCAGGCGGTCCAGGATGTTCGGCAGCGGCACGTGATCGGCGTCGAGCTGCAGGACGAACTCCGCCGAGGTCACGGTGAGCGCATGATTGAGGTTGCCCGCCTTGGCGTGCTCCCTGCCGCGGCGGCGGATGTAGCCGACGCCGAGCTCCTGGCACATGGCCCGCACCTCGTTCCGCTTCCCGTCGTCGAGCACGAAGGTGTTGTGCGGATAGCGGATCGCCCGCGCGCCGATGGCCGTGCGCCGGATGAGCTGCAGCGGCTCGTCGAAGCAGGTGATGAACACGTCGACGTCCAGTCCGTCCGGCGGAGGAGGCGGCTCGCGCCGCGTCAGCCGCCACACGTTGAAGACGAAGAAGAACATGCTGACGAGTCCCGTCGTCTCCGCCACCACGAGCACCACCGAGAACACCGGATGCGCGGGATTGAGCGTGGCCGTCCACCGCCACCAGATCCAATAGGCGCTGTACGCGAGCGCCACGACGGCGACGGCACGAACCACCAGCTCCTGGGTACGCGGGAGCAGGGGGATCGTGTTCGCCGAGAGCGGCGGACGTTCGGAGACGGCCGTCGAGGCCGAGAAGAGGCTCAAGAGTTGTGACCTGGAGCACTGGTGCGGTGTGCGCCAGTGCAGAGCGCGGGCCGTACGTTTACGGTATCATTCAAGTGATTGTCCTGCCTGACTTTATAGACCAGGCCGGTAGTTGCGCCACACGTTTGCAATCGTCCTCGCACGAAGGCTCTCGCTCGGTCGAGCGGGGCCCGCGACGTTATCCTCCGACCTCGCTGCCGTCCATGTCGTTGACGACACGGTCCATCCGACTGCCCCGGCCCTCCCTCCCGGCCCGTGCGCTCGTCAGCCTGACGCTCCTGGCCCTCTCGGCCGCCTGTTCCGGCGACGCCGGCACCAATCCCCTGGCCGGCAGCACCGGCCGCGATCCGGTCGTCTCCACGCCGGCGCCGACGCCGGCAGCTCCCGCGGTGGGCACGACCGTGGCGAGCATCCTCAGAAGCGCGGTGCTCTGGATCGACCCGCGCTCGAACGCGAAATTCACCGCCGACGCCTGGCGCGCCAGCCGGCCCGCCGACGCGGCGCAGCTGGACAAGATCGCCGCGCAGCCGCAGTCGCGCTGGATGGGAAGCTGGAACACCGACGTCCAGTCCGACGTGGACGCCGAGGTGACCGCGATGTCGCGCGCCGGCGCCCTGCCCGTGCTGGTGGCGTACAACATCCCGCAGCGCGACTGCGGAGGGCTTTCCGGCAATAACGTCACCACGGCCGAGGGCTACCGTACGTGGATCGCCGCCTTTGCCAACGGGATCGGCGCGCGGAAGGCCGCGGTCATCCTCGAGCCCGACGCCCTCGCCGGGATGGACTGCCTGTCCGCGAGCGATCAGGCGCTGCGGCTCCAGCTGATCAGCTACGCCGTCGAGCAGCTCAGAGCGAAGGGAAGCATCGCGATCTATCTCGACGCCGGCAACCCGAGGTGGCGCCCGGCGGCGACGATGGCGGACCGCCTCATCCGCGCCGGCGTCGCCGGCACGCAGGGCTTCTCGCTCAACGTCTCGAGCTTCCTCACCACCCCCGAGAACATGGCGTACGGCGCCCAGCTCTCGGCGCTGGTCGGGGGCAAGCACTACGTGATCGACACGAGCCGCAACGGGCTGGGCGGATCTGCCGACGACCAGTGGTGCAACCCCGCAGGGCGCGCGCTCGGCGAGCGTCCCACGACGCAGACCGGCCGGGATCTCGTGGACGCGCTGTTGTGGGTCAAGGCGCCGGGCGAGAGCGACGGGGCGTGCAACGGCGGCACCGCGACGGGCACCTGGATGCCGGAGTACGCGCTGGGGCTGGCCGCGCGGGCCGCTTACTGATCGCCTTCTCTCGCTCCATCTTTCGCCGATGGAACGCATCAACCTCGCCGAGAAGTTCGCGCGCTTCAGCGAACACTGGCAGCCGAAGATTGTCGGAGAGCTGAACGGGCAGCAGGTGAAGCTCGCCAAGTTCCAGGGGGAGTTCGTCTGGCACGCCCACGAGCACGCGGACGAGCTCTTCCTCGTCGTGAAGGGGCGCTTCCGGATGGAGCTTCGCGACCGCAGCGTCGAGCTGGAGGAGGGCGAGCTGTTCATCGTCCCGCGTGGCGTGGAGCATCGCCCGGTCGCCGAGCAGGAGGTCCACGTGCTGCTCTTCGAGCCCGCGGGAACGCTCAACACCGGGAGCACCGAGAGCGAGCGCACTGTCCACGAGCTGGAGCGGCTCTAGCTCGACCGCCAGCCGTTGCGCTCGCGCAGGCTGAAGAAGGTCGAGCGCACCCCGCGTCAGCTTCGGCTCTTCCGTCCCAGGCGCTCGATCTTCTCCTTGAGCGTGTGCGGCTGCAGCGGCTTCAGGATGTAGTCGTCGATCCCCGCCTCGATCGCGGCGATGAGGTCCTCGCGCGCCGAACGGGTGGTGATCATGCAGATGGGCAGGGTCGCGAACTGCGGGCGTGACCGCACCGCGCGCACGAGCTCCAGCCCGCTCATCTCGGGCATGATCCAGTCCGTCAACATGACGGAGATCGAATCGTCGAGTCGATTGAGCGCTTCCACTCCGTCGGCCGCCTCCACGATGTCGTGGTAGCCCAGCTTCTGCAGCGTGTTGACGACGATCCGACGCATCGTCAGCGAGTCATCGACGACGAGAAGCTTCACGACAGGGGAGATGCGAGGGAATGAGCGACCGTGGCCCGCCGGGAGGCGACCAGTGAAAGTGTCGGCGCCTGACCGATGAGACTATAACATGCCGATGCTCCCGTCGAACGGGTCCTCCTTCACGGGAGCGACCTCTTCGGCAAGCATCGTGCATGGAGCCCTGGCATGACCTCCGATCCGCGCGCAGCTGATTCCCCGCCCTCCCCCGATTCGCCGATCACGCCCGACGTCGACGCACGGGCCGCCGCGACGCCCGTGGAGCCGGGAGCGCCGGTTCCGGACATCGGGGAGACCGCTCAAGCGCTCGAACACCAGCGAGGCCGGGCGATGGAGATCACGGTGCTCACCGTGTTGGCCGTCCTGTACTCGCTCTACTTCGCGCGCGGCTTCCTGATCCCGATCATCTACGCGCTGCTGCTCAACTTCCTGCTCAGCCCCCTGATCCGCGCCCTGGCGCGGTATCGGATCAAGCCGCCGGTGGGCGCGGCCTTCGTGGTGCTACTGCTGATCGGCGCGATCGGAGGCGCGGTCTACGAGCTCAGCGGACCGGCGCAGCGTTGGTCGGTGACCGCGCCGCAGACCCTCTCGCGCGCGCAGGGCAGGCTGAAGGGGATCCTGAAGCCGATGCAGCAGGTGTCCAAGAGCGTCGACCAGGCGGCGAACGCGGCGGTGGGAACGCCCAACGCCAAGCCGGTCGTCGTCGAATCGGGCCCGAGCATGTCGTCGCGCATCTTCGGCACCACGCAGCGCCTGGTCGCCGGACTGCTCGAGGTATTCATCCTGCTCTACTTCCTGCTGGCGGGGGGCGACCTCTTCCTGCAGAAGCTCATCAAGGTCCTCCCGCACTTCAGCGACAAGATGAAGGCGGTGGAGATCGCGCGCGCCACCGAGGCGGCAGTGTCGGCCTACCTCACCACCACGCTGCTGTTGAACGTGGCAGAGGGAACGGTGGTGGCGGGGGTGCTCGCGCTCCTCGGCATGCCCAACGTGCTGCTCTGGGGGACGCTCGTGGCGTGCCTGGAGTTCGTCCCCTACCTGGGGGCGCTCACCGCGGTCGGCATCTTCACGGTGGCGGGACTCACCGTCTTTCCCACGGTCGGCGCCGCGCTGCTCGTCCCGGGGAGCTTCCTGCTGATCAACGTGCTGCAGGCGAACCTCGTGACCCCGATGCTGCTGGGGCACAAGCTCACGCTCAACCCTGTCGCGATCTTCGTGGGGCTGGCGTTCTTCTTCTGGATCTGGGGGGTGCCGGGCGCCTTCCTGGCGGTGCCGCTTCTCGCCACGCTGAAGATCTTCTGCGACCACATCGTGTCGCTCGCCGCGATCGGCGAATTCCTCGGGCAGCGTGACGAAGGGGAGCGCCGGGTGACGGCACGCGTGTGATGGCGCGCGCCGGTCGCGCTTTCGCTACCAGCGCTTCAGCGACTTCGCGAGCTCGTCGGCGATGACGGCGGGGTCCTTCTCCGTGTCGGAAATGTCGACGTCGATCGTGACCGTCTCCGCACCGGGCTTCCGCTCCACGTCGATCAGCCAGCCGAGCGACGGACCGCCGCACCGCGCCTCGGCTCCCGACTTGAGATGCACGGTGACGATTCCGGGGAAGCCGAACTCCACCGTGCTCCCCTTCAGCGCTTTCTCGAGCCGCGCCGCCACGGCATGCCCGAGCTCGTGGACCTGCGTCGCGTCATCGCTGATCGCGTGCTCGAAGGTGGCGCTCATGATGTCGGGAGGCAGCTCGAAGTCGTCGAGCGGATCGTGGTCGTGGGGCGGGCGGGGGGGGGGGGACATGATCGGGAATCGGGGCGAGTCGGCTGAGCGGGAGGCCTGGCGATGTGGCCGGCCCAATATCGGGTATCGGATCGAACAGTGCTCGGCAGTCCCCCATGGGATACACCGCGACATCGGAAAGTTCCGGCACGGCGAGGTCAGCGATGCGCGGCGAGGGAGCTGCCCGGGACCGCACACCCGGTGGGCTTGAGGTCGAGAGGCGACAGATCGAACAGCGCCTGGCCCGCCACGAGAGCGCCCAGCGTGAGCATCGACGTCGCCCATCGCGGAGCGCAGGGCGAACGCCTGATCGCCCACCACCCCCCAGCCACCAGCAGCACCTCGGCCAGGAGGTCGAGCTGTCGGTGGTAGGTGTACCATTGCAGCCCCAGCAGCTCGCCCCCCGGCCAGTATAGCTTCCGCCCGGTGACGAGGTCCAGCGGCAAATGGAGCAGGACGACGAGCGCCGTGATCAGGCCGGCGCTCGGCCGGCCGGTCGCGAGATAGGCCACCCCCCCGAGCACTGCCGCGATAAGGGTGGCCGCGGGGAGGGAGTGGGAGTACAGGCCGTACGGGTTGCACACGGAGACCAGGGCGAAGCCGACGTCCACGATGTCGGGGGCGACCGAGGCGAGAGCGAGCCAGACCAGCGACAGGTCGCGCCGGGCCGAGCCGGCCCCGGCGGCGACCCCGAGATGCCCCGTGATCACAGGGGGAGGAACTTCCGGACTTCTTCGAGCAGGCGGAGGGGGGGGACCGGCTTTGCCAGGTACTCGTCCGACCCGGCGGCGATGGAGGCGTCGCGGTCCCAGGTGCTGGAGAGCCCGGTGACGATGATGATCGGGATGTCGCGCGTCTCCGGATCCTCCTTGAGGATGCGGACCGCATTCCAGCCGCTCGTACGAGGCATCGTGACGTCCATCAGGATGAGCCCGGGACGGCTGGCGCGGGCGGCATCGACCGCCGCGGCCCCGTCGGATGCCTGGATCACTCGATAGCCGGCGCTGGCGAGCACAGCGGCGTACAGCTCGCGCTGCTCGGTGCTGTCTTCAGCGACGAGGATGGTGGGCCCGAGGGGGTCCGTGTCCGGCATGGATCTCAGGATGAGGGGCGGCGGGAAAGTTACCGCCGCACCACTCCCGGTGCCACGTCGGCGGAAAAGTCATTGATCGGTGACCTCGAGAGGGTACGGCAGCGGCCGTGCGCGCTGCTGCCGTCCGGTACCATCAATGACTGTCGTACTGTTGGCCGCTACTGTTGACGCGTTGGGGCAGTTCGCCCCGTTGCGGCGTTGACCGTGGTGTCCACGGTCTTGAGGACCTGCGTGAGGATCTGCGGGTTGCGGTCGAGCGTCTGGACCACGCGGTCCACCACGCGCGCCACGTTGTCCAGGTCGACGTACAGGTAGACCTCGGCCAGCACGCCGCTGATGGAGAGCTGGACCTTCTTGATGCCGACGTCGACCCCTGCGGTGATCTGGACGAAGTTCATCGCGTTCGCGTCCAGCGAGACGTGGGCGCGGACGTCCTGCACCGTGAGCCCGATGGAGTCCACGGACAGCTCCGGGATCTCGAGGATCACGTCGCGATTCCCGGTGAGACCGGTGGTCGAGGCGATGCGCTGGGCGGCGGGGCGCACCGTGGCGGAGTCGCGCTGCTGCGCCCCGGCCAACGCGGGAGCGAGGGCGAGACACGAGAGAGCGGCGAGGGGGACGAGACGCGAGCGCATGATCTATCTCCTGGGTGGGACAGGCGTGGAGGTGGTGTCGTGCGGAGCTGGCGGCGCAGCGCCGCTTCGCGTCTCGAGCGACGCGCAGTCGAGCCCCTTCGCAGCGCTCTCGCGCGTGATGCGCGCGGCGATGCATTCCGCATTGACGTGTCCGAGCAGCTCGACGGCGACGTAGACGTTGCGATAGCTCGTCCCCGACACCACCGGCGAGGTGATGTTGCGGCGCCCGACGACGCGGAGCGAATCCAGACGGACGTCGCCGCGCAGCTTCACGCAGATCTTCGGCGGCGCGGCGAACCGCACCTCGTCCGCCGACATCGACGCGAAGAGCACGACGTCGGCGTGATCGCCGGCGGCGGCCGCAGCGTGCGTCCGGGCCGATGCGCTGTCCGCGGTGGAAGGGCCGGCATCGGGACCGGACGCCGACACGCAGCTCGGTTCGGCCGCGCTGCCGGCGCCCGTTGCAGCCGACTGGGCGCGCGCGTCGCGAGCGCCGGCGGCGATCGCGGCGATGACGCACGTGAGAGCGAGTGAGACGCGTAAGCTGCTCATTGTCGGCGGCGTGGATTCAACATCCGTGCCTCGCGGCGCAATGGGGCTTGCGTGGCACCGTTGGCTTTTTTTTGCCTCAGGCGTCGGCGCGACGTATCAACCCACTCACGTACGCGACATGCTTCGAGGATGAAACCGATGCGCATCACCAGACGATCGGCGCTGTTCTGCGCCATCACGCTCACCGCCGCGGGCAGCGCCGGCGCCCAGGCACGGGGTGGCGGAAGCGCCGGCATGGCCGCCATGCCGGGACGGAGCGGGCGCATCGAGCGCGCGTGCGGATCGGCGGCCGACAGCACGCTGCGCTTCCGCCGCGCGGTGGGAGATAGCGCCGGCCTGCGCAGCTCCATGTCGTCGACGATGGCCGAGCCGACAGCGGGCACGCGCGCCATCACCGGGGGCACCACCCGCTCGCACGAGTATCCCGAGTACGACGTCGTGCTCGACATCCCGAACCTGTGTGTGCAGAACATCCACCTCAAGGTGGACACGGTCACCGCCAAGATCGACCTCGACGCCAGGATCTCGAACCTCGTGCACGTCGCCGCCGGCGCCGACGTCTTCATCGGCGACGTGGACCTGACGATCCGCGGCGTGCGCGCGCAGGCGCTCCTGCTCGTGGACCTCGACGACGTCTACTACATCGTCGACCGCACCCTCACCTTCGTCGACAACCACCCCGAGGTGGTCAGCCAGCTCGGCTCCACGCTGCAGAATGCCGGCGGCGCAGTGGGCGGCGTCGTGGGCAACGTGCTCGGCGCCGTGAACGGGCTGCTGCTCGGCACCTCGCGCAACTCCGCGGGGCAGCTGGTGCAGCGCGTCGTGGAGCAGGCCACCGGCAAGATCCTCGAGCGGACACTCTCGTCCGCCGGCAAGGCGGTGGCGGAAAAGGCGGTAGGCAGCCTCCTCGACCTGCCGAGCGTGAGCGAGACGGCGGGGAGCGCGGCCAACACCGTCGTGCGCCGAGTGCGCGACCAGGCGGGCTCGGTGGTCGAGTTCACCCTGAACAAGGCGACGAACGCGCTGTCCAACGTGAAGCTCATCTCCGGCGGCGGCAGATAGGTCGCCGGCACGGGCGGTTTCCTCCAGGGATCCGCCCGCTCCGCGGCTGGGCACGCTCTCTGCTCTCCGCGGGGCATGCTCCTTTCCCCCAAATACATCCCGCGGCTCGCCGCGATCGCCGGCCTGTTCACCCGCTACGGCCTGCGCGATGTCGCGAGCCAGCAGGGGCTGCTCGCCCTCGTGTCCGACACGGAGGAGCTCCCCCCGGAGGAGGTCGCCGAACAGAGCGCCAACGCGATCGGGTTCCGGAAGCGCCTCGTGGAGCTCGGCCCCGCGTACGTGAAGCTCGGACAGCTCCTCTCCACGCGCCCCGACCTCCTGCCGCCGCCGTACATCACGGAGCTCGAGCGGCTGCAGGACGACGTCGGCGCGATCCCGCTCGAGGAGATCGAGACGCTGATCCAGACGGAGCTTGGCGGCCGGCTGAGCAAGCTGTTTCGCCGCTTCGACCCCGAGCCGATCGGCACGGCGAGCCTCG
>JBBQJC010000003.1:0-113029 GCA_038325515.1 Gemmatimonadales bacterium | reverse complement strand
GGCCGCGGGACGACAGCGCTTCCGATTCAAGGTAGCATCGAAATGCAGCCTGTCGATACTCCGGCCGCGCGCGCTCCGGCTCAGCTGACGTCGTATGCGGCGCTCACGAAGCCATGCACCAGCTCGGAGTCGAGCATCCCGCGGCGCCGCACGCCGCTGCACACGTCGACGCCGAACGGCCGAACCGTCTCGATCGCCTCGCGCACGTTCTCGGGGGTGAGGCCACCCGCAAGGAACACCGGCGCCGAGACGGCTTCGCAGATGGCGCGGCTCACCGCCCAGTCGTGGCGGCGACCCGTTCCGCCGAGCTCCTTCACCGCGGCGTCCGGTCTCCCCGAGTCGAGGAGGATGGCATCCACGTGCGGCGCCACGCTGGTGGCGTCGTTCACCGAAGCGCTGCCCTGCACGTGCACCACCTGCATCAGCAGCACGTAGGGCATCGCCTCGCGGAGGCGGGCGTACTCCTCCACTGGCAGCGCATCGCAGATCTGCACGATCGTCGGCCGCACGAGCGACACCTGCTCCACGATCCCCGCGGCGGTCTGGCGCGACGTCAGCATCACCGTCGCGGCACGAGGTCCGATCCACTCGGCGATGGCGGCGGCCTTGTCGTCGGCGATGATGCCCGGGCCGCTCGGCATGTCCGTCACGAGCCCCAGCGCGTCGGCGCCTGCCTGCAGCGCGAGCGTCGCCTCCTGCTTGGAGGAGATGCAGCAGACCTTGACTCTGATGCGTCCCGGCTGCGCCGCGATGAACTGCACCGCGGTCTCCCGAGGATCATGCTCTAGCGCCACGGCACTCCACGCAGATGGTCTCGGCACCCAGGTCGGTGGCCAGGCGGCGCCACAACGAACCGTGCAGGTGCCGGTAGCAGAGGATGCGGCGGCAGCGCACGCACACTCCCCCCTTGATGAGATCCACTCGGCCGCCGCACTTGTCACAGTCGGTGGAAACCTCGGTGTTGCGAAAGAACTGCAGCTTGTCCATGGCGGGTAATCTAGCGAATCCCGGCGTGTGCGTTCCCGCGGAGGTATCGTGCGGCGGACGGGCGATGGAAGCGCCACTAGATTCGTCGGCATGACTCGCGCCGCCGGCCCGCCCGAACCGCTGCCCATCGACGACGTGCTGCCGGCTCTGCGCGCCGCGCTGGCGTCGCGATCGGCGGCGGTGCTGCAGGCGGCCCCGGGCGCCGGCAAGACGACACGCGTGCCGCTCGCGCTGATGGATGCGACGTGGCTCGCCGGCGCCCGCATCGTCATGCTCGAGCCACGCCGCCTCGCCACTCGCGCCGCCGCGCGACGGATGGCCCACACGCTCGGTGAGCCGGCCGGGGGCACTGTCGGGTTCCGGGTGCGCGGCGAGACGCGCGTGAGCCGTTCCACCCGCATCGAGGTCGTGACGGAGGGGGTGCTCACGCGCCTGCTGCGCGCCGACCCGACGCTCGACGGCCTCGGCCTCGTGATCTTCGACGAGTTCCACGAGCGCAGTCTGCAGGGCGACGTGGGGCTCGCTCTCGCCCTCCAGACGCAGGAGCTCCTGCGTCCCGACCTCCGCATCCTCGTGATGTCCGCCACCCTCGACGGCGCCGCCACCTCCGCGCTGCTCGGCGAGGCGCCGGTGATCACGAGCGAGGGACGCCAGTATCCCATCGAGATTCGATACCTGCCTCGGCGTGGCGACCAGCGGCTCGAGGGGGCGGTCGCCGCCGCCGTGCGTGCCTCCATCGGGCGGGACGAGGGGAGCGTGCTCGCCTTCCTGCCGGGCAGCGGAGAGATCCGCCGCACGCATGCCCTGCTCGATGAGTCGCTGCCCGGCGACGTCGCGATCCTCCCGCTCTATGGCGACCTCTCCGCCGAGGCCCAGGACGCCGCGATCGCGCCGGCGGCGGCGGGCTCGCGGAAGGTGGTGCTCGCCACCTCCATCGCCGAAACGAGCCTCACGATCGACGGGGTGCGCGTCGTCGTGGACGGCGGCGCGGCGCGGGTATCGCGCTTCTCGCCCCGCAGCGGGATGACGCGCCTCGAGACCGTGCGCGTGTCGCGTGCCTCGGCACGGCAGCGCTCGGGTCGCGCCGGCCGCACCGCGTCCGGCATCTCGTATCGTCTCTGGGCGGCCGAAGAGGAGGGGGGGCTGCTGGAGCGCGCGACGCCGGAGATCCTCGAGGCGGATCTCGCGCCGCTGGCACTCGATCTCGCCGCGGCGGGGGTGACGGATCCTCGTTCGCTGCGCTGGCTCGACCTCCCGCCCGCCGGCGCGCTCTCCCAGGCGCGCGAGCTGCTGCGACAGCTCGGCGCCCTCGACGCCGGACTCCGCATCACCGCGCATGGTCGCGCGATGTCCGAGGTCGCCGTGCATCCGCGGCTCGCCCACATGCTGCTGCGCGGCCGCGAGCTCGAATGCGGCGCCACGGCGTGCGTGCTCGCCGCGCTCCTCGAGGAGCGCGACGTGCTCCGTCGCGAAGGTCCGCTGTCCGAGCCCGATCTCCGACCGCGGCTCGCCGCCGTCGCCGGCGACGGCGGCGCCCACGCGCATGCGGTAGATCGCGACGCGGTGCGCCGTGTGCGCGAGCAGAGCCGGCAGCTCCGTTCCCGACTCGGCGTGCGCGGCGCCGAGCCGCTCTACGAGGACGCCGCGGGTGGGCTGCTTGCGCTCGCGTACCCTGACCGCATCGCGCAACGGCGGCCCGGCGGCGGCGACCGGTATCTCCTGCGGAACGGGCTCGGTGCCGCGCTGCGGGATCCCGGAGCGCTCAGCGGCTCGCCCTTCCTGGTGATCGCCGACCTGGACGGACAGCAGCGCGAGTCGCGCATCTACCTCGCGGTGCCTGTCGGCGAGGAGGAGGTCGCAAGGCTGTTCGCGGAGCAGATCGAGCGGGACGAGCGTGTGGACTGGGACGCCGCCAGCGGGAGCGTCGTCGCCCGTCGGCAGGAGCGGCTCGGCGCCATCGTGCTGCGCGAGGGGCTCGCGCCAGCGCGCGCCGACGATACCGCCGCGCGCGTGCTGCTCGATGCGCTCGAGCGTGACACGTCGCTGCAGCTGCGCTGGACCGACGACGCGCGGACGCTGCAGGCTCGCGTCGCCTTCGCCCGGACGCTGGACGAGAGCTGGCCCGACCTCGGCGACGCGACGCTCGGTGCGACGCGCGAGCGCTGGCTCGCTCCATACCTCGCCGGATTGCGCCGACGCGGCGAGGTGGAGGCGCTGCCTCTGGGCGACATCCTGCGGTCGATGCTGACCTGGCAGCAGCGCGACGCGCTCGACCGCATGGCGCCGACGCACTTCACCGCGCCGACCGGCTCGCGCCTGCCGGTGGACTATTCGGATCCGGCAGCGCCCGCCGTCTCCGTTCGGCTACAGGAGATGTTCGGTCTCATGGACACTCCACGCGTCGGCGAGGGGCGCGTGCCTCTCACGATCCACCTGCTCTCGCCCGCACACCGGCCGGTGCAGGTGACGCGGGACCTCGCGGGCTTCTGGCGCTCGTCGTACTTCGCCGTGCGGAAGGAGCTGCGCGGGCGCTATCCGCGCCACGAATGGCCGGAGGATCCGCTGGCGGCGGCGCCCACGCGGCGAGCGAAGCCGCGGTGAGGGGGCAGGCCCTCGCGGCAGGGACGGTGTTCTCGGTTCTGGGTTCTCGGTTCTCGGTGTTCGGTGTTCGGCCGGCCTCCGGACACGCTGGCCTCCCGAGGCCGGCCGAGAAACGAAAACCGAACACCGAAAACCGTCTTTCAGAACGCGATCCCGAACGTGATCGGGATGAACTTGTACGTTCCCGCGTTGCGCTCCTCGCCGAGCATCGCGTGGAAGCGCGCCTCGAAGAAGGTGGACAGCCCCGCGAGCGGAAACCGCAGTCCGGCGCCCGCGTTCACGCCGAGGGCGTTGGCGTCGGTAGAGTTGATGCCGGTGTTGGTGAAGGCGCGGTTGTAGTAGCCCAGCCCCCCGATGATGTACGGTGCGTCGGCGGTGTGGCCGATGTTGTAGACGGCGTTGGCGGTGGCGCTGACGATGCGCGTGTCGCCGCCGCCGTTCTTGAAGCCGAAGCTGTTGTACGCGGCCTCGAGGCGGGCCCCGATGGGCAGGATCGTGCCGCCGAGCTGGAGTCCGGCGGCGAGGTTGTAGCCGAGGTTCGACGCGTCGCCGAGGGTGGAGACTGGGGCCGAAAGCCCCCCCGAGACGGTGAGCGACGATTGGGCGTGCAGAGCCATCGGGGCAGCGGCGAGCGCGCTCCCGACGGCCAGCGTGAATAGCCGGCGAATCATGTTCTCCTCCATGGATGGTCGGTCGTTGCCGGCCGACACTTCCATATCCATGCCACCGTCGTCGTCTCGTGACGCAGGTCACGCCGTGACGCGCGGCGCGGCGGAAAGGACGCTGAAACGCGAGCGGGGCGGGCGTCGTGTCGACGCCCGCCCCGCTCAGGTCCGGCCGAGGCGACGCCTCAGACCTTGGTCACGTTTTCAGCCGCGGGTCCCTTCGCGCCCTGCACGATGTCGAACTCCACGGCGTCGCCTTCCGCCAGCGACTTGAAGCCGTTGCCCTGGATCGCGCTGTAGTGCACGAAGCAGTCTTTCTCGCCGCTGTCGGGCGTGACGAAGCCGAATCCCTTCGCGTCGTTGAACCACTTCACTTTGCCGGTCGTACGCATGTCCCACTCCTCGGGAAACTGATTGTCGAGGGAGCGTGCGCCGAACCCCGACAATGCTTTGATACGCGGGCGCACCAGTGGCCCGCCGCAACGAACAAGCTGGGCCCCGACTGGAGGCCCAGCGACCGCAAACGTAGCAAAGCCAAAATCGGCGGTCAATAGCGAAAGGCGCGGGGGAGGCGCGCCCGTCCGGGGCGCGCCGCTCAGGGAACCTGATGGACCCCGGTCACGAAGTACTCGGTGTCGCCGAAGCAGTTGGTTGGGACCCCTGTATGCTGGACGTAGTGGATCGAGACCCGCGACCCCATCAGCTTCGTGATCTCCTTCGCCACGCTGTCGTCGCGCACGGAGAAGAGAAAGCGCTCCTGCGCGGTCCCGGGCATGTTCACCACGGCCAGCTCGCCCTCCCACGTCTTGCACAGCCATCCCTTGTGCGAGAATTTCTGGATGAACCCCGCGCGGTCACCCTCGGAGTACGCATGATGAAGGGCGATCCAGACCCAGGCGGCGAACAGGAGGAGGGGGACGGCGACGATACCCGCCAGTACGAATGGCCATTTCCGGCGCCGGCGCCGCGGCGTCGGCGCTGGGGGTGGAGTGGAAGTGGAGGGAGAGGGGGAGCTCGGCATCTCCCCGTGCGACTGGTTCGCTTCGTCCGGCGTCGCGTCGTCGTGCATTGGCTCCTCGTCTGCTGTCGTGAGCGGCTCCCTGTCGGCCGCGTCCCCTTCCGGAAGGTACGGCGCGCCGGCGTTCCACGCACCGGGCGCGGCGCAGTAGATTTCGACCGTCTCCTGCCCCGCGCTCCAGTGCCCTTCGCTTCCCGCAGACCCACCGTCACCGCCCTCGTCGGGAACGTCCCCGTCGGATCGGCGCATCCCGTCGTCGTGCAGTCGATGACGAACACCGATACCGCCGACGCGGCGGGGACCGCCGCACAGGTGGTGGCGCTCGCGACGGCCGGTTCGCAGCTCGTGCGGATCACCGTCAACAACGAGGAAGCGGCGGCCGCGGTGCCGGAGATCGCGCAGCGGGTGCGCGACGCGGGCGCGGACGTCCCCATCGTCGGCGACTTCCACTACAACGGGCACCTGCTGCTCGCGAAGTACCCCGACTGCGCGCGCGCCCTCGCCAAGTACCGGATCAACCCGGGCAACGTGGGTGGCAAGCGCCGCGACGAGAACTTCCGGACCATCGTCCAGCTCGCGGTCGAGCATGACAAGCCGGTGCGCATCGGCGTCAACTGGGGCTCGCTCGACCAGGACCTGCTCACCCAGTACATGGACGACAACGCGCGCGCCGGCTCGCCGCGCACGGCGAAGGACGTCTACATGGAGGCGATGCTCGCGTCGGCACTCCGCTCGGCCGAGCTCGCGGAGGAGGTCGGGTTGGGGCACGACCGCATCCTCATCTCCGCGAAGGTGTCGCACGTCCCGGATCTCGTCGAGGTGTACGAGCGGCTGGCCGCGCGCTGCGACTACCCGCTGCACCTCGGCCTCACCGAGGCAGGAATGGGGATGAAGGGGCAGGTCGCCAGCGCTGCGGCGCTCTCCATCCTGCTCGCGCGAGGGATCGGCGACACGATCCGCGTCTCGCTCACGCCGAAGCCCAACGGGGACCGGACGGAGGAGGTCCTCGTCGCGCAGCAGATCCTGCAGTCGCTCGGCCTCCGAAACTTCGCACCGCAGGTCACCGCCTGTCCCGGCTGCGGCCGGACGACGTCGTCGTTCTTCCAGCACATGGCGGAGGACATCCAGACCTACCTGCGCGAGCAGATGCCCCTCTGGAAGGGAGTGCACCCCGGTGTGGAGACGATGAACGTCGCCGTGATGGGATGCGTGGTGAACGGGCCGGGCGAGTCGAAGCACGCCAACATCGGGATCTCGCTCCCCGGCACCTTCGAGGAGCCCAAGGCGCCCGTGTACGTGGACGGCAGGCTGTTCACGACGCTCAAGGGCGACGCGATCGTGCAGGAGTTCCTCGTGATCCTCGAGGAGTACGTGGCGCGGACGTACCCTGGGGAGGCGAGGGAGAGCGTGGAGGCCGGGACGTCGTGAGAGGTTCGGGGTTCGGGGTTCGGGGTTCGGGTTGGGATCCATGCGCGGGACTTGTCCGCATCCGTCGCCCTTCACCCCCAACGCCGGACCCCCGACTCCCAACGGCCCCGCTCTACTTCCCCGCCGCTTCGAGCTCCTCGGCCACTTCGCGAAGCTCGTCCATGATGTCGCCGGCGAAGCCGAGCTCCCGCAGCCGCTCGTAGACGCGGCGGTACCATCGCACCGTGCCGACGCGGCCGGCGGAGAAGCGCGACCAGACGGTGTCGGGGTCCATCGTGCGCTTGAGGTCGGCCAGGATGGAGCTGCCGTTGTGGATCTTGTCGGCGGCGCACACCCATCGGGCGCTTTCCGGCGCGGCCGCCAGTCGCGCGAGGTAATCGTCCTTCCGCTCCTCGCTCGAGAGCTGGACCCCCTCCTCGTCCAGCTGGCGCTGCGTCACCGCGAGCACGGTGTCGAGCACGTCGGGTCCGAACTTGTCGCCGATGCGCTGCTCCAGCATGTCGCGCGTGTAGCCGTCGCGTACGCAGTCCTCGATAACGTCGTGGAGGATGCCCGAGACGATCGTCTCGTTGTCGCAGCCGTAGCGCGTGAGGATCACCGCGACGTTCGCCGGATGCGTGAGATACGGCAGCCGCGTCCCCTTCCGCACCTGGCGGTCATGGTGCTTCGCCGCGAAGGCGAGGGCGTGGTTGATCCGGTCGGAATAGCCGCGCGTGGTCATCGCGTCACTCGAAACACGGGGAAGCGCAGGACGGAGGGGGGAGGTGCGGAGGGCGAAAGATAGCGCGAGCGCCGGGCCCTCGCATCACGGCGCGCCGGCGAACCAGCCGACGATGCGCTCAAGGCCCGCGGCGTCCGCCGCGTCGAAGGCATCGCGCTCAGCGGCGTCCACGTCGAGCACCGCGAGCAGCTCACCGTCGGCGCCGAAGACGGGCACGACGATCTCGGACCGCGCGCGGGCGTCGCAGCTGATGTGCCCGGGAAACGCATCCACGTCCGGCACGACGAGGGTCTGCCGCTCCGCCGCCGCCGTTCCGCACACTCCCCGGCCAACAGCGATCTCGAGGCAGCCCAGCGTCCCCTGATACGGACCCACGCGCAGCAGCGCTCCCGGGGTGACCACGCGATAGAAACCGGTCCACAGGTGCCCGAAGGCGTGGTGCACCAGCGCGCTGATTGTGGCCATTGCCGCAATCGGATCCGACACTCCGTCGAGCACGGCGCGCACATGCCCGTCGAGCTGATGGTACGCCTCCGGCTTGGGAATACCGCGCAGGTCCAGCGTCTCTTCAGCCATTCACGAACTCGGGAGATTGGGTCAGCGCGAGATCTGCGCGGCGAGGATGAGGTCGAGCACCACCAGGGCGGTCCCCTGCACCAGCACGCCGGTGGCGGCCCCCACTAGGCCGAGGCGCCGCCCGAGGCGCCAGCCGGCGACCAGCAACGCGAGACCGACCAGCACATACCCGATGTCGAGACCGATGTTGAGCCAGAGCAGCCGGTCCAGCCTCGTGGCGCCGGAGAGATCGCGCATCGCGAGCCCCCGCTGCGCCACATAGGCGAACAGGAGCTCCACGGTTCCCCATGCCGCCGTCTGAATGGCGAAATGCTCCAGCAGCGGGGAGCGGTAGGCGCGCGCCCGGAGCCAGGCGAGCAGGGCGGTGCCGGCGAGCACCGAGATGGCGCCCCACGCGAGCAGGCGCAGCGCATGTGCCCGCTCTGCGGCGAGCAGCGTGTCAGCCCACATGAATGACATGTGGGAACGCTAGCAACGTGGGCGGCCGGGGGGCAATCGGAGATTCCCCCACCGCCCCTCCCTGCCTATGCGGTCACCGCTTCGCGCTCCGTCTCTTCGGCGGGGCGCACCTCGGCGAGCACGGGATCGATCGCGTTCCAGAGCACGAGCCCCCGCACCACGCCACCCGCGGCCTGGATGTCCGCAACGCGCTTCTTCAGCTCGGCGATGGGAGTCTGGCCGGCCCGCGCGCAGAAGATGACATCGGGAATGGGCAGTGCCGCCGGCAGCCCCGACGTCACCTGATCCGCCGAGCTCACGAGCACGAGGGCATCGTACCGGTGCGCCAGCTTTCCCGATTCGCGCTGCAGCAGCGCGGACAGCTGCTCGACAGGCGCCGTGCCGGTGCCGCTGATCACGACATCGATGGTGCGGTCGCGGCCGATCTGCGCCGTGCGGATCGCGTCGTGCCAGCTCGCGCGCCCCTCCACGACGGAGCGCAGGCTGGCGCTCGTTCGCAGCTTCAGCGCGGCCGCCACGCTCGATGCGTCGCCGTCGGTATCCACGAGCAGGGTGCTGCGCGCCTCGTCCGCGGCGATGGCGGCGAAATTGATCGCCACCACCGCCGAGACGGCCGGGCTGTCGCCGGTGACGGTGAGCATCACGACGCTCGATCCGGCGGTGGCGATCGTCTGATACACGAGCTGGTGCCCGTCCGCGCCCGGGTCGATGAACTGGGGACCGGCGCGTTCGGCGGCGCGCCGTCCCCGCTCCGGTGCGGCGGGGAGGGGGGTGATGATGCCGAGCACGCGCACGCCGGTGGCGCGCTCCGCTTCGTGCCCGTCGGAGATGCGCGGCCGGCGTACCTCGTCGAACAGCGCCACGCCGAAGCCGAGCATCGCGCCGAAGATGAGGGCGGCGGCGAGCATGGCGGAGGGGGATGCGCCGACGCTGGCGAGCTCGCGCGCCTTCTCCTCTCGCGCGTCGAGCCGCAGCAGCTCGGCGCGCTCGCGCGCCAGCCGTTCCGCGACGCCGGCGGCGGCAACCCGTGCCGCGTCACGCGCCCTGATCCCCTCGAGCGTGTCGGGCAGGGGCTGCGTGGCCGTGGGAAGGACGGGGGCGGGAGGGGCCAGCGCCGCGAGCTCCTGACGCAGCGCGGCGCGGCGCGCTTCCGCGACCGCCTCGATGTTGTGACCGAGCTCGTTGGCGCGGGCGGTGAGCGCCACGAACACCGGGTCCACGCCGCCCACGGCGTTGTAGCTCTCCCGCTCGCGCTCGATCTCGGCGAGTGAGTCGAGGAGCGGCTTGACGCGCGCGTCGCCCTGCATCGGAGAGGCCTCCGCCAGCGCCCGGTAGGAACCGAGCAGCGGGGCATTCGCCGCGCGCGTCATGAGCTGGCTCAGCAGCGCGACCTGGCCAGCGAGGGTGTCTCGCCGGGAGCGGACGGGGGCACTGACCACCTGCCCTCCGGCCGTGGTATCCGTGGCCGCGGCTGCTGCCGTAGCAGCGACGAGCCGCGCGAGCTGTGCGCGCGTCGCCACGAGCGTGGAGTCCGCCGTGCGCACCTGGCGCTCGGCTTCCAGCAGCGCGGAGTAGGTGGGCTCGGTGTCGGGGCGCGAGGCGGCGGCGGGCCGGAGGGCCGCGGCAGCCTTCCGGGCCTGCTGGGGCACGACGACGAGCGCGACGAGCGCCGCCACGAAGGTCACCACGCTGACCGTCGCGATGAACGCGGGGCGGCGCAGCGCATTGCGGGCTCGCGCCGCGATGTAGGTCGCGGGGGTCTGCGAGGGGGCGCCGGAGCGGTGGCGCGGCAGTCGGCGGCGTGGGCTCATACGCGGATCATCGCTCGGGCGCTCGCCTCACGCAACGCAGGGCGCGCGCCGACAGGCCGTCGGCCAGCGGCGGCATGGGTCGAGCGCGGGGAGCACGGCGCTCCGGGATTGTCGAGGAGAATCACGTCGTCGGATCGAGGGTCGTGCGCACGCCAGCCTGGACAATGCACGTCATGCACCAGAGCGGCGGGCGGCACGCTTCGCGCCAGTCCGCCTGTGCCGGTCCCGGATGCACCACGGGGTGGATGCGAGAGCATCCACCCCGTGGCGTGAAGCGGTGCGAGAGGGCCGACTACTGGACCGTGATGACGCCCTTCATTCCCATTGCCGAGTGCGGCAGGCACTGGTAGTCGTACGTGCCGGCCGGGACGTTGGCGAAGGAGACGATGTACGCCTCGTTCGGCTGCATCAGCATGGGGCCGTTGAGCGGACCCATCTTGGCGCCGGGCATGTTTGCATCGAGCTGCGCCGCCGCCGTGGCGTTGGTGACGTTGAGGAAGTTGACGTTGTGCGGGCCGCCGTCGACCATGATGAACTTCACCGCGTCGCCAGCCTTGACGGTGAAGGTGGCGGGCTCGAAGCGGTAGCCCTTGGCGTCGCCGTACATCTTGACTTCGTGGGTAGCGCCGGTGGGGGCAGCGGCCGTGGCCGCGCCAGCCGGAGCGGCGGCGGCCGGCGCACCGGCGGCCGGCGCGGGCGTCGCGGCAGTGGTGGTGGCCGAAGCGGCTGCATTGGCGGCAGCCGTATCAGGAGCAGGCTGCTTCTCGCCGCCGCAGGCGCCGAGGACCGCTGCGCTCAGGACGAGCGCAATACCGTGAAAACGCATTTTCGAAGTGCCTCCGAACTGGATCAGTGGGTACAGAAGCCCGGGGCCCCGGGCGTATTGTGAATTTATTCACAAAGAGGGCCACGCGCAATTCGTCGATACCACTTCCGCGTGCACGTAGCGCGCCGCGCCGTTGACCCGGCCGCGACACTCCCATTAGGTTGCCCTCCATGCCGATCGTCAGCACCCTCCACCACGGGCACCATCACCACGACCTGACGGGTCGGGGCGACGCGCGCGTGCGGGGATAGGCAGACCGGTTCATCCCCTCGGCATTGCAGCTGTCGGCTCGCGGCCCGTCCTTCCGGACGGGTCTTTTTTTTTGCCGCTGCCTCCACTTCCGCCTTTCGCACTCGAGTCCGCCAGACATGCTACGCATCGCTCTACCCAACAAAGGCCGCCTCTCCGAAGAGGCGCGCGAGCTGTTCACCGACGCGGGACTCGAGATCCGGGCGGCCGGCCCTCGTGCCCTCACTGCCTCGCTTGGCGGGGAGTTCCAGGCGCTCTTTGTCCGCGCCCAGGACATCCCCGAGTTCGTCGCCGATGGGGCCGCCGACGCCGGCGTCACCGGCTTCGACCTGATCCAGGAATCGGGCCGCGCGCTCGAAGAGCTGGCGGACCTCGAGTTCGGGCGCTGCCACCTGGCAGTGGCGGCCAAGGAAGAGAGCGGGGTCCGCTCGCTCGACGACATCGCCGACGGCATGCGCATCGCGACGGTGTTTCCTCGCATCACCGAGCGGTTCTTCACGCAGCGGGGGCAGGTGGTCGAGGTGGTTCCCGTGTCGGGAGCCGCGGAGATCGCCCCGCACATCGGCATCGCCGACATCATCGTCGATCTCGTCTCGACCGGCTCCACGCTGCGGGTGAACGGCCTCCGCGAGGTGGCGACCGTGCTCGAGTCCACCACACGGCTCATCACCAACAGCGCGGTGCGCGCCGACGGCGCGCGCGCACGGAGCCTGGACGAGCTCGTGGCGGCGCTGAGCAGCGTGATCGCGGCGCGCGGCAAGCGCTACGTGATGGCCAACGTGCCGCGCGCTCGGCTCGACGAGGTGAAGCGCGTCGTCCCGGGGCTGAACGGTCCGACCGTGATCGACATCATGAACGGTGGCCCGTTCGTCGCGGTGCACGCGGTGGTGACCGCCGCCACCATCTATCGCACCATCGCCGACCTCAAGGCGCTCGGCGCCGAGGGGATCCTCGTCACGCGGATCGAGAGGCTGATGCCATGAGCCCGCGCATCGTTCGCTGGCAGGGAACGCTGGCCGCCCTGTCCGCCGCCGACCAGCGCGCGCTGTTCGACCGTACGACGTCGTCCGACGACGCGGTGCGCGAGCGGACGGCGTCGATCGTCGCGCGAGTGCGCGACGGGGGAGATGCGGCGCTGCGGGCGCTGGCGCAGGAGCTCGATGGCGCCGTCCTCGACGCGCTCGAGGTGCCGCGCGCCGCATGCGTCAGCGCACTCGACGCCCTCGAGCCCGCGCTCCGGCGCGCGATGGAGCGCTCGGCGGAGAACATCACGCGCGTGCACCGCGCCTTCCTCCCTGTCGCGCAGGAGACGGAGAGCGAGCCCGGCGTGGTGGTCGGACGTCGCCCCGACCCGCTCGGCCGCGTGGGCGTCTACGCGCCGGGGGGGCGCGCGGCGTATCCCAGCAGCGTGCTGATGGGCGCGCTTCCCGCGCGTGTCGCCGGCGTAGGCGAGGTGATCCTCTGCTCCCCCCCGGCGCGCGAGAGCGCGCGGCCATCCCGGGTGGTGCTCGCCGCGGCGGCGCTCGCCGGCGCGGACCGGGTGTTCGCGCTCGGAGGGGCAGGCGCCATCGCGGCGATGGCGTACGGCACGGAGAGCGTTCCGCGCGTCGACCGCATCGTGGGACCGGGGAACGCCTACGTGGCCGAGGCGAAGATCCAGGTGTCGAGCGCGGTTGCGATCGACTCGCCCGCCGGTCCGAGCGAGCTCCTCGTACTGGCCGACGACAGCGCCTCGCCGGCGCTCGTGGCGCGCGAGCTGCTCGCGCAGGCGGAGCACGATCCGCTCGCCGCCGTCGTCGCGGTGACGACGTCGGCCGAAGCCGCGGAGCAGGTGCTTCGCGAGCTGGCGGCGCAGCTTCCCGCGCAACCGCGGTCGGCGATCATCGCCGAGGCGCTGCTCGGCCGCGGCGCCGTTCTCGCCGCGGACTCGCTGGCCGAAGCGATCGAGTTCGCCAACGCGTACGCCGCCGAGCACCTGCTGCTGCTGGTGGCGCGGGAAGACGAGGTGCTCGCGCGTCTTCGGAATGCCGGCACCGTGTTCGTCGGCCCGTCGTCGTCGGTGGCGTATGGCGACTACATGACCGGCGCGAACCACGTGCTGCCGACGGGGGGCCTCGCGCGCTCGTACTCTGGACTCTCCACGCTCGACTTCGTGCGATGGACGACCTATCAGCACGTGACACCCGACGCCGCGGCGCGGCTCGCCGACGACGTCGGCGTCTTCGCCGACGCGGAGCGGTTGCCCGGCCATGCGGGCGCGGCGCGGGCGTGGCGCGCGGGGGCGCCCACATGAGCGCGCCCGCGGTGGACCCCTCGTCGCTCGCGCGCGAGTCGATACGCGCGCTTCCCCTGTACGCGCCCGACGTGGCCGACTGCGCCATCGACGTGAGCGACAACACCAACCTCTGGGGAGCGCCGCCCGCCGCGCTGCACGCGCTGCGCGAGGCCCCGCTCGCCGCCGTGTCGCGCTATCCGTCGCTCTACTCCGCGCCGCTGGGCGAGGCGATCCGCCGCTACGGCGGGCTCGCCGGCGCGGCGGAGATCCGCGTCGTGACCGGGTGCGGATCCGACGATGTGCTGGACTCGGCGATGCGCGCCTTCGGCGCGCCGGGCGATTCGGTGGCGCTCTCGGTGCCGACCTTCTCGATGATCGGCACCTTCGCGCGGCTGAACGGACTGGCCGTGCAGGCCATCCCGCTCACGGCCGGCTTCGACGTGGACGCCGACCGCCTGGTCGAGCTGCGGGCGAAGATCACCTACCTGTGCACGCCGAACAACCCCACCGCCACCGCGCTCTCGCGCGCCGCGGTCGAGTACGTGGCGGCGCACGCGCACGGCGTGGTGATGCTGGATGAAGCCTATGCCGAGTTCGCGCCGGAGACCTTCATCGACCTCGTGGGGCGGTTCGAGCGCGTGCTGGTGACGCGGACCTTCTCCAAGGCCTTCGGGCTCGCCGGCCTCCGCGTCGGCTACGGCGTCGGGAGCGCCGCGCTCGTCGGGATGGTCGAGCGCGCGCGCGGACCGTACAAGGTGAATGCGCTGGCCGAGCGCGCCGTGCTGGCGTCCCTCTCGGAGAGCGCCGAGGCGCTGGGCTGGGTGCGCGCCCACGCGCGTCTCGCGGTGGACAACCGCGAGCGTCTCGCCGCGGCACTCGTCGCGCTCGGCCTGGCGCCCCTCCCGTCGGCGGCCAACTTCGTCTTCGTGCCCAGACGCGGGGCGGGAGTGCTCGCGCAGCGCATGCGCTCCGAGGGCGTGCTGGTGCGCGCCTTTTCGGGACTGCCGCTGGACCTTCCGCCGCTGGCGGCAGCGCACGGTGAGGCGCTGCGCATCGGCGTGGGGCCCTGGGACACGATGGAGCGCGTGATCTCCACACTCGCGGGAGCGATGGAATGAGGGTGACGGTGTTCGACTACGGCGCGGGCAACCTGCACTCGCTCGTGAAGGCGCTCGAGACTGGTGACGACGAGGTACACGTCGAGACCGATCCGGTGCGCGCCGCCGAGGCGGACGTGCTGGTCCTGCCAGGCGTCGGCGCCTTCGGCGCGGCCGCGGAACGGCTGGCGCCGGGCCGCGAGGTGATGCGGTCCGCGATCCTCGGCGGACTTCCGACGATCGGCATCTGCCTTGGCATGCAGCTCCTCTTCGAGGCGAGTCACGAAGGGGCGGGTACGGGGCTCGGCGTCGTGCCGGGCCGCGTGACCAGGCTGCGATCGATGCGCGTTCCGCAGATCGGATGGAACACGGTGGAGCCGGTGGGAGGCGACCCGCTCTTCATGCGCGCGCCGTTGCCCATCGCGTATTATGCCAACAGCTTCGTCTGCCGGCCGGACGACGCGAGGACGGTGATCGCGTGGACGGAGCACGAGCACGACCGCTTCGCCGCCGCCGTGCGCGTGGTGCGTGCCGTGGGCGTGCAGTTCCATCCGGAGAAGAGCTCCACCGACGGCGTGCGCTTCCTGCACGCCTTCCTCGATGACGCGCGCAACGGGAGAACGTCCAGATGATCGCCATTCCTGCCGTCGACCTTCGCGACGGCGCCTGCGTGCAGCTCGTCGGCGGCTCCTATGCGGAGGAGCGCGTGCGGCTCGATAACCCGGTCGAGGTGGCTCGCTCCTGGGAGCGCCTCGGGTTCAACCGCCTGCACATCGTGGATCTCGACGCCGCGACGGGTCACGGCAGCAACCTCACGGTGGTGCGCAACCTGCTCGCCGACACCGGGGTCCCGGTGCAGGTGGGTGGGGGGGTGCGCACGAGCGAGCTCGTCGAGGAGCTGCTCGAGGCGGGCGCGACGCAGGTGGTGGTGGGCACGCGCGCGATCGAGGAGGCCGACTGGCTCGCGGAGCTCGCGGCGCGGCATCCAGGGGAGATCATCGTCGCCTGCGACGTGCGCGAGCGGCGCGTCACCACGCGCGGCTGGGCGCACACCCTCCCGATCGACATTCTCGACATCGTCGAGGAGCTCAATGCGCTTCCTCTTGGCGGCCTGCTCGTGACCGCAGTGCACCGTGAGGGCAAGCTGCAGGGCACCGACCTTCCCCTCATGGAGGACGTGGCCGAGTCGTCGAACTTTCCCGTGTTCGCGTCGGGGGGCGTGACGACGATGGAGGACCTGCGCGCCCTGGACTATCGCGGGCTCGCCGGCTGCGTCATCGGCATGGCGCTCTACACCGGCGCGCTGGATCCCGTCGTGGTCGCGGGGGAGTTCGGCGAATGAGCCCCCGCATCGACTCATCACTCTTCACGAGCCGTCAATGACCGTCGTCGTTCGCGAGACCAGGGAGACGACCATCCGGTGCGAGCTCACGCTCGGCACGGGGAAGGCCACCGTCTCCACCGGCCAGCCCTTTCTCGACCATATGCTCGTCGTGCTCGCGCGCTACAGCGGACTCGATCTCTCGCTGCAGGCGACGGGCGACCTGCCGCACCATCTGATCGAGGACGTGGCGATCTGCGTGGGGGCGGCCGTCGCGGCGCTCATCCCGGCCACGGCCGCGCGCTACGGCGACCGCACCGTGCCGATGGACGAGGCGCTGGTGCACTGTGCCCTCGATCTCGGCGGCCGTCCATACTATCGAGGGCGGCTGCCCAGCAGCCTCTACGAGCACTGGATGCGCTCCTTCAGCGACACCGCGCGCGCCACGCTGCACCTGCGCGTGCTGCGCGGCACCGACCGCCACCACATCGTGGAGGCGGGATTCAAGGCGCTCGGCTTCGCCCTGCGCGAGGCGTTCGTCGATTCGGGCGCGGTGTTCAGCACCAAGGGCGGCGTCGCCCTGCAGATCGATCCGGTGGAATAGCATGCTGACGCGGCGCATCGTCGTCTGCCTGGACGTGAAGGGGGGGCGCGTGGTAAAGGGCACGCAGTTCGTGAACCTCCGCGACGTGGGCGATCCCGTCGAGCTCGCGGCGCAGTACGAGCGGGAGGGCGCCGACGAGATAGTCTTTCTCGACATCTCGGCCAGCGCGGAGGAGCGCGGCACGCTGCTGGACGTGGCGCGCCGCACCGCGGAACGGCTGTTCGTCCCGCTCACCATCGGTGGCGGCGTGCGCACGGCCGAGGATGTGGGCCTCGCGCTGCGGGCCGGCGCCGACAAGGTGAGCATCAACTCGGCCGCTGTGTCGCGACCGGAGATCCTCACGGAGTCGGCCGAGCGGTTCGGCGCGCAGTGCGTCGTGGCGAGCATCGATGCAAAGCGGGACGCTGACGGCTGGCGCGTCTACGTGAAGGGAGGGCGCGAGCGAACGGGCCTGGATCCTGTGGCCTGGGCCGTCGAATGCGTGCGGCGCGGCGCGGGTGAGGTCCTGCTCACGAGCATCGACCGCGACGGCGCGCGCACCGGCTACGACGTGGAGCTCACGCACGCCGTCTCGAGTGCGGTGAATGTGCCAGTGGTCGCCTCCGGCGGTGCCGGCACGGCGGCGCACGTCTGCGACGTGCTGCGCGAGGGTGGCGCCGACGCCGCACTCCTCGCGGGGATCCTGCACGACGGCGTCACGACGGTGCACGCGGTGAAGGACGCGATGCGCGCCGCCGGCCTTCCGGTGCGGGCGGCATGAGCGTGCTCGACGACCGCATCGCGCCGGTCGCCGATCTCGCCAGGCTCACGGGTGACATCGCCCTCGCGCACTACCGCACGAACCTCGAGGTGGAGACGAAGGCCGACGGCTCGCCGGTGACGCTGGCCGACCGTGCCGCCGAGCAGGCCGCGCGCGACTGGGTCGAGCGCCTCTACCCAGACGACGGGGTGCTCGGCGAGGAGTACGGCGAGTCTCGCCCCGGCGCGCGCCGACGCTGGGTGATCGACCCCATCGACGGCACCAAGTCGTTCGTGCGGGGCGTTCCGCTCTGGGGCTCCCTCGTTGCCCTGTGCGAGGGAGAAACCGTTCTCGCCGGCGCCGCGTACTTTCCCGCCATTGGCGAGCTCGTGGCCGCGGCGCCCGGTGCGGGCTGCTGGTGGAACGGGAGCCGCTGCTTCGCCAGCTCCGTCGGCTCGCTGAAGCAGGCGACGGCGCTCACCACGGACGACCGCTTTCTCGACCGTCCCGAGCGCCGTTCGGCGTGGCAGCGTCTCGCCGCGTCGGCGTCGGTCGCCCGCTCGTGGGGCGACTGCTTCGGCTACCTCCTCGTCGCCACCGGCCGCGCCGAGGTGATGGTCGATCCCATTCTCTCCCCGTGGGACGCGGCGGCCCTCATGCCCATCGTGCAGGAGGCGGGGGGCATCTTCACCGACTGGGATGGCAACGCCACCGCGTTCGGCGGCAGCGCCATCGCCACGAACGCGCCGCTGGCGCGCGACGTCCGCGCCCTCCTCGTCTCTTCCGAACCCCGCTCATGATCGACCTCGACACGCTCGACTTTACGAAGGGGAATGGCGTCATCACCGTGGTGACGCAGGATGCGTCGAGCGGTGCGGTGCTCATGGTAGCGCAGGCCGATCGCGAAGCGATGGAACGCACGCTCGCCACCCGCGAGATGCACTATCGATCCCGCGCGCGCGGGCTCTGGCACAAGGGGGCGACGAGCGGCAATGTCCAGCACGTGGTCTCGCTTTCGCCGGACTGCGACGGCGACGCGGTGCTCGCGCGCGTGCGCCCCGCCGGTCCCGCCTGCCATCGCGGCACCGTATCGTGCTTCGGTGAGACCGCGCTCGCCGCCGATACGATCGCCGCGGTGGACGCCACGATCGCCGCGCGCGCCGCGGAGCCGGCAGGGGAGGGCTCCGCCCGGAGCTACACCCGCACGCTGCTCGGCGATCGCAACCTGCGCCTCAAGAAGATCGGTGAGGAGGCGGCGGAGCTTGTGACGGCGTGCGCCGACGGGGACCTGGAGCGCGCGGGTGAGGAGGCGGGCGACGTGATCTATCACGCGCTGGTCGCCCTTCACGCCGTGGGCGGCTCGCTCGCCGACGTGCGCCGCGTGCTGGCGGCGCGAGCCGGCAGGCCGGCGCGCTGAGCGCGCCGGTCCTTCCGGCTAGAACTGCGCGAGCAGCGACCGGTCCACCTTCGTGACGTCCCCCACGTAGGCGAAGCGGAAGTCCTTGAGATACTCACGCGCCACGCGGCGCACGTCGTCCGGTGTCACTCGCCGAAGCTCGGCCATGAACCGATCGGCGGCGCGGTAGTCGCCCTGGAACAGCTCGGCGCGCGCGAGCACGTCGGCCTGGTCCGCGTTCGTCTCGTTCTTCAGGTAGTACTCGGTGATGAACTGCTGCTCGAGTCTCCTCAGCCCGGCGGGATCCACCGATTCGGTCTGCAATGTGGTCAGCTCGTCGCGCATGATGCGCAGCACGGCGTTCGGATCCACCGTCGTCACGTACAGCCCTCCAACGGCGTAGGCATTCTCCAGAAAGGGCGACTCGACGGCGTAGCTCAGGTTGCGGCGCGAGCGCACCTCGGTGAACAGCCGGCCCGACAGCACGGCCGTGGCGACGCGAAGCGCAGTGTAGTCGGGGCTCGTTGCCGCGGGCCCCGGCGCGTAGCCGAGCAGGTAGTTGGTGGGGATCTGGCGGTTGTCCGCCGCGAGCGCGCGCGGCGCGCGGGCGATGGCCGGCGGTGGCGTCCACTCGTAGCGCCCCTGCGGCAGCGTCGCCAGCGAGCCGCGCACGAGCCGTTCGAGCCGCGCGCGCTCCACGTTGCCCACCACCACCAGCAGCATGCGCGACTTCACGAACTGCTGCGCGTGGTACTGGCGGAGCTGCGCGACGGTGATGGCTTTGAGCGAGGCAGGCGTCCCGGACGTCGGGACGGCGTACGGATGTCCCGCGAAGAGCAGGCTGTCGGCGAGCTCGGTCGCTGCGTCGTCGGGTTGCGTGCGCCGCTCGAGGGCGCCGCTCAACAGCTGCTGGCGCACGAGCTCCACGTCGGCGGGGAGCAGCGTCGGCGCGACGATGCGGTCGGCGAGGATCGCCCAGGTGGAATCGAAGGTGCCGCGGATGGCGCGAAGCCCGATCGCCGACCAGTCGTCTGTGGCCTCCAACCCGATGCTGCTCCCGAGGAGCGCGGTCCGCTGGCGAACGGCGGCTCCGGGGAACTTGCGCGTGCCCCGCTCCGAGCTTGCGAGCAGGAGCGCCTCGATGCCCGCCGTCGCCGGCGTGAGCTGCCGCGCGCCGCCGAGCAGGTACAGGTTGGCGGACACCACCTCGTTCGCCGTGTTCCGCCGCAGGATCACGGTGATGCCGTCGACGTCGAACTTCGCGGTCGTCGCCGAGTCGCCCGGACCTGCGGGACGCGGCCGGTGCGTCGTGTGTGGCACGACGGCGGCGTATGCCGGCGTGACTGCGCCGGCGGCGAGCAGCGCGGAGAGCAGCGCGGAGAGCAGGATGCCGCGGCGCCTCACTGGATCACCTTCGGCGCGAGCTCCGCTTCGGTGAGCTTGAGCGTGCGGCGCGTCTCGGGGGAAAGGAGCACGCCGGTGACGCGCGGCTTGCCGACAATGTACTTCGTGGCGTAGCTGCGCAGGTCGGCCGGGGTCTGCTTGCCCATCGTGTCCACGTATCCGAAGAAGTAGTCGAGCCCCGTGACCGCCCACCAGAAGCCCAGTTGGTGCGCGAAGCCCGACGCGCGCTCCAGGCTTTCCATCGTGCCGGCGATGCGCGTGCGCTTCACACCGTCCACCGCCGCAGTCGTGATGTAGCCCGGCTTCACCACTTCCTGCAGCTCGCGGTCGAGCGCGGAGATCGCCTCGCGCAGCCTCGCCGGCGCCACCTCTCCGGCGATGGTGATGGGCCCCACCTGGTTGAGCGTGTAGTAGTTGACGCCGAGCGACTGCCACAGCCCGGTATCCACGAGCTTGCGCTGGAAGCGCGAGCCCGGCTGGTTGAGCACGTCGGAGAAGACGTCGGCCGCGTAGGTCGCCGGCACGTCGCTGTGCGCGCCCGGTCCCTGCCACTGGAGCTGCACGAGGATCGTCTGGATCGGCGCCTCCACGACCACTCCCTTGCTCGCGGTGAGCGGAGGCACCGGCGGAATCGGGTCGGTCGTGAAGGGGTCGGCGGCGCGCGGCCAGCTCCCGAACAGGCGCCGCGCCGCGGCGAACACGGAGTCGGCGTTCACGTCTCCGGTCACCAGGATCGCCATGTTGTTCGGCACGTAATACTTCCGCTGGATCGTCCGCATCTGCTCCGGGGTCGTCGCCAGGATGACATCGCGCTCGCCGAGGGGATTCTTCCGGCTCCACGCCGATCCCCAGAGCGCCTTGCCGGTGGCGGTCTGGAAGGCGTAGGCCGGATTTGCCTCGTTGCGGTCGTACTCGCCGATCACGACGGCCCGCTCGCGCTCCAGCTCTTCGGGGAGAAACAGGGGAGTGCGGACGGCCGACGCGAGCAACGCCATCCCTTGCAGCGTGCTGTCCGACGGGATGGTCAGGTAGTAGTTCACCTGCTCCTCGTGAGTCTGCCCGTTGAAGACCGCGCCCAGCTCGGAGGCGCGCGCGACGAACGCTTCGGGCTCGGGATACGCCGCGTTCGCCTTGAAGAACATGTGCTCGTACAGGTGCGAGAGCCCCTCGTACCGCGGGGACTGCGTGAAGGAGCCGTTCTTCGAATCGGCCTCGATGGTGGCGAGCGGCACGCCGTGATTCTCCACGACGATCACCTCGAGCCCGTTCGACAGGGTATCCCGCCGGATGCGCTTCTCCAGCTCGGCCCGCTGTGCCAGCGCGGGAGCGAGCCCCGAGGCGAGGAGGCCGAGGACGACGGCCAGCGTCGTGCGTAGCACGCGGTGGCGTGGTAGCGATCGTACGGCGTTCATGATTTCTTTCCCTGGCCCATGTCCAAGCTCCCGACTCCGTCCAATTCGGAACCGATCGCGCCGGCGGCGCTCGCTTCTGTCGCGTCTGCCCTCGCGGGCCCGCGGCTCAAGCTGAACGAGCCACTCGCGCCCTATACGACCTTCAGGATCGGCGGACCCGCCGACCTGTTCTACGAGGCGGAGAGCGCCGACGCCCTCGCGACCGCCATCCTAACCGCCCGGCTCGCGCAAGTTCCCTACTTCGTCCTGGGACTCGGCGCCAACGTCCTGGTGGGCGACCGGGGTTTCCGCGGACTCGTGATCCGCAATATCGCGTCGCACTTCAGCTTTGACGAGGAGGGCTTTCTCTGGGTGGAGAGCGGGGCCGTGATGGCGAAGCTCATCCCCGAGGCGGTTCGTCGCGGCTGGTCCGGGCTGGAGCACTACGTCGGCATCCCCAGCACCGTTGGCGGCGCGATCTGGCAGAATCTCCACTTCCTGTCGCCTGCCCCCGAGCGCGAGCGCACGATGTTCATCGCCGAGGTCTTCCACTCGGCCGAGCTCCTGACCGAGGAGAACGAGCGCAGGACCGTGGACGTCGGCTACATGCAGTTCGGTTACGACGACACGATCCTGCACCACCGCAGGGACATCGCCCTCGCCGCCACCTTCAGGCTCGAGCGCCAGGACCCCGACGTGATGCACCGCATCATGCAGGAGAACCTGAGCTGGCGCGGCGCGCGCCACCCGTGGCTGGAGTATCACCCCAGCGCCGGCTCCATCTTCAAGAAGATCGAAGGGGTAGGGGCAGGCCGCCTGGTGGACCAGGTGGGGCTCAAGGGGCACCACCACGGCGACGCGCAGATCTCGCACATCCATGCGAACATCATGGTCAACCTCGGCCACGCCACCAGCGCCGACGTGATCGGGCTGATCAAGCATGCCCAGGCGCTCGTGCGGGAGAAGCTGGGCTACGAGCTGGAACCGGAGATCAACTTCGTGGGAGAGTTCTAACTTCGAATGCCGTGAGAGGTGAGAGGTTCGACGTGAGAGGTCAGGCCTCGGTCGGTTCCTGGCGTCCCGAGGCCTGACCTCGGACCTCGAACAATCTCACTTCTCACGTCGTTCGAAGTTCAATGCAGCGTCCTGTCGTCCGGCGGCACGAAGTTGGACAGGAAGAGCCGCTCCTGCGGCGTCAGGCTCGCGATTCCCGACGCGCTGATCTTGTCGAGGATCCGGTTCACCTCGTCCTTGTTCACGTCGTGCACCGACGCGCGGTTCACGTTGCGCCAGTTGCCGAGCATCGCGTCCGCGGCCGGCGTCGGGGCGGTCGCCTTCTGCTTGAACCGCTTCGCCCCCTGCGCCTTCTCGAGGTACAGCAGATAGAGGAAGCCGCCGACGAACCCGCCGAGGTGCGCGAAGTCGGCCACCCCGCCACGCGACCCCTGATAGCCGTTGAAGATCGAGAGCAGGGTGAAGCCGAGCACGAGCCACCGGACCTCGATCGGCACGATCATCCACAGCAGCACCTGCTCCCGCGGCCAGAAGCGAGCGAACGCCAGCAGCACGCCGTAGATCGCCGCCGAGGCGCCGATGATCGGCGAGTTCCAGGCGAACAGCATCGAGAGCAGTGCCCCCGCGATGCCGCTCACGACGTACAGCCAGGCGAAGCGCGGCGAGCCGATCCGGGCCTCCACGCGCGGGCCGAAGAAGTACAGCCCGAGCATGTTGAAGAAGATGTGCCCCAGTCCCCCGTGCAGGAACATGTACGTCAGGATCGTCCAGGGGCGCGCCAGGAACAGCGCCGGCACGAACGCGAACTGCCGATCCAGCCCGGGCACGGTCTGCTGCAGGAAGAACACGACGACGTTCGCGATCAGTAATCGCTTGACCCACGGGGTCACGATATTCTCTCCATCAAGGGCGGGCCGTCGCGCGCTCGAGCGATTCGAGCGCGGCTGTCTCCTGCTCCCACGACGCGAGCGCCTTGTCCAGACGCTCCCGTTGCGTGTCGAGCTCTGCGCCCAGCTTGTGCGCATCATTCACACCCTTGGGCCGGGTGTAGAGTTCTGGGTCGTCGAGCATGGTGGTCAGCTTCGTCACTTCCGCCTCCAACCGTGCCACGAGCTGCTCTGCCTTCTCGGCCCGTTCGCGCGCCAGCTTGATCGCCCGGCGCGGATCCTCCACCCGGTTCCGCTCGTCGCGCCGCGCCGTGCGCTTCTTCTCGTCCACGCGGCGCAGCGCCACCTCCTCGCTCGCCCGCACCGCGGCGGCGTGCGCGCGCTCCTCGCTCACCACCTCCCACTCCGCGAAGCTGCCATCGAACTCGGTGATGCGCCGGTCGTGCAGCACCCACACCTTGCTGGCGAGGGCGCGCAGCATCGCCCGGTCGTGGCTCACGAGAATCACCGTTCCGTCGTAGCCCTCGATCGCATCTTCCAGCACCTCGATCGTCTCGACGTCCAGATGGTTGGTCGGCTCGTCGAGCACCAGCAGGTTCGCGCGCGTCAGCATCAGCATCGCCAGCGCAACGCGCGCCCGCTCGCCCCCGGACAGCGTGTTGGCCTTCCGCTGTGCCTCGTCGCCCGAGAAGCCGAACCGCCCGAGATGCCCCTGCACCATCCGCCGCTCCCACTGCGGGCGCAGCTCGTTGATCACGTCGTACAGCGTCTTGTCCAGCGGCACCTGCGCGAGCTGCTGGTCGTAGTACGCGACGGTGATCGAGTTGCCGACCTTCAGCTCGCCGCCGTCCGGAGCCCGCTCGCCGACGAGCGCGCGAAGCAGGGTCGACTTCCCCGCGCCGTTCGGACCGAGGACGCCCAGCCGGTCGCCGCGCATCACGCGGCCACTGAAATTCTCGATCAGCACGCGGTCCTGCACCGCCAGCTTCACGTGCTCCGCCACCGCCACCTGGTCGCCCCCACGCTCGGCGATCTCCAGGCGCAGCGACATCGTCCCGTCGTCGCCGATCGGAGAGCCGAGGCGTGGAAGACGCGCGAGCTTCTTGCGCCGCCCCTTCGCCTGCTTCGTGTTCTGCCCGGCGAGATTGCGCGCGATGTAGTCCACCTCGGCCGCGATGACCTTCGCCTGCTTGTCGAAGGCGCGCTGCTGCGAGAGCCGCCGCTCCTGCCGCTGCGCGACGAACGCCTGATACCCGCCGTTGTACGGGGTGGCGCTCTCGCCCTCGAAGTGAAGCACGTGATCCACCACCGAGTCCAGAAAGGCGCGGTCGTGGCTCACGAGCACGATCGTGCGGTCGCTCTCCATGAGGTACTGCTCGAGCCAGCGCGTCGTCTCGAGGTCGAGATGGTTCGTCGGCTCGTCTAGCAGCAGGATGTCCGAGGGCGCCACGAGCTGGCGCGACAGCCCGATGCGTCCGCGCTCACCACCGCTCAACTGATGGAGCGGCTGCGTGCGCGCCTTCGTAGGATCGAAGCCCAGCCCTTGCAGCACCGCGTCCACGCGAGGCGCGATCGTGTAGCCTCCCTCGCGTTCGAACCGCTCCAGGTCGCGGCCATAACGCGTCAGCGCCGCCTCGTCGCTCACCTCGGCGAGCGCGTGCGCCTGGTCCGCGAGCGACTGCTCGAGCGCCAGCAGGTCGGCAAAGGGGCCGGCTGCCGCCTCCCATACCGTCTTCGCCGTGCCGAAATCGCGATGCTGGCCAAGCAGCGAGACCGACAGCCCCGACTGCCTCGTGACCGTTCCGCGAGAGGGCGACAGTTCCCCCGTCATCAGCTTGAACAGGGTGGTCTTCCCCGTGCCGTTGCGCCCCACCACCCCCCAGCGCTCCCCCGCGCTGATCGTGAAGGTGATGTCGTTGAACAGCGTCGTCGCACCGAAGTCGACTCCCGCTCCGCCTACCGCAATCTGTGTCACCGCTCGTCACCGCGTCCCGCTGAAGTCACTTCGCCAGCCAGCTCTTCCACGTCGTCTCCGCCGCACCGATCGTCAGCGCGTTCCCTTGCCGCACGAGCGGCATGTTCAATAGTAGGGGCTCGCCGGCCAGGATCTCGAGCCAGCGCTCGTCACCATAGCGCGCGGTGCGCAATCCCAGTTCCGCGAACCGCCGGGAGCTCTCGTCCACGAGCGCCTTGGTGCCGAACTTCTGCGCGAATCGGGTGAGTTCGCCCCGCGAGGCGGCCCGCTCCTGCAGATCGACGAAATGGGTCTTCATCCGGCGCTCGGCAAAGAATCGCAACGCCTTGCGCGTCTCCGCATTCTTCTTGACGCCGAAGATCTGAACGTCCATCCGGCCGGCCGTGAGAAAGCTTGGTATAATGGAAAGGCGCGGACTGGCCGCGCCATCGCCCCCGACCGCTGTCGTGAGCCGCTCAAGCGAACTTACCTACACCCCCGCCTGGTGGGTACCGGGACCGCACCTCCAGACCCTCTGGGGAAAGCTCGTGCGACGCCCCGCCGAGGTGCCCACGCGGGCCGAGCTGTGGCAGACCCCGGACGACGACGAGCTCGAGATCCGCCGGCTCGACGCCCCCGCTGGCGCGCCGCGCCTGCTCCTGCTCCACGGCCTGGAGGGCTCGATCGACTCCCATTACCTGCGCGGCTCGCTCAACCTCGCCCGGGCGCGCGGATGGGCGGCCGACGTCCTCGTCTTCCGCGGCTGCAACGGCCGGATCAACCGCGCGCGACGGATGTACCACTCGGGCGAGACCAGCGACCTCGATCTCGTCGTGCGACGCCTCGTTGACGAGCACCCGGGCACCCCCCTGGCGATCGCCGGCTTCTCCCTCGGCGGCAACGTGTTGCTCAAGTGGCTCGGCGAACGCGGCCACGCCGTGCCGGAAACGATCGTGGCGGCCGCGGCAGTTTCCGTTCCTTTCGACCTTGGCAGAGGCTCGCGCCACATCGAGCGGGGCTTCTCCCGCGTCTACTCCGAAAGCTTTCTCCGCTCCCTCCGGCGAAAGGCGCGCGCCAAGCTCCGTCGGTATCCGGACCTCTTCGACCCCGTCGCCCTCGAACGCGCCCGCACCATCTTCGACTTCGACGATGCGGTCACGGCGCCGATGCACGGTTTCTCGGGCGCAGACGACTACTATGAGCGCTCCAGCTCCATCAGCTTTCTGAAGGCCATTCGAGTTCCGACCTTACTCCTGAGTAGCCGGGATGATCCATTTCTGCCGCCCGACGTGCTCGATGATGTCGCGATGATAGCTCGATCGAACCATTGCCTGACAACCGAGTTCGTCGAGAAGGGCGGGCACGTCGGCTTCGTGTCCGGGCGCTCCCCGCGCCAGACCCGCTACTTTGGCGAGGAGCGGATGCTCGAGTTCCTCGGATGGTTCATGCAACGGACTCGCCGTCTGCCGCGTTCGACCGTCGAGTGCGGCTGATGCGCAGCTCGAACCCGTCTCTTCCTTTCGCGGAGTCTCCCATGTCACGTCCCGCTTCCGCCGTTCTTCGTCCCGTCGCCGCCGCCGCGCTCGCCGCCCTCTCGCTGTGGGGCTGCGCGCGGCAGCGCGCCGAGAGTGACGTCCACGCCGGCCACGACGCGGCCCCGTCGGGAGCGGCCGCCACCTCGGCGATGTCCAGCGATCGCTCCCTTCCCGCCGGTTCCAGCGACGTCGCCGCACGGCTCGCCAGCTCGCCGCGTCACGGGGAGTACGTGATGATTCGCACGGGTCCCTCGGACAGCGTCCGTGCCTGGGTGGTCTATCCGGAGCGCGCCACCAAGGCCCCCGTCGTGCTCGTGGTGCACGAGATCTTCGGCCTTTCCACCTGGATTCGCGGAGTCGCCGATCAGCTCGCGGCCGACGGCTACATCGCCGTCGCGCCGGACCTCCTCACCGGAAAGGCGGCCTTCGCACCGAACTCCGACACGCTCACGCAGGCGATCGCGACGGCGACGATCCGCACCCTCACTGCGGACGACGTCCAGCGCCAGCTCGCCGCGGTCGGCCGGTACGCCATGGCGCTTCCCGCCGCGGAGCAGCGGTACGGCGTCGTCGGCTTCTGCTGGGGCGGTGGCACCTCCTTCGAGTCCGCGGTGCGTAGTCCGGCGGGCCAGGGCGCGGCGGTGGTCTACTACGGCACCTCGCCCGCCACGCCGACCCTCGTCAACGTCAAGGTCCCGGTGCTCGGCCTCTACGCCGGCGACGACGCGCGCGTCGGCGCGACGGTTCCCCCCGCCGACTCGGCGATGCGCGCGCTGGGCAAGATCTTCGAGCCGCACACCTTCGCCGGCGCCGGCCACGGCTTTCTGCGCCAGCAGGACGGGAAGGACGGCGCGAACCTCCGCGCCACCCAGCAGGCCTGGCCGTTGACCCTGGCCTTCTTCCGAAAACACCTCGGCCGCTGACCTGATGTCATATCTCTTCCTCGCCTTCTTCATCGCCGGCATCCTGCTCGGCGTCCGACTCATGTTCTTCGGGGCGGAGCGCCGCCGCGTGCGCGCTGTCGGCGCCACGCCGCTGCGACGCTCCGAGCCCGCGGCCGTCGCCTTCCTGATGATGTTCGGCGTGGCGGGCTATCTGATCGCGCGCCGCGGCGCCCTCTCGATTGGCTCGGGCCTGGTCATCGCGCTCGTGCTCGCCCTCGTGTGGGCGGGCGTCGTGACCTGGATCGCCGACCGGACGGCGCGCATCCAGCCCGAGCACGACCCCGAGGATCCGCGCTACGCGCTGCAGGGACACGTGGGCACCGTGACGGCGGAGATCCTCGCCTGTGGCGAAGGGGAGATCTCCTACGATGGTGGAAGAGGTCCGACGCGGGCGCGCGCCCGTGCCATCGACGACGCCGCCATCGGCGTGGGCGAGGAGGTCTGCATCGAGCGCGTCGATGATGGGGTCGCCTTCGTGGAACGCTGGTCGCTCGTCGAGGAGCGCCTGTAGCCGCGTCCGGCAACGTGGCACGCCCTACGCGTGTGGCGTGACGCGGGGCCACGAGGTCTCCCTCTTCACACGCGGCGCCGAGGAGCCATCATGTCGGATGCGGTGATCTTCATGCTGGTCTTCGGAGGCTTCTTCGTGCTCCGCGGCGTCGCGGCGACGATCTTCTTCTTCATGCTGCTCCCCGAAGGGGACCGCTGCCCCAACTGCGACGCGGCCACCCTGCACGTGCAGTCGCGCGGCTGGAACTTCCTTCTGCCGCGCTTCCGCACGAGCTGGTGCTACGAGTGCAACTGGCATGGCATACTCCGGCGCGGTCCGCTCTCTCCAGCCGCGCCGGTCAAGGAGCTCACGCGCCAGCCGTAGCCATTTACGCCGGTCCGGCGGCGCGCGCGCGCAGCTCGAGCCACTCCGGCCAGCTCCCGCTCATCTCGAAGAAGTCGTCGTAGTAGGTGAGCCCCAGCGCTTCGAGCTCGTCCACCATCGCGCCGAGCGCCTCGACGTCATAGATCGGCCCGACGGCCACCAGATCTCCCTCGACGGAGAACTCGGCATCGGTGAGGCCGAGGCGGGTGTCGAGCTGCCCTCGCGTGACTCCCGAGCGCTCATAGGCCTCGCGACGGAAGAAGAGCGTCGGAACTCCCTGTTTCACTGGCAGCGGCATTGTCGTGCCTCCGGTCGCGGTCAGCGCGGCAGGTTGGTGAGCCGGCGGATGAGGACGGCAGCGCGCTCGGCAGCCATCCGTAGCGAGGGAAGGAACACCGACTCCTCGGGCGAATGCGCGCCCCGTCCACTCACCCCGAGGCCGTCCATCCCCGTCAGATACGGGGCGACGAACGAGACGTCGCCCGCCCCCCGGCTCTCCGGCGGATCGCCCTCGACGGCGCCGTAGCCCAGCGAGCGGCTCACCGCGTCGAACCGGGCGAGCAGCGTCTGCCCCGCGGCGGTGGGCGGCATCGCCGGATAGCTGTCGTGGAAGGTGATCTCCGCGCTCGTGCCGGGAAGGTGCTGCGCGACGATCTCCCGCATCCGCATGCGGATGGTGTCCTTCTGCGATTCGCGCAGGAAGCGCAGGTCGCCATTCACGAGCGCGGTCGGCGAGATGATGTTCGTCTTGCCCGCCACGCTCACCGACGTCCCCGACGAATCGCGCCGCACGTCGGTGCCTCCGGCGATCAGGCCGGGGTTGAAGGTGAGCGTCGGGTTGCCGGAGAGCTCGCGCCTGAAGGAATCGAGGATTCGTGCGGCCTCATAAATGGCGCCGTTCCCCGCGCCCGGCGAGAAGATCCCCGCCGAGTGTCCCTGCTTCGCCGACGCGGTGAGGGTCCAGCTGCTCGAGCCGCGCCGCGCGATCGACGCGCGTGCCGCACGCCCTCCCTCGAAGGCGAGGGCGATGTCGCTGCGCTTCGCCGCGTCGATCAGCTCCTTGCGCGCCAGCTCGAGCGGCGCGCCCGCCGACTCCTCGTCGCCGGTCATGACGACGATGATCTGCGTCCCTTCGAGCGCGCCATTCGCGTGGAGCGCCCGCAGCGCGCCGATCATCGCCACGTCGCCCCCCTTCATGTCCGAGGTGCCCGCGCCATGCGCCACGGTGTCCTCGCGCACGAACCGCTGCCCCTCCCCCTCGAACACCGTATCGAGATGGCCGATCAGCAGGAGCCGCGGCCCGCGCGTGCCGCGACGCTCCGCGACCAGGTGGCCGGCGCGCCGCATCGACGCGGGCATCTCCGACCACCGCACGTCGAAGCCGAGCGCCTTGAGCTCGGCCGCGAACAGATCCCCGACCTTTCGCACGCCGGCCACGTTCTGCGTGCCGCTCGAGATGTTGACCGCGCGCTCCAGAAGGGCGATGTCGTCGTCGTGATGGGCGCGCGCATAGTCGCGGATGCGCGCCTCCTCGGCAGTGAGGGTCGTCGCGCCGAGGGGTGCGCTCGGCGTGGGAGTGCTCGCGGGCGAGGGTGCGGAGGCGGAGCGGCACGCGCCGAGGACAAGGGCGAGCGCGGTGATGCGGGGGAGAGTTCGCACGGACGTCGGGCTGAGGGTGAGTGTCGAGCAGAAGTTACGGCAGGGTCACCCCCGACTCCACCCGTCGCCGCGGCGGGCGCTGTCACGGCTCTTGCTTCGACCACCGGCTCGGACCCAGCTCGTCCCGTGCGAACCATCATCGGAGAGTCCATCATGTCGCCACACCTGGTCAGCTCCTCGCTCGACCTGGACCCGGACGAGGGAGCGCAGCGCGCGGAGTGGCGCTTCGAGCGCGCCGGCTGGACCGCCATCGTCCTCCTCGTGCTCGCCGGCGCGCTCGGCGCGTTCGGCCAGGGGCCGCTCTCGCAGGTCGACGCCGCCACGAGCGACGCGCGCCTCGCCATTCACTACGACCGGATGGCCCACCACGACACCCCCACCGACCTCGTCGTGACGCTCGCAGCGAACGCTCCGTCGGACAGCGTCGTCACCGTGTTCATCGATCGAGGCTTCCTGGACGACGCCGACCTGGAACGCGTGCGCCCGGAGCCGGCGGAGATGCTGGCCGTCGGCGACGAGATGGAGTTCCGCTTCCGCCGAGCCGGCGCGTCGCTGCCCATGCACGCCGTCTTCACCATCACCCCCGGCACGCTGGGGCGGCGACGGGCGACGGTGCGCGGTGCAGGCTCGCAGCTCTCGGTGTCGCAGCTCGTGCTGCCCTGACCACTTCTTTCATCCCACTCCCGTGCCCTCCATCTTCCGTGCCGCCGCGGTCTACGTCACGCTGCTGCTGCTCTTCCGGATCGCCGGCAAGCGCACGCTGAGCGAGATCACCACCTTCGACTTCGTCCTCCTCCTCATCATCAGCGAGGCTGTTCAGCAGGCGATGATCGCCAACGACAACTCGATGACGAGCGCGTTCTTCATCGTGCTGACCCTCGTGGGATTGGACATCCTCCTCTCGCTGGCCAAGCAGCGCTGGCCCAGCGTGGAGCGGCTGCTCGACCCGCGTCCCGTCGTCATCGTCCGCGACGGCGAGATGGTGAAGCACGCCGCGAAGTGCGAGCGCGTGGACGAGGAGGATGTGCTCAGCGCCGCCCGCTTTCTTCACGGGCTGGAGCGCATGGACCAGATCAAGCACGCGATCCTCGAGTCGGGGGGGAAGATCTCCGTGATTCCGCGGGGCGACGCCGCGAGCGGCTGAACCTCCACGAGCGGGACGGTTATCTTTCCTCGATGCCGCCGCTCCCCTCCTTCGAAGCCCGCTTCGACGTGCTGGTCATCGGGGCCGGCCACGCCGGCACCGAAGCCGCCGTCGCCGCCGCTCGGCGGGGAGCGCGCACCGCCATCGTCACCAGCGCACTCGAGACGATCGGCCAGATGTCGTGCAATCCCGCCATCGGCGGGGTTGCCAAGGGGACCGTCGTGCGCGAGGTGGATGCCCTGGGCGGCATCATGGCCCGCGCGACGGACCTGGCCGGCCTCCAGTTCCGCATGCTCAACCGCAGCAAGGGTCCGGCGGTGTGGGCCCCGCGCGCGCAGTGCGACCGTGGGCTCTACCGGCGCGCCGTGCGCATGCTGCTCGAGGAGCACCCGTCGCTGGAGACGATCCAGGGCACCGTCGCGCGCCTCGTCTTCGACGGCGACCGGCTCGCGGGGGTGGAGACGCTGGAGGGGCGCACCTTCGGTGCGCCGACCGTCGTCGTGACGACCGGCACCTTCCTGCGCGGGCGCATCCACATCGGCACCACCACCTCGCTGGCCGGCGGGCGCGCCGGCGAGACGTCGACCACGCATCTCGCCGAGCAGCTCGAGCGCGCCGGCCTCGAGGTGGCGCGCTTCAAGACGGGAACGCCACCGCGCATCGACGGCCGCACAGTCGATTACGCCGGCCTGCAGATCCAGGAGAGCGAGATCGAGCAGTTCGACTACTCCTGGTCGCACTTCTGGAGCACTCCCCGCCGCGCGCCGGGAACGGGCGCGACGCGCCATCCCGCGCAGCTTCCCTGCTGGATCACCTTCCTCGGCACGGAGGGCAAGGCGCTGATCGCGAAGCACATCGGCGAGTCGGCGATGTACGGCGGGGCGATCGCATCGCGAGGGCCGCGCTACTGCCCTTCGGTGGAGGACAAGATCGTCAAGTTTCCCGACGCGGTGCGGCACCAGCTTTTCCTCGAGCCGGAAGGGCACGACACGCACGAACTGTACGTCAACGGCCTCTCTACCTCGCTCCCCGCGCCGGTGCAGCTCGCGCTTCTGCGCTCGGTGCCCGGTCTGGAGAGGGTGCGGATGACGCGCGCGGGCTATGCGATCGAGTATGACTACTATCCGCCCACGCAGCTCGACTCCACGCTGCAGGTGCGGGCGATCCCCGGGCTCTTCTTCGCCGGCCAGATCAACGGCACCACCGGGTACGAGGAGGCGGCGGGGCAGGGGCTCGTCGCCGGCGCGAACGCCGCGGGTCTGGCACTCTCCCTCCCGCCGCTCCTGCTCGGACGCGAGACCTCGTACATCGGCGTGCTGGTGGACGATCTCGTGACGAAGGGGGTGGACGAGCCGTACCGGCTCTTCACGTCGCGCTCCGAGTTCCGCCTTACCGTGCGCCAGGACAACGCGCTCCGCCGCCTCTCCGGGATCGGCATGGCGCTCGATCTGTACGATGCACGAGAGCGCGACGTGGTCGCCGCCCGGCTCGCGGCCGAGGACCAGGCGCGCCGGCTGGCTGACACGACCTCTATTCGCCCCGAACAGGCCGCCGAGCTGCTCGCGGCGAGCAACAGCGCACCGCTGGCGCACTCGGTTCGCATCGAGGAGCTCGCTCGGCGGCAGGATGTGTCGCTGCTCGATCTCTTCCGCGCGGCGGGGGTGGGGGGCGGCCTCCCGGGAGACGCGGTGATCAGCACGGAGCTGGAGCTGAAGTACTCCGGCTACTTCGTGCGCGAGCGCCTGCAGGCCGACAAGCTCCGGCGGATGGGCGACTTTCCCCTCGCCGAATCGCTGCCCTACGCCGAGATGCTCTCGTTGTCGTTCGAGGCACGGCAGAAGCTGGCGCGCCTGCAGCCGCGCACTCTCGCGCAGGCGGCCAGCGCGCCGGGCGTGAGCCCCACCGATCTGCAGAATCTCGTCATCGAGATCGAGAAGCGCCGCCGCGCAGCGGCGGCAGCGGCGGTGGCCAGCGCTGAATAGTCGTCCGCGCCCGAACGCCGGGTGCGGCGGAGTGCAGGCCAGTCTGCACGCAGGTGTGTGCAAGCCGGCGTGCGCGCGGCGTCTCCCCTCCGAATTCGCCGGCGAGCGCGGGTCGGTTCCTTGCGTGCATGAATCGGCAACGGATTGCAATTACTCTCGTATCGCTACTATTAACTGATGGCGCGACGACAGCCGGCCATCGCACGGAGAGCTCTCATGACGACACGACTCGTTCGCCTGGCCGCCGCCGCGGCGTTCCTCGCCATCCCGGCCGCCGCGCACGCGCAAGGCACGCCGGCGCTGATGCCTGCGGTACCAACGCTCGTGACCGCGGGACAGGGGGAGGCGAAGGTGACCCCGGACCGCGCCTCGGTCTTGATCAACGTGCAGACCCGCGCCGCCACTGCAGCCTCGGCGGGCGCCACGAATGCGCGCCGGACCCAGGCGGTGCTCGATGCGCTCATGAAGCTCGGGCTTCCGAAGTCGCAGCTCTCCACGGAGGGCTACTCGGTGTATCCCGAGATGCAGTATGACAAGGAGGGGGGCGCGCCACGCGTCACCGGCTACGTCGTGACGAACACCGTGCGTGCCGAGACCCATCAGCCGGAGCAGGCGGGGCAGGTGGTGGACGCGGCGCTCGGAGCCGGCGCGAACCTGATCAACAGCCTCTCCTTCTATGCCTCCTCCATCGAGGAGCCCCGTCGCGAAGCCATCGCCAAGGCTGTCGCAAGTGCCCGGGCCGATGCCGAGGCGATGGCCCGCGCCGCCGGCGGGTCGATCGGCGCGTTGATCGAGCTGTCGACGCAAGGACCGACGCTGCCTCCGCGCCCGATGTACGAGATGAGCGCGATGCGGAAGGTCGCCGGGATGGCAGCTGAGACCCCCGTCAATCCTGGCCAGCAGACCGTGACCGTGTACGTGAACGCGCGTTGGCAGTTCGTCGCCAGCCGCTGAGTCCGCGGGGGAGCCGAGCTCCCGCGTCTCGCCAAGATCGATAGTCGAGGACCCGACTCCCATGCAAGAGCCCGCCGATGGCGGGCTCTTCTGCTTGAGTGCCGAGGTTCCGGTGAGCGCATGTGCCACGGGGCACATTCGCCTGGACGCCTGAAGAGAGCCTCGCCCATGACGGCTGTCGAGCCTGGCTCGATGTGCCACGTGAAACATGCCTCGCCTATCGGCGGCGTCGAGTTTCGCTACATTGGGACGTCTGACCAGAACGAAGAGACAGCCGCTCGCACCTTCCCGGCGAGCCGCGCCAGACCCACCGCACACGAAGAGCTCCGTGGCCCGCGTCATCGCGATCGCTAACCAGAAGGGCGGCGTCGGCAAGACGACGACCGCCGTGAATCTCGCCGCCAGTCTTGCGGTGGCAGAGCAGCGCACCCTCCTCATCGACGGCGATCCGCAGGGTAATGCCACCAGCGGAGTCGGCGTGGAGCGCGAGGATTTCGAGCGCACCACCTACGACATCCTGCTGGGCGAGTCCACGATCGCCGAGACGCGCCTTCGCGAGGTGCAGTTCAAGCATCTCGACGTGGTGCCGGCAACCCCCGATCTCGCCGGCGCGGAAGTCGAGCTCGTCGACGCGCTCGACCGCGAGCATCGGATGCGACGCGCCGTTGACGCGGTACGGAGCGACTACGATTTCGTCCTCATCGACTGCCCGCCTTCGCTCGGGCTGATCACGCTGAACATGCTCGCGGCTGCGGACGCGCTGCTGATTCCGCTGCAGTGCGAGTACTACGCGCTGGAGGGACTGAGCCAGCTCCTGAACACCGTCCACCTGATCCAGCACGGGGTGAACCCGGAGCTCGCCATCTCGGGCGTCCTGCTCACGATGTATGACGCGCGGTTGAACCTCTCGCGCCAGGTCGCCACCGATGCGCGCGAGTACTTCGGTGCGCAGGTCTTCGAGACGGTGGTGCCGCGCAACGTGCGCCTCGCCGAGGCGCCGAGCTTCGGCAAGCCGATCGTGTTGTACGACGTCCAGAGCATCGGAGCGCAGGCCTACATGGCGGTGGCGCACGAGCTGATGGCGCGCGAGAAGCTTGCCGAGCGTCAGAGTGGGGGCGGGGCGGAGGGAGACCGCACCTCGCGCGGCGAGGCGTCAGCATGAGCGCCGACAACCCGCGTCGCCTCGGGCGAGGACTCGAGGCGCTCATCTCCACCGCCAAGCAGCAGCGCGAGCCGGCCCCGGCGCCGGCTGAGGCGAGGAGCCGGCAGGATTCGGATCTGCAGAAGGTGCGCATTGCCGAGATCGTCCCGAACCGCTTTCAGCCGCGACGGAGCTTCACGGAGCCGCAGCTCGCCGAACTCGAGGCATCGCTCAAGGCGAGCGGACTGCTGCAGCCCATCACGGTCCGTGCGCGGAATGGCGGCGGGTTCGAGCTCGTGGCCGGCGAGCGCCGGCTGCGTGCGGCGACCCGGCTGGGGTGGACCGAGATCCCCGCCGTCGTTCGAGACTTCGACGACCGCGCCATGCTCACGCTGGCGCTCGTGGAGAACCTGCAGCGAGCCGATCTCAATCCGCTCGAGGAGGCGGAGGGCTACCAGCGGCTCATCGACGAGTTCGGGTTGACGCAGCAGCAGGTCGCCGATGCGGTTGGAAAGGACCGCACGACGGTGACCAATCTGCTCCGGGTGCTCACGCTCCCCGCGCCCATCCGCCGGCTCGTCGAGAGCGGTCAGATCTCGGCGGGGCATGCCCGCGCACTGCTTCCGCTGAGGGACGAGCGGCGCCAGCTCGAGCTGGCGAACGAGATCGTCGCCCGCCAGCTCTCCGTGCGTCAGGTCGAGGCACGGGCGCGGGAGCTGGCCGGCGATGCGAGCGGGAGTGCGGCAACGAAGTCGGGGAAGGTTCCCGCTCCCGCCACTGATGTCCGGAGCAGCGACCCGGCGCTTCGCCGGATCGAGGAGCAGCTTCGTCGTCGCCTGCAGACCGACGTCTCCGTGCAGCAACAGGGAAAGGAGCGCGGCGTCGTGAAGATCTCCTTCTACAGCGCTGACGATCTCGAGCGCGTGCTCGAGTTGGTGATGGGCCAGCCGGCGAGCGATTTCGACTGACGCGGGAAGCGAGCAAGCGGCAAGCGGATGTTTTTCCGGTTTGTGCACACGGTTGTCCACAAGCCGATAACCCGTTGTGGATGAACAGCTTACGGGGTAGCGAATGCGACGGTCCTGTTCCTTATCCACAAACATTCACATCCTGACCCTCGCCCTGCTCGGCGCCTGCGGACAGGGCGACCATGGCCGAACCGTGGATGCCCCAACCAGCCGCGCACCCGCCAGCGCGCTTCGCGTCGCCCTCCTGACACCGGGACCCGTCAGCGACCAATCGTGGAACGGCGGGGCCTACGCCGGCCTGCTCCGCATCAAGGACAGCCTTCACGCCTCGGTCAGCCACATCCAGACGAAGACCCCTGCCGAGTTCGAGGAGCAGTTCCGGCAGTACGGCGCGCAGGGCTACGACCTCGTCTTCGGACACGGCTTCGAATTCCAGGACGCGGCAAAGCGCGTGGCCGCCGACTTCCCGAAGACCGTGTACGTCGTCACCTCGAGCACGAGCAGCGGTCCCAACCTCGCCGGCATCGAGTTCGGCTTCGCCGACGCTTCGTACCTCGCCGGGATGCTCGCCGCCACGATGACGAAAAGCAACGTCGTCGGCGTCATCGGGGGCACCGAGCTGCCTCCGGTGAAGGAGAGCTTCGACGCCTTCGCGCGGGGCGCCCGGGCAATGAATCCGAAGATCGCCATCCTCACCTCGTACATCGGCAACTGGGACGACGTGAGCGCCGGCAAGGAGCAGGCGCTCGCGCAGATCGGCCGCAACGCCGACGTCATCTTCCAGAATGCCGACGCCGCGGGGCTCGGCGTGTTCCAGGCGGCGCGGGAGACGAGGAAGGCGCTCGTGATCGGCTCGAACTCCAACCAGAACGGCGTGGCGCCGGACATCACGATCGGCAGCGTCGTGATCGACCTGCCGCACGCCTTCCTCACCGTCGCGCGCGAAGTCGAGAAGGGGGGCTTCAAGGGCCGAGTCATAACGCTCGGCACCGCGAGCGACGTCGTCACACTCGTGGTGAACCCGGCGTTCCAGTCGCGCATTCCGGCGGCGACCCTGCACGCGGTGGACTCCCTTCGCTCGCAGATGAAGTCGGGGCGATTCACGCTCGCCGCGGCGGCCGGCAAGTGACGCCCCCCCCCGCCGGCGTTCCTCTCGCGCGCGTCGCCGAGTACCTGGACTCGATCCTTCGCACCGCCGAGGTGCCCGACTATCCGGGCGCGCTGAACGGCATTCAGGTGGAGCACCGCGGTCCGGTCGTGCGCTGCGCCGTCGCGGTTGACGCCTCGCTGCAGACGATCGATGGGGCGATCGCCTCCGGCGCGAACCTGCTCGTCGTGCACCATGGCTTGTTCTGGAGCGGGGTGCAGCCGGTGCGCGGCCGCTTCTACGAGCGCATGCGCCGGATGCTCGACGGCGACCTCGCCGTCTATTCGTCGCACCTGCCCCTCGACCTGCACCCGACGCTGGGCAACAACCATCTCTTCGCGCGCGAGCTCGGGTTGGAGCCGAGCGGCGGCTTCGCGAAGTACCAGGGAATCCACGTCGGCGTGATGGGGGAGGCCGACGTCGAGACCTCACGGCTCGCCGATCGGGCGGAGGCGATCGCGGCGCGCGAGGGAGGCTCGCTCGTGATGGTGGGGCTGCGCGAGGGGCAGCGCACGAGGCGGTGGGCGCTCTGCACCGGAGCCGGCGCGTCGAGCGAGACACTGCGCGAGGCCGCCGCCGCGGGGATCGACACGCTCATCACCGGCGAGGGTCCGCAGCATACCGCGGTGGAGGCGGCGGAGCTGGGCATCAGCGTGCTGTACGCCGGCCACTATGCCACGGAGACGTTCGGCGTGCGCGCCCTCGGCGCGGAGCTGGAGCGCGAGCTCGGCATCCCCTGGTCGTTCGTCGCGGCGCCAACCGGGCTCTGAGCGAAGGGTGGCGGCGACATGAGCGCACCGGCTCTCGCGCTGGAGCTGCGGGAGATCACCAAGCGCTTCGGCGCGTTGCAGGCGCTGCACGAGGCATCCCTGTGCGTTCGTCCCGGCACCGTCCACGCGCTGCTGGGAGAGAACGGCGCCGGCAAGACGACGTTGATGCGCATCGCCTTCGGCATGCTCCGTCCGGATTCCGGGACGATCGCCGTGCGCGGAGTGGTGCGGCAGATGCGCGCGCCGGCCGACGCGCTGGCCTCCGGCATCGGCATGGTACACCAGCACTTCACTCTGGTGCCGGGGATGACCGTCGCCGAGAACCTCAGCCTGGGCGGGCGGGGGCGATGGAGCGCGCGGGCGGCGGCGGCGCGGGTGTCCGAGATCGCTCGGCGCACCGGCTTCACGCTGCGTCCGGAGACGCTCGTCGAGACCCTCCCGGTCGGTGCGCAGCAGCGCGTGGAGATCGCCAAGGCGCTGGCCGGCGACCGGTCGATGCTGGTGCTCGACGAGCCGACGGCGGTGCTCGCGCCGGCGGAGGCGGAGGAGCTGCTGCGCTGGCTTCGCGCCTTCGCCGACGCGGGCAACGCGGTGGTGCTCATCACGCACAAGCTGCGCGAGGCGCTCGCGGCGGCAGACGACGTGACGGTTCTCCGTCACGGCCGCGTCGTGCTCGCGCAGCCGGCGCGCGACGCGACGGTGCGTTCGCTCACGGAGGCGATGATCGGCGCCGGCTCGGCCGAGCGGCTCGCGCCGGGCGAATCCCTCACGACGGGCACGCGCGGCGCCGGTGACGCGGTGCTCCGTGCGGACGATCTGGTGCTCACCGACGACCAGGGTGTCGCACGACTGCGCGCGCGCAACTTCCTGGCGCGCGCGGGCGAGATCGTGGGGGTGGCGGGGGTGGAGGGGGCGGGCCAGCGCGAGCTGCTGCGCGCCCTGGCGGGACGGCTCTCTCCGGAGTCGGGCCGGCTCGAGCGACCGGAGCGCGTGGGATTCGTACCCGAGGATCGGCATCACGACGCCGTGCTCCTCGACCGTACGCTCGCGGAGAACGTCGCCCTTCGCGGGGCGGGCGCCCGCACGGGAACCGTCGCCTGGCGCCAAGTACGGGAGACGACGTCGGAGCTCATCCGTGCGTTCGACGTGCGCGCGGCGGGTCCCGATTCGGCGATGCGCACGCTGTCGGGGGGCAACCAGCAGAAGCTCCTGCTCGCGCGCGAGCTGGACGCGCGCGCCGACCTCACAGCGCCGGAGCGCGACACGCGAGTGGGGGTGCCGCGGGCCATCGTGCTGGAAAATCCGACGCGAGGGCTCGACGTGCGCGCCACCGACGCCGTGCACGCCCGTCTTCGCGAGGCGCGCGATCAGGGCGCCGCGATCGTCGTCTACTCCAGCGACCTCGACGAAGTGCTCGCGCTGGCGACGCGCGTGTACGTCGCCTACGCGGGGGTGCTGACAGAGATCCCGTGCGAGCGAGACGCCGTCGCGCGCGCAATGCTCGGCGCCATCGCCTGACGGGAGGGAATCAGGCGCGGAGGCGCCGGATGGCCGCGATGCCGAGCGCCGGGCCAACCGCGAGCATGGGGAAGGCGTAGCGCCAGCCCGCGACGCCGACCAGCACGGGCACGAGCTGGATGGAAACTGTCGTGAGGAGGAAGCCCAGCGACGTCTGCAGCGTGAGCGCGGTCCCGACGGCGTGCGGAGGCACGCTCTCCGTCACCAGCACCGAGAACTGCGCGCTGTCCGCGATGACGAAGAAGCCCCAGGCGAGCGCGAGGGGAACGAGCAGCCAGAGCGTGGCGCCGAAGGCGAACCCGATGAGCAGGGCGCATGCGCCGCTCGCGGCCATGGCGACGGTCACGAGCCACGCACGTCCGCGACGATCGGCCGCGTGCCCGCCCCAGACGCAGCCCAGGCCGCCCACCGCCAGGGCGGCGAAGGCGACGCCGCTGGCAAGCGCTTCGCCGCGCGCACCGGCGTGCGGATCGCGCGACGCGACGCTCGCCGCGATGAAGGCGGGAAGCCAGGTCCAGGCCGCATAGAGCTCCCACATGTGGCCGAGGTAGCCGCCGGTCGCGAGGCGCCATCGCCGCTCGCGCACGATGGCCGCCGCGAGTCCCCAATCGAATGGACGTGGCGGGAAGGGATAGGGCCCGTCGCGATAGGCGAGCGACACGAGCGCCGCGGCCAGCAGCGCGGCGAGCGTCGCGGTCCACACCACGGGCGCGATGCCGGCGCCCGGGATGGCGTGCACGAGATACGGCGTCGCCTTGCCGACGGTGAGCGCTCCGACGATGGTGCCGATGGCGAGCCCGCGGCGCGCGCGGAACCAGGTGGCGATCATCTTCATCGCCGGCGGATAGACGCCGGCGAGCGCGACCCCAGTGGCGAAGCGGCAGAGGAGCGCCGCGCGATAGCCCGGTGCCGCGAGGAGCAGTCCGTTCGCCAGCGCGCCCGCCACAGCCGACGCCGCGAACAGTCGCCGCGCCGGGATGACGTCGGCGAGGTTGAGAAGGGCGGCGATGGCGGTGCCCACGACGAAGCCGGCCTGCACCATCGTCGTCAACCATGCCGCCTGCGAGACCGAAAGTCCCCACAGCGTGCGGTACTGGCCCACTACCGCGCTCGCAGCGAACCAGAGCGACATCCCCAGCAGCTCCGCGACGGCGAGCAGGGCGAGCATGCGCCACCGTGCGGGGTCGCCGTCGGCCATCGCGAGGGAGGCGGAATGGGCGGCGAGGGGTCGCTCGTCTACCGCTGGGGCAGGCGGGGCGCCAGCTTGGTCGGGTTCGCGCATCGTGCCGACAAGTGTATCGCCCCGGCCGCGGCGCGCCTACCTCACTCCCGACATGTCCGCCCTGCGCTCCCTCCGCTTCGCTTCGCTCGTCGTGCTCGGCGTTCTCGCGGGTCTGGCCGTACTGCTCTGGGCGGGCGGCTACGCCATCGAGCCGGCACTCACCGCGCTCTGGAGCGGCTCCGTGGGCACCTGGTACGCGCTCACCTCGGCCACCCTGGTGCGCACCATCCCGCTGCTGCTCACGGGGTGCGCGGTAGCGATCGCCTTCCGCGCCGGCGTGTTCAATGTCGGCGCCGAGGGGCAGTTGCTCGTGGGGGCAGCGGCGGCCGCGGCCGCCGCCCTGGCGCTCGGGAGCTGGGGACCCGCCGCCCAAGGCATCGCGCTCGTGGCCGGCGCGCTCGCGGGAGCGCTGTGGGCGGGAATCGCCGCGCAGCTCCGCGCCCGCTACGGCGTGCTCGAGGTCATCAGCACGATCATGCTCAACTTCGTCGCGCTCTATCTGGTCTCGTGGCTCGTGCGCGGACCGCTGCAGGAGCCGATGCACATCTATCCCCAGAGCTCCACACTGGCCGATGCCACGCACCTCGCGCGCATCCCTGGCGCGGGGCGGCTGCACGTCGGTCTCGTGCTCGCCCTCGCGATCATCGTGCTGAGCGGATGGGCGCTGCGGCACACGGCGGCGGGCTTCCGGCTGCAGGCCGTTGGTGAGAGCCCATCCGCCGCCCGCAGCGCGGGGCTCATCGACGTCCAGCGCACGACCGGCCGGGCCTTCATGCTCAGCGGCGCGGTCGCCGGACTGGCGGGCGCGGTCGAGGTGCTCGGTGTCACCTACGCCCTTTACGAGAACATCTCGCCCGGGTACGGCTACACCGCCATCGCCGTCGCGCTGCTGGCGAGGCTGGATCCCTGGCGCGTGGGTGTCGCAGCGCTTCTCTTCGGCGCGCTCGAGGCGGGGGCTGGCGCGATGCAGCGCGACGCGAGCGTGCCGTCGACGCTCGTCTCGGTCATCGAGGCGCTGCTGATCCTCGCGGTGATCGGCGCGCAGGCGTGGCGGGCGCGCCACGCCAGCGCGATCGCGTCGCCCGACGATGCCGCGGAGGCGGAAGCATGAGCGACGTCGTCGCGCCATTTCTCGCGGCGACGATCCGCACGGCGACGCCGCTCGCGCTCGCGGCGTTCGGCGAGCTGCTCGTGGAGCGCGCGGGGCTCATCAACATCGGGCTCGAGGGCGCGATCATCGCCGGCGCCTTCGGCGCCCTCTGGGGGGCGTCGGTGGGGGGAGTGGCGGGGGGCTTCGCCGGCGCGATGGCCGGCGGGATGCTGGTGTCGGCCGTGTTCGCGATCTTCGTGATCGCATTCAACGCCGATCAGATCATCACGGGCACCGCGCTCACGCTGCTCGGCCTCGGCGCGACCGGCACCCTCTATCGCGCCCTCTATGGGAGCGGCGGTGCGGCGCTGAACGTGCCGACGAGCGCGCCGCTCGCCATTCCGGGGCTCGCGTCGGTCCCCGTCATCGGCACCGCGCTCTTCGCCCAACCACCAGTCACCTATCTCGCGTATCTGCTGGTTCCAGCGCTCTGGTGGTGGCTCTCGCGCACGCACGCCGGCCTGGCACTACGCGCCATCGGAGAGCGGCCCGACGCAGCGGCCGCCGCGGGAATCTCCCTCGCGCGAGTGCGCACCTCGAGCGTCCTGTTCGGCGGCGCGCTGGGAGGGCTGGCCGGCGGCACGCTCGTCATCGCGCAGGCGGGGACGTTCGTGGAGGGGATGTCGTCCGGCCGCGGCTTCATCGCCATCGCCATCGTCGTGTTGGGCCGCTGGCGGCCGCTTGGCGTCGCGCTGGCCGCGCTGTTGTTCGGCGCCGCGAGCGCGCTGCAGTTCGCCTTCCAGGCGATGGGGTGGAGCGCACCCTACCAGCTCTTCCTCGTGGCGCCCTATCTCCTCACGCTCGCCGCGCTGGCCAGCGCGACCGGGCGGGCACGTGCGCCGGCGTCTCTGGGCAAGCCGCTCTGAGACGAGCTCACTCCCCGCCGCACCGCGTGGTCCCGCTGGTCCATCGAATGCGCCACTGGCCCGGCCCACTGCGCTCGAGCAGTGCGTACGACACCCCCTCGTCGCTGTCACGAGCGACGACGAAGGTCGGCCGCTGCGCCGTGCCGAGCCGAGCACCGGCGATCACCTCGGGCGTCGTGACTTCCTCCTCGAGCCCGTGCGTACGCTCGGCGTAGACGAGGCGATAGGGTCCGGTCGTGACGCCGCTGTCCCGCTCCGCGATCAGCAACGTCTGCTCCTCCAGCGGGCTGGCCTCCTGATTCACCTTCCGCACGAGATGCGCGATCACTCCCTGCACCCCCGGCGCGGCCTCGAAGCGGCGAATGTCGTGCGCGCTGAAGCGCAGCCCCTGGAAGGAGGGGGCGCTCGGCGCGGTGACGAGCGACGCGAGCCGCGACGCCTCCGCCGCGAGCGCACTGCTGTCGCGCGCGGAGAGCATGTCGACGGAGTCCAGCGCGAGCGGCGCCACGCGGCTCCCGACGAACCCCACCCCCCAGGCCGAGACGTCGCCCTGCAGCTCGCGCAGGGGCCACACGCGGCACTCGTCGTTGGACTCGGCCGGCGCCTCGCCGAGGTGCGCCGAGGCCTGCGCCCCACCGCGACCCAGCAGGACGACTGGGGCACGCTGCACACTGGCCGAGTCGAGGCGCAGCGCGGCGGCGGTGTCCTGCGCCGAGGGGAGCAGGACGATCGCCTCGTCCCTGCTGTTCCCCTGGATCAGAAGGGCAGGCCCGTCGAAGGCGTTCCAGCCCGTGCTCGCTCCGGATCCCGGGGCGGAGTCCGCGGGCTGCGCCGCGACGGCGCCCGAATCCCGGGGCGCGGGAGAGTCCTTGCGCTCGCAGCCAGCCAGGCCGCCGAGCGCCGTGACGAGAAGCGCGAGACGGCGTGCGAGGCGGAGGTTGCAGCGGTGACGTGGCATGCGCGGTAATTTGGGGCGCCGAGGGAAGCCGTCAATCGAGAACGGAGGAAACATGCACGAGTCAGCACCCGGACGAGGCGCGCCGCGCACCACGATGGTCCGGGCGCCGTGGGTGGAGCGCGCCAGCTGGGCGTTGTACGACTTCGCGAACACCATCTTCTCGATGAACGTCGCGACGCTCTACTTCTCCGTCTGGCTGATCGCCGACCTTGGCGCATCCAACACGGCGTATGCCCTGGGCAATGGTATCTCCTCGCTCCTCGTCCTGGTATCCGTCCCCCTCCTCGGCGCCCTCTCGGATGCCCGTCGGCGCCGGAAGCCGTGGGTGGTGGGGTTCACCCTGGCCTCCGTGCTGGCCTGCGCCGCGATCGGCGTCGCGGGGCAGGCGACCCTCCCGCTCGCCGGCGCCGAAGTGCTCGGCGGCGTCGCGCTTCCCGCCACTTGGCATCCCTCGGTCGGGACCTTCGGCTGGGTGCTGCTCGCCTTCATCTTCGCCAATTACGCGTACCAGGCGGCACAGCCCTTCTACAACGCGATGATGCCGGAGCTCGTCCCGCCGGAGGAGCAGGGGCGCCTCTCCGGCATCGGGACCGCGGTGGGCTACGTCGGCACGATCGTGGGACTCCTGCTGATCTTCCCCTTCTTCAGCGGGAAGGTGCCCCTGGTGGGCGCGCTCCCCACGACGGTGATGGAGACGCTGCGACGCGTCGTCCCGTACACGGGGCACGCCGGCCGGGTGTCCACGTTCGTCCCGACGGCGCTGCTCTTCCTGCTTTTCTCGCTTCCCCTCTTCTTCTTCTGCCGCGATCACAACCCGACAGCGGAGAAGACGCCGGTCCGCTGGCGTGCCGCCGTGGGCGAGGTGCTCAACACGTTGCGCGATGCCAGACGGCATCCCGGCGTCACCACTTTCATCCTCGCGTCGTTCCTCTACCAGGACGCGATCGGGACGATCGTCTCCTTCATGGCGGTCTACGCGGTGAAGGCGATGGGATTTGCGCGCGGCGCGGAGACCACGCTCTTTCTCGTGCTCACCGTGCCCGCCATCTTCGGCAGCTACATCGCCGGCCGGCTCGTCGACCGCTACGGCGCGCGGCGCACGCTGATCGCGACGATCGCCGCGTGGATCGTGCTGCTCGTCGCCATGGTCCTCGCGCCGAGCCAGGCCGGATTCTGGATCGTCGGGGGATTCATCGGCCTCGTGTTCGGCGGAGTGCCTACCGCCGAGCGGCCGATGCTGCTCTCACTCATCCCCGAGGACGATGCGGGGCGCTACTTCAGCCTCATGCTGCTCTCGTCCCGCGCTGCGGCGTTCGTGGGGCCGTTCATCTGGAGCTTCACGGTCGACGGGCTCGAGCCGGGCCTCGGCAGCGGCACGGCGTATCGCGCCGCCGTGCTGACGGTGGCGGCGATGTTCGCCGGCTCCCTCGTGCTGATGCGGCGGGTGCCGACGCCCCGCGCGCGGCTCCCGCGCTGACGATGCTCTACTCGGCCCTGCGCGCCGCGTCGCGTGTCGCGCTCGACTGGTACTACGGCGGCATCGACGTGCAGGGTCGCGATCGTGTGCCGCGCCGGGGCCCGCTCCTCGTGGTCGCGAATCATCCCAACGCGCTGGTCGACGCCCTCCTGGTGATCACCTCGCTGGAGCGGCGCGTCCGGCTCACCGCCAAGGCGACTCTGTTCGAGCACCGCCTCCTCGCGCCGCTCTTGAACAGCGTCGGCGTCGTGCCGCTGCGGCGTGCCAGCGACGAGCGGGCGGCACGGCGGGCCGGTGCGGTGTCGCCGGCGCGCAACACGGAAGCCTTTCGCCGTGTGAGCGACGCGTTGCTTGCCGGCGGCGTGGTCCTCGTCTTTCCCGAGGGGATCAGCCACGACGATCCGACGTTGGCGCCGCTGAAGACGGGCGCGGCGCGAATGGCGCTCGAAGCGCACGTGGCGGGCGCGGTAACGCTGCAGCTCCTTCCTGTCGGTCTCGTGTTCGAGGAGAAGGAGCGGCCGCGGAGCCGCGTCCTCGTCCGCATCGGCGTGCCGGTCGACGTGGACGCATGGTGCGCGTCGCACGGCGAGAGCGCCACGAGCGCCGCGGCCCTCACGCGCAAAATCGACGCCGCACTGCGCGACGTCACTCTCAACTTCGCCACCGCCGAGCGCGCGGCCCGCGCCGTGTCGCTGGCGCGTGCGCTCTCCGCCATCGCCACCCCGCCGGCCGGGCTCGATCGCCCCCGGCCTCTGGTTGCCGAGGCGGAGATTGCGCGCCGGATCGAGGCCGCGACGCACGCGCTCGACGCCGCATCGCCCGACCTGACGGCGCGCGCCGAGCAGCTCGTGCAGCGGCTCGACGCGCTCACCGCGCAGCTCGACGAGCGGGGAATGCAGCTCACCGACGTCCGGGTCTCGTCGAGCCTGCGACATGGCGCGTGGTTCGTGGTGCGAGAGGGCGTGCTCGCCGCGGGCGCGTTGCCGCTCGCGCTGCTGGGCCGCATCACGCACTGGCTCCCCCTTCACCTCGCTCGCCGGCTCGCGATGCGCCCCCTCGCGTCCGACCCGTCACGCGACCAGCCGGCGATGCGGACCATCGTCCTTGGCGTGGCGTTCGTGGCCGCCTGGTACCTGCTGCAGGGAGGGCTCGTCGCGCACGTCGCGGGGTGGGCGGCGGCGTTCCTCTGGCTCGTCGCCGTCTTCGGCGCCGCGTGCGTCGACTTCGCGCTGCGCGATCGCCTGGACCGCGCGCGCCGTCGCGCCCGCACCTACATCGCCCTGCGGCGCGACCACGGCTTCGGACAGCGCGCGCTCCGGGAGCTGGATGCGCTGCTCGCCGAAGCGCTCTCGCTGGAAGGGCTCCTCCTCGCTACGGCGCGGGCGGAGGGAGAAAAGGGCCCCCCAGATCCCAGTGCCATGCGGCCCGGCGCACTCCCGTCCGCGGGTCCTTGAGCGGCTTGTCCTGCAGCCGCGCGTCGGGGATGCCCGCCGCGCGCCCGTAGGCGAGCAGCGCCTCGCGATCGGTCGAGACGAGGTGCGCCATCGGACGCCCCTTCCAGGTGTGACGATGCAGCCAGAGGCCGCCGTCCATCGCGTGAATCATCCCCTCCCGACGCAGCGCAAACTCGCGGTATGGCGGCCGGTCGGCGCCGGCCGGTCGCGGCGCCTCCCCGCTCGCGTGACCCACGGCTACTCGCAGCCCGGGACCCCCTCGCGATCCGCCGGCGCGGGAGCGGAGGTGAAGGGCCCGTAGTAGATCACGCACCTGAGCGGATACGACTGCGGGTGCGTCGCTGTCGCCATCCATCCTCCGGGGATCGGCGTGGCAATCGTGATGATCACCCCGGGCGAATGGTTGAACTTCAGCGCGGTCGTGTCGGTCGTGTACGAGGCCTGCTCGTAGAAGTACGACTCCTCCGCCACCGCGAGATTGCGCAGGTCGCTTCGGAGCGCCGCCGCGTTCGCCTTGCCCTTCGTGTTCTGGAACTTCGGGATCGCGATCGCGGCGAGGATGCCGACGATCACGACCACGACCAGTAGCTCGATCAGCGTGAATCCGGCGCGCGGGCGCGGCATCACAGGCATGTGCGGTCTCGGGTGGTTGCTCGCGACGTGGGACAGCACGAGGCGCGATGTCCGGCCCTCGCTCAAGGCAAACGCGGTGCCCCGGCGAGTGAAGTTCGCAAGTCCTGCCCCCGCAAGCAGTTGAAAGTCGGCAACCGGCCCTGCCGAGGACCGGCCGCTGCTTCATGTTGCCAGAAGGTCCGCAGTCTGCAACACCGAAGGCGACAGTCAGGCGCCAGCCGCTAGTGCTTCGTGTCCACCCAGTTCTGTCCGCTCCCCATCTCCACGAGCATCGGCACGGAGAGCTCGGCGGCGTGCTCCATCTCGCGCTTCACGAGCGCCGAGACCGCCTCCAGCTCGGCGGCCGGCACCTCGAATACGAGCTCGTCGTGCACCTGGAGCAGCATGCGCGCGCCGAACCGCTCGTCCCGCAGCCGGTCGCGGATGCGGATCATCGCGATCTTGATCAGGTCGGCCGCCGAGCCCTGAATGGGAGAGTTCGCCGCGGTGCGCTCGCCGAACGCGCGGATGTTGAAGTTGCGGTCGCGCAGCTCCGGGATGTAACGCCGGCGCTTGAAGATCGTCTCGACGTAGCCGTGCGTACGCGCGTACTCGACCGTTTCGTCGAGAAACTCGCGGACCTTGGCGAACCGCACGAAGTAGGTGTCGATGAACTCCTTTGCTTCGGCGTGGGTGATCTTGAGCTGGCGCGACAGCGCGTGCGCTCCCTGGCCGTAGATCGTCGCGAAGTTGATCGTCTTCGCGCGCGCGCGCATCTCCGACGTCACCTCGTCGAGCGGGACGTCGAAGATCACCGCTGCCGTCTGGCGATGGATGTCTCCCCCCGACTTGAAGGCCTGCACGAACGCCGGATCGCCCGAGAGGTGCGCGAGCAGCCGCAGCTCGATCTGCGAGTAGTCGGCGGCGAGCAGCGTCCACCCCGCGCGCGGCACGAAGCCGCGCCGGATGTCGCGCCCGAGCTCCCGGCGAATCGGGATGTTCTGCAGATTCGGCTCGCTGCTCGAGAGTCGCCCCGTGGCCGCCACGGTCTGGTTGAACGAGGTGTGGAGCCGCCCCGTGTGCGGATTCACCAGCGCCGGCAGCGCATCGATGTAGGTGCTCTCCAGCTTTGACAGCTCGCGATACTCCATCAGCAGCACGGGGAGCTCGTGTCCGGCGTCGGCGAGCTCCTGGAGCACCGTCGCGTCGGTGGATGGCCCGGTCGCCGTGCGCTTGCTGATGGGCAGCCCCAGGCGCTCGAACAGCACCTCGCGCAGCCGCGGGTTCGAGTTGATGTTGAACTCGCCCCCCGCCGAGACGTAGATCTCCTGCTCGACGCGCTGCCGCTCGCGCGCGAACCGCTCCTTGAGCCCGGCGAACCAGGCCCGGTCGATCTCGATCCCTTCCCACTCGAGATCGGCGAGCACGCCGACGAGCGGGATCTCCACGTCGCGATACAGGTCGAGGATCTGCTGCGCCTCCAGCTGGGGCCGGAAGCGCTGCTCCAGCTGCCAGGTCACGTCGGCGTCCTCGCACGAATAGTCGCGCGCGCAGGCGACGGGCACCACGTCGAAGGGCAGCTCCTGCCGCCCCTTGCCGCAGAGGTCCTGGTAGCTCGTCATCGTGTGATCGAGGAACTCCAGCGCCAGCAGGTCGAGCCCGTGCGAGCGGCGGCCCGGGTCCAGCACGTAGCTCGCGATCATCGTGTCGGAAACGAGGCCCTGGAGGGAGAGCCCGTTGCGGCGCAGCACGAGCATGTCGTATTTCGCATTCTGAGCGACCTTCGGCACCGACGGATCCTCGAGCAGCGCGCGCAGTGGCGCCATCGACGGATCCTCGAGCGGCGGCAGGTTCCTTACCGGTGGCGCGCCCGATGCGAGCGCGCGCGCGGCGATGCTCGACGCCTCCGCCGACCTGGCGCTCTTCTTCGCGCGCGGCTTCTTCGGCTGCGCTTCGTTCGCCTCGTGCGAGTCGCTGCCCGCATCCACGTCGCCGAGGAGCAGGTCCCCCTGCTCTGCACGAAACACCCGGTGCCGCAGCGGCAGATAGAACGCCTCGCCCGGACCCACGGCGATCGAGAGCGACACGAGGGTGCAGCGCAGCGGATCGACCTTCTGCGGGCTTCCGGCCTCGATCACCGTCTCCGTGTCGAAGGCGATGTACGGCGCGTGGCGCGCGCGCGCCACCATCTGCTCCAGCGCCTCGATCGTGTCCACGACGACGTAGTTCGTCTCCGGCCGCGTCGTCTCCGCCGTCGCCTCCACGGCGCCGAGCGAGCCGGCCGCCGCGGGCGCGGCCATCGTGTCGCCGAGCGAGCGGGCGAGCGTGTTGAACTCGAGCTCCACAAAGAGCTGCCGCAGGCGGCTCGTGTCCGGCTCGCTGACGCGCATTGCGTCGAGCGCGAGCTCGACCGGCAGATCTTCTCGGATTGTTACTAATTCCTTCGAGAGCCGTGCCATGTCGGCCTGGGCGAGCAGCGCCTCGCGCGGCCGCTTCTTGGTGAGCGTCGGCGCGGCGGCGAGGATCGCCTCCAGGTCGCCGTACTCGGCGACGAGCTCGCACGCGCCCTTGTCGCCGATCCCCTTCACCCCCGGCACGTTGTCCGAGGCGTCGCCGACGAGCGCGAGATAGTCGGTCACGTGCCGCGGCGGGACCCCGAGGCGCTCGGAGCCGTTCTCCACCGAGACCCACTGCTCCTCGACGCTCGCCGGACCGCCGCGCCCCGGGTTGAGCAGCCAGATCCCCGGCTTCACGAGCTGCTGGAAGTCCTTGTCGCCCGACACGATGACGACGTTCAGCTGCTGCTCCACTCCCTGCCGGGCGAGTGTGCCGATGACGTCGTCCGCCTCGAAGCCCTTGAGCGAGAGGATGGGAATGCGGTACGCCTCGAGGAGCTGGGCGATGCGCTCCATCCCCGTGTCGAAGTCCGACTGCAGCTCCTCGGTGAGCTTCTCGCGCGTGGCCTTGTACGCCGGATATCGCTCGTGACGGAAGCTCAGCCCGGAATCGTGCACCCACCCCAGGTACTCGGGGCGGTGCGTGGCGAGCAGCCGCTGGATGAAGTTCACCACCCCCCACGCCGCCGAGGTGTTCTCTCCGCGAGCGGTGGTCAGCGGACGGGAGATGAGGGCGAAGAAGGCGCGATAGATCAGCGCATACCCGTCGATCAGGAAGAGACGGGGCTCCGGCGGACGGCTCGCGGCCGGGCTGCTGGCGAAGGTAGGATCGGTCACGGAGGCGGACGGCGAGATGCGGCCCCGCGCCGCCCGGTTTGGCCGCGAGTGGAGGGGCCGTCGACCCCGCGAAGGATAGAGCGTGGACGCCCTCCGCGATACGCCCCCTCACGGGACGGTGCGACGCCGCGGGGGTCCGAAACAGCACCGCCTGCCGGGTGAGGGGCAGGCGGCTGGCAGGACAGGCGCACCGGCGACCGCTGAAGCAGTCTAGGCGAGGCGCTGGACGTTGGCGGCGTGGAGTCCCTTGGCGCCCGCCTCGATCTCGAATTCCACTTCCTGACCCTCGGCAAGCGTCTTGAACCCATCCATCCCGATCGCGGAGAAATGGACGAAGACGTCCTCGCCCCCCTCCTGCTCGATGAAGCCGTACCCCTTGGCGTCATTGAACCAGATCACTTTCCCTCTGGCCATTGCGAGCTGCCTCCAACGAGGTGAGACGATCCTGCACTTCTGGTGCTGGGCACGCCACTCGGCGGGCGGCGGCTATATAGGAACCCCCTGGTGCTTTGTCAACAAACACTCGGCGCACCTCGCGCTTCCCTCCGGAGGCCTCGCGCGTTACGTTCGCCCCGTGGCCAAAGAGATCCTGGTGGGACAGACCCTCGCGGGCTATACGCTCAAGAGCGAGGTCGGGGAGGGCGGCACCTCCGCCGTCTTCCGCGCCGAGCACCCGACACACGGCCTGGTGGCGGTGAAGGTGCTGCGCGAGAAGCTGCGGCAGGACAAGACCGCCGTCGCGCGCTTCGTGCGCGAGGCGCGCTTCGGCGAGCGCGTCCAGCATCCCAACGTCGTGCAGACGATCGAGGTGGGTGAGGCCGGCACCGGCATGCACTTCCTTGCGATCGAATGGGCGGCGGGCGAGCTGCTGGAGCGGTACGCCAAGCAGAACGGCCCGCTCCCTCCCGACGAGGTGGCGAAGATCGTCTCGCAGATCGCCGACGCCGTGCACGCCGCGCACGCGGTCGGCATCGTCCATCGCGACCTCAAGCCCGACAACGTGATGTACGATCCGAAGACGGGGCAGGTGAAGCTGCTCGACTTCGGCATCGCGACGGACACCGACACCTCGCCGGAGCAGCGCCTCACGCGCGCCGGTTTCTTCGTGGGGACGCTGATGTACGTGGCCCCCGAGGCGCTCTCCGGCGAGCTGGTCACGCCGGCGGCCGACCAGTACAGCCTGGCCACCATCGCCTACTGGCTGCTCACCGGGGCGCTCCCCTTCACCGGGAAGACGCCGCGCGAGATGTTCTCTCAGCTGCTCTCGCAGCCGCCCATCACCCTCAATGCCGCCAAGCCCACGCTGCGCTTTCCCGCCGCGGTGGAGCAGGTGGTGATGCGCGGGCTGAGCAAGGATCCGCGGCAGCGCTACGCCGATACCGTGGAGTTCGCGCGCGCGCTGGCTGCCGCCGTCACCGACACTGCTGCCCCCCCCGCGGAGCCCGGCCTGATGTCGAAGATGAAGTCGCTCTTCCGCCGCTAGTCAGGCCAGCGGCGCGAGGGGGGCGTCCGCCGCTTCGCGGCTCTCGCGCATCAGATCGGCGGGGTTCACCGGCAGCCAGATGGTGAAGGTGGAGCCGCGCCCGATCTCGCTCTCCACGCTGATGTCGCCCCCGATGAGCCGCGCGAGCCGGCGCGAGATCGCGAGCCCGAGGCCCGTGCCCCGCTGCATCGAGTCGCCTCGCGGGCCCGCGTTCACCTGCTCGAACTCGTCGAAGATCCGATCGAGATCGCTCGGCGCGATCCCGACGCCCGTGTCGACGACCTGCAGGGCGACCCACGTGCCGCTGCGCGGCGCGCGCGTGAGGAGGGCCGCCGCGGACATCTCCTCGTTGACCACCGCCGATCGCGCGGGCGTCATCCGCGCGTTCGTCGCCGGCGCCGCGCCCACCAGGCGCGCGCGGACGCTCACCGTTCCGGCCGGCGTGTACTTCACCGCGTTGCCGATGAGGTTGATGAGGATCTGTCGCAGGTGCGTCGGATCGGTGCGCACGCGGGGCAGCGAGGCGCCGACGGTGATCGAGAGCGCGAGCCCCTTCTCCGCGACCAGCGACTCGAGCTCGCTCGCGACATTCAGCACGAACGGCCGCAGGACGATCGTCTCCGCGTGCACCTCGAGCCGCCCCGCCGCGATCTTCGCGATGTCGAGCACCTGATCCACCAGGTGCCGTAGGTGCGTCGCCGACGCGGCGATCCGGTCGACGGGAGGAACCTGACGCGGCGAGAGATCGCCATAGAAGCCGTCGCGCAGCAGCTCCACGAACCCGACGATCGCGTTGAGCGGCGTGCGCAGCTCGTGCGAGACGTTCGCGAGAAACTCGCTCTTCGCCTGGTTCGCGCGCTTCACGTCGCTGTAGAGACGCTCGAGCTCCACCGACCGGTCGGCCACGTCCAGGGCCCGGCGCTGCTCGCGCAGGAGGCCGAGCGCGAGGAACACCACGCCGAGCACGCCGAGCGTCCAGAGGCCCCAGCGCTGTGCCCGTGTGGTGAGGGCGTGCGTCGTGGCGATGCGCCAGGTGCCGCCGTTCGGCAGCCTCACGATGGAGTACGCGGCGCTGAGCGCCTGCTCGCTCCGATGCGGGTCGCCGAGCAGCGCGACCGTGTCGCTCCCCGCGAGCACCGCGAGCGCGAGCCGCGTCGAGGCCTGCGTGCGGCCGAGCCACGCCGCCAGGGCCGCCGTGTCGACGACGGCCCCGACCCGCCCTGACGGGACACCCGTCGGCCGCGCGGCCGGGCGCATGAGCACGATCCAGCTGCGGTTCGGCGCGGTGCGGAGCAGGTGCACGGCGGCCCGCTCGTCGCTCCGGGCGCGGCGAAGGCTGTCGAGCAAGGCGGGAGCCAGATCCCTGACCACGCCACCGGTACCGTGCCATTCCAGCAGCAGCCCGCCTGCCGAGTCCAGGGCCCAGGCGTAGCGAATGACCGGTGACCCGACGAGGATGCGCTCCGCCGCCAGGCGAAGCTCCGCGCTGTCGGCCCTGGCGGCATGCGAGCCGGCGAGACCGGAGAGCCGCGCCAATTGCTCGTCCTGCGCCGAGACGAACGCCTCGGTCAGCAGGCCGGCGGATTGCGCATCGAGCCGCGCCTGGTTCTGATTCGCACGCAGCAGCGCGCGGTCGAGCAGCAGGAGTCCCCCAAGCAGCACGAGGAACACCGCACCGAGAAAGCGCGACAACAGCCCGAGCCCGACCCGTTCGCCCGGCTCGCGCCCCGTGTATTGTCCGCCATCACCCGCCACTCCTCCACTCACGTCGGACACGGATATGTCTGCTCACGACCGTCTACTCACTCTGCTCGCCGAGCGTTCGGCGCGCCGCGGACACTTCACTCTCGCGTCGGGGCGAGAATCCACCTTATACATCGACGCGCGACTCACCACAATGAGCCCGGACGGGCTGGCGCTCATCGGTCCCCTCGCGCTCGAAGCGCTCGGCGCCTCGGGGTGGAACGTAACCGCCGTGGGCGGCCTCACGCTGGGCGCCGACCCGGTCTCGTACGCCATCGCCTACGCGAGCGCGCTGGCCGGGACACCGCTCCGCGCCTTCACCGTGCGCAAGGAGGCGAAGGCGCACGGGACCGGCCGGCTGATCGAGGGGCCCTTCCAGGCCGGCGACCGCGTCGCCGTGATCGAGGACGTCATCACCACCGGCGGCTCCGCCCTGCGCGCGGCGGCGGCGATCCGCGCCGCGGGGGGCGAGGTGGCGGGGATACTGGCGCTCGTCGATCGCGAGGAAGGTGGGCGGGAGGCGCTCACGAGCGCCGGGTTCCCCGTCCTCGCGCTGGCGCGCGCGTCGGAGATCGTGCCGCGCATCGCCGCCGGCTGAGCGGCGCGTCAGGGCGCCGCCGCCGCCGGCGCCTCCGCGTCGGGGCGCAGCACGGGCAGCGAGACCACGATCCGGTCCCCCATGACGAGGTTGGCGCCCATTCGCCGCGCGAGCAGCGACAGCGCCTCGAGTGGGGCGACCGCGGTGACGGGAGGTCGCGGCGGATCGACGGTGATGCACACGTCGGCGCGCGCATCGCTCGAGGGAGGGAACTCCACCATCAGCTCGTCACCCTCCCGCGCCTCGTCGAGCGCCGCCTGTAGCAGCTCGCGGAGCAGCAGCTCCAACCCCACCGCATCGACGCGCGCCCGCACGACCTCTTCGCTCACGCCGATCGTCGCGTCGCGCGACTCCGCTTCGGCACGGAGGTCGCGGCGCACCGCGCAGGCCACGGTGCGCAGCGATACGAGCTGATGCGCCAGCGCCGGCAGGAGCGCTGCGGCGTCGCTCAGGCGCGCCATGATCATGTCGTCGAGGGAGCGCGCGTTCCGCTGCGCCATCGCGCGGAAGCGCGGGCTGGTGCGCGCATCGGCCGGCAGCGTCTCGTCGTCCATGAGCGAGAGCACGCTCTTGATGTTGCCGAGCGGGTTCCGCAGGTCGTGGCGGAGGTGGCGGAATCGGTCGCGCAGGGAGTCGCTCACCGCCTGCGTGTATCCCTTCGTGGCGGCGAGGGTGAGGAGCGACGCCGAGGTCTGGAGGCGGCGCCCCAATCGCACGCCGTCGGCGACACTCCCCTGCTGCTCCGCCGCGACCGCCCGCTCGACGGCGAACAGGACCATCGCCGAGAGGAGGTCGAGCCCCTTGACCGTATGATGGAGCGAAGCGCCGCGCTCGAACGCCTCCGCGCCGAAGGACAGTCCGAGTGGCACGGCGTCGAGGGCCGTCCCTCCTTCGCTGGTGAGCGCCGCCGCGATCGCCTCGACGAGCGCGATCGCGGCGCTCGGCGTCGCGCCCGTGCCGTCGGCGGGCCGCAGCGCCACCTCGCGCGACTGGCGCTCCCATCGCGCGGCGATCTGCGGCGCTCCGCTCACGAGGGCCGACGCCACGCGGTGGCGCAGCGCGACGAATGCCTCGGACTCCGCAGGGACGCGGTCGGCCGGCATGGCGATGGGGGTGTCGAGGCTCACACGACACGATAGTGCAGCAAGCTTGCCACCGACAGACGCTCGAGCACGGGTGGATCACGGCCCCTTGAGTTGGACGGTTTGGGGTGCTCCCGCGCCACTCACCCAGCCCGGGGGTGCCGTGAGGGGACGCAGCGCTCGGAGCGCGGCGACGTGGGGGAGGATCACCTCGCCGCGAAAGTGCTCGAACATGCCGGCGCCGTCGTAGCGGCGGCGGAAGTCTCCCGCCGACATGCCGAGCTGGCTCCGCACGTGCCGGCCGAAGCTCTGCGGCGAGCTGTACTCGAGGTGGTTGGAGACGTTGGCGATGGAGTAGCCGGCGTTCTCGAACAGGCGCGCGGCCCGGACCAACCGCGCCATCGCGAGATAGCGCTTGGGTGCGGGCAGGCGCGCGCGGAAGAAGCGGCTCATGAGCGTGCTTGGCAGGACGCCGAGCTCCCGCGCCAGGGCACGCACGTTGCCGACACGGGGCGCACAGATGAACAGCCGCTCGAAGAAGCACCAGCAGTCGTCGGAGGCGCCGGCCAGGTCGATCGCGAGCTGACCCAGCATCCCTCGCTGTCCCCCGTCGCCGCTGTCGGCCATGAGCGCACCGCGGAGCTCGCGCCATCCCGCCGGCTGGCGCACGTCGACGAGGCGACGGATGCCGCTCTGGCCGAGGGCGAGCACGGCGTGGGGCGTCTTGATCTCCAGCTCGCTGAGCAGGGCGACGGCGGGGACGCGCGGGAACTCTCTCACGAGTGTCGCCATTCGGCCTGCCTGCCGGCTCGCGCAGGTGACAGAGACGAGCACCGCGTGCACCGGGCGCGCCTTGAGGTCCCGGATGAGATCGTCCACGCTCTCGCGATGGATCGTCCGGTAGCAGCCCGCGCCCGCGGCATCCACTCCGGCGCGCTCGCCGGGCAGGAGGAGAGTGGCGATCGGAAGGAGGTCGTGCTCCATCTTGCTTTCCCGCGGCATTGTGCACCTCCGTGCGTCGTCGAACAGAGCCAGCAGGGGCGAGTCACGGCGTCGTATCCCGTCCTCGGGGGCGATCGTAGGCCGCGGCGTCACGGCGACGTCACGCTGCGGAGGCGACCGGCGGGCATTGCGGGGGAATCATGTTATCTTGCAAGCGAATGCTGGCGGTCGGATGGTCGCGAGCACGCGAGTGCTCGAGGAAAGTCCGGGCTCCGGAGGGCGCGCTGCCAGGTAACGCCTGGGCGGTGCCGCGAGGCACCGACGAACAGTGCAACAGAGAACAGACCGCCGATGGCTCCGGTTCGCCGGAGCACAGGTAAGGGTGAAACGGTGGGGTAAGAGCCCACCGCACCACTGGCAACAGGGGTGGCACGGCAAACTCCAGCGGGAGCAAGGCCAAATAGGCAGCGAGGGGTGGCCCACCCCGATCAAGACGCTGCGGGTAGGCTGCTCGAGGGCGCGGGTGACTGCGCTCCTAGAGGAATGACCGTCCGAGTGGCAACACTCGACAGAACCCGGCTTATAGACCGCCAGCATTCACTCTCACGCCCGGCAACGGGCGTGAGAAACGGGACATATAAGTGTAATTAGTATTTAGCTACTAATTATTTATATACTAAATCGCCCCGCCAGCGGCTCGCGCCGGACACCGCGCGCCGAGCCCGCACCACCGCCTCAGTCGTCTTCCCGGCGGCCCAGCCGGTCGCTCGTGCGCGCATCCTGCCGGAAGCCGCGCCGCGGCACCCACCGCCCCGAGAACACCTGCCGCAGCGTGCGCCAGATCAGCCGCACCATCGCGATCAGCAGCCCCAGCACCGCCAACGCGAACGCCAGCGTCAGGAAGGGATGCTGCCACAGCGCGATCGCGATCGTCGTCACCAGGCCCAGCTCCGCCACGCTGGCGACCCCGTTGCTGATCGGCTCCGGCGACGCATCGATCGCGTAGCGGAGCCCGAGCTTGGTCGTGTGTGTCGTCACCGCCAGCCCGCCCCCGAGCAGCGCGGCCAGGAGCACGAAGGCCGGATCGCCGTGCCATGCCGTGGCGGCCGCCAGCGCCGCTGCCGCCGGCGGACGGATCAGCGAGTGCAGCGTGTCCCAGATGGCCGCCACCGCGGGCACCAGCGACGCCAGGAACTCGATCGTCATCAGCGTCAGCGAGATGCCGATGACCCACCACGAGCTGAGCCCGGACAGGCTGCCGGGCAACGGCCCGATCCATCCGAGCCGCGACGCGAGCCCCACCACGCCGACCGTGGCGTACAGGTTGAGCCCCGCCGCATAGGCGACGCCCACCGATTGCGCGAGAATCTGGAGCGCATTCATCGACGGCCCTCACGGACGGCGTTCGCACCGCTCACTCCCGCCGCCCCGCTCGTCGGGGCGCCCGCCCTGCGGCCCGGCAGCGACGCCCGCGACGACAAGCTCAATCCACCAGACGAAGCGGCATCACCAGGCACAGATAGCTCGCCGGGTCGTTCCACCCCTCCGGCTCCACCGTGGCCGCGCGCTCCGGCGCCTTGAACGTCAGCTTCACCTCATCCGTCGGGATGTAGCGAAGGATCTCCAGCAGATAGCTCGCGTTGAACCCGATGTCGAGCTGATCCCCGACGTAGCGCACCGCGAGCTCGTCGGTCGCCTCGCCGAGATCCGGCGTCTGCACGCTGAACTTCAGCATCCCCGTGTTGAACGAAAGCCGGATGCGGTGTGTCTGGTCCGATGCGATCACGGACATGCGCTTCAGCGCGCTCGTCAGCGCCACCTTGTCCGCCACCGCCACGCGATCGTTGTCTTTGGGGATGACCTGGTCGTAGTTCGGATACGGTCCCTCGATCAGGCGCGTGAACACCGACGTGAAGGGCGAGCGGAAGCCGAGATGGTTGTCGCCGCGGGCGATCTCGAGCTCCTCGTCGGCCGGGAAGAGCCGGCGGATCTGCTCGAGCGCCTTCGGCGGCACGATCAGGTCCGCCGCGGGCGCGCCGCTCGACTTGATCGGCACCTCCATCTTCGCCAGACGATGGCCATTCGTCGCCACCATCCGCATCGACTCCGGCTTCAGCTCCCAGAGCACACCGTTGAGGATCGGGCGGCTCTCCTCGGTGCTCACCGCGAACGACGTGTGCGAGATGAGCTTCTGCAGGTCGCCCGAGCGGATGCGCCAGCTCTCGTTGAAACGGACGGTCGGGAAGCTCGGGAACTCGTCGCGCGGCAGGCCGAGGATCTTGAAGTGGGAGCGGCCGCAGTCGAGCGTCACGCGCTGCTCGCCGGCGGCGGCGATCTTCACCGGCGAGGGGGGCAGCTCGCGCGCGATCTCCGTGAGCTTCTTCGCCGGGATCGTGATCGCCCCCGATGTCTCGACGTCCGCCGCGACCTCGGTGCTGACGGCGATATCGAGGTCGGTGCCCGAGAGGCGGATCCCCTTGTCAGTGGTCTCCACCAGGATGTTCGCAAGAATGGGAAGCGTGGTCTTGGCGGGAATGCTCGCCGCAACCGCTGCCAACCCCTCCTGGAGCTTCTCCCGGGAAATCGTGAACCGCATCACCGCTCCTGTGTGCCGAGTGTGGTGCTCTGTGTGCAAAGATGAGGCGCTTCTGTTCTTACTCTATTCTAGAGAAGAATCTAGCAGCAGTCGTAGAGTCTGTTGAGATGTGGGAACACTTTCACAACTTCCAACGCCGGCGTGGGTTGCGTGCCGTCCGCCGGTGTGGATCGCATGTTGAGCGCTCGGCTTTCCCACAACTCGGCGCCATCCGTCCGGCGCCCGCCCCCCGCCAGCGTGCCGCGCATGTGGGGAGCTGGGGATAAAGTAGCGGTTCTCCGGGCATCGTGTGGATAAGCTGCGCGCCGATCCTCAACCGGCAAGCCCCTCGAGCAGCGCCCGCAGCTTGCCCACCCGTTGGGCGAACGACGGGTCCTCCGTCATCGTCGCGGAGACGCGCTCGAGACTGTGGATGACGGTGGAGTGATCGCGTCCCCCGAAGGCGGCGCCGATCTCCACGAGCTGCATCGCGAGCAGCTCCCGCATCAGATGCATCGCAACCTGACGCGGCGCAGTGAGCGCCTTCGTTCTCGTCTTCGACCGGAGCCCCTCGGCCGTCACCCCCCACTCGCGGGCGACCGCGCCCTGGATGGTGTCGGTGTTGATCCCGGTGCCCCCGTTGCCCGACGTCTCGCCAGGGCGCAGCTTGTCGCGCAAAGCCTCGCGGGCGACCTCCACCGTGACCTCGCGGTGCTTGAGCGAGGCGTAGGCGAGCAGCTTGATGATGGACCCCTCCAGCTCGCGAACGCTCGACCGCACGTGTTCCGCGATGAAGCGGATGACGTCTTCAGGGATCGTCATCTCGAGATGGTCGATCAGTGCCTTGTTGCGCAGGATCGCGATGCGATGCTCGAGGTCCGGCAGCTCGATGTCGGCCACCATCCCCCACTGGAAGCGGCTGACGAGGCGGGCCTCGAGGCCGGGGATCTCGGACGGGGGCCGGTCGCTGGTGAGGATGATCTGTCGGCCCGCTTCGTAGAGAGCGTTGAAGGTGTGGAAGAACTCCTCCTGCGTCGCTTCCTTGCCCTTGAGGAACTGGACGTCGTCGACGAGGAGGAGGTCGGTCTCGCGGTAGCGCCGGCGGAACTCCTGAGTGGTGCGCGTCTGGATGGAGCCGATCATCTCGTTGGTGAACTGCTCAGTGCCGATGAAGGTGATCCGCGTCTCGGGGTGCCGCTGGAGCACCTCGTGGGCGACGGCCTGCATCAGATGGGTCTTCCCCAGCCCCGTGTCGCCATAGAGGAAGAGGGGGTTGTAGACCTTTCCCGGCGCCTGGCTGACGGCGGCCGCGGCGGCCGCGGCGAGCTCGTTCGACTTCCCGATGACGAAGTGGTCGAAAGTGTATCGCTCGCTCAGATGTGCGTTGATGCTGCCCTGCTTCTGTCGTAGTTCTGTCGTGACCGCGACGGGGGGCGGCGCGACGAACAGGTCCATCTGATTCCGCGTCTTTCGCTCCTCGTGGACGCGGAAGACGACGGAGAGGGGGTGGCCGAGGGCGATCGGGGCGAGGCTGGCGAGCAACTGGGCGTGCTTGGATTCGTTCCAGTCCGCCGCGAACTGATCGGGGGATCCGACGATGATGGAGTTACCCTCGAGGGCGAGGGGCTCGGAGGGTTCGAGCCAGGTCCGGAACGTCTGTTCCGGAAGCTCATGGCGGGCGCGATCGAGAAGGCGCGTCCAGACTTCGGTCGCCGAGAGCGTCATTTCGGGATGTGGATAACTCGGAAGGGGCGGGGGGAGCGAAGCTATCCGGCGCCTGGTGAAAAAGCAAACGCGCCGGAGAGGGGCGCACGCGAGAGCAAGCAAGCGGGGAGCGCGCTCGCCGGACGCATGATCTGGCTTGACCTATCTTGCTGTAGTGGCTACGTTTACCGGTCTATACCCAAGTTCTGTTTAGACCGTCTCTGGAGTAGTCATGGGCAAGCCGACCTACCGCCCGCGTAACACGCGGCGGCTCAAGACGCACGGGTTCCGTGCGCGTATGGCAACGAAGTGGGGGCGTGCGACGCTCGCCCGCCGCCGCAAGAAGGGACGCGCGCAGCTCACCGTTCGCATCCCGGACAAGTACGCCGGAGCCTAAGACGCCCCAGGCGTCACTCGGCTTTCCGCGACAGGCTCGCATAACGCGGGGTGCGGAGATCCAACGCATCGCGCGAGAGGGGAAGCGCATCCGGACCACGCATCTCGAGGTCCGGGCTGCGGCTTCCCCTCTCGCGCGTCCGGCGGGCACGCGCATGCGGATCGGGCTGGTCGTGCCGCGTTTCAAGCGGTCGGCGGTCGAGCGGAATCTGTTGAAGCGCCGTCTCCGCGAGCTCTCGCGGCTGCGGCTGCTGCCGAGCGATGTCGCGGCCGACGTGGTGCTGCGGATCCGGCCGGAGGCCTACCGGGCGAGCTTCGACGCCTTGACCGCGGATGTGGAGCGGGCGCTCGGGCAGCTGCTCCGGTGGCGCCCGACCGTCGCCGAGCCGGCGGCGCCGGCCCCGGCGCCGGCCGCCCGGGAGCCGGAGGAGAGGGAGCGCGACACCTGATGCGACTGCTGCTCGTACTGTTCGTTCGTGCCTATCAGATGACGCTCGGGGAGCTGTTGCCCCCGTCGTGCCGTTATTATCCGTCCTGTTCCGCGTACGCCATCGAAGCGCTCGAGAAGCATGGAGCGTGGCGCGGTGGCTGGCTCGCACTCCGCCGCATCGGGCGGTGTCACCCATTCCGTCCCGGCGGATACGATCCGGTGCCCTGAGCGAGCCGCGCGCTCCTCGGGACCTCCCATCTATGGACAAGCGTTTCTTTCTCGCGCTGGTGCTGACGGCGATCGTCATCGTGACGACGCCCCTGCTCTTCCCGGGCGCCTCGCGCCGCCCCGCAACGTCCGTCGTGCCCGACACGACGTCCCGCTCCGCCGCCGCCCCCCGCGACAGCGCCGCCGTCCAGGGCACCCCGGCCGCTGCGCCCGCCGCGCAGCCACCCGGCGCGCCAACTGGTGCTCAACCGACACCAAGCGCGGCCTCTTCGCCCATGGTGCCGGTGGAGACCACGACGGTGCACGCCGGCCGCGTCACCCTCGGGCTCACGTCGCGCGGCGCGGCGCCCCTGTCGGTGGTGCTCGACAGCTATCCCTCGCGCCGGCCCCCGCATCGCGTGGCGCCGGCCGAGCTCGTGGCTCCCCGGCAGCTGCTCACGCGCTACCGCCTGGCGCTGGGTCGCGACACCATCGCGCTGGACACGGTGTCGCTCCGCGTGGAGCAGACCGGCGCGCCCGCGCCGGCCGTGGTGTACACCGGCGACGTCGCCGGACACCCGTTGCGGCTCGCCTACGACTTCGCGAAGGACACGTCCGAGAGCTACCTGATCCACGTGACGGCGCAGGTGGCCGGCGCGCCGGCGGGGAGCGCGCTGCTGATCGACCTGCCGCGTACCCTGCTCTCCAACGAGCCGGACACGACCGACGACATGAGCCACCTGGCCGTGAGCTACCGGCCGACGAAGGGAGAGGTGTCGAGCGTCGCCTTTCGCAAGCTGGACTCGGGCGAGGTGCGCATCGTGGACCACGGCCCGTTCAACTGGGTCGCCACGCGCAACAAGTACTTCCTCGTGGCCTACCGCGCGGCGAAGACGCCGTTCAGCGCGCTGCGGTTGGAAGCGGTGCCGAAGCGCGGCAAGATCGCCGCGGAAGCGATCGCCACGGCGGCGCTCCCTCTCGGCGCCGACGGGAGCGCCGCGTTCGACCTGTACACCGGCCCGCAGCAGTTCGAGCGCCTGCAGAAGCTGGGCGGCGATTTCGACCAGGTGAACCCGTACGGCGGGTGGCTCCAGGGGGCGGTGCAGCCCTTCGCGACGATCGTGATGAAGGGGTTACTCTGGATGAAGCGCACGACGCACCTGAACTACGGCTGGGTGCTCGTCCTGTTCGGCGTCCTGATCCGGCTCGCGCTCTGGCCACTGAACCAGGGGGCCATGCGCACGAGCATGAAGATGCAGCGGCTCCAGCCGGAGCTGACCGGACTGCAGAAGAAGTACGCCGACGATCCGAAGAAGCAGCAGGAAGCGATCATGAAGGTGTACAAGGATCATGGCATGAGTCCCCTGAGCCCGGTCATGGGCTGTCTGCCGATGCTCCTGCCGATGCCGATCCTGTTCGCGCTCTACTTCGTGTTCCAGAACACGATCGAGTTCCGCGGGGTCTCCTTCCTCTGGCTGCCGGACATCTCGCAGCGGGATCCCTACTTCATCACGCCCCTGCTGATGGGGGTGTCGATGTTCGTGATGTCGTGGATCGGGATGCGCAACGCGCCGCCGAACCCGCAGGCCAAGATGATGCTGTTCATGATGCCGGTCATGATGACGGTGCTCTTCCTGAACTTCGCGTCGGGACTGAACATGTACTACGCGGTGCAGAACATCGCGGCGATTCCGCAGCAGTGGCTGCTCTCCCGCGAGCGGGCCAAGGCGGCCGCCACACCCGTGATCAGCGGCGCCGCCGCGGCCAGGCCCCGGCGCACGTAGCGCCGGTCCGGCGTATCGAACATCCAGGGGCGCGCCGTCGGCAACGATGGCGCGCCTCATGCGCGAAGGGGACCTCGTGAAGATCACCTACATCGGACACGCGACGCTGCTCCTGGAGATCGCCGGCGTGAGGCTTCTGACCGACCCGAACTTCGAGTCGGCACTCGGCCGCTTCCTGCCGCGCGTCACGCCGCCGGGGATTCCCCTGGAGGAGCTCCCGAAGCTCGACGCCCTGCTCCTGACGCACGCGCACGCCGACCACCTGTCGTTCAAGTCACTCGACCTGCTGCCGAGCGACATCCCGCTCTACGCGCCCCCCTCCGTGGCGCGCTGGCTCCGCAAGAAGGGATACAAGCACGCCGAGCCGATCGACGCGGGAGAGACGATCGCGCTGAGCGGGGGCGCTGGCGGAGAGACGCTTCGGCTCCACGCCGAGCGAGCCACGCACCAGGGCAACCGCTACGGCTTCGACCGCTGGCGCAGCGAGGCGAACATGTACCTCGTGGAGTCGGAACAGGAGAGCCTGTTCTTCGCCGGCGACACCGCGCTCACGGACACCACGCATCATCTCGTGGAGCGGGTGCTCTGGTCGGCGTCGCGTGCGCTCGACGTGGCGCTGCTGCCCATCGGGTGGGCGCCGTCGTGGAAGCCGGGATTCCGGCGCGGCCACCTCACCGGCGACGACGCGCTCGCGCTGTTCGAGACTCTCGGCGCGCGCGCGATGCTCCCCTACCACTGGGGGACGTTCCGTCACGTGACGGCCACCGCGCACGACGCGATCAACCGGTTGAGGACGAGCCTCGAGTCGTACGCGGGGCGCGAGCACGTGCACGTGGTGGAGCCGGGGGAGTCACTCACGGTGGCGCCCGTCACGGGCACATGACCGCCGCCGGCGCGACGATCGGCGCGGACGTTCTGGGCGACGGACGAACGATCGTCGCACAGGCGACCGCCGCGGGGCGCGGGGCGCTCGCCGTCGTGCGGCTGAGCGGGCCCTCCGCGCGGGCCATCGCCCAGCGGTTGCTCCATCCCGCGCCGGAGACACCGCGCCGTGCGACGCGATGCGTGGTGCACGACCTCGACGGCAGCGTCCTGGACGACGCCATCGCGACGTTCTACGCGGCCCCGCACTCCTTTACCGGGGAGGACGTGCTGGAGGTGAGCACGCACGGGGGACTGCTGGCGCCGACGGCGGTGCTCGGCGCAATGATCCGCGCCGGCGCCCGGCAGGCCGCGCCGGGGGAGTTCACGCGGCGCGCGGTGCTCAACGGGAAGCTCGACCTGCTGCAGGCCGAGGCGATCGGCGACGTGATCGATGCGCGCAGCACGGCCGCGCACCGGGCCGCGCTGCGCCAGCTCGACGGTGGCCTGTCGCAACGGATCGTCTCGCTGCGCGCCGGTGTGCTGGAGCTCGAGGCGCTGCTCGCGTACGACATCGACTTCCCCGAGGAAGATGACGGCCCGATCCCGCGCGAGCGCGTATCCTCGGCGGCGGCCGAGCTGGGCGCGGCGGTCGCGGCGCTGCTGGCGACGAGGACGCGCGGGACGCTGGTGCACGAAGGCGCGCTCGTGGTGCTGGCCGGCGCGCCGAACGTCGGCAAGTCGTCGCTCTTCAACGCGCTGCTGGGCGAGGCGCGCGCGATCGTCACCGAGGTGCCGGGGACCACGCGCGACGCCATCGAGGCGGTGCTCGACCTGCCAGACTGGCCGCTGCGCCTCGTGGACACGGCGGGGCTGCGGGATACCGAGGACGTCGTGGAGCGGCTCGGGATCGAGGTCTCGGCCCGCTACCTGGCGCAGGCGGCGGTCGTGCTGGCGTGCGGGGACGATGCTGCATCGCTGGCTCAGGTGGAAGCCGCGCTGGGGAACCGGACGACGGCACCGGTGATCCGCGTGCTGACGAAGCGCGATTTAATAGCAGAAAGCTACGAATACGCCGCGGACGTGGCGGTGAGCGCGCACACCGGCGCGGGATTGAGCGACCTGCTCGCGTGCATCGAGGCGACGCTGACTGCGCGACACGGCGCCGCGCACGACGTGACGCCGGCGCTGACGCGCGCGCGACAGGTCGCGGCGGTGGAGGGGGCGGGAAGGGAGCTCGGCGCGTTTCTCGGCGCGTGGAACGAGGCGCGGCTGCCGGCGAGCGTCGCGGCGATCCACGTGCGCGCGGCGGCCGATGCACTCGGAGAACTGATCGGGGTGGTCGGCGTGGACGACGTGCTGGACGTGGTGTTCAGCAGCTTCTGCGTGGGCAAGTGAGCGCCTAGGCGGTCGCCGCCGAGGCGTGCGCCAGTTGCGCGAGCTCGCTCGCGCTGGCGCGCACGGCCCAGGCCATCCCGCGCTCGGACACTGCCGGCTCGGCCATGCGAGCGCCGAGGAAGTATCCGCTGCGCTCGGGGAGGACGTAGCGGTCGACCGTGCGGGCTTCGTCGCTCATGCCGCCGGAGAGGTAGCGCAACCGAAGGCCCAACCCTGCGCGATCCAGGTCCTCCGTGACGGCGCGTCCGATGACAGGTTCCAGCTCGCGGACGCGCGCGTACTGGCGCCGGCCGAAGCCGAAGTACTCCCACGCGGCGTGTCCCGGACTGATCAGCTGCGACGCATGCACGGCGAGACCCTCGTTCACCAGCAGCTCTCGCAGCGGCGCCTCGCGTCCGGTGTTCCAGTACGAGTAGTAGCCGCCGGCGGCGTCGATGATCTGTCGCATCTCGCTGCGGCTGGTGGGCGACGTGTAGCGCACGGTGTGTGCGATCTCGTGCGCGAGCCAGAGCGGGAGCAGCTCCGGGTCGAGGCCGAGGCCCTGCGTATCGGGGTTGGCGACGGAGGTGAAGTGCTCGAGGCAGGCGAAGGCGATCCCGCGACCCTCGACGACGAGCTCTCCCGCATTCGCGGCACCGACGCCGATCATGAGGACGACGTCGATGTCGACGTCCTGCTCGAGCAGCTTCGCGCACCGCAGCTCCGTGGAGCGCGCGAGGGCGACGACGTCGGTGCGCTCCAGCATCTCGCGGAGGTCGGCGCGGTCGGCGAGCGCGGTGGCCCGCACGACGTCGGCGAAGTGGGGGCCGTCGGGATCGACGACGTAGTTCTGCCAGTACGGCTCCAGCAGACGACGATGTGCTTCGAAGTAGCGCTGGTATGCGGCGACGCGATCGGTGCTATTGAGAACTGCGAAGAAATCTGGCAGCAGGTTGATCAGCATTCGACCGGTGAGCGACCTGCGGGAGGGCAACGAAGACCGTCGCGCGGACGGGTGCGCCAGTGACGAGCGCATCGGACGCGGAATGATAGCCGTGGCCTACATCGTGTACAAGAGAGCGGGGGCAAGTTGCCGCGGAACCCTGGCGCGAGTGGCGAGCGGCCGAATGTCAGGACGGAGTCGAAAGCGCGCCGGGGCACACCAGGTCTGGCACGCTTCTTTCTTTACAATCGAAAGTGAGAACGCAGCCCCGTAGAGCAGGAGTGGACGAAGATGACGACGCTTCAACAGATCGAGCTCCGCTGTCCCATCTGCGACACCCGTTTCAAGTCGCAGCAGGTCATCTCGACAAACTCGTTCGGCGGCAAGCGGACGGACTTTCACGAGCGCGCGGCGGGGACGCAGCCGTTGCCCTTCCTCATCCACATGTGCAATCGCTGCGGCTATTCCGGTGCCGAGCGCGATTTCACGGAGGAGGCGGAGGTCACGGCGGGGCTGCGCGAGCACGTGTGGAACGAGCTCGCCCCGCAGGTGTCCACCGCCGCGATCAGCGGATCGGAGAAGTACGAAGCCGCCGCGAAGGTTGCGGAGTGGCAGGGGCTCGACGTCCGCCACGTGGCAGATCTCCTGCTGCGCGCCGCATGGTGCTGCGTGGACGAGGCGGACACCGAGGCCGAGCGCTTCTTTCGGCGGAAGGCCGCGTGGAAGTTCGAGGAAGCGCTCGCCAGCTTCGACGGCGTGGGGCGGGAGGAGCGCGCGGTGCTGACGTATCTCGTGGGGGAGCTCTGGCGGCGGGCCGGAGATCTGCGGCAGGCGGGCGAGTGGTTCAGCCGGGTGGAAGGAGAGATCAGCGACCGCGTCACGCAGCAGTGGATTCTCGATGCGACGAACCAGCAGCGGGACTGCCCGAGAGAATGGTTCGGCTGAGCGGCGGTTCGGGGTTCGGGGTTTGAAGTGAGAGGACAATGCACGAGGGCACACCAGCGCCGGCTGGTGTGCCCTTCTGGTACCGCTCACTTCATCCCCCGAACCCCAGAACTGCCGTCCAATCACCGCGTCCCGAACAGCCGGTCGCCGGCGTCGCCGAGCCCCGGCAGGATGTAGCCCTGCTCGTTGAGCTCCCGGTCGAGCGAGGCGCAGTAGACGGTCACGTCGGGATGGGCCTCGGCGAGACGCCGCACGCCAGCCGGCGCAGCGACGAGACAGAGGAAGCGAATGCGTGTCGCGCCCGCGCGCTTGAGGGAGCTCACGGCCGCGGCGGCGCTCCCGCCCGTCGCGAGCATCGGGTCGAGCAGGAAGAAATCGCGCTCCGACGCATCGCCCGGAACCTTGAAGTAGTAGTCCACCGGCTCGAGCGTGTCGTGATCGCGATACAGGCCGATGTGGCCGACGCGCGCGGCGGGCACGAGGCGCGCGACCCCTTCCACCATGCCCAGTCCGGCGCGCAGGATCGGCACGAGCGTGAGCTTCTTGCCGCTCACGCGATGGCCCATCGTGTGCTCGAGCGGGGTGTCCACGGGCGTCTCCTCGAGCGAGAGCTCGCTCGTCGCTTCGTAGGCGATGAGCGTGGCGATCTCGTCCACCAGCTCCTTGAAGATCTTGGTGGGCGTGGCGCGATCGCGGAGGAGCGACAGCTTGTGCTGCACCAGCGGATGCGAGACGACGCGAAGCGTCGGGAAGCCGGGGGTGGTGTCCATGGGCCGGAAGCTACTAACTTCGCCGCCATGAAAGAATACCAAGCGGTGATGCTCCGCCTCTCGCGGCATGCGCGCGACGACGAGGATGCGCTCACGGACCTGCTCAACGAGCGCAGCCGAGGAGGATGGCAGCTCGCCAGGATGTGCCAGGACGACCATCGCCTGACACTCGTCTTCGAGCGCCCAGGCGACACCGACTGACGCGCCGGCCGGTCACTGCTCCGCGGCGATCGTCTCCAGCGCTTCCCATCGCTCGATGAGCGCGGCGATCTCGGAGTCCAGCGCGGCGAGCTGCGCGCTGGCAGTGGACAGCGCGGCGCCGTCCCGAACGAGCGCCGGGTCGGAGAGAGAGGCGTAGACGCGCTCGCGCTCGCGCTCGAGCTGGTCGATGCGGTCGGGGAGCGCGGCCAGCTCGTGGCTCTCCTTGAAGGTGAGCTTGCGCGGCCGCTCGGCGCGCGCGGGCCCCGACGGGGCGGGCCCCGTCCGCTTTGCCGGCGCGGGTGCCGCGCCGCCCGCCGGCTTCCTCTGGCGAACCCAGTCGCTGTAGCCGCCGACGAACTCGCCGATCCGCCCCTCGCCCTCGAACACGAGCGTGCTCGTGACGACGTTGTCGAGGAAGGCGCGGTCGTGGCTGACGAGGAGCAGAGTGCCCGAGAAGTCGAGCAGGAGCTCCTCGAGCAGATCGAGCGTCTCGATGTCGAGGTCGTTCGTCGGCTCGTCCAGCACCAGCAGGTTGAACGACCGCGTGAACAGCCGCGCGAGCAGGAGCCGGTTCCGCTCGCCGCCGGAGAGGGCGCGCACCGGCGTGCGGGCGCGGTCGGGGGGAAAGAGGAACTCCTGGAGATAGCCGGAGACGTGCTTGCGGTTTCCGCCAACCTCGATGAAATCCGCGCCGTCGGCGACGCTGTCGAAGACGCTGCGGTCCGGATCGAGCTGCTCACGCAGCTGGTCGAAGTAGGCGACCTCGAGCCCGGTGCCGAGGCGGACGCTCCCGGCGTCGGGCGCGAGCTCGCCGAGCAGCAGGCGGAGCAGGGTCGTCTTGCCAGAGCCGTTGGGGCCGATGAGGCCGACGCGGTCGCCGCGCGTGATCATCGTGGTGAAGTGCGAGACGATGGGCCGAGGACCGCGCGAGAAGCTGACGTCGCGCGCCTCGACGACGAGCCGCCCGGAGCGCTCGGCCTCCTGTGCCTGCAGCTTCACGGCGCCCGTCCTCTCGCGCCGGTCGACGCGCTCCACGCGCAACGCCTCGAGCGAGCGCACGCGTCCCTCGTTCCTGGTGCGACGCGCCTGAATGCCGGTGCGGATCCACACCTCTTCCTTCGCCAGCTTCTTGTCGAACTCCGACCACTCGCGCGCTTCCGTGGCGAGCGCGGCCTCCTTGCGAAGGAGATAGGTGTCGTAGTCCGTGCCCCAGTCCACCAGGCGGCCGCGGTCGAGCTCGACGATGCGCGTGGCGAGGCGGCGCAGGAAGGCGCGGTCGTGCGTGACGAAGAGGAGGGTGACCCCCCGATCGATCAGGAAGCTCTCCATCCACTCGACGGCTTCGATGTCCAGGTGGTTGGTGGGCTCGTCGAGCAGGAGCAGATCGGGCTGGCCGACCAGGGCACGCGCGAGCAGCGTCTGGCGCTTGCGCCCGCCGGAGGCCTTGGCGAAGGGGGCCTCGGGGTCGAGCCCGAGATGGTGCAGCACGGTGTCCACGCGCGACTGCATCTCCCACGCGCCAGCGAGATCGAGCGCGTGATGCAGCCGGTCGAGCTCGCGCAGCGCGCTCTCGCTCGACTCGGTGCCGACGCGATGGCTCGCCTGGTGGTAGCGCGCCAGCAGGAGCCCCGCCTCGCCGAGGCCGGCCGCCACGACGTCGAAGGTGGTGCCGTCCAGGTCGTGCGGCACCTCCTGCTCGAGCCGTGCGACGGCGACACCCGTCTGCCGGATGATCTCCCCGCTGTCGGGGGCGAGCGAGCCATCGAGGAGCTTCATGATCGTGCTCTTGCCCGCCCCGTTGCGGCCGAGCAGGCAGACGCGCTCGCCGCGGTCGATGGCGAAGCGCGCCCGGTCGAGCACGGGTGGTCCCCCGAAGGCGATGCTCACGTCCTGCATTCCCAACAACGCCATGACCGTACAGCCGGAAGAGGGAGTGGAGATGGCCGCGGTGGTGCGGCTCCTCACTCATCAACAGTAGAAGGTGCGAGGACGAATCGCGACGCGGCGTCCGCGACGCGCTAGAAGGGCAGCAGCGAGAGCGAGAAGCCGCCCGCGTCGTGCGAGACCATCGCGCGCAGGCCGGGCTTGAGGAAGTGCCGGTCCACGCGATTGTCGGGATGGTCGTGGCTGTAGTTCACCACCTTCTGTCCCGAGAGGACGCCGATGAAGATCCCCATCGCGATGTCGCTCGCCCAGTGCTCGTCGAGATACATGCGCGCGAGCGCGGGCATCGCCGCGGCGGTGTAGAGCGCGGGCGAGATGAGACGCCGGTGCGGCGTGTCGCGCCGTCGCATCTCCTGCGTGAGCGCGGTGGCGGCGGCGAAGCTCGCCATCGCGTGCATCGAGGGAAAGGAGCGGTAGTCGAAGCTGGTGAAGCCGTGGAGGAGCTCGAAGTCGTACGGGCTCGCGTGGCGTACGGCGCCGCTGTCGCGCACGTCGGGGCGGGCGCGACCGAGCACGCCGCGCACCACCTGGATGAACATCGCCGCCGCCGCCACGGATTCCGCGGTGTGGAAGGCAACATCGGCGGTGCCCCGATCGTCGTTGATGCGGCCGATGGCCCAGATCGTTCCGCCGGTGAGCATCAGTACCGTTTCGGTGGCGAGGCTGGCCCGCGTCGCCGCCGTCGTCAGGCCGGGATGACGCGCGTGAAACGCGGAATCGGTGAAGGCACGCGCGAGGGGCACGTCCAGGCGCGAGAGGGCGGCGGCCCCCAGCGTCGCGAGCCCCGTCACGGCCAGGTCGTGCCCGTCGATGAGCACGGCGGAGGGCTGCTGCACCGCCGGGCTCTGCGCGCACAGGGGCGACGCGCACAGATTAGCCGCCAGCAGGACAGGCGACAGCGCTCGGCCGAGTGCGCTCGGCCTGAAGTAGCGAAGGGACATCGAGATGGGGAACGGGAAGGACGGCGGACTCGGCCACGCCAGCCGCTCGTCGATCACTGCACGGACCGTGCGACAGAAGCCCGCCTCAACGCTTGGGAGGAGTGCCGAAGCGGCCGGCGAGTGCGCCCGTGATGGCGGCGAGGAGCGCGCCGAGGCTCCACCCGCCGACGACGTCGGTCGCCCAGTGCGCGTCGAGCACGAGGCGGCTCAGTCCGACCACCAGGGGGACGATCGTCGCACCGAGGAGCGCCGCGCGCCGCCCGACGAGCCTCTGGCGACGGTAGAGCAGCGCGAGCGTGCCGCAGACGGCGGCGGACATCAGCGCGTGCCCCGAGGGGAAGGCGAAGTCGGTGTCCGGACCGGCGACGCCGAGTCCGGGCCGGCTGCGCTCGAACAGCAGCTTCAACGCGGTAAAGGAATAGAACGACGCCAGGGCGCCGGCGAGCACCCACGCGGCGAGGATGCGCCAGCCGCGGCGCCAGAGGTCGATCGCGCCCAGCGCCGCGAGCACGCGCATCCCGGTGACTCCTCCGGCGGCGGAGCAGAAGGCGACCAGTGAGACGAGCGCGGGATGCCGGTGGGCGAGGATCCAGCGCCTGACCGCGTCATCCATCGCGCCGGTCGCCTGCGCGTGCACCGCGGCGGCGGTGGCGGCGAAGAGGAGCAGTGCGAGACCGCCCGCGAGGGCCGCGCGCCGTCCGCCGGTGGAGTCCGGAGGGGTCGTCATGGCGTCGCGTGAGGGAAGAATCGCGCCGGACGCGGTGGCGAGCGTCTCGCGCGAACGGCATCTTTCCTCGGACAACCACTCGCCACGCGGGAGATCCAGGGTGCAGATCCAATTCGCCGGCGCCGATCGCGAAGTCACCGGCTCCTGCCACATCCTGCGTGTGGGGGGGAAGACCGTCCTCCTCGACTGCGGCCTGTTCCAGGGCCGCCGGAGCGAGACGCACGCGAAAAACGCGCAGCTCCCCCTTCCCGTCGAGCAGATCGACGCGGTGGTCCTCTCGCACGCCCACATCGACCACTCGGGGCGGCTGCCGCTGCTCGCGCGATACGGCTACACGGCCCCCATCTATTGCACCGCGGCCACCCGCGACCTCTGCGCCATCATGCTGGCCGACTCGGCGCACATCCAGGAGAAGGATGCCGAGTATCTCGCGCGGAAAGGACAGGCCGTCGTGGCGCCCCCGCTCTACACGATGCGCGATGCGGCCCGCGCCGCCTCGTTGATGGTCGGGATGCCGTACGACACGACGTTCGAGGTCGTTCCCGGAGTGCGCGCGACCTTCACCGATGCGGGGCACATCCTCGGCTCGGCATCGGTGGCGCTCGACTGCACCGAGAACGGCCTGTCGAAGCGGATCGTCTTCTCCGGCGACGTCGGACGCGCCGGCCTGCCCATCCTCCGGGATCCGAACCCCCCGGTGGGCGCCGACGTCGTGATCCTGGAGTCGACGTATGGCGATCGCGATCACGCGCCGGTGGAGGGGGCGCGCGACATGCTCGCCGCCGTGGTGCGGGAGACGGCGGCGCGCGGGGGAAAGCTGCTCATTCCCGCCTTCGCCGTGGGACGCACGCAGGAGATCGTCTACGACCTGCACGTGCTGGCGCGCGAGGGGAAGATCCCCGAGATCCCCATCTACATCGACAGCCCGCTGGCGATCGACGCGACCACCGTCTTCGCGATGCACCCCGAGGTGTTCGACCAGACGGAGGACCTGATCCGGAAGGTGAACGACCTCTTCCACTTCACGCTCGTGCGCTACACGCGAGAGACGAGCGAGTCGAAGGCGCTCAACACGCAGCACGGCCCGATGGTCATCATCGCAGCGTCAGGGATGATGGAGGCGGGACGCATCGTGCACCACCTCGAGAATCATGCGTCCGATCCGCGCACCACGATTCTCGTCGTCGGCTTCCAGGCGGAGCACACGCTCGGCCGCCGCGTCCTGGAGCGCGCGCCGGTGATCAAGGTCCACGGCCGGGAGATCCCGTTGCGGGCGCAGGTGGTGGAGCTCGCGGGATACAGCGCGCACGGCGACCGCACCGACCTGCAGCGCTGGGTGGACGCCGTGCGCGGCGGTGCCGGATCCGGCACGGCGCCGGACATCTACCTGGTGCATGGCGAGCCCGACGCGCAGGACTCGTTCGCCGAGCGGCTGCGAGCGGGGGGCTATCCCGTGGTGCGCACGCCGGTGCAGGGCGCGGTGGCGACGCTGTGACCGCCACGGCGAGGGCGGCGGGGGAGGGAGACCGGGCGCGCGACCGCATCGTGGAGGCCGCGATCCGCTGCCTGGCGCAGGGGGGGGCGGAGGGGGCGAGCATGGCGGCCATCGCCTCGCATGCCGACGTGAGCAAGGGGTTGCTGCACTATCACTTCCTCGACCGGGGGCACCTGCTCGCCGCCGTGGTGGAGCGGCTGTCGGGACGCATCGTGTCGCGCGAGCGTGGGGCGATGTCGCGCGCAGCGGCCGGGCAGGAGGTGAACGCGCTGTGGGCGCTCACGGCGGAGGAGCTCGAGCGTGGGGAGCTGCGCGTGCTGCTCGAGCTGGGGCTGCAGCACGACCCCGCCATTCGTGCCGCGAGCGAAGCGGGGGCGGCGGCACGGCGCGCGGCGGCCACCGCGAGCATCGAGCATCTGTTCGCGAGCCTGGCGCTCGCGCCGCGCGTGCCTCCGCCCCTGCTGGCCGACGCGAGCGTGGCGCTCGTCGACGGGCTGGCGCTCGCCAGGTGCGCGAGCGTGGAGGAGCGGCGCGTGAGCTTCGACGTTTTCTGGCTGGCGCTGCTGAGCCTCGGGGAATGATGGCGCCGGCCGCCTTCCGCGCGCGCGCGGACGGCGACTAGCTTCCTCCCGATGCCCCCCGAGTCCTCCCGCCCGCTCGCCGTCCGCCTGATTCTCGCCGGGCTCGCACTGATGCTCGCGGTCTGGCTCGCGTCGCTGGGTGCCGTGCTGGTGTGGGAGCGCAACGACCAGGCGCGGCCGGCGGGTGCGATCGTCGTGCTCGGGGCGGCGCAGTACGTGGGGCGTCCCTCGCCGGTGCTGCGCGCACGGCTCGATCACGCCATCGCGCTCTGGAAGCGGAACCTGGCCCCCACGATGATCGTGACGGGAGGGACCGGGGTGGGAGACACCACGAGCGAGGCGGCTGTCAGCCAGCGCTACGCCATCCAGCGCGGGGTACCGCGGTCGGCGATCCTGCTGGAGACGGAGGGGCGCACGACGAGCGAATCCATGGAAGGGGTGGCGGCGCTCATGGCCACGCGCCACCGCCGGGACGTCTTGCTCGTCAGCGATCCATTCCACATGCTCCGGCTCACCATCCTCGCGCGGCGGCACGGCCTCGTCCCGTACGCCTCGCCGACCCCGACCAGCCCCATCGCCGCCAGCCCGACGGAGCGATGGAAGTACGCCCTGAGCGAATCCGTCAAAGCACCCCTGGCCTTCATCTTCGAGAGGACACGCCGGTGACCCTGCGACAATTGGTAGCAAGTTGTTTCTTTATCATCGCCGCGGGCGCGACGGTGGCGGGGGCGCAGAGCGTGCCGCGCCTGCAATACGAGAAGAAGACGCTTCCCAACGGCCTCGAGGTGATCCTCCACGAGGATCACTCCACGCCGATCGTCGTCGTCAACACCTGGTACAAGGTGGGCTCGGCCGACGAGAAGCCCGGGCGCACCGGCTTCGCGCACCTGTTCGAGCACATCATGTTCATGGGCTCGCAGAACGTGCCCGTCGGCATGTTCGACAAGTGGCTGGAGGCGGCCGGGGCCAACAACAACGGCTCGACGACCACCGACCGCACGAACTACTACGAGTCGATGCCGTCCAACGCGCTGCCGTTGGCGCTCTGGCTCGACGCGGACCGGATGGGGAAGCTCCTCCCCGTGATGGACCAGGCGAAGCTCGACCTGCAGCGCGACGTGGTGAAGAACGAACGCCGGCAGAACTACGACAACCGGCCGTACGGCACCGCCTCGGAGGCGATCATGGCCGCGGTGTACCCGGCCGCGCATCCGTATCACAACATCCCCATCGGCTCGCTGAAGGACCTGACGGACGCCTCGCTGGACGACGTCAAGCAGTTCTTCCGCACCTACTACGCCCCGAACAACGCGACGATCGTCATCGCCGGCGACTTCCAGCGCGATTCCGTGATGACGTGGCTGAACCGCTACTTCGCCAACATCCCGCGCGGCGCGGCAATGCCGCCGCGACCGGTGGTGCCGGCGGTGCTCGTCCCGCGTGACACCTTCCTCGTGATCGAGGATCGCGTGACGCTTCCGCGCCTGTTCGAGACCTGGGAAGGGGGGCGGATCTTCGCCCCCGACGACGCGGCGCTCGACGTCCTGGCCGACGTCCTGGCCGGCGACAAGAACTCGCGTCTCTACAAGCGGCTCGTCTTCGACATGCAGGTGGCGCAGGACGTGCGCGCCGCGAACGTCAGCATGAAGCTCGACGGCTACTTCCAGATCGACGTCACCCCGAAGCCGGGACATACCCCGGCCGAGATGGCCGCGCTGGTGCGCGAAGAGGTGGCGAAGGTGATCCGCGACGGGGTGACGCCCCGCGAGCTGGCCCGCTCGCTCAACAGCCGTCGCGCCGACTTCCTCGACGGCCTGGCCTCCGTGCTCGGCAAGTCCGACCAGCTCGCGATGTACAACTATTTCGCCGGCACCCCCGACTACACGCAGCAGGACGCGCTGCGCTACGATCGCGTGACCGCAGGCGACGTCCAGCGAGTGGCCGCGCAGTATCTCGCCAAGCCGAAGGTGGTGCTCACCGTGGTTCCCCAGGGCAAGAAGGAGCTGGCCGTGACGGGAGGGATGAAGTGATGCGCGCGCGCACCAGACTCGCGCCGGTGCTCGCCGCGCTCGCCGCGCTCGCCGCGGCGGCCTGCAGCCGCCCCGCCATCATCACCACCGCGCCGCCGGTCATCACCCCGACGACGTCGACGGCGACGCAGATGTCCACGCCGCTCGACCTGACGAAGCCGCCGACGCTCGGAGCGCCGCCCGCGCTCTCCGTCCCGCCGATCGCGACGCGGCAGCTCGCGAACGGGCTCACCATCGTCGTCGTCGAGCAGCACGAGCTGCCCCTCGCCGACGTGATCCTGCAGCTTCGCACCGGGGGAGAGGCGGATCCGGCGAACAGGCTGGGGCTCGCGAGCCTCACGGCGGCGATGCTCTCCGAGGGAACCATCACGCGCAGCTCGCTGCAGATCGCCGACCAGTCGGCGTATCTCGGCGTGCGCCTCGGCGCGGGGAGCGGTTGGGAGCAGTCCACGGTCTCGCTGCACACCCCCACCGCGCAGCTCGACAGCGCGCTCGCCCTGTTCGCCGACGTGGCGCTGCATCCCGCGTTCGCGCCGGCGGACCTGGAGCGCGTCCGCAAGCTCCGCCTCACGGCGCTGCAACAGATCCGCGACCGCGGTCCGGCCATCGCCGACCGCGCGTATGCGTCGGCGCTGTTCGGCGACCAGCACCCGTACGGCCGCCCGCTCGCCGGCACCGAGGGCACCGTCGCCTCGATCTCGCGCGACGACCTGACGCGCTTCTATCAGACCTTCTACCGCCCGAACAACGCGACGCTGCTCGTGGTGGGCGACGTGAAGCCGGATGACGTGCAGCGCCGCGCGCAGGCGCTGTTCGGCGGCTGGGTCCGCGCGACGGTGCCCGCCCCCGCGGCAGCGCCCGCACCGGTGGCGAGTGCCGCGAAGGCGACGACGCTGGTGCTGGTCGACAAGCCGGGGGCGGCGCAGTCCAGCTTCCGCCTCGGCGGCATCGGCGCCGCGCGCAGCACGAACGACTACTTCGCGCTGCAGGTGCTCAACACGATCCTCGGCGGACCGTTCACGAGCCGTCTCAATCAGAATCTCCGCGAGACGAAGGGGTACACGTACGGCGCCAACTCCGGCTTCGGCCTGCGGCGGAACGCCGGACCCTTCACGGCGAGCGCCGAGGTGGTCTCGGCCAAGACGGACTCCGCGCTGATCGAGTTCACGAAGGAGCTGCGCGCCATCCGCGACACGGTGCCAGCCGACGAGCTGGCGAAGGCCAAGCGCTATCTGCAGCTCGGGCTACCCGAGGAGTTCGAGACCACCGGCGGCATCGCCGGCGAGATGCTCCCCCTGCTGACCTACGGCATCCCGCTGGACTTCTACAACTCCGCGGTGCAGCGCATCGGCGCCGTCACCCAGGCGGACGTGCAGCGCGTGGCGCGGCAGTACGTCGATCCCGATCACCTCACCGTGGTGATCGTCGGCGACCGCAAGTCGATCGAGCCGGGACTACGGGCGCTCAACCCGGGGCGGATCGTCATCCGCGACACCCGCGACGTGCTCGGCGGCGCGCCCACTCCGTAGCGGCGATCCCGGCGGAAGGGAGCGGGGAGAGGGGGGAGCCGAGCGCTCTCCCCTTTTCACGTTCCGGGCGGGCGCTGTAGCGATCTCAGCCCTTGGCCGATACTCATCGAAGCACGGTGCGTGCTGGTACGGCCGGTGCGCGGGAAAGGGGCTCGGCGGTACCACGACGCAAGCCACCAGTGCAACTTATCCCGATGCACATCCCGATCGAGACGTACCGGCTGCCTAACGGGCTGACCGTCATCCTCTCCGAGGATCACACCGCGCCCCTCGTGGCGGTGAACCTGTGGTATCATGTCGGCTCGGCCAACGAGCGGACCGGGCGCACCGGATTCGCGCACCTCTTCGAGCACATGCTGTTCCAGGGCTCGGTGGACGTCGCCGCGAACGAGCACTTCGAATTCGTGCAGCGCGCCGGCGGCACGCTCAACGGCTCCACCTGGCTCGACCGCACGAACTACTACGAGACGGTCCCCTCGAACCAGCTCGAGCTCGCGCTCTGGCTCGAGGCCAACCGCATGGGTTGGCTGCTGCCCGCGATGACGCAGCAGAAGCTCGACACGCAGCGCGACGTGGTGCAGAACGAGCGGCGCTGGTCGATGGACAACCAGCCGTACGGCACCTGGTGGGAGAAGCTCCCGGCGCTGGCCTTCCCGTCGGAACATCCTTTCCACCACTCGCTGATCGGCTCGATGGCCGACCTCGATGCGGCGAGCCTGGACGACATCGCCCACTTCTTCGCCACGTACTACACGCCGGACAACGCGGTGCTCTCGATCGCCGGAGATTTCGGTCCCGCCGAGGCGCGGGCGATGGTGGAGCGTCACTTCGGACCGATCGCGCGCGGCGCGGGAAAGCCTCCGCTCCCCGACATGACGCTGCCCCGGACCTTCGGGGCGCCGATGCGCGAGATCGTCGCCGACGACGTCATGCTGCCGCGGCTCTTCCTCGCCTTCCGCTCGCCCGTATTCGGCACCGACGAGTACTACGCGGCCAGCGTGGCGGGCGCGATCCTCGGGATGAAGAAGGGGAGCCGCCTCTATCGGGCGCTCGTCCGCGACCAGCAGCTCGCGGCGGAGGCGCAGGCCTTCACGTACGACCTCGCCAAGGGAGCCGACATCCTGGTGCTCGACGTCACGGCGCGCCCGGGGACGACGGTCGAGATGCTGGAGGGAGCGGTCAACGCCGAGGTCGATCGCCTGATCGCCGGCGGCGTCACGGAGCAGGAGGTGTCGCGGGCCGTCACGCTCATCGAGACGGAGCTCGTGGCGGCGCTGCAGTCCGCCGGTGAACGCGCGGACAAGCTCTCGCTGTTCGCCACCTACTTCGGAGACCCAACCCTCGTGAACGTGCAAGCGGACCGCTATCGCGCCGTGACGGCCAGGGAGGTGAACGCCTTCGCGCAGTCGCGTCTCGGCCCCGACAATCGCGCGAGCCTCGTCTACGTGCCGCGCGAGGCCGCCTCGCAGCCGGTCCAGGACGATCTGGCCATGGCGGAGGCTCCGTGAGCGCTACCCCCTCGGCGACGATCGCCCCCGCGCCGCGGCCGGAGCCAGCCACTCCGCGCGAGTATCATTTTCCGCGCTTCGAGCGCCGCACGCTCGCCAACGGCCTGCGGCTCGTCGTCGCGCCGGTGAGCAAGCTCCCCATCGTGACCGTGCTCGCCGTCGTCGAGGCGGGAGCGACCGTGGAGCCGGCCGGCAAGGGCGGCGTCGCCGCGCTCACCGCCAGCCTGCTGCTCGAAGGAGCCGCGGGGCTGGATGGCGCCGCTCTCGCCGACCGCTTCGAGCGCATCGGCGCCTCCGTCGACGCGCATGCCGACTGGGACGTCGCCGCCGTCTCGCTGACCGCGCTGTCCGGCCAGCTTCCGGAAGCGCTGTCGCTCGTGCGCGACCTCCTCCGTTCGCCGGCCTTCCTGGAACGCGAGGTCGACAGGCTGCGCGAGGAACGGCTCGCGCAGATCCTGCAGGAACGCGCGGAGCCAGGCTCGCTCGCCGACGACCAGTTCGCGCGGGCGGTGTTCGAGAGCTCGGCGCGCTACGCCCGCCCGCAGGGGGGCGATGCGGCGAGCGTGCGGGGCATCACGCGAGATGACGTGCTGCAATTCTACACCGAGCGCTTCCAGCCGAGCGCGACGACGCTGGTGTTCGCCGGCGACCTGTCGCCCGAGCTCGCCGCGCAACTCGCCCAGGAGCTGTTCGGCGACTGGTCGGGGACCGTTCCCCGCCGCGCCCCCGACGGCATCGACGCGGTCCGGGACGGCCGGCTCGTGCGCCTCGTCGCCAAGAGCGACGCGCCGCAGTCCGAGGTGCGCGTGGGACACGTCGGTCTGCCGCGCAGCAGCGCCGACTACTTCGACGTGACGGTGATGAACGCGGTGCTCGGCGGGCTCTTCTCGTCGCGCATCAACCTCAACCTCCGCGAGGCACACGGGTACACCTACGGCGCGCACTCCGGCTTCGACTGGCGGCGCGGCGCGGGTCCGTTCGAGGTATCGACAGCCGTGAAGAGCGAGGTGACCGGCGCCGCGGTGAAGGAGATCCTCGGCGAGATCGAGGCGATCCGGAGCGCGCCGATCTCGGAGAGCGAGCTGACGCTCGCGACGAGCTACCTCGACGGCGTCTTCCCCATCCGGTACGAGACGACCGCGGCCATCGCCGCGGCGCTCGCCAACCTGGTGATCCACGAGCTCCCCGACAGCTACTACGACGACTATCGCGCGCGCGTCCGCGCCGTGACCCCGGATGGCGTGCTGCGCGCCGCGCAGCGGCATCTGCATCCCGACCGGCTGCGCATTGTGGTGGTGGGTGATCCCGCCGTGGTGGGCGACTCGCTCAGCGAGGTCGCCGGGCTGCCCACCGAGACGGTGAGCGCCGACGCCGAGGAGGGCTGCGCATGAGCGAGAAGCCGGAGCCGGCGACGCGCGTCGTGACGTCGCGCGAGATCGACGCGCGCACGCGCGGCGAGCGTCCCGAGGAGCAGCTCTCGACCGAGGAGCTCTATCACGGAAAGATCTTCTCGCTCCATCGCGATCAGGTGCGCTTTCCCGACGGCACGAGCGCGAGGTTCGACATCGCGCGGCATCCGGGAGCGTCGGCGATCGTCCCCTTCATGAACGACCCCGACGGTGACGAGCCGCAGCTCCTGATGCTGCGGCAGTACCGCTACGCCGCCGGGGGCTACATCTACGAGATCCCGGCGGGGCGGCTCGACGAGGGGGAGACGCCGTTGCAGTGTGCGGCGCGCGAGCTCAAGGAGGAGACCGGCTGCACGGCCGAACGCCTGGAGCCGCTGACGTCGATGTTCACGACGCCCGGTTTCACGGACGAGGTCATCCACCTGTTCATGGCGACCGGGCTGACGCATGGCGAGTCGAACCGCGAGGCGGACGAGTTCGCCGATGTGGTGATCATGCGTCTCTCCGAGGCGCTCGAGCTCATCCACGCGGGCAAGATCATCGACGGGAAGACGATGACGGGGATCCTGTTCGCGGCGGGGTTCCGGACGGGGAGCTAGCGGACTCGACGGGCTTCGCCGAGGTGTCTCACGAGCTCGGCAGCCGGACAGACAACCAGAATGCCCCTCGGCGTGTCGAAAGTGGACACTGCCGGGGGGCATTCTCGTGGGATGTACTCAAAAGAGGACGAGCCTATTTGTGCACCCGGTCACATCACAGGCGGTCCGACGCGGCTAATGTGTTGTCCACAAAGATCTTATGAAATGTTCCAGCAGGGTGGCCGCCGGGCATGCCCCCTGCTTTTACAGGGGCCGGAGAGAGCGCCAAAGAGGAGAGCGAGACAACGAACCTGGATTGTCGGAGCGCATCCCTTACGCAGTCACTGGGGGCTAGAGCAATGGCAGACGTCGCAATCAAGCGGGTCGCTGAACGCGGGCCGACGATCCGTGAACAGCTTCGCGCGATGGACGACGCGGAAGTCGTCACATCCTTCCTGGATGGGGAGGAGCGCGCCTTCCAGGAGCTCGTCGAGCGATATCAGACGCGCCTCCTGAACTTCATCTACCGGACGATCGGCGACCGCGAGAAGGCTGAGGACCTCGTGCAGGAGGTGTTCATCCGCGTGTACCGCCACCTGCACCGCTTCGACCGGTCGAAGAAGTTCTCGACGTGGGCGTACACCATCGCCTCCAACCTGGCGAAGAACGAGCTGCGCAACCGCTCGCGGAACCCGCTGGTGCTCTTCCAGACGATCAAGGGCACCTGGGACGACGACGACCGCCCGCTGCAGTTCGAGGACACGACGGCGCGGCCGGACGATCTCTATCGCAAGCGGCATCTGCGCGAGCTGGTCGCCGAGACGGTCGCGAAGCTGCCGGAGCACCACCGCCAGGTGTTCGTGCTGCGCGAGCTCGAGGGGAAGTCGTACGAGGAGATCGCGGAGATCACCGACTGCAACCTCGGCACCGTGAAGTCGCGGCTCAACCGGGCACGGAACGCGTTCGCGGAGATCATCGAGCCGTGGGTGGACTGAGGACGGACAGTGTACGGTTTACGGTTATCGGTTGTCGGTCGGCCCCGGGACGCAATTGCGCCCCGGGGCCGGCCGACAACCGATGACCGATAACGGTGGTCCGTAGCCCCCCCGGGAACCGCGGTCCCGGCGCAGGGTACCGGAAGGCACATCAGCACGATGTCCTTCCCACCTCGACCCCACGCCGCATGCACTGTCGGGAGTTTCGGCGCAAACACGATGGATATCTCGACGACACGCTGAGCGGCGTCGAGATCGACGCGATGGCGCATCACCTCCGCCTCTGCGACGACTGCTCCTCCCGTGACACGCGTGTCCGGCGGGCGCTGATGCTGGCGCACAACCTCCCGCTCATCCATCCGTCGCCGGCGTTCGGCCAGCGGCTCCAGATGCGTCTGACGCACGAGCGGACGCTGATGTCCGCCAGCCCCGCCCTGCCGGATCACGTGCGCCTGCCGGCCAGGTGGCGTCCCCTCTCCCCGGGCGCCTACGGCGTGCTGGCGGCGGGGATCCTCGCCGTCGCGGGAATGGCGGCCGCGCTGACCGCCGCGGGCCACGAGCCGCAGGCCATCCGCCTGGCGCCGGTGGTGGCGAGCCGCCCCGAGCCGGAGCCCTCCACTTTCGCGTCGCCGGCGATGGTCGCATCGGTCCCCGCCGGCATCTCGTTGTGGCCCGCCGTCTTCGTGGCGCAGCAGGCCCCGTGGCACTTCGCCAACGACGCGGCCGCCCGCTGATCGTGCCCTGACGGATGCCGGCCGGCGCGCCCGACACCGCCGCCTCCGCCTCCGTCCTATATTTCCCCCATGGCGTCCGCCGGGGAGAAAGCCCTTCACACAGCGCTCAAGAAGCGCGTCTTCGATCCAGTCTACTTCTTCTTCGGGGAAGACGACTATCTGAAGGACGTGCGCATGCGCGAGGTGATTGACGCCGCCGTCGATCCGGCCACGCGCGACTTCAATCTCGAAGTCCGGCGGGGGAGCGAGATCGACGCGGAATCGCTGGACGCGCTCCTGAGCACACCGCCGATGCTCGCCGAGCGCCGCGTGGTGGTGATCCGCGACGTGGACAAGCTCAAGAAGGAGCCGCGCAAGCAGCTCGACCGCCACCTGGCGAAACCGGCCTCCGACACCGTGCTCCTGCTCGTCGCCCCCGCCGGTGCGAAGGCGGACAAGGGGCTGCTCGAGCGCGCGACGGCGGTGGAGTTCGTCCCGCTCACCGGCGACCGGGTCCCCAGGTGGGTGGCGTATCACGCCGAGACGGTGCTGCAGCGGGCGATCACGCCGGATGCGGTGACGCTGCTCGTGAGCGCCGTGGGCGCCGACCTCGCGCAGCTCGCGGTGGAGCTCGAGAAGCTCGCGAGCTTCACGTCGAAGACGATCGACGAAGCCGCCGTGGCGGACGTGGTCGGGGTGCGCCGGGGTGAGTCGCTGGGCGATCTGCTCGACGCCATCGCCGCGCGGGATGCCGGCGCGGCGCTGGCCCTCCTGCCCGGCGTGCTGCAGCAGCCCAAGACGAGCGCCGTGTCGATCGTGATGAACCTGACGACGCAGACGCTGGCGCTGGCCTACGGCGAGGCGGCGCGCGCCGGGGGCACGCCGCCGCGCGCGCTGTACAACGAGTACATGAACCTGCTCAAGGAGAGCGGCGCCTTTCCGGGCCGCCCCTGGGGCGAAGCGGTGAACGCCTGGACGAAGAACGCGGAGCGCTGGTCTGCCGCGGATCTCGACAGCGCGCTCGCGGCCCTGCTCGCCTCCGACGAGGCGCTGAAGGAGACGCGCCTGTCCTCGGACGAGCAGCTCCTCACCTCGCTCGTGCTCACGCTGTGCGGCACCGGCTCCTCGCGGCACGCGGCCTGACCGCGCCCGCCCACTCCACGAACTCCCGATGCGTCGTCTCGCTCTCGCCACGGCCCTCCTTGCGCTCTGCTCCGCCGCCCCGCTCGCCGCACAGGGGGGCGCTCCGCCGGACAGCAGCGCGCGCCGCGGCGGCGTGCCTCCACTGCCCGCCTCGCCGAACGATTCGATCTTCCGCCGCGCGAAGCGGCTCGTGAGCGCGGGGAACGGCGTGGCGGGCCGCGCGCTGGTGGACTCGCTGCTCTCCCGCGCGCCAGAGGGGACGAGCGATTACGGCGACGCGCTGTACTGGCACGGCGCGCTCGCCGAGACCGCCGCCGAAGCGGAGCGGACCTACCGGCGCGTCATCGTGGAGTATCCGATCTCGCTCTACTCCGACGATGCGCTGCTCGCTCTGGCCGAGCTCGAACAGGCGAGGGGCGACCGCGCCGGCGCGCTGGCACACCTGCAGCGCTTCGTGCGCGAGCATCCGCAGAGCCCGGGGCGCGCCGTCGCCGCCTTCGCCGCGGCTCGGCTGGCGTTCGAGCAGCGCGACACGCGCACGGCGTGCGCGATGATCGCCGAGGCACGCACGTCGGCGTCGAACACCGACGTCGAGCTGCGAAACCAGATCGACTACTACGCTGGCCGCTGTCCGGCGACGGTCGATCGGGTGCCCGCGCCGATCCCGGCGGCGGTGCCCGTGGAGCCCGCGCCCGAGCCGGCCGTCGTCGAGAAGCCAGCCGGGCGAACGGTGCCGAGGTCTGACGTGCAGGCTGTCGCGAAGCCCGCGGCAACACCCGCGGTGAAGCCGGCGGCGAAGCCCGTCGCAACGCCCACGCCCACGCCCACGCACACCGCGAAGACCGCCATGAAGCCGCCCGCGCCAGTGCCCGCACTGACGCTGCGCCGCGACAGCGTGCCGTCAGCGTCCGCGACGGCCAGGAAGCCGAGCGGGCCGGGCCGGGGGAGCTACACGATCCAGCTCGCCGCGTACAACACGCGCGCCGACGCCGAGCAGCTCGTGAAGAAGCTGGCGGCGAAGGGGGTCAGGGCGCGCATTAGCGGAAGGGCGAAGCCCTTCCGCGTGCGGCTGGATTTCTATTCCACGCGTGCAGCAGCGGCGAACGAGGTGGCCGCGCTCAGGGCGCGCGGGATCATCGGCTTCGTGACGACCGAGCCGGTGGAGGGGAAGGGGCCGTGAGCAGCGCCGTCGTGACGCCGCTCATGCAGCAGTACCGGGAGATCAAGGCGCGCAACCCGAACGCGATCCTCTTCTTCCGGATGGGCGACTTCTACGAGATGTTCTACGAGGACGCCGAGACCGCCGCGCGCGTGCTCGGACTCACCCTCACGTCGCGCAACAACGGGGGCGCCGCCGAGGTGCCGCTCGCCGGCATCCCGGTCAAGGCGGGCCCCGAGTACCTGCGGCGCCTCGTGCAGCAGGGCTACCGCGTCGCCATCTGCGAGCAGGTGGAGGACCCGAAGCTCGCGAAGGGGATCGTGCGCCGCGAGGTCGTGGAGACGGTGTCGCCGGGCGTGGCGTTCGCCGACGACCTGCTCGACGGCACGCGCAACAATTACATCGTCGCGCTGGCGCGGGTGGGCGCCACCTGCGGGGTCGCCGCGGTGGACGTCTCCACCGGCGAGCTGCGGCTGTGCGTCGTGCCGCCGGCCGAGCTCGAGGCCACGCTCGCGCGCTTCGCCCCGCGCGAGCTGCTCGTCGCCAAGGGGGGCGCCGACCTCCCCCGCATGGCGGCGCTCGACCGGGTGCTCGTCACCGAGCGCGAGGGATGGGAGTTCGACGAGGCGATGGCGCGCGACGACCTCGCGCGCCAGTTCGCGGTGCGCGGGCTCGACGGGCTCGGCCTGGAGACCGGCGACGCGACGGCGGTCGGCGCGGCGGGCGCGCTGCTGCGCTATCTCCGCGAGATGCAGCCGGCGGGGGTGCCGCATCTCGCGCGTCCGCAGGTGGAGCGCGCTGGCGGCGTGATGCCGCTGGACGAGATGACGCGGCGCAACCTGGAGCTCGTGGAGTCGCTGCGCGGCGCCGATGTCGAGGGGACGCTGCTCGCGGTGCTCGACCGTACCACGACGCCGATGGGGGCGCGCCTGCTGCGCCAGTGGCTGCTGGCGCCGCTCGTCGACCGCGCGGCGATCGACCAGCGCCTCGACGCCGTCGCGGCGCTCGTGCGCGACGCGAGCGCGCGCGACGCGCTCCGCTCCGCCCTCGACGGCGTGCGCGACGTCGAGCGCCTCGGCGGCAAGGCCTCGGCCGGTCGCGCGACGCCGCGCGAGCTCGCGGCACTCGGCGCCTCGCTCGGCCGGCTGCCCGAGGTGGAGGCGGCGGCGCGGCGCCTCGATGGGGCGGGGGTGATGGCCGGGCTGATGGAGCGCTGGGACGCGTGCGCCGAGGTGGCGCAGTCGGTGCGCGAGACGCTCGTCGAGCGTCCGCCCCTGCAGCTCGGCGACGAGGCGACGGTCGCCGCCGGCGTGGATGCCGAGCTGGACCAGCTCCGCGCGCTGCGCGACGGCGGAAAGGACGCCATCGCGCGCATCCAGGCCGAGGAGCGCGAGCGCACCGGCATCCCCTCGCTCAAGGTCGGCTTCAACCGCGTGTTCGGCTACTTCATCGAGGTGACGAACGCCAACAAGGAGCTCGTGCCGGCCGATTACCAGCGGCGGCAGACGCTCACCGGCGCCGAGCGCTTCGTGACGCCGGCGCTGAAGGAGTACGAGGAGAAGGTGCTGACCGCGGCCGAACGGATCGAGGGTCGCGAGCGCGAGCTGTTCGACGCGCTGCGTGCCGCGGTGGGGCGCGAGATCGCGCGCCTGCAGTGCGCGGCGCGCATCGTCGCCGAGCTGGACGTCCTCGCCGGGCTCGCCGACGTCGCGGCTCGGGAGGGTTATGCCCGACCGATTCTCACGGACGGCTACGAGCTCGACATCGTCGGGGGCCGCCATCCGGTGGTGGAGCGCATGATGCCGCGCGACAAGTTCATCCCCAACGACGTGCGGCTCACGGATGACGCGCGCGTCATCATCCTGACGGGGCCGAACATGGCGGGCAAGAGCACGATCCTGCGGCAGGTGGGGCTGATCGTGCTGCTGGCGCAGGTGGGGAGCTTCGTGCCGGCGGTCTCGGCGACGATCGGCGTCTGCGACCGCGTGTTCACGCGCGTCGGCGCGAGCGACAACCTGGTGCGCGGGCAGTCCACCTTCATGGTGGAGATGGCGGAGACGAGCGCCATCCTGCACACGGCCACGCGGCGCAGCCTCGTGCTGCTCGACGAGATCGGCCGCGGCACCAGCACGTACGACGGCGTCTCGATCGCGTGGGCGGTGAGCGAGCACCTGCACGACCAGCTGGGCTGCAAGACGATCTTCGCGACGCACTACCACGAGCTGGTGCAGCTCGCGGATGAATTAGTAGCAGTGCGTAACTATAATGTCGGAGTGCGCGAGGTGGGCGATCAGATCCTCTTCCTCCACCGCCTGCAGCCGGGGGGCGCCGACCGCTCGTACGGCATCGAGGTGGGACGGCTGGCGGGGCTGCCCGCCCCGGTGATCGCGCGCGCGCGGACGGTGCTCGCGCTGCTCGAAGGGGAGGCGGAGCATCTTGTTCCGGCGCTCGCGCCGGCGCTGGCCGGCCGCCGCCGCGCCGCGGCGCCGCCTCCCGCGGACCAGCTCGCGCTGTTCGGGTCCGCGGCGCCCCCGCATGCCGTGGTGGAGCGATTGCGCGGCACGGACGTGAACACGCTCACCCCGCTGGCCGCGCTGCAGCTCGTGGCCGAGCTCTCCGATCGGGCGAGGACGCCGTGACACCGTCGGCGCGGTGGGCTCCGGCGACCGCGGCGGCGAGCTACATTCCGCGCATGCGCAACCGACGTATGCGCCGCGGCGCACTGGTCCTGGCAGCCGCGCTGGCCCTGGCCGCCGGCTGCGGCGAGGGGCGCTCGTCGCACGCGGTGGCGCAGGCGTTCCAGTCCGCGCCCGACGCGCCCGACGAGGTGCCGCGCATGGTCAACCGCGAGCCACCCTTCCGCTATCCGGCGGCGCTGTACGCGCGGAAGGTGCAGGGCAACGTCACGCTGCGCCTGCTGATCGACAGCGGGGGCCGCGTGCACGCCGACTCCACGCGCATCGACGAATCGAGCGGCTTCGCGGCGCTCGACTCGGCGGCGGTGAAGGGGTCGGAGGAGCTGCGCTTCGTTCCGGCGAAGCTGCGCGGCGCCCCCGTCGCCGCGACGATTCTCTTTCCCGTGTACTTCCGCCACCCCGAGGCGCCCGCGCTTCCGGGCGACACGATCCTGAACAGGCGCGGCTCCGCGCCGGAGAGCAAATGACCGCCAGCCAGCGCAACACGCGGCCCTACGACACCGTCCTCGACACGATCGGCTGGACCCCGCTCATCCGCCTGCACCGCGTCACTCGCGGCACGCGCACGCCGGTCTACGGCAAGGCGGAGTTCTTCAATCCCGGCGGATCGGTGAAGGACCGCATCGGCCTGCCGATCATCGAGGAGGCGGAGCGGAGCGGCGCGTTGAAGCCGGGCGGCACGATCGTGGAAGGGACGAGCGGCAACACCGGTGTGGGACTGGCGATCGCGGCGGCGCTCAAGGGCTATCGCTGCATCTTCACGATGCCCGACAAGATGTCGCAGGAGAAGGTGCGCCTGCTCAAGGCGTTCGGCGCGGAGGTCATCATCACCCCCACGGCGGTCGCGCCCGATCATCCGGACAACTACGTGATGATGGCCAAGCGCATCGCCGACGAGACGCCGAACGCGATCCTGGCGAACCAGTTCTACAACGAGGCGAACCCCGCCGCGCACTACGCCACGACGGGGCCGGAGCTGTGGGAGCAGTCCGAGGGGCGCATCACGCACTTCGTGGCCGCGGCAGGGACGGGGGGAACGCTCACCGGCGTCGCGCGCTACCTGAAGGAGAAGAACCCGAACGTCAAGATCATCGGCGGCGATCCGCAGGGCTCCATCCTGGCCGAGCTCTGGCGCACCAAGGGGAAGAGCAAGCCGGAGGGGGCGCCGTACAAGGTGGAGGGGATCGGCCAGGACAAGCTCCCCGGCACGCTCGACCTCTCGCTGCTGGACGACTATCGCCCGGTGAGCGACCGCGATGCCTTCGCGATGGCACGCCGTCTCACGCGCGAGGAGGGGCTGTTCGTCGGCGGCTCCGCCGGCCTGATCACCCACCTCGCCCTACAGGTGGCGCGCGAGATCGATGACCCGAACGCATTCGTCGTGACCTTCCTCTGCGACACCGGCGAGCGCTATCTGTCGAAGCTGTTCAACGACGAGTGGATGCGCGAGAACCAGCTCCTCGAGCCGGATCACGTGACGCTCGGAAACCTGCTCGACCACAAGGGAGACGGTGCGCCGGCCTCGCTCGTGGGCGCCGCGCCGGGCCAGCTCGTGCGCCAGGCGCTGGGGCTGATGCGCCTGCACGACGTGTCGCAGCTCCCCGTGCTCGACGACGGCCGCTGCGTGGGCAGCGTCACCGAGTACGCGCTCACGCAGCGCGGCCTGGAGAGCTCCCGCTTCCTCGACGCCGTCGTCGGCGAGGTGATGGACGAGCCGTTCCCGGTGGTGGATGCGGCCCAGCACGTCGAGTCGGTCCAGAAGCTGCTCTCGAAGGCGACGCCGGCGGTGCTCGTGCGCAATGGCGGGGCGATCGAGGGGATCGTCACCCGCAGCGACATGCTGGCCTATCTGATGACCCGGTGAGCGACTCGCCGGCATCCCGGTCCACCGACTAACCGCGGGTTCGCATGCGCATCACCGTACTCATGGGCGGCACCTCCTCCGAGCGCGACGTCTCCCTGGCCTCGGGGCTGCGCATCGCCGAAGCGCTCCGAACGCGCGGACACGAAGTTGCCACGATCGACACGGCCAGAGGGCCGATCAGCCAGGAACAGGAGCGCGCCATGCTGGCGGTCGGCGTGGTACGGCAGGCGCCGCCCACTCCGGAGGAGCTGGCGCGGATGCACGCGGAGTCGGTGACGGCGATGGCTGCCCGGCTCCCGAAGCAGGGGGAGTGCGACGTGGCCTTCCTCGCGCTGCACGGCGGGCGCGGCGAGGACGGGACGATCCAGGCGCTGCTCGACCTGGCGGGGGTGCCGTACACCGGCAGCGGGCACCTGGCCAGCGCCCTGGCCATGGACAAGGATCTCTCCAAGCACCTGATGCGCGCGCACGGCGTGCGCACCGCAGACTGGCTGATGACGACGCGCGCCACGCCGGAGCCCACGGCGGCCGAGGTGGAGCGCGCGCTCGGCTGGCCGGTGATCGTGAAGCCCTCCAAGCAGGGCTCCACCGTGGGGTTGTCCATTGTCAAGCGGCCCGAGGAGCTGGCGCCGGCGATCGCCGAGGCGTTCAAGCACGACGACGAGGTAATGATCGAGCGGTTCATCGCCGGCCGCGAGCTGAGCGCGCCGATTCTGGGCGGCGAGGCGCTGCCCGTGGGCGAGATCATCCCGAAGAAGGAGATCTACGACTACGAGTGCAAGTACACCCCCGGGATGGCCGAGGAGATCTTCCCGGCACCGCTCTCGGCGGCCGAGACGGCCGAGGTGCAGGAGCAGGCGAGGCGCGCCTTCGCCGCGCTGAAGCTGAGCGGCTGCGCCCGGATCGACTTCCGCATGACGCCGACGGGGGAGTTCTACTGTCTGGAGGCGAACACCCTCCCCGGGATGACGGCGACGAGCCTTGTGCCGCAGGGAGCGGCCGCGGCGGGGATCGAGTTCGCCGATCTGTGCGAGCGCATCGCGACGCTCGCTGCCGAGGCGGGGGGCGTGAGGCGGTGAGCCCCGGCCGGCCCAGGCTCCCGAGCCTGACCGCGGCGCTGGCCGGCGTTCCCGCCGGCATCCAGTCGGCCGGGCCGTGGATCGGCCGGCGGCAGCTGTTCGTCAAGTTCGCGCAGGAGGCGGAGACGGCGACGATGTACACCGCCGAGGCGCTGCGCGGCGAGCTCGAGCGGCTGTCCCGCCGATCGGTCTACCACTCGGTGTCGATCGGCGGCCGGGATCCGCTTGACGAAGTGGAGTATCTCGAGGTCGTGCTTCGGAAGGGGCTGGCGCTGCCGGTGATGCTGGACGTGGATGGCCAGCGGCCGGAGGCGATGGAGCGGCTGGCGGGGGCGAGCGCGCTGGCCATGGTTCAGGTGCGGCTCGACGGGTGCGAGGGGGAGGCAGCGGTGGAGCGAGCCATGGCCACGCTGGCGGCGGCGGCGAACAAACGTCTGACGCATGCAGTGGTGATCCTGCCGCACGAGAGCGCGAGTGACGCCCAGCTTCTGCGGATCGTCGAGCGTTCACATGCGGTGAGTGGGGAGACTGGCGTCGTGCTGCACCCGACGGCCGAGCGCGCGAGCGAGGACGACCGGCGCTGGGGGCAGTGGATGGAGCGGGCGATGGCGGTGCACGGCGACGTGCGGCTGCTTCCCCTGCTTCCCGCGCCGGCGGGGATGCGGTGAGGAACCCGCAACGCACGATGCGGTTAGTACGTTGTACCGGTGAGAGGATGTAACGCGGCACGTTCACGCCCTGCAGCGCAGCACCGTCAGATGGCCATCCCAACGCGGGACCAAGAGCAGGAGACGCCACGGGTGAGCCGGGCGGTGCGGGCCCTCATCGCCATCAACGTGGTGATGCTGTTCCTGCAGTGGACGGTGGTGCGCGACGCCGACGTGTTCGCGGTGCTCGGCTTCCAGCCCGGAAGCCTGCAGCGCTCTCTGTGGAGTGCGCTCACCTACATGTTCGTGCACTACGGCGTGTGGCATCTGGCGCTCGGCATGTACGCGCTCGCGGCGTTCGGACCGCGCCTCGAGGCGGCGATGGGCTCGCGGGCGTTCGTGCTGTACTTCCTGTGGTGCGGCCTTGGCGGCGTCGTGGCGTACATGCTGTTCGTGCGCACCGGGCTGCTGATCGGCGCGTCGGCGGCGGTGCTCGGGGTGATGTACGCGTACGTGCAGCAGTGGCCCAACGACGAGATGGCGCTGTTCGGCGTGGTGCCGATTCGCGCGTGGACGCTCTTCGGCCTGCTTGCCGTGGGCATCATCGCGCTGGGGCTGTTCGACGCGGGCGCCGCGGTGGGCGGTGAGCGCGTGGCGTACGTCGCGCATCTGGGCGGGCTCGCCTTCGCGTGGCTGTATTTCCGCACGCCGCCGGCGGCGAGCCTCGAGCGGTTCCGCCAGCGCATCTCCCCCGCGCCCGACTATCAGGACGAGGCACCGCGCGCCATCCCGCGCACGCTGCCGCGCGCGCGCGCGCACCGCGACGAAGTGGACGAGGTGGTGGCGAAGAGCAAGGCGATCGCCTCGCAGAAGCGGCCGGCGGTTCGCGCCGCCGCCACTCCGCTGCGTACGTCGGGAGATTTGCGAGTGGCCGAGCTGGATCGCATGCTCGACAAGATCTCGTCGGAAGGGCTCGGGAGCCTCACGACCGACGAGCGCGCCGTGCTCGACGCGATGGCGCGACGGTTGCGCGGCGAAGGATAGCGAGCGCGACACCCGGCGCTGGCCACCCTGCTCATCCCAAAGCAAGCGTTTCCTCCTCCGGGAGGCTGCGCTCGCCAGTCCACAGCATGGCGTAGGGGCCACTGCCGCGCGCAAGCTCCCCGTGACGGCCAGTCTGCACCACCCGGCCGCGCCGGAGCAGCACCACGTGATCGGAGATCTCGACTGCCGACCGGCGGTGTGCGACGAGGATCACCGTGGTGCCCCGCCTGGCAGCGTCCCGTATGGTGTCCAGCACGAGGCGCTCGTGCAGGGCATCGAGAGCGGAGGTCGCCTCGTCCAGTAGCAGCACGTCCGGCTGCCGATACAGGGCACGGACGATGGCCAACCGCTGTCGCTCCCCTCCGGACAGGGCCATGCCACGCTCGCCCACCGGGGTGAGCCAGCCGGAAGGCATGCGCTCGATGGCCTCCAACAGCCCCACCTGCTCGCAGGCCAACGCGAGTCGGTCTACGTCGGGAGCCGGATCACCAATGGCGAGGTTCTCCAGCACGGTGCCCGCGAAGAGGTCGGGTGATTGCGGCACCAGACCGACGCGTCGGCGGAGGCTCTCCAGCCCGAGGTGCGCCACGTCATGCCGGCCCAGGAGGATGCGGCCGCTGTCGGGAGCGTACAATCGCTGGACGAGCGCCGCGACCGTGCTCTTGCGGGAGCCGCTCTCGCCCACGATCGCCGTGATCTCTCCGCTCGCGCACCGGAAGCTCACGTCGGCGAGCGCCGCGGTGCGACCGGCGTAGCGAAAGGTCACTCCCTCCAGGACGACATCATTCGAGCCTGGCCCCGCCGGCGGAGCGATTCCGGCCGTTCGCTCCGGCTCCAGCTCCATCAGCTCGAAGAGCCGCTCCGATGCCACTCTCGCCTCCTCGGCCGCTCGGCTGAATCCGACGAGGGAGAGTATGGGCCCGGTGAGGAAGCTCAGCAGCGCATAACAGGACATCAGCTCGCCCGCGCTCAGTCGTTGCTCGAGCGCCAGCGCGGCACCCAGCCAGAGGAGGCCAATAGCGCAGAGCCGGCTCGTGAGCTGGCTTGCGCCGCCCAGCCAGATTGCCGTGGACGCCGAGTCTCCGACGGTACGGAAGAGGCGAACGAAGCGTCGCTCCGTCTGGGCCGCTGCCAACGGCTCCAAGCCGAAGCGTTTGACAGTGCCGATGGCCGAGAGCGATTCGACGAGCTGTGCCTCGAGCGCGGCACCGCGCCGCATGAGTGCGCCCTGTTGCCGGCGATTCATCCTCGCCCCGACTGCGTAAAGGGCGCCGTAGACAGGCATCGCGGCGGCGGTCCAGAGGGCGAGACGCCAGTCGTACGCGAGCATCATGGCCATGGCGGCGACCACGAGAAGCAGGCTCGCGGCGCCCTCCACCGCCACCTCGCCAACGAAGGCCCGAATCTTCACTGCGTCCGTCACGCGTGACGTGAGCTCGCCGACGCGCATCCGATCGAAGAAGGCCTGTGGCAGGCGGATGAGGTGTGAATAGTAGCCGAGGATGAGCGCGGCATCGATGTGCTGGGCGACGTTCAGCATCAGTCTGGATCGCGCGGCGCCGAGCACCGTCTGCGCCACGGCGATGGCGACCATCGCGATCCCCATCACGTGAAGCGCGCCGGTGCGCCCGTCGGCCAGCACGCCGTCGACGATCTGCTGGACGAAGATCGAGATGGAGAGGCCGAGCACCGTGTAGAGCAGGGTACCGAAGAGCGCTTGCATCAACGCCGCCCCGTGCGGCGCAACGAGCCGCCGCACGCGCTGCGTCATGGATTCGTGCGGCGCCAGCTCCCGTCGCGCAGCCGCAGGGGTGAGCAGAATCAATGCACCGGTCCAGCTGGCGGCGAAGGTAGAGCGTCGCTCGCGGCGATGCTCGCCGGTGGCAGGATCCATCAGCCACACGTCGTCGCGTGACACTCGTTCGAGCACCACGAAATGATGACCGCCCCCCTCCAGCCTCATGTGCGCGATCGCAGGCACTGGCGCATGCGGTAGTGCGCTGTCGGCCGCTCTCACGCCGCGTGCGGAGAAACCAGTCTGCTCGGCCGCGCGGATGAGTCCCAGGATGGACGTGCCGGTGCGGTCGGAAAACGAGAGTTGGCGCAGCAGGGCGATGGAGACCCTGCGGCCATTGGCGCCCGCGATGCTCGCGAGACAGGCCGCGCCGCAGTCGCTCGCGTCATGCTGGCGCACCGCCGGCACTCGGCGCATCACCGACCGGTGGGCACGGTCGGGTCGAGCCATTCCCCGCCGCGGCGCATCAGGAGCTGCCCGAGTTGGCGCCGCCCCACCAGGAACCGCACCTGACAGCGCAGGCCTTTCCGGAGCGCCATCCGCCTGCCATCCCGGCCGACGACATACGACGCGAGCGGACGGAGCGCGACGCGGAACACCGGCTGCTCTCCCGCGAGACTGAAGTCGTCGGCCACCGTCGCAACGATGGCGCGCACGCTACCCCATTCCTGCACGTCGTACCCTTCGATGAGGAGGCGAGCAGACATGCCGGGACGGAGGTGGGCGATATCGCGTGGCGAGACGAACGCTTCGGCCTCGAGCGATCCCGACGGAGAAATGCTCGCCATGACGTCACCGGCGCGAACCGCGCCCCCCTTCACCGGCGCGGCAACCTCTTCGATGGTGCCGGCAACGGGCGACAGGATGATCGCGGCTCTCTCCTGCCACGCCAGCTGTACGGTATCGCGAAACAGCTCGTGGATCCGCTGGCGAGTGCTCGTGAGCAGCTCCGCCCATTGCGCCTGTTGGCGCGCCAGCACGAGCCGTCGCGCCTCTTCTGCGGTGGCGAGCTCCGCGCTTGCGAGCTCGAGCTCCGCCGGTGCGGCGAAGCCGCGCTGCGCGAGCCCCTGGAGCCGGTCCCTCGCGCGACGGGCCTGTAGCTCCCGCATGCCGGCGCTTCGCCACTCCACGCGAAGGCCCGCCAGCTCGGTGCGCAGGCGAGTGTTGCGCGGCAGCGCGGCGAATGCGATCGGATCGGTGAGCGCGAGCAATGGTTCGAGCTCCGCGGCGAAGGCAAGCTGCTCGCGCAGCGTGGTCCGCGCATAGCCGCGTTGCGCATCACCACTCGCGGGAACGAGCATGAAGAGCGTATCGCCCGCGTTCACCTGTGCGCCGCGGACGGCGCGCGATGAGCCGACCGTCCCATCGACCAGGGCACGAAGCGATTGGCGTTCGACCAGCGGGCGCAGCGTGGCCGGAGCGCGAACCGTCACATCCACGGGCACGGCCATCGCGCCGGCGGCGAGCAGGGTAATCAGGCTGCCAACGAAGTAGATAGCACTGCCCGAGGTGCGATGCCGGCGGAGCAGTGCCTCGACGGAATCATCGAAGTCGATGAAAGTTGGTGACGCCGGCACCGTCATCGTCACGGCATCCAGGCAGGGAGGTCCCACGGCTCCGCGGAGGGTCGGACATCGTCACTCGCTCGGCGGTCGGGCGCGGTCCATCCGGGGAGCCGGAGCGCGTGATATACGGCGCTGGCCGACGCCACCGCGAGCACCGCGCACGCGATGGGATAGGCGACTCCGAAGCGCGCTCGCCAGAGAAGAGCTGGACCCATCGTGCTCGCCAGCGCGGCCAGTTGAATCAGCGCGTGCGTCGCGATCACCATCCAGAGACGGTGCGTGCAGAGCATGATGATGCCGAGCACCACGCCGGTCACGATGCGCCGAGCCGCATGTGTCGCGTCGACACCACCCGCGGAAAGATCGACCAGCACGACGAGGCCGATGGCGAATGCCGCACGCATCACCGTGCGTGCGCGCTGGAGCAGATACCAGAAGATCAGCGCGTCGTTGAGGAGCGGGAGAAGGACCACCAGCGTGAGCAGCGAGGTGGCGAGCGCGAGGATGGGATCATGGCTCCCGGTGGCCTCGGCCCGCTCCGGGAGCCAGGTCTGGCGCAGCTCGTCGAGCGCGGTGACGAGCAGCGCACCGAAGAGGATGGCCAGAGCGGCGGCGCCCTGGACGACGGGGCGCAGGGGATTGTGGCTGGCGCGCCAGCGACTGCCCGCGAGAGCCGCGGACAGGACGACGCCGAGCAGGAATGCCAACGCGCCGGATCGGCCGAGGCGAGAGGGGATTTCCATGAAGACACGGACGAATTCGAGTCCAAGGATCGTCAGCACGAGTTGGTAGGCGATCGCATGCCGGGGGCGCGTCATCGGGAGATCTCCTGTCGCCGTGCCGAGAGGGTGCAGGTCGCGCGTGCCGCAGGATCGCGAACGATCCGTGCGACACGTGCGTGTGAGCGGGCGTGGTCAGACCGGACAGGCCTTGGAACCGGCCTTGAAGCCCGCGACGAACTCGTGCGAGTAGTGAATGCATTCCCCCACGACGAGCATGATCAGTCCGATCACGATCGGGCCGAATCCGCCCACCTGCTCGGCGGCCTCGTCGTCGGTGAGGGGGGTGAAGAGGGTGTTGTCGTTCATGGCAGGTCTCCGTGAATGATGTGCGCGGATGGGCGTCGTGCCCAGGGCCCGCGAAGACGCGTCAGGTCAAATGGCGGCGACGTACGCCTTGGCCACTCCGGCTTGAATCGTGTAGGGGCTCGAGAAGTAGCTCAACCAGCCCACCACGCTCGCGGCGTACCCCGCGGCGTAGCCGACCGCGCCGGCGAACGCTCCGTCTCCGCCGGCGATGTCCGCCAGCTCCTGCTGCATGAGCGTCTAGCCAAACGACTCGGCAGCGCCCGTGTTGATCTCGTGCATGTGATTCTCCGATCGAGTGTCGTTGCCGGCGCGGCGACGGAAGGTGTTCCGGCAGCCGTTGGCCAGCGGGTGCGTCGCACCGTCTCTCGATTCGCAGTCCTCCCCGGTCAGCGCCTGATGCTTGCGCTACGGCCGGTGCGGCTCTCAGTGCACGCATGATGCGGCGCCGGCGTCGCATCCGCGTCATCGTTCGCACGCCGGATGGAGCGAGCCATCGCGAGCGTACCGGGTCTCGACACTCGGCATGGCCGGGGACTTACCGTGACGTCCCGCTCCGCTCACGGAGGAGCGATCCCCTCGCGGAATCCCCGGGAGAACCGGCGCCGCCGCGCGGTGACCCGGCGTGCCGGCGAGCGGGGCGGGCGCGCACGGGCCGGCCGGTTCTCGCCGAGGCAGCGGGCAGCGGACAGCGGACAGCGGACAGCGGACAGCGGACAGCGGACAGCGGACAGCGGACAGTGGGCAGCGGACCTTGGCCGGCATCGATGCCGCTCCGCCCCGACTGGATGGCCCGGCTGCGGGTTGACCCTGATCAGGCCTTTTGCCTCATTCGCGCAGCCCACCCCTTGAAGGCTGAAGATTGACCCCTATAATCAATTGCTAGCACTCGTTGCACATGAGTGCTAACGACAGCTCAAAGGGTAGGTCAGGGGCAGGTCAATGCCTCAGCTGTCCATACCAAAGTTTAGCTTTCCTACCCATCCCAGCGGGAGTTGACATCGTCAGCTGCCACATTCAACCGTCTCCCAAGGAGCTCAAATGAAACTTCGTCCTTTGCACGATCGCGTGATCGTCAAGCGTCTCGAACAAGAAACCAAGACCGCCTCTGGCATCGTCATCCCCGACAACGCCGCCGAAAAGCCTGATCAAGGCGAGGTCCTGGCCGTCGGCCCGGGCAAGCGCAATGACAAGGGTGACTTCGTGGTCCTCAACATCAAGGTCGGCGACCGTGTGTTGTTTGGCAAGTACAGCGGCCAGACCGTCAAGGTCGACGGCGATGAATTGCTCGTGATGCGTGAAGAAGACCTCTTCGCCGTCGTCGAGAAATAATTCGCCCCTTCCCACCAGATACTGGAGATAGCAAAAAATGGCTTCAAAAGACGTAATTTTCGGCGCCGATGCGCGCCACCGCATGGTTGAGGGTGTCAACATCCTGGCCAACGCAGTCAAAGTGACCCTGGGCCCCAAAGGCCGCAACGTGGTGCTCGAGCGCAGTTTCGGCGCGCCGACCGTGACCAAGGACGGTGTGTCCGTGGCCAAGGAAATTGAGCTCAAGGACCGACTGCAGAACATGGGCGCGCAGATGGTCAAGGAAGTTGCTTCCAAGACCAGCGACAACGCCGGTGACGGCACCACCACGGCTACCGTGCTGGCCCAGAGCATCGTGCGCGAAGGCATGAAGTACGTGGCTGCCGGCATGAATCCGATGGACCTGAAGCGTGGCATCGACAAGGCCGTGACGGCCCTGACCGCCGAGCTGAAGAAGGCCAGCAAGGCCACCACCACCAGCAAAGAGATCAGCCAGGTCGGCAGCATCTCTGCCAACTCTGACGAGTCGATCGGCGAGATCATCGCCAAAGCGATGGACAAGGTCGGCAAAGAAGGCGTGATCACCGTTGAAGACGGCAAGAGCCTGGACAACGAGCTCGACATCGTTGAAGGCATGCAGTTCGACCGCGGCTACCTGAGCCCGTACTTCATCAACAACCCAGAGAAGCAAAGCGCGATCCTCGAGAACGCATTTGTGCTGCTGTACGACAAGAAGATCAGCAGCATCCGTGATCTGCTGCCCACGCTGGAGCAAGTCGCCAAGAGCAGCCGTCCGCTGCTGATCATTGCTGAAGAAGTCGAAGGCGAAGCGCTGGCGACTCTGGTGGTCAACACCATCCGCGGCATCCTGAAAGTGGTGGCAGTCAAGGCCCCTGGCTTCGGCGACCGCCGCAAAGCCATGCTGGAAGACATCGCCATCCTGACGGGCGGCAAGGTCATCGCTGAAGAAGTGGGCCTGACACTTGAGAAAGTCACATTGGCCGACCTGGGTCAAGCCAAGCGCATCGAAGTGGCCAAAGAGAACACCACGCTGATCGACGGCGCCGGTGTTGCTGGTGACATCGAAGCCCGTGTCAAGCAGATCCGTGTGCAGATCGAAGAAGCGTCGAGCGACTACGACCGCGAGAAGCTGCAAGAGCGCGTGGCCAAGCTGGCTGGCGGTGTCGCCGTCATCAAGGTCGGTGCTGCCACCGAAGTCGAGATGAAAGAGAAGAAGGCACGTGTCGAAGACGCCCTGCACGCGACCCGCGCTGCAGTGGAAGAAGGCATCGTGGCCGGTGGTGGCGTGGCGCTGCTGCGTGCCCGTCAGTCTGCTGGCACCATCAAGGGTGACAACAGCGACCAGGAAGCCGGTATCCGCATCGTCATGCGTGCTTGCGAAGAGCCGATGCGCATCATCGTGCAAAACGCCGGTGACGAGCCGAGTGTGGTGGTCAACGCCGTGTTGGCTGGCAAGGGCAACTACGGCTTCAACGCAGCCAACGCCACCTACGGCGACATGATCGAGATGGGCATTCTGGACCCGACCAAGGTGACCCGCACCGCGCTGCAGAACGCAGCCTCTGTGGCATCGCTGATGCTGACCACCGAAGCCATGGTGGCCGAAGCGCCGAAGGAAGAGTCTGGCGCCGGCGGCATGGGTGGCGGCATGGGTGGTATGGGTGGCATGGGCGGCATGGACATGTAAGTCCGGAGCGCAGCAGGCTTGACGACGGCGCAACAAGGCGCTGGCGTCAAAGCTCTGGCGATCCAGCCCAAGAGCTTGTGGAGCGATCCGCAGGCTCTTTTTCATGGGCTGTGCCGAAGTTCTTGGATTGAGGCCCGATGTACGCAATCTTGGGCGTTCGTGGTGCAGTGGGCTGTGGTTGCGCCCAGCCCTGAACTGGGCCGTGAGCAGCCGTCTATTTGAGCTTTGAACAGCAGCTCGTGGCCCAACAATCGGGCGCCATGGGCCACATCGAAGCTTGCAGCGAGCTGCAGCAGTTCATCGACGACGAACTGCTGCGCGCGCCGCTGTTGTTCAACCAGTTGTTGGAGGCGCTGGCCAACGGCACGCTCAGCCAGGCGCCGGTTTCTGGCTATTCGCCGTTGCAGCGTGCGCGCGCCGTCGACGCAGTGAGTTGCGCGCTGCGCTATCGCGAAGCTCTGGCAGAGACCTTTGTGGACAGCCTGCGGGCCCAGGTGGCGGCCACACATGCGGGCCAGGTCGGCGGTCGCGAGCGGCGCAGGCTGCAGTTTGCTGCCCTGTCTCTGGTTGAAGAAGACGCCGTGGCGACCGACGTCGCGCTGGCCCACGCGATTGAAACCGTGCAAGTGGTGGCTGAACACGAACTGCGAGAGTTGCAGACCTTCACCGCAGCGCTGGTCGGCGACATGGATGTGGCACGCGACGCCAACCCTTTTCAGGCTGCGGTGTATGCGCGTGCGGTGTGGGCCGTTGCAGCCACGCTGCCTTTGCCCAAGTCCAACCAGGTCGAGTTCTTGCGCCAGGCGGCCGAGCCTTTGGCGCAGTTGCTTCGGCGCAGTTACGCCGCCGCCTGCTCGCGGCTGGAGGCGCGCGGCGTCAAACCTGCTGCGCATCGCACGCTGGTGTTGCCCGGCGGTGCCCGCCAGAGTCGTCAACTGAACATCACCTTCAGCCCCGATCTGCACAGCGTGCGCAACGCCATGCCCGCGCAACGGCAGCCGTTGCAGCAGCCGTTTTCGCGGCCGTTCGCCTCAGTGCCGGGTTCAGGCGCAGCACCCGTGCCGACGCCTGTGGCCGAGCTGGACATCGATCTCGGTCTGTTCGTCCACCCACCTGCCGATTCGGCTGCGTCCGATGCCGCTGCCGATGGCAACCCGCGCCATCCACGCCACCCAAGCAACCACGCTTTGATTGCCAAGTCGGTCTCCTTGATCGAGCATCTGTTCGAAGCCATGACGCTGGACCGACGCTTGCCTGCTGACGTGCTGGCGCTGCTGCGCCAACTGCAGCGCCCGGCGCTGCGCCTGGCGGCACTCGACCCCGGGCTGATGGAGCGTGACAAGCACCCGCTTTGGCGACTCATCAATTGCCTGGCTTTTGCAGCCGAGCTCAGCCCCCCTGCCAACGACCCGGAGCGGTTGCGCCTGATGCGCGTGGCTGCCATCCTGATCCGGCGTCTGGAGCAGACCGCAGAGCAGAACGCTTCGTTGTACGCAGCAGCGCTGACCCGGCTGCAAGACTATCTGCAGCGTCGATTGCAGAAGCGTCTGGTCAAGGTGCAGGCGCAGGCTTCGACGTTGCAGACGCTCGAGGTGCGCCTGAGCGCAGGCGCCGACCCCGGGGACACCTTGCTGGGCACACTGGGCGTGACCGAGCTTGACACCGTGCCAGGTGCGTTGCTGGACGCCGCCGAAGACCGCGCGCCCAGCACAGCGCAAGCCACACATTGGCTGCAAGCTTTGCAACTGGGCCACTGGAGCCGGATCTTCATCGCTGGCCAGTGGCACCATGCCCAGGTGTTGTGGCTGGGCGAAGACCGCCAGGTGGTGCTGTTTGGCGACACTGTCTCGGGCCAGACCTGGGCCATCCGCAGGCGCGCGCTGGTGATGCTGTACCAGGCCGAGTTGCTGCGCAGCTTGTTGCCGCGTTCGATTGTCGGCAGCGCTGCTGCCAGGGTGCATGAACAGTTGCGCAGCCAGGCGGCTTGATGGCGCCTGGACGGCCTTTGCGACCACTGTGTCGTGACGGTTCGACAGCTCTGCGGCGCAACAGCGCAGAGCGCAGAGACTCGCAGAGCGACAAGCGCAGAGCGATGAGCGGACTTCGGCCCGGCCCAGGCTCACTCGCTCGGCAGCAATCTCAGGATCGTCTGCGCCACCGTTCGCGGCTGTTCATGCACCAGCCAGTGTGAAGCTGCGGACAGATGCTGCACCTGCAGGTCGGGTACCCATTGCGCCAGCCCGTCCAGCAAGCTGGGCATCAATGCCGCGTCCTTGTCGCCCCACAGCACCGTGGTGGGCACCTGCACGGTGACGATCCGGTCTGGCAGCTCCAAGGTGTGAAGCGTGTCAGCAGGGCCCATGGCGGGGCGCAATGGCGATGCCCGGTAGTAATTCAACGGCCCCGTCAAACCCCCTGCGGGGTGCGACCATGCAGCCCGGTAGGCGGCCTTGATTTGCGGCGTCATCCATGCAGGGCTGCCGAAGAATGGCCACAGCCGTGCGTAATCATTGGCGGCCAGCAGTTGCTCTGCATCGGGCCTGCACAAGAAGTTCATGTAGGCGCTGGCGGCCTGCTGCGCCGGGTTGTGGCGCAACTCGCGCAAGAAGGTCGCCGGGTGTGGCGAATTCAGGATCAGCAGGTGCTTGAGTTTTTCAGGATGCTGCGCAGCCAGGTTCCAGGCCAGCGCGCCACCCCAGTCGTGTGCGACCAACAGGTCCAGCGGCCCGCCGGTGGCATCGATGGCCGCCAGCAGATCCTGGACCAGCGGCCGTGCCCGGTAAGCCTCGACCTCGGGCGGTGAGCTGGAGCCTGGATAGCCCCGCAGATTGGGTGCAAAGGCCCACATCGTGGGCTGCGCGGCGGCCAACAACTCCAGCACCTCGTCCCACACAAAGGCAGCCTCTGGAAAGCCGTGCAACAGCATCACGCGCGGACCGCCAGCGGCGGTACCCCCGCTGTCGACCACTTCGGCCGCTGCGGCGCGCCTGCAGGCCCATGAGATGCCGTGCGGCAGGTGCAGGTCGAATGACTGAATCATCAGCAGTCCTCTTTGGCCTGGGGTGCTTGCAAGGCTGCTGCCGCTGCTGCGCCGTCGTCAAGCGCCGTCTCGTGCGCAAGCACACCGCTGGGTGATGCAGCCACTGCAGTGCGTGGCTGCATCACCCAGCGGTGCAGTGCTTCTGCCATGTCCCCCAACCCCTGATTGGAGAGCGCAGAAAACAACATCAGGCCGATGTCGGCTTCATCGGTGCTGATCTCTGCCAGCACTTCCTGTGCTGCGCTCAGCGCCAGTTGGCGCTGGCTGGCGTTGAGTTTGTCGGCCTTGGTCAGCACGGCCAAGAGCCGCACCTGGCCATTGACCAGACGCGGCTGCAGCAACGCCAGCAGCCGCTGGTCCAGGTCTGTGAAGCCCTGGCGGGAATCGATCAGCAGCACCACGCCGTCGAGGTTGCGGCGCAACTGCAGATAGTCCGACATCACCGCTTGCCAGCGCAGTTTGGCCGCGCGCTCCACCGCTGCGTAGCCATAACCCGGCAGGTCGGCCCACAGTGCGTTGGCCGCGAGTTTGGGGCCCAGCTCAAAGAGGTTGATGTGCTGGGTGCGGCCTGGCGTCCTGGAGGCAAAAGCCAGCCGTTTGCGTTGCGCCAGGCTGTTGATGGCGGTGGACTTGCCGGCGTTGCTGCGCCCGACGAAGGCGATTTCCGGCAACTCGGTCACCGGCAGCTGGTTGAGCTGCGCTGCCGTGGTCAGAAAGCGCGCGCCGTGGCACCAGCCCAAAGCGGCCTTGACGGCGGGGGAAACAGCTTCGACAGTTTTTTTCATGAGACATTGTAAAATTCGGCGTTGTAGTGGTTCGGGAAGGCCTGTGTGCGCAGTACGGGCCGACTATTCCTGCTGGGGCGGGCCGGGCGCCGCCTCCATACGGGACGCTTGCGATTTCCCCACCCGGGTTCGCCGACCCAGGTTCGCCCATCATCTGCCGCCCCGCTCGAAAGCTCTTGCATGACGTTGTCTTCTGTTCTCTCTGCTCTGGCGCTTGGCGCCTTGTTGATCAGCCCAGCCCAGGCTGCAGGCACTCCCTCCAGTTTCAAGGCCGATCTGGCCAAAGGCCAGCAACTCGCCGCATCCTGCATGGCTTGCCACGCAGCCGACGGCACACGCGGCTCACCAGCCAACCCGATTCTGCAGGGACAGCATCCCGAGTACCTTGTCAAGCAGCTGACCGAATACAAGTCCGGCAAACGCAAGAATGCAATCATGCAAGGCATGGCAGCGGGCTTGTCTCAAGATGACATGAGGCACATCGCTGCCTTCTATGCTTCGAAAGAGCCAAAACCCGGGTTCGCCAGAAACAAAGAGACGGTCGCTCTGGGCGAGCGTATCTGGCGCGGCGGCATCAGCAACAAGGCCGTTCCAGCCTGTGCCGGTTGCCACAGCCCCAACGGAGCGGGTATTCCTGCCCAGTACCCACGCATGGCGGGCCAGCATGCGGAGTACACCGAGGCGCAATTGCTCGCCTTCAGGTCGGGTTTGAGGGCCAACAACGCGCAGATGAGTGCGATTGCCTACAAACTCGACGACGCCGAGATCAAGGCGGTGTCCGACTTCGCGGCAGGCCTGCGCTGAGCGTATTTGTTGCGCCGGCAATCTGCGCTGTGATCGTATTCAAAGGGCCGGCTTTCAGTCGGCCTTTTCGCTTGTGAGAGGCTCGGGTTGGCTGTGAAGCTGCATGCGGCGACAGTAAGCTCTTGTGCTTTCAGACCGACCCTGTGAGAGCGCGAGTCCGGGCGCGCTCGCGCGGGCGCGCCGGCCCACCCCGTTTGATCACCGACCCATCGTTGAAGACCATGCATCTACTCAAAAACCGCGCTGATGGTCACCTCATGCCGAGCGAGATCACCTCGCAAGAGGTGTATGCCAACCGCAGGCAGTGGATGCAGGGGGTGGGCCTGGGCGTCGGCCTGGGGTTGAGCGCGTTGGCGCCAGGTTTGGCCGTGGCCCAGCCGGCGCCGCCGCCCAAAGGCAAGGCGCTGCCGGGCGCCCGCAGCAGCGTGCCGGGCGCCAACACGGTTGAAAAAGCCACCGCCTGGGGCGACATCACGACCTACAACAACTTTTATGAGTTCGGCACCGACAAGGGCGACCCGCTGCGCAACGCCGGCGCCCTGAAGATCCGTCCCTGGACCGTGGCGATTGAAGGCGAAGTCAAGAAGCCCGGCAACCTCGACATCGAAACGCTGCTGAAGCTGGCGCCGATGGAAGAGCGCATTTACAGGCTGCGCTGTGTCGAAGGCTGGTCGATGGTGATCCCCTGGGTCGGCTTTTCTCTGGCTGAGCTGATCAAGCGCGTCGAACCCACCGGTAACGCCCGTTATCTGCAATTTGTGACGCTGGCCGACCCCGCGCAGATGCCGGGGCTCAGCTCGTCGGTGCTCGATTGGCCCTACCTGGAGGGCTTGCGGATGGACGAGGCCGTGCACCCGCTGACGATGCTGGCCTTTGGCTTGTACGGCCACGTGATGCCCAACCAGAATGGTGCGCCGCTGCGCCTGGTCGTGCCCTGGAAGTACGGCTTCAAGAGTGGCAAGTCGCTGGTCAAGATTCGTTTTGTAGAAAAGCAGCCCAAAACCAGTTGGGAGCTGGCTGCGCCCAGCGAGTACGGCTTCTACTCCAACGTCAACCCCCAGGTCGACCACCCGCGCTGGAGTCAGGCGACCGAGCGGCGCATTGGCGAAGATGGCTTGTTTGCCAAGAAGCGCTCGACCCTGATGTTCAATGGGTATGAGCCGCAGGTCGGGCAGTTGTACGCCGGCATGGATCTGAAGAAGTTCTACTGAAACTGCGACTGCACGCCGAGCACGCCGCCATGATCGCCACACCGGCTGTCCATGAGCCGGCCCGTCGGCTGATGGCGGGCTGGGTCAAGCCGCTGTTGTTTCTTGCCAGCCTGGGGCCCTTGGCCTGGTTGGTCTGGGGTGCGGTCAACGATGGGCTGGGTGCCAATCCGGCCGAGGCCTTGATCCGATCCACGGGCGACTGGACCTTGCGGTTTCTGTGCCTGACTTTGGCCATCACCCCGCTGCGGCAGTTCAGCGGTTGGCATTGGCTGGCCCGTTTGCGCCGCATGCTCGGCCTGTTCACGTTTGCCTACGGCTGTCTGCACTTCTTGTCTTTCGCCTGGCTCGACATGGGGCTGGACTTGTCTGCGATCGTTCGGGACATCATCAAGCGGCCTTTCATCCTGGTCGGCAGCGCCGCTTTGCTGACGATGCTGCCTCTGGCCGCCACTTCGTTCGACCGCGCCATCAAGGCCCTGGGCGCGCGGCGTTGGCAGGTCCTGCACCGGCTGATCTATGCCACCGCGCTGCTGGCGGTGCTGCACTTTTTCTGGATGCGCAGCGCCAAGAACGACTTTGCCGAGGTGGCGGTCTACGCTGCTGTCATTGCCGCCTTGTTGGGTTGGCGGCTGTGGTGGCGTTGGAAGTCGGTCTCTGGCCGGGCGCGCAGGTTGGCCTGAAGCGCTGCCACACTTTGCAACCTCAGCGCATGAATCCGGGCAGCCACAGCGCCAGCCCCTGAAACTCCAGCACCAGCACCAGCGCCACCACCAGCGCAGCCACGAACAGCCATACGCCGCGGAAGATCTGGCTCAGTGGCACGCCCTTGAGCAAGGCGTTCAGCACAAAGAGGTTCATGCCCACCGGCGGGCTGATGAGGCCGATCTGCACCACCAGCACCACCAGCACCCCAAACCAGACCGGGTCGAAACCCAGGCCGATGACGATCGGGAAAAACACCGGAATCGTCAGCAGCACCATGCTCAGCTCTTCCATGATGGTGCCCAGCAGCACATAGATCAGCATCATCGCGCCGACCACCATCAAAGGGCTCAGGCCCAGGTGCAGGATCCAGTCTTTCAGGTCACCCGGCATGCTGGTGAAGTTGATGAAACCTGAAAACAGCATCGCGGCAATCAGGATCGTGAACAGCATCGCCGTGGTGCGTGCACTTTCCACCAGCACCTGATACAGCACTTTCCAGCTCAAAGCGCGGCGCGCCAGCGCGAAGAAGAAAGCACCCGAGGCGCCGATGCCTGCACCTTCGGTGGCCGTGAAAACACCGCCGTAGATGCCGCCCAGCACCACCACCATCAGCACCACCACGCCCCAGATGTCGCGCAGGGCCGCCCAGCGCTGGCGCCAGGTGGTGCGCTCGCCGGCCGGGCCGGCGGTGGGGTCGCGCCAGGTCATGAAAGCCACACCGGCCATCAGCAGCAAAGCGCACAGCAGGCCAGGAATCACGCCGGCAGCGAAGAGTTTGCCGATGTTGGTTTCGGTGACGATGCCGTAGATGACCAGGATCGTGCTGGGCGGGATCATGATGCCCAGCGTACCGCCTGCGGCAATCACGCCGGTGCTCAGGTAGTCGGCATAACCCAGGCGCTTCATCTGCGGGTAGGCCACCTTGCTCATCGTGGCAGCGGTGGCAATCGACGAGCCGCAGATGGCGCCAAAACCTGCGCAGGCCAGCACCGTGGCATGCGCCAGGCCGCCGCGTACATGGCCGATGAAGGCGTAAGCACACCTGAACAACTCGTGCGCCAGCCCGGCACGCGCCACAAAGTTGCCCATCAGGATGAACAGCGGCACCACACTCAAGGTGTAGGCAAAGCCGGTGTCGTAGACCACCTGCGCTGCGTTGGCCACCGAGGGCGCCCAGCCACGCACCAGGCCCAGTCCCACAAAGCCCACCAGCCCCATCGCAAAGGCCAGCGGCAAGCGCAGCAGCGCCAGCGCAAAGACGGCCGCAAAGCCCAGCAGTGCTTCGGTCATGCCAGGCAGCGCTGCGGCACGAAGGGGGGATGACGCAAAGGGCGCAGCAGATTGGGCTTCATGCGCCGGAAGCCTGCTTGTCGTCGGCTGGTGCCGGCTCGGCTGCTGAAGGCGGGTGCAGTTGGGCAGGTTTGATCGCCAGCGCCACGTGCACCAAAGCCGTCACGCCGCACAAGACCCCCATCGCATGGACAAACGGGCCCAGCGGCAGCTTGAGCTGCGCCGTGGTGTCGCCGTACTCGCTCATCTGCCCGCCCTTGATCCACAGCGCGTAGGCCAGCCCGGCCAGCAGCAGCGCGCATGCGCCGTCCATCACCCGGCGCTGGGAGCGGCGCAAAAAGCGCGGCATCAGGTGGTCGAAGGTGTCGAAGACAATGTGTTCGGAGCGCATCGACACCAGCGGCAGGCCAGCAAAGATCACCGCCACCATCAACAGTTCGGTCAGCTCCAGCGAGCCGGGGATCGACTCGGACAGCAACTTGCGGCCCGCCACGTCAAACAGCGTCAGGCCCATGATGGCAAACAGCGCCACCGCAGCGATGGCGCCGCACAGAGCGGTGAGCAGCGGTTTCAAGCGAAGCCTTTGTGCAGCGGTGCCAGCCTGCCCGGACCGGACAGGCAGCGCGGCCAGCGCCTTGTCAGATCACTGCAGCTTGGCGATTTCGGCCCTGAAAGCGGTCAGCGCTTTCTTCGGGTCCTTCATGCCCTTGGCGGCTGCAGCAGTGGCCCATTGCTCGATCAGCGGCGCGGTCTTCTCATTCACCACTTTGACGAAGGCCGCATCTGCCTTGCTGATTTGCACGTTGTTGGCCTGCATGAAAGCCAGGCCACGGCGGTCGACCCTGTCCCAGCCTTGGCCAAACATGCGCGCTGCGTATTCACCCGACAACTCGTCCACGGCCTTCTTGAGATCCGGGGCCAAGCTGTCGTACTTGGCTTGGTTCATCATGAACACGAAGCTGGTGTTGTAGAGCCCGCCAGGGAAGGTGGTGCCGTACTTGATGACCTTGTCGATCTTGAAGCTCTCGACCGATTCGGCCGGAAACAAGGTGCCATCCATGACACCGTTGGACAACAGCTCGTAACTCTCTGGCGCAGGCTTCAACGTCACATTCATGCCCAACGATTTGCTGATCTCGTTGACGATGCCACCGCCGACACGAAACTTCAGCCCGCTCAGGTCGTCAGCCTTGACGATCGGGCGCTTGGTGTTGAACACGATGCCCGGGCCGTGCGTGAAGACCGCGATCACCTTGACGCCCTTGTGCTCTTCGGCCATGGCCGGGGTACGGGCGTACAGGCGCTGGAAAGCCACCGAGACGGGCTCGGAGGTATCGCCCAGGAACGGCAATTCAGCAATCTGTGTCGTCACAAAACGACCTGGGGTGTAACCATGCACGGTGAAAGAGATGTCGGCCAGGCCGTTGCGCACGGCATCGAATGTGGCAGGCGGTGCAGCCACGCCACGCGGCAGCAGGTTGCACTTGATCTTGCCGCTGGTCTTTTGTTCTAGCTGGCCGCACCAGGCTTTCTGGGTCTCGGTCAGGACATGGCTGGGGGGCAACCACGAAGACGCCGTCAACACCACCTGGGCCGAAGCCTGGGCGCCAAACAGGCTGGCCGCAGCCAGCAATACCGAAGAAGCAACAACACGCATGAGAAATCTCCTGAAATTGCAGGTCAACGGCTTATTGTGAACGCCGCTGAGTCAAAAGGACATTGCGGGAAACGCTGGGTGCCATGGCGGCAGGCGGTCCAAAGCCTCCCCCTGACTGGGTGGAGCGCACGATCACCAGCGCACAAGCCGTCGATTTACACACAGGCAGCGTACCCAAGACCCCACAAGCGTGGGGAGGCTTTGGGCAGCAACGCTGGCTAGCATGCGGCTGCAACTTCAGCTCTCTGTCGCGATGCTCTCCAACATACATCACCAACCCCGCAGACCAAGCAGGTCTTGTGAGCCCTTGAAGCGCTTGCACAGACTCGCCGGAGCGTCCTGAGCCATGGCGCCTTGTGGATTGCCGGAAAACACCGAGCGCCTGGCGCTGCACCAGGCGCTGGCCGTCTTGCCGTTGGCGCAACGCAGTGGCAGGCCTTACGCCATCAGCCAGGCGCACCTGCTTCTGGCTCGTAGTTACCGGGCGCTGCAGGCGCTGGATTCCAGCGCTGCCTGCCTGGATGAAGCGGTGCGCTGGAGCCGGTGGGTCGGCGCGGTGGACATGACCGTGGACTTGTTGTGTGAATGCAGCGAGCTTGCAGCGCTGCAGTCCGAGAAGGCCGAGGCCGAAGTCCTCGGCGCTGGCCGCCCAGCCCGCGAGCGCGCACGCACGCTGGCGTACGAGGTCAGCCGGCTGGCCGCACAGGTGGCCGACCCGGAGTGGGAGATCAAGGTGCTGCTGCGCATCAGCGATGTGCTCGACCGATGCGGCAGCCCGGCAGACGCAGCGGTGCTGCAAACGCGGGCGATGCGCTTGATCTCCGGGACCCTGAACACCGAAGCCCCCGACCCCGCGCATCTGCCGGGCCTGGATCGCCTGGCTGACGTGTGAGGCAGTCGTGCGCTGAAGTCGTGCGCTGAAGTCGCCCAGTGCGGGCGCACCCCAAGTGAGGGCATCGAGGTCTGGGTGTACGCTGCCCAGCCTTCAATCTGAGCGATTCAGTGGCCGATGGGTGCGTTGCCGATCGCCTGAACTGATGGCCCGCACCCATGGCACCAAAACTTCCCCCCGACCTGTTGCAGCCCCTCGATGCAGACGCCGAAGAACTGCAGGAGTGGTGCGATGCCTTGGACAGCCTGCTGCAGAATTGGGGCCCGCAACAGGGGCGGGCGCGGGCCGCCGCCTTGCTCGACGCCTTGCTGGACCACAGCCGCAAGCGCAAGCTGCAATGGCGCCCGCAGCCCATCACGCCCTACCTCAACAGCGTGGGCATCGAAGAACAGCCACCCTACCCGGGTGACCTGGAAATCGAAAGACGGCTGTCGGCCATGCTGCGCTGGAATGCGCTGGTGATGGTGATCCGGGCCAACGCCGCGCACGGTGAGCTGGGGGGTCATATTGCCAGCTATGCATCTGCCGCCGACTTGTTCGAAGTGGGCTTCCAGCATTTCTTCCGCGCGCGCGGGCCAGAGCATGACGGTGACCTGGTCTACTTCCAGCCGCATTCCGCACCCGGTGTGTACGCCCGGGCTTTTCTGGAAGGGCGCCTGAGCGAGGCTTCGCTGCTGCACTACCGGCAAGAGTTGGTGGCGCAAGAGCGGGGCATCCAGGGGCTGTGCTCGTACCCGCATCCTTACCTGATGCCCGACTTCTGGCAGTTTCCCACCGGCTCGATGGGCATCGGGCCGATCAACGCGATCTACCAGGCGCGCTTCATGCGCTACCTGCAGCACCGCGGGCTGCTGCAGACCGAAGGCCGCAAGGTGTGGGGCTTTTTCGGTGACGGCGAGATGGACGAGCCGGAGTCGATTGCAGCGCTGACGTTGGCCGCGCGCGAGAAGCTGGACAACTGCATCTTCGTCATCAATTGCAACCTGCAAAGGCTGGACGGCCCGGTGCGTGGCAATGGCCGCATCGTCGATGAGCTGGAATCACTGTTTGCCGGTGCCGGCTGGCATGTCGTGAAGTGCCTGTGGGGCTCTGAATGGGATGCCTTGCTGGCGCGTGACCACGACCACGTCATCGCGCAGGCCTTTGCACAGACTGTGGACGGTGAGTTCCAGACCCTGAGCGCCAACGATGGTGCCTACAACCGGCGCAGCTTCTTCAGCAAATCGCCTGCGCTGCAAGCGCTGGTGGCGCACCTGAGCGACGACGACATCGACCGCCTGCGCCGTGGCGGCCACGACCCGGTCAAGATCCACGCTGCCTTTGCGCGTGCGATGCAGCATCGCGGCCAGCCCACCGTGGTGCTGGCCAAGACCATGAAGGGCTACGGCATGGGCAGCGCAGGCCAGGGCCGCATGACCACGCACCAGCAAAAGAAGCTCGACAGCAACGACCTACTGGCATTCAGGGCGCGCTTTCAACTGCCGCTGAGTGACCAGCAGGTGGCGCAAGCTGCCTTCTTCAAACCTGCTGAAGACAGCCCCGAGATGCGCTACCTGCATGCGCGACGTCAGGCGCTGGGCGGCTTTTTGCCGCAGCGCGCGCAGACGGCGCCGGAAGTCAGGGTACCTGCGCTGCAGACCACTGCCGCCTTTGCGCTGCAGGCCGAAGGCAAGCCGATGAGCAGCACGATGGCCTTTGTGCGCTTGCTGGGTGCTTATCTGAAAGACCCGACCCTGGGCCCACGGGTGGTGCCCATCGTGGCCGATGAAGCGCGTACCTTCGGCATGGCCAGTCTGTTCAGGCAGGTCGGCATCTACGCCCCCTTCGGCCAGTTGTACCTGCCTGAAGATGCCAGTTCGATGCTGTCCTACAAAGAAGAAGCCAGCGGCCAGATCCTCGAAGAAGGCATCAGCGAAGCCGGTGCGCTGTCGTCGTGGACCGCTGCAGCCACCAGCTACTCGACCCAC
>JBBQJC010000002.1:0-130490 GCA_038325515.1 Gemmatimonadales bacterium | reverse complement strand
GCCTGGCAGCGGAGCGACGAGGCGTCCGAGCCCGCCTCCGGCTCGCTCAGCGCGAAGGCGCCGATCTTCTCCCCGCGCGCCATCGGCTTGAGAAAGCGCTCCTTCTGCGCGGCGTCGCCGAAGTTGAGGAGCATCTGCGTGGGCAGCGAGTTGTGCACGCTCATCAGCACCGCCGCGGACGCGTCGGCCGCGGCGATCTCCTCGAGCGCGAGGAGATACGAGGTCGTGTCCAGGCCGAGCCCGTCGAACTCCTCGGGTATCAGCATGCCGAGGAAGCCGAGCGCCCCCATCCGGTGGGCGATCTCCACCGGAAAGTGCGCCTCGCGATCCCACCGCGCCGCGTGCGGGGCGATCTCGTCGGCGGCGAAACCGCGGGCGAGATCGCGGATCTGCTGCTGGTCGGCGGTCAGGGGGGTGAGCGACATCAGTCAGTAAGTATAGAACCCGCGCCCCGACTTGCGGCCCAGCCACCCCGCCGCCACATACTTCCGCAGCAGCGGACTCGGACGGTACTTCGAATCGCCCAGCCCGTCGTGCAGCACCTCGAGAATGGCGAGGCAGGTGTCGAGCCCGATCAGGTCGGCCAGGGCGAGCGGGCCCATTGGGTGGTTCATGCCCAGCTTCATCACCGTGTCGATCGCCTCCGGCGTGCCCACCCCCTCCATGAGACAGAACACCGCCTCGTTGATCATGGGCATCAGGATCCGGTTGGCGACGAAGCCGGGGAAGTCGTTCACCTCGACCGCGGTCTTGCCGACGGCGGCACTCCAGGCCATGACGCGCTCCGTCGTGGCGTCCGACGTGGCGAGCCCGCGGATGATCTCCACGAGCTGCATCACCGGCACGGGATTCATGAAGTGCATCCCGATCACCGCCTCGGGGCGCTTCGTCTGCGCGGCGATCTCGGTGATGGAGATGGAGCTCGTGTTGGTGGCGAGGATGGCGCCGGCGTCGGCCCTTGCGTCGAGGTCGCGGAAGATCGTGAACTTGAGGTCGCGGTTCTCGGTGGCCGCCTCGACGATCAGCGCCGCCCCCCGCACCGCGTCCATCGACGACGCCGTCTCGATGCGGCCGAGGATCGCCGCCTTGTCGGACTCGCCGAGCGTTCCCTTCTTCACCTGGCGGTCGAGGTTCTTCGAGATCGTCTCGCGCCCCTTCGCGAGCGCGGCGTCGGCGACGTCGATCATCACGACGGAGAAGCCGGCCTGCGCGAACACGTGAGCGATCCCGTTGCCCATCTGCCCCGCGCCGAGGACGGCGATGCGGTCGGCCATGGTGCTATGACTCCTCGCGGCGGTGCCGCGTGTAGAGGTATGCCAATCCACCCATCATGCCGAGCGCGGCGATCAGCCCGCCCTCGGGTCCCCATGCTCCCCCGGTGACCCACGCCGGTCCCGCGCTCACGATCCGGTAGCCCGGATGCTCGAGCTGCAATCCGCTCACCGGCGCGTGCAGCGGCACCGCCATCACCCAGTTCCACGCGAGGTGCGCCGACCAGGCAGCGTACAGGCTGTTGTACGCCACCCGTACGGCAGCCAGGAAGACCCCCGCCAACGTCACGATGAGCATGGACTCGACGGTGGCGCCGGGGTTCAACGCATGCAGCACCCCGAACAGCGCGCTCGTCGCCAGCACCGCGCCCCTCGTGCCGATCCGGGCCCGGACCGTCGTGAAAAGATAACCGCGGCACATCACCTCCTCGACCAGCGCGGCGGGGGCGAGGAAGAGGGTCACCCGCGTCGCGGCTCCCAGCCAGGAGCCCTCGGTGCCCGGCGCCACCCGGAGCAGCCCGGTGCCGAGCATGGCCAGCGAGGCGGCGGCGATCGCCCCCCCGCCGACGCACCAGCCCGCCGCGAGAAGTCCTGGGCTCGCCGCGCTCCGCGCGAGGCCGACGTCCCGCCAGGGGCGCACGTCGATCGACCGCAGCATGATGGCCGTGGCGACGAGGGCCGCCGCGAGCGCCGCGAGGCCGTCGATCCGGACGTGCTGCCCCGTGCGGCCGGCCAGCCAGGTGAGCGGGGGCGACAGCAGCCCCAGCGCCGCCCAGCTCGCGACAACGAAGAGGGCGACGAAGGCGATCGAGCGGCCCAGCGTCGCCCCCCAGCCGGGAGGCGGGGTAACGACCCCCGCGTCCGTAGTGCTCAGCTCAGCGTGCGGGCCGATGCCGCACTCCGCTCGCCGCGGCAGCCACGAGTGCCTTCACGCCGTCGGCCGCCATGAAGGGGAGCGCGCCGAGCAGCGCGGCGGCGGTGAGGCTCCCGGTGATCAGGGTGAGCTGCGCCAGACCGCCCAGGTAGATCACGAGCATGCCGGCCGCCGCCGCAGCGGCGCGGGAGGTGAAGCTCGCGCGCGCTGCACCGAGCCGCCCCGCGACCCACGCCGCGAGGGGATATGCCACGAGGTAGCCGCCGGTGGGACCGACGAGCCGCGCGATCCCGTGCGCGCCGATCGGGGTGAACACCGGAAGCCCCGACGCGCCGGCGACCAGATACAGCGCCATCGCCGCCGCCGCGTCGGTGGGGCCGAGCAGCAGGCCGGCGAGCACGACGAGCATCGGCTGCAGCGTGAGCGGCACCGGCGTGCCCGGCAGCGGGATCGCTATCTGCGCCGCGAGCGCGACGGCGCCGGCGGCGAGCACGATGCCGAGGGCGCGCGTGCGCGGGGACGGTGCGGCGAGTGCGAAGCTTGTCATGTGCTACTTCTCCCGGGTGACGGAGAGCGCGACCGCGTCGCCGCCACCGAGGCAGAGCGTCGCCAGTCCGCTGTTCGCGTTGCGATCCTGCATGGCGTACAGAAGGGTGGTGAGCACGCGCGCGCCGCTGGCGCCGATCGGATGGCCCAGCGCGATCGCGCCGCCGTTCACGTTGACGCGATCCCAGTCCCAGCCGAGCCCCGCGCCGTTCGCCAGCGCCTGCGACGCGAACGCCTCGTTCGCCTCGATCAGGTCGTACTGGCCGATCGTCTTCCCCTCCTTCTTCATGAGGTTGTTGACGGCCGTGATCGGGGCGAAGAAGAGCTCCTGCGGGTCCACTGCGCCGGTGGCATACGCGCTGATGTGCGCGAGGATGGGGAGGCCGTGGGCTTCAGCGTACGCCTGCGACGTCACGACGACCGCGGCACCGCCATCGTTGAGCGAGCTCGCGTTGCCAGCGGTCACCGTCGCGTCGTCCCCCTTCCCGAAGGCGGGGCGCAGCCTGGCGAGAACGTCGGCGGTCGTGTCGGCGCGCGGCCCTTCGTCGGCGTCGACGATCGTGTCGCCCTTGCGGCCGGCGATCGTCACCGGCGCGATCTCATCCTTGAACTTGCCGGCCTGCTGCGCCGCGACGGCCTTCCGATGACTCGACGCCGCGAACTCGTCCTGCTGCGCGCGCGTCAGCTGCGCCTTCTTCGCCGTGTACTCGGCGTGCCCTCCCATGTGGACGTCGCAGGAGGCGCACCAGAGGCCGTCCTTGATCACCCCGTCCACCATCTTCTGATCGCCGAGCTTCACGCCGTTGCGCATGCCGTAGGTGTAGTACGGCGCGTTCGACATCGACTCCTGGCCGCCGGCCACGATGACCTGCGCGTCACCCGACTTGATGGCCTGCGCGGCCAGCATCACCGCCTTGAGCCCCGAGCCGCAGACCATGTTGATGGTCAGCGCGCTCGCGGAGGAAGGGATCCCCGCCTGGAGCAGCGCCTGGCGTGCGGGGGCCTGGCCCACTCCCCCCTGCACCACGTTGCCCATGATGACTTCCTGCACTTCCGCGGCGGGAATGCCGGCGCGCTCGAGCGCGGCGCGGATGGCGCTGGCGCCGAGCTCGGGCGCGCTGAGCGCCGAAAGGCCGCCGAGGAACTTGCCGATCGGCGTGCGCGCCGCGGCGACGATGACGGGAGTGCGGGACGAGTCAGCCATGAGGTCGATTCTGTGCGAGGGCTGCCGCGCAAGGCGCGCGGGAGGGACTTGAAAGCTATCTCGGGCGCGGGGCGGGTACAACGGGATTGGCGGCGCGTGCTCCTGCCCCGAATTCCAGCTCTCCTTATCGACTGCCTCGGGGCCGGCGCAAACGACGATGGGGGGACGCGGATCACGCGGATCCGGCGGATCAACGCGGATGAACCGCGCATGCGATCCGCGGCAATCCGCGTCCTCCGCGAAATCCGCGTCTCCCCCTATTCGTCGTTTGCGCTGGCCTGAGGCCTTTTCACTGATTCTCGATTCGACCGGAGCTCGGCAATGCTGAGCGGATGCTCACGAACGCCGCGCAGGACAGCGTACGACGCGTCTCACCTCGAACGTCTCACCTCTCACGTCGGTACGTTCACGGTCTACGGCTCACGGTTCACGCATCACCCGCGGAGAGCGTCAACGCCCGCTCCTCCGTCTCTCGCAGCACGCGCGCGATGAACTCGTCCACCGCCACCGGCGCGGGCTTCTGTCCCTCCCCCGCGCCGCGGGTATTCACCGCCACCTGATCGCTCTCGGCCTCGCGCCGGCCCACGACGCACATGTACGGCGTCTTCATGCGCGCCCCCTCGGCCACGCGGTACTTCAGCGTCTCGCTGCGGTCGTCCAGATGCGCGCGGATTCCCGCGGCGAGCATGCGCTCGACGATCGCCGCGGCCACCGGCTGCTGCTCGTCGGTGATGGGCAGTACGCGCACCTGCTCCGGCGCCAGCCAGGTGGGGAACGCGCCGGCGAAGTGCTCGATGAGGATGGCGATGAACCGCTCGAACGAGCCGCTCACCGCACGATGGATCACGACCGGCCGGTGCGACGCGTTGTCCTCGCCGATGTACGATAGATCGAACCGCTCGGGCGCGGCATAGTCGAGCTGGATGGTGCCGAGCTGCCAGGCGCGCCCCAGCGAATCGGTCACGTCGAAGTCGATCTTCGGCCCGTAGAAGGCGCCATCGCCCTCCTTCAGCGCGTACGTCTGCCCCGTCGCCTCGAGTGCCGCGCGCAGCGCCTCCTCGGCGCGATCCCACATCGCGTCGTCGCCGATGCGCGTGTCGGGACGCGTCGCGAACTTGAGCGTCGCCGTCAGCCCGAAGGCCGCATAGTAGCCGAGGATGAACTCCATCAGGAACTTCACCTCGGCGGCGATCTGGTCCTCGCGCAGGAAGACGTGACAGTCGTCCTGGGCGAATTGGCGCACGCGGGTGAGCCCCGAGAGCGCCCCGGTGAGCTCGTTGCGGTGCAGCACGTCGAAGGTGACGAAGCGCTTGGGGAGCTCGCGGTACGAGTGTCGCCTGGAGAGATAGAGCAGATAGTGCGACGGACAGTTCATCGGTTTGAGCGACATGTCGTGCTCGCCCGTCTCGACGTCCATCACCAGGAACATGTTCTCCTTGTACTTCCCCCAGTGCCCCGAGGTCTCCCAGAGCCCCTTGTTGTACAGCAGCGGCGTCTTGATCTCGGCGAAGTCGCGCTGCTGGCGCTCGCGGACGAAGTCCACGAGGAGGTTGTAGAGCGTCGTCCCCCGCTCCGTCCAGAAGGCGGCGCCGGGGGAGAAGGGATGGAACATGAACAGGTCGAGCTCGCGCCCCAGCTTGCGGTGGTCGCGCTTGCGCGCCTCCTCGAGACGGAAGAGGTGCTGCTCCAGCTCCTCCTTCTTGAAGAACGCCGTGCCATAGATGCGCTGCAGCATCTGCCGCTTCTCGTCGCCGCGCCAGTAGGCGCCCGCGGAGCTGAGCAGCTTGAAGTGCTTCAAGCGGCCGGTGTCGGGCAGGTGCGGGCCGCGGCAGAGATCCACGAAGGGACCGTCCGTATAGGTCGAGATGATCTCGGCCGGGTCGGTGAAGTCGGCGAGGCGCTCCAGCTTGAGCGGATCGTCGGCGAACACGGTCTGCGCCGTGGACGCATCCACCTCGGCGCGCACGAAGGGGAGCTTCTCCTGCGCCACCCGCTTCATCTCCGTCTCGAACGCGGCGAGGTCGTCGGGGGTGAAGGGGGAGGCGACCTCGAAGTCGTAGTAGAAGCCGTCCTCGATCGCGGGCCCGAAGCCGATCTTCGCGTCGGGACGCAGCCGCCGCACCGCCGTGGCGAGGACATGCGCCGCCGAGTGGCGCAGCACGGCCAGCGCGTCGGGATCGCGGTCCGTCAGCACCCGGAACGCCCCGCCCTTCCGCAGGGGGGTCATCAGGTCCTGGATCTCGCCATCCACGGAGACCGCCACCGCGGCGAGGAGCAGCCGCTCGCCGATCCCGCGCACCACCTCGGCGGGGAGGGTGCCGGCCGGCACCGTGCGGGTGGCGCCGTCGGGAAGGACGAGCGTGAGGTCGGCGGCGGCGGATTCGGGACGGTCGATCATGCGGCTGCTGTACCGGTAACTAGTGGAAGGATCAGCGATTACGGGCTGGGCACTTCCGGGCCCGCTCCTTGCACCGCGTTCGCACAACTTTCCCGCGTAAGCTATCCTTGCGGCAGACCCTCCGCCACAGGTTTTCCCTATGTCATATCTTCGCTTTCTCGACGAAGACGAATCGTCCGCCGCCGGCACCGTCGCCAGCGTCCTCCTCGGTGCCGTCGCCGGCTTCGCCGTCGGCATGCTCGTCGCCCAGCGCGTGGGCGGATTCAGCGGCCTCGCGCAGAAGGTGCGCTTTCGCGGCGGCGCCGCCGACGAGCCGCGCGCATCCACGCCGATGGTCGCCGACGACTTCGCCGGCTACGAGGAGGACGAGTACGAGGACGACGAGCTCGAGGAGCAGGGCGAGGGGCTCGAGGACCATGTCCTCGAGGCCTTCCGCAACGACCCCATCCTCGCCGATCGCGCGGTGGACATCGGCGGCATCGGCGAGTCCACGATCGAGTTGGCCGGTTGGGTCAACACGGAAGAGGAAGCCGAGCACGCCGTGACGATCGCCCGCGGCGTGCCGGGGGTGGGAACCGTCGTGAACCGCATTGCTGTCGGCGACGAGGAGGAGCGCGTCGCCGACCACGCGCGCCGCTTCGCCGCGGGAGACGAGGCGCTCACCGAGGCGCACTGGGAAGGCCACACCGTCGGCACGGGACGCCGCCGCCAGGGGAACTCCTCCGAGGTCGATCGCCATGCCGATCCGCGCAACGACCTCGCCGACCGCTGGAGCAGCGCCGACGTCGAGGTCAGCGAAGCGGCCGAGGACATCAGTGCCATCTCCGCCGAGCGCCGCGCCCGGGAGAAGAAGGTCGTGAAGGGTGATCGCACCGGCGGCTCGCCCATCGCGCCCACGGGCGTTCCCAAGGCCGACCACGTCGCGAACCCGACGGACGCCCCCGGCGCCTGATCCTCCGGCGGCACCTGCTTCATCACGCATGACCCGCGGATTAGCTTTCGCGGGTCATGTCCATTTCCGGCCCCCCCGCCTCCCATCCCGCATCCACGTCCGCGACCACACCGGACGAGCTTCCCGCGCAGTACGATCCCGCGTCCACCGAGGCGACGATCTACGAGCGCTGGCAACAGGCCGGCTGCTTCGTGGCCGACGCCTCCCGCTCCACGCGCGCCGGCGGCGATCGGGATCCGTACAGCATCCTGATGCCGCCACCGAACGTGACGGCCATCCTGCACGTCGGGCACGGGCTGAACAACTCCGTGCAGGACGTGCTCGCGCGCTGGGCGCGGATGAAGGGGCGCGAGACGCTCTGGATGCCCGGCACCGACCACGCCGGCATCGCCACGCAGAACGTGGTGGAGAAGCAGCTCGGCGCCGAAGGGCTCACGCGCAACGACCTCGGACGCGAGAAGTTCGTGCAGCGCACCGCCGCCTTCGTCGAGGAGACGGGCGGCGTCATCCTCCAGCAGCTCAAGGCGATCGGCGCGTCGGCCGACTGGAGCCGCACCGCGTACACGCTCAGCCCCGCGCTCAGCGTCGCCGTGCGCGAGGCGTTCGTGCGCCTGTTCGAGCGCGGGCTCATCTACCGCGGCCATCGCGTCATCCACTGGTGCCCGCGCTGCCTCACGTCGCTGTCGGACGAGGAGGCCGAGTTCGAGCCCGAGTCGGGGACGCTGTATCACATCGGCTATCCCGTGGAGGGATCACCCGACCGCGTGCTCACCGTCGCCACGACGCGCCCCGAGACGATGCTCGGCGACGTTGCCGTCGCGGTGAACCCCGCCGACGAGCGCTACGCGTCGCTCATCGGGAAGCACGTGCTGCTGCCGATCCTCGACCGGCCCATCCCCGTGGTCGCCGACGAGTACGCCGATCCCGAGTTCGGCACCGGCGTCGTGAAGATCACGCCGGCGCACGACGCGAACGACTTCGAGGTCGGGCGCCGCCACGACCTCGCGGCGCCGATCGTCATCGACGAGCACGGGAACATGAACGAGGGCGCCGACGGCGCCGGCCGCGTGCCCGATCCGCTGCGCGGCATGGACCGCTTCGAGGCGCGCAAGGCGATCGTCGCGCAGCTCGAGGCCTCGGGGCGCCTGCTCAAGAAGGAGCAGCACGAGCACAACGTGCGGCACTGCTACCGCTGCCACACCGTCGTCGAGCCGCGCCTCTCCGATCAGTGGTTCGTCCGCATGGCCCCCCTCGCCGAACCGGCGCTGGAGGCGGTGCGCAGCGGCCGCGTGCGCATCCTCCCCGAGAAGTGGGTGGGGGTGTACGAGCACTGGATGACGAACATCCGCGACTGGAACATCTCGCGGCAGCTGTGGTGGGGACACCGCGTGCCGGTGTGGTACTGCCGGGCGAACACGCACGAGAACGACGTCTTCGCCAGCCGCGAGGATCTCGACGCGTGCCCGGTCTGCGGCGGCGCGGTGGAGCAGGACCCGGACGTGCTCGACACCTGGTTCTCCAGCTGGCTCTGGCCGATCTCCACGCTGGGATGGCCGAACGAGCAGTCGGTCGACCTGCGCGCCTTCTATCCGTCCGACGTGCTCGTCACGGCGCCAGAGATCCTCTTCTTCTGGGTCGCACGGATGATCATGGCGGGATACGCATTCATGGGCGACGCCCCCTTCCACTCCGTCTATCTCCACGGCACCGCGCGCGACACGCAGGGCCGCAAGATGTCGAAGTCGCTCGGCAACGGCATCGATCCGATGGACGTCGTGCAGCTTTTCGGCGCCGACGCGCTCCGCTACACCCTCATCGCCGGGATGGGGCTGGGCACCGACGTCTTCCTCGATCCGGCGGATCTGGAGAAGACCTTCGCGCCGGGCCGCAACTTCGCCACGAAGCTCTGGAACATCGGGCGCTTCCTCCTCACCAACGTCGGCACCGGCGACGTGCGCAGGCTCTCCGACATCCCGCCGGCCTCGCTCGGCCGCGCCGACGCCTGGATCCTCGACCGCCTCGACACGGCGATCCGCGAGTGCGACCGGGCGATCGGGCCGATGGACTCGCCGCGCGGCGCCTGGGCGCCGGAGGATCGCGCCGCCGGCCTTCGGCTCAACGACTACGCGGAGACGGCTCGACGCTTCGTGTGGAACGAGCTCGCCGACTGGTACCTCGAGGCGATCAAGACGCGCCTGCTCACACCGGGCGACGACCAGCAGGTCGCGCGCGCGGTGCTCGTGCACGTCTTCGACCGCGCGCTGCGCCTGCTCCATCCGATCGTGCCGTTCATCACGGAAGCGCTCTGGCAGCGCCTGCCGGGCCACGTCGACGGCACCTTCCTCGCCACCACCGAGTGGCCCGTAACGGCGGCCGGCGGCGCGACCGCCGATCTCGCTGTGCAGTTCGAGCGCGTGAAGGAGATCGTCGAGGCGATGCGCCGCGTGCGCGCCGAGTACGGCGTGCAGCCCGGCAAGCCGATCGGCGCCATCGTCGTCGCCCCAGCGGCGAGCCGGCAGACGCTCGGCGACGAGCTGCCCCTCGTCGCGCGGCTCGCCCGCACGACGCTCTCCTTCGCCGACTCGCGCCCCGAGGGAGCGGCGGCAAGCGTGATCCTGTCCGGCGGGATGGTGCTGATCGTTCCCCTCGAGGGGATGATCGACGTCGACAAGGAGTGCGCGCGCCTCTCCACCGAGCTGGCCGCTCTGGAGAAGCAGCTCACCGCGCTCGAGGGACGGCTCGGCAACCCGGGCTTCGTCGACCGCGCACCCGCGCACGTGATCGAGTCCGAGCGGGCCAAGCGCGAAGAGTGGGCAGCGAAGCGTGCGATGCTCGCCGAGCGCATCCGGGAGCTATGCGGAGAGGGCTGACCGCGCTCGTGGCGCTCGCGATGGGGTGCGCCTCCGCGGCGCCCCCGCCGGGCGGGCCCGAGGATCTGGCTCCCCCGCGCCTGGTGCGAGTGGGGCCCGACAGCGGCGCGCTGAACTTCTCGTCGAAGAACGCCTCCTTCTACTTCGACGAGACGATCAACGACCGCGGCAGCGGCGCCCAGGAGGTGGACAACTACTTCCTCGTCTCGCCGAGCGACGGGCTGCCGCGCGTGGAGTGGCACCGCAGCCGGATCGACGTGCGCCCGCGCAATGGCTTCCGTCCCAACACTGCGTACAGCATCACGCTGCTGCCCGGGCTGTCCGACCTGCGCAACAACGCGATGAAGACGGGACGCAGCATCGTCTTCTCGACCGGGCCGACCATTCCCACGACGCGGATCGAGGGGACGACCTTCGACTGGGTGCAGGAGCGCCCGCTCGCCGGCGCCTTCCTCGAGGCGGTCACCCCCGACAGCATCCGGTATCTCGCGCAGTCCGACAGCGTCGGCCGCTTCGCGGTGGGGCCGCTTCCCGCCGGCACGTATCTCGTCCGCGCCTACATCGACCAGAACCACAACCGCTCGCTCGACCGCAACGAGGCGTTCGACACCCTGCGCGTCACCGTGCCGCAGGCGGCACCGGCCGAGCTGCTCGTCGCGGCGCGCGACACGCTGCCGGGCCGCATCGCCACCATCGTCGTCGTGGATTCGGTGACGCTGCGCGTGAACTTCACGAACCTGCTCGATCCCTCGATCACCCCTGCGGCGTCGGACTTCCGCCTCATCGGCGGCCCGGATAGCGTGCTCGTGGCCGTGGCGTCGGTGCGCACGGCGCCGCAGGAAGCGGCGGCGGCACTCGCCGCGCAACAGGCGGCCGCCGATTCGGCGCGCAAGGCGGACACGTCGCACCGCGCGGCGGCCGTCCCTCCCGCCGCCGTACCCGTCCCGCCGACGAAGTCGGACGACACCCTCGCCACGCGAAAGCCCAGCCGCCAGCCGCCGTTCAACAGCGTCACCCTCAAGCTCGCACGCCCGCTCACCCCGAACACGACGTACCGGTTGAGCACCCGGGGACTGCGCGCCCTCAGCGGCCGGACCGCCCCGAGCGAGGCGGGCTTCACCTCGCCCCGCGCCGTGCCGAAGGTACGGGCGGACAGCGTCGCGGCCGCGCTGAGGGATGCGGCGGCCGCACGGAAGGGTGCCCTGCCCCTCCCGCCCGACTCCGCGCGCCGCCTCCCGCCATCCCGCCCGCCGGCACGCCCGTGACCGACGTGCGCCGCGCCCTGCCGAGCGTGAGCGCGCTGCTCGAGACCGCGGGGGTGCGCGCGCTCCTCGACGCCGCGCCGCGCGCGCTCGTCGTCGACGCCGTGCGCGAGGTCGTGCAACTGGTGCGCGAGGGCGCGCTGGTGGCGCCGCCCGACGACGCGCACTGGTGGACCGGCGCCGTCCAGTCGCGACTCGCCACCGCGCAGCGCCCCTCGCTGCGCCGCGTGATCAACGCCACGGGGGTCGTGCTGCACACCAACCTCGGTCGCGCCCCCCTCGCCGCCGCGGCGCTCGACGCCGTCGCCGCCGTCGGCGAAGGCTACGCCAATCTCGAGCTCGACCTCGAGACTGGCGCGCGCGGCGCGCGCTACGTGCACTGCGCCGCCCTGCTCCGCGAGCTCACCGGGGCCGAGGACGCGCTCGTGATGAACAACTGCGCGGCGGCGCTCGTCGTCGCGCTCAACACGCTCGCCGACGGGCGCGAGGCGGTGCTCTCGCGCGGCGAGCTCGTCGAGATCGGCGGCAGCTTCCGCGTGCACGAGATCATGGCGAAGAGCGGCGCGGCGCTGCGCGAGGTGGGGGCCACCAACCGGACGCACCTCGCCGACTACGAAGCCGCACTCTCCGACCGGACCGGTGTGCTGCTCAAGGTACACCGCAGCAACTTCGCGGTGGAGGGCTTCACCTCCGAAGTCTCCGTGCGCGAGCTCGTGCCGCTCGCCGCCGGCCGCGGCCTCCCCATCCTGCACGACCTCGGCAGCGGGCTGCTCATCCCGCTCGACGCGCTCGGCCTGCGCGGCGAGCCCACCGCGGCCGACGCCCTGCGCGCCGGCGCGACGATCGTCGTGATGAGCGGCGACAAGCTGCTCGGCGGTCCACAGGCCGGGATCATCCTCGGCGAGCGCCGCCACCTCGACGCCATGCGACGAAACCCGCTCGCGCGCGCGTTCCGCGTCGACAAGCTCACCCTCGCCGCGCTCGAGGCGACCCTCGCGCTCTATCGCGAGCCCGACCGCGCGCTGCGCGAGATCCCCACCCTCGCCCTCCTCGGCGCGAGCGTCGAGTCGCTGCGCGCGCGCGCCACGACGCTGCTGGAGCTGCTGCGCGCCGCGGGAGTCGCCGGCGAGCTCGCCGACACGACGTCGAGCGTCGGCGCCGGCGCCTTCCCCACCACGGAGCTGCCGAGCGTCGCCGTGGCGCTCGACGGCGACGCCGCACGGTGGGCCGCCCGGCTGCGAGCGGGCGAGCCGGCAGTCGTCGGACGCGTCTTCGACGGCCGCCTGCATCTCGACCTCCGCGCGATCCCCGAACGCATGATGCCCCAGCTCGTCACCGCCGTCGCCACCGCGCATGCGTGAGACAGCGCTTCCGCAGGCCGCCATGCTCGATCGCGACGGCACGATCATCGAGGACCGCGACTACCCCGGCGACGCGGACGCCGTCACTCTGCTGCCCGGCGCCGCCGAGGCGATCCGCCTCCTCGCGGCGCGCGGCATCCCCGCGGTCGTCATCACCAACCAGTCGGGGATCGCGCGCGGGCTGATCACGCTGGAGCAGTACCGCGCGGTGCGGCTCCGCACCGAAGCGCTGCTCGCCGAGCAGGGGGCGTACCTCCTCGACCGCTTCGCCTGCCCGCACCATCCGGACTTCACCGGACCGTGCGGATGCCGCAAGCCGGGACTCGAGCTCTACCAGCGCGCCGCCGCCCTGCACCGGCTCGACCTCGGCCGCTGTCTCTTCGCCGGCGACCGCGCGCGCGACGTGCTGCCCGCGCGGGACTTCGGCGGCGTCGGGGTGCTCGTCGAATCGCCGACGACGAGCGACGCCGACCGCGCCGCGGCGCGCGAGATCGGGGCCAGCCTGGCTCCGTCCCTCCTGCAGGCCGTGCGCTCGATATTCGGGCCGACGCCGTGAAGAAGCGGCGCCTCGCCGTGCTCGCGAGTGGCGGCGGCTCCAATCTGCAGGCCATCCTCGGCCACGCCCGCCGGCTCGGCGGCCGCTGCGCCTACGAGGTGGTGCTCGTCGCCTCCGACCGGCCGGATGCCGGCGCCCTCCGCCGCGCGCGCGATGCCGGCGTCGACACGGCCGTGGTGTCGTCGATCCACGCGCCCGACGCGCCACCGATGGACGTCCTGCTGAAGGAGCGCGACGTGGAGCTCGTCGCGCTCGCCGGCTACCTCAAGCTCGTCCCCCCCGAGGTGACGCGCCGCTTCGCCGGCGCGCTGCTCAATGTGCACCCCGCACTCCTGCCCGGCTTCGGCGGCGCGGGGATGTACGGTGCCCGCGTCCATCGCGCCGTGGTGGCCGCGAAGGCCGGATGGAGCGGCCCGACGGTGCACTTCGTGGACGAGGTCTACGATCATGGCGCCCTCATCGCGCAGTGGCGCGTACCGGTCCTCCCCGGCGACGACGAGCGCACCCTGGCCGCGCGCGTGCTCCGCGCCGAGCATCTGCTCTATCCACGCATCATCCAGCTCGTGGCGAGCGGCGGACTGAAACAGCGGGATGTTGCGGGGGCGGGCTCGCCGGGCTGCATCGCGCTCCTTCCCCCCTTCGACCCATTTCGGACGGATGAAGAGCAGGCCCGCGTGCTGGACACCGAGCTCGCACATCTGGTCCCCATGCCGTCGAGCGCCGCGGACGAAGCCATGATCGACTCGAAAGAACGTGAGATGTGACGTTCAACGTTCACCGTCCACCGTCCACCGTCCACCGTCCACCGTTCACCGTCCACCGTCCACCGTCCCCCGATGCCGCGCGCCCTGCTCTCCGTTTCCGACAAGACCGGCCTTCTCGACTTCGCCCGCGGCCTCCAGAACCTCGGCTTCGAGCTCCTCTCTACCGGAGGGACGGCGCGCACGCTGCGCGAGGCGAACGTCCCCGTGCGCGACGTGAGCGAGGTGACCGGCTTCCCCGAGATGCTCGACGGCCGCGTGAAGACGCTGCACCCCGCCGTGCACGGCGGGCTGCTCGCGCGCCGCGACCTTCCCGAGCACATGACGGCGATCGCGGAGCACGGCATCGCGCCGATCGACCTGGTGGCGGTGAACCTGTATCCCTTCCGGTCCACGGCTGCCCGCGCCGGCGTATCCCCCGAGGAGGTCATCGAGCAGATCGACATCGGCGGGCCGAGCATGCTCCGCTCCGCCGCGAAGAACTTCGCCGCCGTCACGACGGTCGTGGATCCCGCCGACTACCCGAAGGTGCTGGCCGCGCTCGTCGCCGGCGAGGACGACGTCGAGATCCGCCGCGACCTCGCCGCCAAGGTGTTCGAGCACACCGCCGCGTACGACGCGGCGATCGCGACGTGGTTCGTCGCGCAGCGGAAGGAGCAGTTCCCCGACCGCCTCTGCCTGCCGCTGGAGAAGGCACAATCCCTCCGGTACGGAGAGAACCCCGGCCAGAGCGCGGCGTTCTACGTCGAGCGCGTCGGGGCCGGACTGGCCGGCCTCGCCCAGCGCGGCGGGAAGGAGCTCTCGTTCAACAACCTCCTCGACCTCGAGGGCGCCCTCCTCGCGAGCGAGCCGTTCGGCGACGAGATCTGCTGCGCGATCATCAAGCACACGACCCCTTGCGGGCTCGCCACCGGCGCCGACGCGCTGGACGCGTACCGCAAGGCGCTGGCGTGCGATCCCGCCTCGGCGTTCGGATCCGTGATCTCCTTCACGACGGCGATGGACGAGGCCGCGGCCGCCGCGGTGGCGAGCCTGTTCGTGGAGTGCGTGGTGGCGCCGGAGTTCAGCGCGGGCGCGCTCGAGATCCTCGGCCGCAAGAAGAACCTGCGCGTGCTGGAGGGACGGGCGCGGTGGGCGGCCGACGCGCTGGACTACAAGCGTGTCCGTGGCGGGCTGCTCGTCCAGCAGCGTCCGCCCGCGGTCATCGACGATGCCGCGTGGACCGTCGTCTCCGAGCGGCAGCCGACGGCCGACGAGCGGCGCGACATGCTCTTCGCGTGGCGCGCCGTGGCGAGCGTCAAGTCCAACGCGATCGTGCTGGCCCGCGACGGCGCGACGATCGGGATCGGCGCCGGGCAGATGTCGCGCGTGGACGCCGCCTTCATGGCGGCGCACAAGGCGAGCACGGCGGGACACGAGACGAAGGGCGCCGCCCTGGGGTCCGACGCCTTCTTCCCCTTCCGCGACGGTATCGATCGGGCCGCCGAGGCGGGGGTCACCTCCATCGTCCAGCCGGGCGGGTCGGTGCGCGATGCCGAGGTGATCGCCGCCGCCAACGAGCATGGCATCGCGATGGCCTTCACCGGCGTGCGACTTTTCCGTCACTAGCGCTCGCTTTTTGGGATGCGTCGTTGCATCATGGCGCGTACCTTGCCCCGCTCGGCGACCGTCGAGACGTGCGCTTCCAGGGTGGCCTCCCTGTCCCAGCGCGCACGGAATCAGTTTTTCACGAAGAACGAATGGAGATCAGGATGAACATCCGAGCCACGACCCTCGCTGCCGCCATCGCGCTGGTTGCCGTCGCCGCCTGCGGCGACAAGGACAAGAAGGAAGACAGCGTCAAGGCCGCCGACTCGGCCGCCGCGGCCGCCTCCGCTGCGACTCCGGCGCCGGCCCCGATGGCGATGGACAGCGCGGCCATGGGCGCGATGAGCAGCACCCCGATGGCGGCCCCGGCAACGACCGCGAAGCCGTAAGCAGTGCCGGGGCGGACGTGCGGCGGGCCTGTACCTTACGGGACCCTGGTGCCATCTTTACACGCTGCGCTTCCGCCCCGCCTCTGCGGGGCGTGTGTTATCTGCCACCCCCGTGAGAGCAATGGCGACGACGTCCACGCCGTCTGACCTGGATTACCGACCGTCGTACCTGGCTGCCGCCGTCGTGACGGCCCTGGTCTTCGTCCTCTACCTGCTCACCCTCGCGCCGTCCACGGCGATGTGGGACACGAGCGAGTACATCACCGCCGCCTACACGCTCGGGCTCCCCCACCCCCCCGGGAACCCGCTCTTCGTCCTCGTCGGGCGCGTCTTCGCCATCCTCCCGATCGCCCGCACCGTGGCGGTCCGGATCAACATCCTCGCCGCGGTCTGCAGCGCCGTCTCGGCAGGCATGTGGTTCCTCATCACCGAGCGCGTCCTCGTCGCCTGGTTCGCCGAGCGGTGGAAGCGGATCCTCGGCGGCGCCCTCGCGGCCCTCATCGGCGGCACCGCGTTCACCGTCTGGAACCAGAGCGTCGTCAACGAGAAGGTCTATACGGTCTCGCTGCTCGGCATCGCCGTCATCAGCTGGCTGATGGTGCGCTGGTGCGATCAGCCCGACGGCCGCAAGGCCGACCGGACCCTCGTGCTCGTGGCCTACCTGCTGGGACTCGGCTACGCGAACCACATGGCCGGCATGCTCGCCGCCCCGGCGGTCGGCCTCGCGGTGCTCATCGTCCGCTGGCGCACGGTCGTGCGCTGGAAGCTCCTGCTCGCCTGCATCGGGGCGCTGCTCTTCGGCATCACCCCCTTCGCCATCCAGCCCATTCGCGCCGCGCATTTCCCGGCACTGAACGAGGGCGAGCCGACGGCGTGCCGCACCGAGCTCACCGCGTCGTGCACCTTCAGCGCGGGGACCTACGATGCGTTCATGTACAACTTCAACCGCGGCCAGTACGGCAAGCCGGAGCTGAGCGAGCGGCAGGCGCCGTTCACCGCGCAGCTCGGGATGTGGTGGCTGTACTTCAAGTGGCAGTGGCTGCGCGACGCCCACTACGAGCACCCGTTCTGGCAGAGCCTCCTCGCCTCGGCGTTCCTGGTGCTTGGAGTCGTGGGGGGCTACGTGCACTGGCAGCGAGACCGGCGAAGCTTCTGGTACTTCGGCAGCCTGATGTTCACGATGTCGCTCGTGCTCATCTACTACCTGAACTTCAAGTACGGCGCATCGCAGGACCCCGACCTCACCGGCGTCGCGCGCGAGGTGCGCGACCGCGACTACTTCTACCTGTGGAGCTTCTCCGCCTGGGGGGTGTGGGCCTCGCTCGGGCTGATGGCCGTGTGGGACTCCGTGGCGTCGCTGATCGGCCGCGAGACGGTGACCGAGGGGCGCACGACCGTCGAGCAGCCGACGCGCCGCGCGCTGGCGATGGCGTCGCCCCTGCTGGCGCTCGCCCTCATCCCGCTGTTCACCAACTGGACGACCGCCTCCCGCGCCGGCCAGACGGACACCGTCGACTTCGCGCGGGACCTTCTGAACTCCGTGGAGCCCTACGGCGTGCTGGTGACGGTCGGCGACAACGACACCTTCCCGCTCTGGTACGCGCAGGAGGTGGAGGGGATCCGCAAGGACGTCGTCGTCGCGAACACGTCGCTGCTCAACACCGACTGGTACACGCGGCAGCTGATCCGCCGTCCCGTGTACGAGTATGACGCCGCCAAGGGGCCGGCGATCTACCGCAACGGCGTCTGGAAGAAGCCGAGCGGCTCGCCGATCCGCATGACGATGACGCAGGCGGACTCGGTGCCGGCGTACATCCAGCTCGACCGCCCGATGACCTTCCAGGGCGGCCCGATCAAGGCGACGATCGATCCGCAGCGCCTGTCCATCCCCGGCGTGCTGCAGCGGGCCGACATCTTCGTGCTGCGAATGATCGCCGACTCGTACAACGAGCGCCCCATCACCTTCAGCCGCACATCGGCGGGCTACGGCAGCGAGCTGGGACTCGGCGCGAACCTGCTGACGCAGGGTCTGGCAACGAAGCTGTTCGTCCCCCCCGCGGTGGCCGGCAGGGACACCGTGCTGGTGCAGGGCGCCGGCTGGGTGGACGTGATGCGCACGAAGATGCTGTGGGACAGCGTGTTCACCGGACAGAAGTCGCTGGCGAAGCGCACCGACTGGGTGGACCGTCCCTCGGTCGGCATCCCCTATCTGTACGTCGCCACGGGGCTGATGCTTTCCGAGGTGCTGCAGAGCACCGGCGACAGCGCGGGCGCGGCGCGAGTGATGAACGAGGCGCGCCAGGTGGCGCAGGGAGTCCGGCTCAACGATCTGCTGGCCCAGATGCAGCCGCAGCCGAGCGCACCGGAGAACCCCCTGCTCGTGCCGAAGGGCGACACACAGCGCGGCCAGCCGGTGCCGGCCAGGCCGTAGCGCCCGGGAGAGCGTGGCGGCAGCTTTCTCGCGCTGGCCTGCCGGGGCAGGTGTCCGAGCGGTTTAAGGAACTCGTCTTGAAAACGAGCGACGCCGAGAGGCGTCCGTGGGTTCGAATCCCACCCTGCCCGTCCGTTGGATGAAAGAGCGCGCGCGCGGCTTGCCGCGCCGCCGCGTGCGCGGTTACATTGCCTCGTGGCCGCACCGCAAGTGCTCGCCTCAGGAGGGGTGGCCGAGAGGCTGAAGGCACCGGTTTGCTAAACCGGCATACTGGGAAACTGGTATCGAGGGTTCGAATCCCTCCCTCTCCGTTGTGAAGGCCCGTCGCGGGTAGCGGCGGGCCTTCGTCATTTGGCGACGTTTCGGAGGGCAGGAGGCTGAATCTTCAACAAGTGACGAAACAAGTGTTGCGTGCCGCGTCGTGTTGCATACATTAGCCCGGAAGTTGCACCACTCGGGGTCAGTCAGCACCGACGCCCAGCGCATAATTGTGATGCCCGGTGAGGAAGCATGACGGAGCCGCTCACTCCCCTGGAAAGTCGGGTGTACCACTACCTGATCGATTTCCTGGCGGAGAATACGTACCAGCCCAGCATTCGCGAGATCGCGAAGAAGTTCCGCATCAAGTCGACCAAGACGGTCAGCGACCTGCTCGCGGCACTTTCGGCGAAGGGCTTCATCGAGCGCGATCAATCGCGCTCGCGCGGCGTGCGCATCGTCGGCTTCGGCTCCATGTCCAGCACCCAGCCGGTGCCGTACTACGGCCGCATCCACGCGGGCGAGCCGGCGCTCCTCCCGGAGCACCGCGCCGGCTTCCTCACGATGGACCGTCGCTTCCTGCCGAGTGACGACGTCTTCTTCCTGCGCATCAAGGGAGAATCGATGACGGGGCGCGGGATCTTCGACAGCGACTACGTGCTCGTCTCTCCCTCCACGCGTGCCAAGGACGGAGACATCGTCGCGGCGCGCCTCGGCGAGGAAGCCACGGTCAAGACGCTCACCCACCGCGGCGCGACAGTCGTGCTGGAGCCGGCGAACGACTCCGATCGCGCCATCGAGGTCGGTCCGCGCGACGACTTCGCCGTGCTGGGCGTCGTCTGCGGCGTCTTCCGCCCCTTCATGGAGCAGGTCCCGCAGCCCACCCTTCCGGTGGCCGCGGACGATTCGGTCAACTGACGACGGTTCGAGGTTCGAGGTGAGAAGTGAGCGGTAACTGCAAAGGCACACCGGACGAAGTCCGGTGTGCCTTTCTTCTCCTTGCTCCGAGAAGGTGAACGGTGAACGGTGAACGGTGAACGGTGAACGGTGAACGGTGAACGGTGAACGGTGAACGGTGAACGGTGAACCAAAGGACGTGGGATGTTCGAGGTGAGAGATCGGACCTCGGGGTGCGATGCCGACCGAGGTCTGACCTCCAACCTCGAACTTCTCACCTCTCACACTCTACCGTTCACCGTTCACTCGCTTCGGTGTTCACGGCGCCGTCCCCGCCCCGCTCCCCGCCGTGGTCGCATCCGCCCCGCCCCGCGCCTCGCGCCGCTCGCGGTCCTTCCGCTCGCGGATCCGCTTCACCGCCGACTTGAACTCGTCGTCGTGATACTGCGCCTGCGCGTGCTCGAGCACCTCGCCGCGCCGCGTCGTGACGAGCCGGTCGTTGATCGTCTCGCCCGGATTCCCCTGGATGCGGATCGGCAGCGCGGCGAGCACCGCGCTCGGGATGGCGAACTTGCCAAGGTAGATCTTGCTCCCGTCCACCCCCCACTTCTGCCCACCACGCTCGAAGGTCCAGTCGCCCGGACTGCGGCCCACGTTCGCCGAGGCGACGGCGACCGAGTCGTTGTACGCCGCGATCGTCGCCTTCACCGCGCTGTCGGCGCGCTGCGCGCGCGACTTCGGCACCGGGAAGAAGGCGTGCGCGTCGGCGATCAGCCGCGGGTCGGGATCGCCAGGCACGATGCCGGTCGCCACGCCCCGGCCACCCCCCCTGCCGCGACCACCGGCCACGCCGCCCGGGGTCCCGCCCGCCGCGACCTCGGCGGGTGACACGCCCGCGGGCATGCGCGCCGGCGCCACGAGGCCGCGCGACGGCTGCGTCGCCAGCGCGGGCGCCGAGGCGCCGCTCCCTCCCTCCGCGCCACCGGCGGGCGCCACGCTCGTGTAGGTGATCTGCTCCTGCACGGGCGCTGGCATCCCGGGACCGGCCAGTCCCGAGAAGTCATAGTGGAACGCGGCATTCAGGATCGCGATGCCCGCCACCACGTGTATGGCGACCGAGAGCAGCAACGGGCCACGCGAGCGAAGCTGCATCAGGTGGCTCCGGCCATGTCCGTCATGCTGGCCAGCAGCGCGCCCGCCCGGCCAGCCGCTTCGGTGATGCGGGCCGGCGACGTGATGAATGAAATGCGGAAGAACCCCTCACCCCCCGCCCCGAACGACGAGCCCGACATGACGACGACCCCCTGCTCCTCCAGCAGCCGGTCGGCGAAGAGCGCGGAGGGAATGCCCTCGGGGAGCCTGATCCAGAGGTACATCGTCGCCCGCGGCACATCGCACTCGAAGCCCGCCTCGCGAAAGGCGCTCACCGCGGCGTCGCGCCGCTCCCTGAACACCTCGAGGTTGCCCGGCAGGAAGCTGTCATAGCTCTCCAGCGCCGCGACGCCGGCCGCCTGCGTCGCCATGAACTGCCCGGTGTCCACGAACGACTTCACCCTCGCGAGCGTGCCGGCGATCTCCGGGCGCGCGACGGCCCAGCCGCAGCGCCAGCCGGTCATGTTGTAGGTCTTGGAAAGCGAGTGGAACTCGATCGCCACCTCGCGCGCGCCCTCGATCTCGAAGATGCTCGGCGAGACGTAGCCGTCGAAGGCCAATTCGCTGTACGCGTTGTCGTACACCAGGCAGATGTCGCGCTCGCGGCAGGTGCGCACGACGCGCTCCAGATACTCCACCGGGGCGATCGCCGCCGTGGGGTTGTTCGGATAGTTGAGATAGAGAATCCGCGTGCGGCGCAGCACGTCGTCCGGGATCTCGTCCAGCTCCACGAGGAAGTTCGTGCGCGGGCGCAGCGCGTAGCGATACGGCTCGCCGCTCGCCAGCAGCGTGCCTCCCTGGTACGAATTGTAGCCCGGCTCGGGGATGATCCCCACCGCGCCGGGCTCCAGGTATGCGAGCGCCAGGTGCGAGATCCCCTCCTTGGAGCCCAGCAGCGGAACGACCTCGGTCATGGGGTCGAAGCGCTGGCCGAACCGCTTCTGCATCCAGGCGCTCACCGCCTCGCGGAAGGGGACGTGCCCCATCCCGAAGCCATAGCGTCCGAGCAGGGGCTCGTGAATCGCCTCCGCCATGCGGGCGACGGCGGCCGGTGGCGGCGCGAGGTCGGCATCTCCCGCGCCGAGATCGATCACGTCGACCCCGCGCGCGAGCAGCTCGCGCTTCTTCTGCGGAATCTTGGCGAGCGGGTATTCCGGCAGCGTCGCGAAGCGCTTGGCGAAAGGGGGCACTATTCGTCGTCGATGACAGGGTTGCTGACTCGGCTCACGCCGGCGATCTCCACTTCTACCACATCGCCCACCGAGAGGGTCCCGACCCCCTCGGGCGTGCCCGTCAGGACGAGGTCGCCTGGCTCCAGCGTCATGATGTTCGAGATGTACGAGAGGACACTCGGAAGGTCGAAGACCATGTCGGTCGCCCTCCCCTCCTGCCGCACGACCCCGTTCACCCGCGTGACGATGGTGAGGCTGGCCAGATCGGCCGGGACCGGTGCGGGCTCACCAACGGCGCAGAAGGTGTCGAACCCCTTCGCCCGCGTCCACTGCCCGTCGGACTTCTGCAGGTCGCGCGCGGTCACGTCGTTGCAGGCCACGATGGCGCCGATCGCTCCCCGCGCCTCGGCGACGCCGGCCCGGCGCAGCCGGCGACCCAGCAGTACGCCGATCTCTCCCTCGTACTCCACCTGCTTGGACACGGCGGGCCGCCGGATGGATTCCCCGTCGCGGATGATGCTCGACGGCGGCTTGAGGAAGAGCAGCGGCTGGCTCGGCACGTCGTTCCCGAGCTCCTTCGCGTGGGCGGCGTAGTTCCGGCCCACGCAGACGATCTTGCTGGGAGAGAGGGGCATGTATGGAATCTACGCCGGGAGGAAGGGATGCATAACTGCGGTTTGTCGGTTTACGGTTTGTCGGTTCTCGGCCTGCCTCGGGACGCCAGGAGCCGCCTGGGGCAGGCCGTAAACCGAAAGACCGTAAACCGACAAACCGCACCTCACCCCCCGTAAAACTCCCGCACGCGCCCCACCACCACCCCCCACCGCCCGATCACCCGCGTCGCCGGCGGGAGGGCCTCGAGCAGCCCGCGCCCATAGCCCTTCGTCACCACGCGCGAGTCGCCGATCACCACGACGCCGCGATCGGTCCCCGTCCGGATGAGCCGGCCGAACCCCTGCTTCAATCGCAGCGAGGCATGCGGCAGCATGTACTCCGCGAAGGGATCTCCCCCGCGGGCGGTGATCGCCTCGCACTGCGCCGCGGTGACCGGCTCGGTGGGCACCCTGAACGGCAGCTTCGCGATGACCAGCCCGCGCAGCGCGTCGCCCGGCACGTCCACCCCCTCCCAGAACGAGGCGGTCCCCAGGAGGATCGCCTTGCCCGAGGCGCGAAAGCGCGACAGGAGGGCGTCGCGGCTCTCCTCGCCATGCACGATCAGCGGCCAGCGCCGCTCCACGCCCCGCGCGCGCAGCTCGGCGGCGAGCTGCCGCACCTCGCGGTGGCTCGTGAACAGCACGAAGAGCCCGCCGTCGCTCGCCTCGGCCGTGTCGAGTACGATGCGAGTGATCGCGGCGCGATGCCCGTCCGCATCGGCGTTCGGTGCCGGCACGTCCGACGGGATCACCATCAGCGACTGCTCGCGATAGTGGAATGGCGAGTCGAACACCGCGGTGGTGGGCGTGAGCTCCGGCTCGTCGAGCCCCAGCCGCGCGGCGAGGAAGTCGAACCGCCGCGCGTCTCCGGCGACGCCGCCGCTCGATGCGGTGAGCGTGGCGCTCGTGACGATCGTGCTGTCGAGCCGCTTGAACAGGTCTTCCCGAAGAATCGGCGCGAGGTCGAGCGGGACGCACGACACCGCCACCGAGCGCTCGCGCCCCCGCACCTCCACCCAGCGCACGCTGTCGTCGTCCGGCGGCGGCGCCAGCCCGCGGCGCAGCCCGTCGCCGTTGGCCTGCAGCCGCTTCGTCACCGAGCGCATCTCGTTGAGCAGCGGCGCGAGCGCCTCGTCCAGCTTCGTGCTCCCCTCGATGCGCTCTCTCACGAGACGCAGCCCCTCCTGCAGCAGCTCCACTTCGGCCAGCGTGTCCTCGAGGGCGCGCGTCAATCCCGCCTTCCAGATGGGGTGCGTCGCGAAGCTCTGCGACAGCCGCACGACGGGCTGTCCTGACTCCTCGATGAAGGTGTCGAGCAGGTCGAACAGCAGCGCGCTCTTCTCGGCGAGTCCCCGCACCGCGGGCGCGAGACGCGACTCCAGCAGGTCGAGGCTGGCGGTGCTCAGCAGGTCGGCGCTCGCCGAAAGGCGCGTGGCGAGCGCGGGGAGCAGCCCCTTGCCGCGCCGGTCGAGGCGGCTGACGAGGCGCGCGAGCCCCCGCCGGGTGACGGTGCTGCCGAGGTGCGTCGCGGCGGCATCCTCGAGGTGGTGTCCCTCGTCGACGACGAGGCGGCCGTACGCCGGCAGCACCGCCGCGTCGTTCCAGTTGTTCGCCGCCCGGCGCACCGCGAGGTCGGCGAGCAGCAGATGATGGTTGACGACGATGACGTCGGCCTCCGCCGCCGCGCGGCGCGCCTTGAACACGAAGCACTTGTCGAAGTGCGCGCACTTCATCCGCGTGCAGAGGTCGCCTTCGGCCGAGACCTCGTCCCATACCTCGGGACGTGGCGGCGTCGGGAGGTCGGCGAGCGAGCCGTCGGCGGTGCGGTCGGCCCACGCCGCGAGCGACGCGACCTCCGCTGCCATCCCCTCGTCGAAGAGCTGCGCCGCGCCCCCCTGCGCCTGCTCCAGTCGCGCCAGGCAGAGGTAGTTGCGCCAGCCCTTGAGCAGCGCGAAGCGCACCTTCTGGTCGCTCAGTGCGAGCGCGAGGAACGGCAGGTCCTTTCCGACGAGCTGCTCCTGCAGGTTGATCGTGTTCGTGGAGACGATGGTGCGCTCGCCGTTCGCGGCGGCCCACCGCAGCGCGGGCACGAGGTACCCCAGCGATTTTCCGACGCCGGTGCCCGCCTCGAGGAGCCCGACGCCGCCGTCGTTGTAGACGCGCGCGATCATCGCCGCCATGGCGCGCTGGCTCTCGCGGTCCTCGTAGCGCGCGTGCTGCGCGGCGATCAGCCCGTCGGGGCCGAGGTCGTGCGCCACCGACACCGGATCGAGCCGCGTCAGCGCTTCGGCGCGCGGCACCTCCACGACGACGTAGAGCGCCGACGCCTGGTTGTCGGTGATGCCGAAGCCGATGCCGTCGTCGTGCATCCGGGCGGCGACATCGTAGTCGGCCCCGGAGGGCTCGAGCAGGCCGGACGGGTGGTTGTGTACGAGCATCTCCCCCCGCCGCGCGAAGCCCGGGAGGGCGAGCACGCTGGCCACGTCGCCCCTCGCGACGACCCGCGCCGTGACGACGACGTCGTTCTCGTCCACGGTGCAGACGAAGCACACCTCGTTGCCGCCGGCGAGCCCGATGGCGGCGCGCATGGCGGCCGACGCGGGCCTGGCGAGCCGTGAGGTGGAGGGGGGCTTGGGGGCGGGCACGGGCACCCCTGAAGATACACCGAAGACGGGGGACGATGAAGCCTGGAGGGCGGTTTGCGCCGGCGGTTTGTCGGTTTACGGTTTTTCGGTTGTCAGCCGACCCCGGTCAGCCAATGCGTCCCGGGGCCCGCCGTAAACCGAAAAACCGTGAACTGAGGAACCGTAGCTCAGGTCTTCAACGGCTTCTTCTTCGCCGCCGGAAAGAGCACGTTGTTGAGGATCAGCCGGTACCCCGGGCTGCTCTTGTGCAAGGAGAGATCTGTCGGCGGATTGCCCACGGCGTGCTGCGGATCCTCTGGGTCGTGGCCGCCCAGGTAGGTCCAGGTTCCCTTGCCGTAGTCGCCGTGGATGTACTTCACCCAGGGCGCCCCCTCCTCGGTGGCGAGGACGACGTCTCCCGGCTTGAGCGTCGCCTTCGTGAAGCTCGTCGTCACGCCGTAGAAGTCGTTGATCACGCTGCGGTGGTTCTGCACGAGCATGCTCGGCACGGGATCGAACTTCGCCGAGAAGTTGAACAGGGTGAAGGTGCCGAGCGGCTGCCGGCGGCCGGGCACGTTCACCTGATGGCCGTCGATGTCGCTCATGGAGTTCACGAAGGGCGAGTGCTCCAGATGCGCATCCTTGAACGCGAGCGCGCGCTTCCAGTTCATCCGCGCGTCGGCGTCCAGGTCCATCGGCGAACCGTCGGCGAACTCGCCGGCGATGTCCACGTCGTGGCCGGCGATCGCGAGCTCGAGCGTCTCCGTCGCGCCGCACATCGCGAAGAGAAAGCCACCGCGCTCGACGAAGGCGCGGATGTGCTCGGCGACGTCCTTCTTGAGCCCCGGTACGCTCGCGAAGCCGAGGCGCTTCGCACTCGCCGCGCTCTTTGCCACGAGCTCGCGGAACCAAGGCGCGTCGCGGTAGCCGAGCTGGAACTTGTTGAACTGGCCGGTGAAGTCCTCGTGGTGGAGATGGATCCAGTCGTACTTCGAGAGGTCGCCGCGCTCCACCTCGTCGTCGTAGATGGGGGTGAACTCGATCCCCGCATACTTGAGCGCCAGCGTGACGGCGTCGTCCCAGGGTGCCGCGTCCGGCGGCGAGTAGACCGCGATGCGCGGCGCCTTCTCCAACGGCACGCTCTCCATGTTCCCCCCCGCGAGCTCGCGCCGCAGCGCGGTGAGCTGCTGGTCGCTCACCGGCTCCACGGCGATCCCGTCGAGTGATGCCTGGCGCCGGAGCGCGGGCACGTCCGGGAGCAGGAACGAGCCGCCGCGGTAGTTGAGCAACCACTCCGCCTGCAGCCCCCCCTTCATCGCATTGTACGTGAGACCGTACGCCTTGAGCTGGTCGGTCTGCCCGTCGTCCATCGGGATGAGCAGCCGTTGCGCGCGCGCCGGGACTGCCGACAGCGCGAGGAGCGCCGCGGCCGCGGCGGCGCGGCGAAGTTGCGAGAGCAGCTTCATGAACCTGGCGGAACGGCGCCGCGCACGAGCTCCAGCTCGCGCCGCGCCTGGGGGAGCAGCGCGCTCCGCGGCGCGCTGAGGATGAGATGCTCGAGATGCGCGGCGGCGCCGGCGCGGTCGCCGCGACGCCGCAGCGCACGCGCCCACTCCAGCTCGCCCTCGGCGGCTTCCGGACTGTCGGGAGACTCGGCGACGATGCGACCCCATAGCGCGATCGCGCCCGCGGCATCGCCGCGGGCCGAGTGCAGGCGCGACGCGGCGAGCAGGAGTGCCGAAGCGACCTCCGGATGCTGCGCGGCGGCAGCGACGAACGTTGCAGCCGCGGCGGCGGAGTCGCGCCGCGCGAGCGCGAGGAAGCCTGCACCGAGCTCGGGGGCCGAATCGCCGCGCGTGCGGGAGACGATGCCGAGGGCGAGCGCGAGATCCGGCGAGGGATCGCGGGCAGCGCGCAGGAGCACGCGCGCCGCGCCCAGCCGTCCCTCGTAGAGGGCGAGCCATCCCGCCGCCTCGCTCGAGTCTGCGTCCGGACCCACCGACGCCAGCGCGGCGCGCGCCCGCCCGAGGTCGCCCGCCCGCACCCATGCGGTCGCGACGAGCTGCGCGAGCCGCATGCGCTGGCCCGGCGCGAGCCAGCGGTCGTACCGGCGGACGAGCGCGTCGGCGTCCGCGGCGCGCCCGAGCGCCGCGAGCGCGTCGACGTGCACCGGGACGTAGTCGCGTGCCGCGCGCGCCGGATCACCCTCCACCTCGCTCAACGGCGCGATGACGAAGACGTCCTGCGGCGTGCCCGCCCGCGCCGCAGCGGTTGCCGCGCGCACGGCGAGCGCCGGCGTGCGCCGCGCGTTCAGGGCGGCGCGCAGCGCGTCGCGCGCCAGCGCGTAGCGTTCGTCCTCCATGGCCCGCTCGCCGAACTCCTCCCACACCGTCGCCGATGCGGTGTCGGCGGGAAGTGCGCGCATCGCCTCCCAGGCCGCCTGCGGCCGGCCCCAGAGCAGCTCCAGCTCGGCGAGCCCTCGGCGCGCTCCCGGCTCGGCGGGCGGCGCGGACAGGGCGACGCGAACGCTGTCGCGCGTCGCGTTCGGCGTCGGCGCCAGCGCATACGCGGCGGCGTTGGCGAGATGCGGCGCGGTCGCGAGCGCCGCGCGCCAGGCGGTGGCACTCGCCGTCCACTGGCCCATCGCCGCGCGGAGCTGGGCGGTCTCGTACTGCAGGTCGCGGGCGGAGCCCAACGCGGCGCGTCCGCGCTGCACGATGCTGTCCGCCGCGGCGGGCCGGCCGAGCTGGATCAGCACGCGAGCATACTCTCGATAGGGGGCCGGGTCGCGCGGCAGGTCGCGCGTCCACTGCTCGAAGGCCGCGCGGAGCTGGTCGTCGCGCCGGAGGATCTGCAGGGTACGCAGCTTCACGCTGCGGTAGAGCGGCTCGCGCGGCCGCCGCGCGATCAGGCTGTCGAGCGGGGGGAGCAGCGAGTCGCTCATGTGCAGCTCGGCATACACCCGCTCCAGTCCCAGCAGCGCGCCGGCGGTGGGGGTCGCCCGCAGCGCCGCCCGAAAGATCGGCGCCGCCTCGCGGAACTTGCCGCTCGCCTCGAGGTCGAGGGCCCGCAGCACCTCCGGCGGCTCCTCCTCCTGCTGCGCGGCGAGTGCCGACGCCGAGAGGCAGAGCAGAGTGACGACGAGCCACGCGCGCCACCACGGCGCAGAAGCGCTACGGCGCCGGCGCACTGTTCAGCCGTGTGAAGTACTCGAGGATCGCGCGCCGCTCCTCCACCGACAGGCTGCGCAGCTCCTCCCACGTGGGAGGACGGAAGCGCGTCGCCCCCTTCCCCGTGGCGTTCGTCGCGGCAGGAGTGAAGCTCCCGCTGCCGCTGGCCGACGTCGCCTGGCGCTTGCCGGAATCCTCGCGCTCCTCCTTCTCCAGCGTGCGGCCCGCGTCGAGCAGACGACGGAAGAGCTGCTGCTGCCGCTGGACAGTTCCGGCATCGAGCCGCCCGCCGTCGAGCGCATCGGCGAGCTGCCGGGCCTCGCGCGCGAGCTGCGCCGCCTTCTCGCCTCCTGCCTCGTCGCCGGCCTCCTCGAGCTGGTCGGCGACGCCGCGCTGCTGGCGCGCGAGGCTCCGGGCGAGCGACTGTCCCGCCGAGCTGCTCGCGCCGTTCGGCATGTTCAGCAGGCTCTGGGCGCCCGAGTTGATCTGTCCCTGCTGCTGCGCCATCTGCTTCATCTGCTCGAGCAGCTCGCTGAAGCCCGACGCGCTGCCGGCGCTGTTGGCCTTCTCGCGATCGCGCGCCAGCGAGGCCGCCGCCTTCGTGAGCGCGTCGGCGGCGTCGCCGAGCGCGCTCGCCTGCTGCGCCCCGCTCCCGCTTGGCTGGCTGACGCTCTGCGTGGCCTGCTGCACCTGCTGCTGCGCGTCCGACACCGCCTTCTGCGAGCGCGCCGAGAGATGGTTGGTCTTCCTGCCCGCCTCCTGGAGCCGCTCGTTGGCCTTGGCCACCCCTTGCTCCACGGCGCTCTGCGCGCCGCGCGTGTCGCCATCGGCGCCGCCGCTGCGCGCCTGCTGCTCGAGCGACCGCTCCTCGCGGGCGAGCTGCATCATCTCCTGCACCGCCTGATCCAGCTCGGAGGTGAGCTCCTTCTTCCACTCGCGCACCTGCGAGCTGCGCGCCTCTTCCATGGACTTGCCGGCCTGGTCCATCTCGCGTGCGGCGTCGCGCGCGCGCTCCCCCGCCGCTTTCGCGTCCGCGTCGCCGCCACGCTCCCCGCCCGACGGCTTCAGCTCGTTGGCGGCGACCCGCATCTGCGTCTGAGACTTCGCCGCGTGATCCTTCGCCCGGTCGGTCGCCGAGGCGCCCGCCTCCGCTCTGTCTTTCGCGAGACGGTCCTTGAGTGCCGCCATCTCGTCACGCAACCGTTCGGACTGTGCCGCCAGCTCCGCCGCCCGGGCGCCAGCGGGCTTCGCGCCCGACTCGACACCGGCCGAATCGCCGAGCGCACGCTCCTTCGCCGCGAGCTCCTTTGCCTGGTCGCCCAGCGTCTGCATCGCTCCCTCGTGCGCGGCGCGCTTGAGCATCTCCGCGCTCCGCTCGAGCTGCTCGCGAAGCCGCTGCTGCATCTGCGCCAGGTTGCGCAGGGCATCGCGGCTCTGCTCGCCGTTCATCTGCTGCGCGGCGCTCTCGAGCTTCTGCATCTGCGCCATCATCGCCGGTGTCAGCGCCTGCCGCAGCAGCGCCTGCGCCTCCCCGAGCTGGCGGGCGAGCGCGGTGTCCAGCGCCCCCGCCGCCTTGAGCTGCTGCTCCAGCTGCTGCGTCGCCTGCCGCAGCCGCTGCACGCGCTCCGTCATCGCGCGCTGTTCCCGTGCCAGCCCGCGCGCCTTCTCGGCGCTCTCGTAGCTCATCTGCGTTGGAGCGGGACTCGCTCCGGCCTGACTCTCCTTCCCGCTCGCCGCGCCCTCGCGCGCCTGGGCGCGCGCCGCTTCGTCGGTCTTCTGCGCGAGCGTGCGCTGCGCCGCCGCGGCCGCGCGCGCCTCCGCCACCGCCGATTCCCCGAGCGCTCGCGCCGCGTCGCGCGTCTCTTCCATCGTCGGCCGCTTGACGATCACTTCGCGGCTCACCCCGCGCTGCGACCAGGGCGACGCATCGACCGCCTCGGCGCGCAGGCGCACCATGTCTCCCGGCTGAAGGCGCAGCGCCGAGAGATCCACCGGTGCCGCCCCCGCCCACGAGGTGCCCACCTCCGACGCGACAGTCTGCATCGTCAAGCGCTCATTACCGGCACGCGTCACCCGCGCCACGCGCAGCTCCACGCGCGCGATGCCGTGATCGTCGGCCGCGTTCACGGAGAGCGCGAGCCGGTCGTCGGGGACGAGCAGCGTGTCGCCCGCCGGCGCGACGATCGCCACCGTGGGCGCGGAATCCGGCACCGCTTCGATCTCGAGCGGCGCGGGCAGGTCGGCGATCGGCGCCCCCAACCCCGACGCGCGCCAGCGCAGCTCGTCGGAATGCTCGACGAGCAGCCGGCCGCTGAACGCCTGACCGCTCGTCGTGAGCGACCGCGCCGCGCCGCGCCCATCGACGAGCGACACCGCGCCGAGCGGCACCGACGCGCGCCCCGCCACGTCGAGCACCGTGCCGCGCGGCAGGCGCAGCAGCTCGCCGGTGGGCAGCGTCTCGCTCGCGCGACGGAGATAGGCCGGGTACGTCACGTGCAGCGTCACCGCGCCGACGAAGGGGCGGTCGGCGGCGCGCACCACCGCGCTGTCACTGGTGCTGCGTCCATCGCTCGCGACGAGCCGAAGGTCGCCCTTGAGCGATTCGAGAGTCCAGCGTGCCACTCCCGTTCGCGCGTCCACCGCCAGGGTGTCGGTGCGCCACGCCTCTCCCGTCTGGCGAACGCCGAGATACACGCGCGTCCTCCCTGGCGCGCGTACCAGCACGTGCAATGGCGCTCCACGCAGCAGCTCCCTTGGTGCGCCCTCGAGGCGCGGACGGTCCAGCAGCGCGCCCCGCCAGGCGTCGATCGGCCGCATCACCGCGCGCAGACCGTCCCCGAAGACAGGGGTCGCGGTCGCCAGCACGAGCACACCGGCTGCCGCCACGCCGGCACCGGCCAGCGCGCGACGCGCGCTGTCGCGGCGAAGCGCCGGCGCGTATGGCGCCCGCGCGGGAAGCCGTCGGAGCGCGCCCTGCGCGGCGAGCGCGGCGAGTGCGCCCGAGCCCTCCATCTCGAGTGCGCCGACCAGCAGTCCGCGTCGCATCCCCTGCTCCGACTCGATCGCCAGCGCGACGTCAGCCGCGCTCGTCCGTGCCCGCAGCCGTCGGCGCGTGTGCGCGGCAAGCGCGACGATCGCTCCGGCGACCACCACCCACACAACGAGGGGGAGCGCGCGCGGCAGCGACAGCCAGCGAGAGCGTCCAAGCAGCATCCCCGCACCGGCGAGCAGCGCCGCGACGATGCCCGCCGCGAGCAGCGCGCCGCTCAATAACTCCCCGCGACGTAGGTGGCGCCGCTCCCGCTCGACGACGGAGCCCAGCGTCATGGCAGTGGCCGGCTCGTCACCGCGTAGACGAACAGGTTGACCCCCATCCGCAGCGCCGCCTCGTGCAGCGCGATCGGATCATGATAGGTCTCCGGATCCTCCCAGCCGTTCCCCAGATCGCTCGAGTAGCTGTAGTACACGGCGAGCCGGTCGCCGAGAAAGATGCCGAAGCCGCGCGCCGGCTTGCCGTCGTGCTCGTGGATCTTCGGCAGTCCCTTCGGGAAGTCGTACACCGCGTGATAGACGGGATGCGACAGCGGCACGTCGACGAGCTCGCGGTCGGGGAAGACGCGCTTCATCTCGCGGCGGAAGCTCTCGTCCAGGCCGTAGTTGTCGTCGGCGTGAAGGAACCCGCCGCGCTGCAGATACTCGCGCAGCCGCACGACCTCCGCGTCGCTCAGCTTCAGGTTGCCGTGCCCCGTCATGTGCAGGAACGGATAGTCCCAGAGGCGGTCGTCCATCAGCGTCACCCGGGCTTCGGTGCGCTCCACCGGCAGCGACGTCCGCTCACGGATCGCCGCGAGAAGGTTCGGGAGGCTCGACGGATTGGCGTACCAGTCCCCGCCGCCGTCGTACTGCAGGCGCGCGATGCCGAGATGCGGCGCGGACCGCGCGCCGGTGAGCGGGAGCGCCAGGAGCGCCGCCATCGCCCAGCCGCGCAGCATCGTCAACCTCACTCGTGCGCCAGCCGGTACGCCAGGTTCCGTGGCGCGCCGAGCTCGCTCGCCAGCGCCGATGCGACGTCGCGCGCGCTGAGCCCCTCGGCGCGCAGCGCCGCGGCGCGCGCGCGCAGCGCGTCCTCGCCGACCTCGACCTTCTCGGCACCGGCAATCACGATCACGACCTCTCCGCGCGGGGATGCACCCCCGTAGTACGCCGCGAGCTCCCCCACCGTTCCGCGGCGCAGCTCCTCGTACTGCTTCGTCAGCTCCCGGGCCACCACGGTTGCCCGCGCTCCAGCTCCCGCCTCGGCGAGCTCGGCCAGCGTCTCCGGCACGCGGGTCGGCGCCTCGTAGAGCACCGCGGCGTGGCGCAGGAGCGCGATCTCGGAAATCGCCTCGCGCCGCTCGCCCCCCTTGCGCGGCAGGAAGCCGTAGAAGGTGAAGCGGCCGATCTCCAGCCCCGACGCCACGAGCGCCGCGAGCATCGCCGACGCCCCCGGCACGGGCGAGACCTGCACTCCGGCCTCCGCACAGGCGCGCACGAGCCGCGCCCCGGGATCGGAAAGCAGCGGAGTCCCCGCGTCGGACACGAGGGCGAGACTCTCGCCCGCGAGCAGCCGCGCCACGAGCGACGGGGTGGTCGTCGCCTCGTTGTGCTCGTGGTACGCGACGAGCGGCGTGTGGATCTCGTACCTCCGCAGCAGCTGCAGCGAGTGCCGCGTGTCCTCGGCGAGCACCGCCGAAACCTGCTGCAGGACCGTCACCGCCCTGAACGTGAAATCCCCCATGTTGCCGATGGGGGTGCTCACCACGAACAGCGTACCCCGCTCCTCCGGGATCTCGCTCACGTGACGCTCCACGAGAAGCGGTCGAAGAGCCCCGCCGACTGGAAGAGATGCCGGCGCTCGTGCGTGAGCTCGCGCAGCATCTCCACCGGCCCCGATCCCTCCTGGTCCGTGGCCGTCCAGAGCAGCTCGTTGATCAGCGAGGCGATCGCCCCGGTCAGCTCGTCCGCGTCGGCGACGACGGGACGGGACGGTCGCCCGCTGAAGGAGAAGCCCTCGAGCGCCGGATGGACGGCCTTGAGCTGCTGCCGCGCGTGCTCGGCGATCGCCGGTGCGCTCTCGCGACCATCGGCGACGAGCCGCAGCACGAGCGAGGTCACGAGGTCGCGGTACGCCTGCACGAGCGCCGTGGGCGCCTGGACTGGCAGTGCGGCCGGCAGCGGCCAGCGGCGCACGGACACGTGCAGCGCGCGGCGGTCGCGCTCGAACAGCCGGCTCACCCGCTCGACGACCGTGCCGCTCTGCGCGCCGGCGAGATACGCCGTGACGACCACGCCATCGCGGAACAGCAGATAGTTCACCTCCCCCTCGGCCGCGATCTCGACGAGCCCGTCGAAGGTCGACGCCATCAGGTAGGGAAAGAGCGCGCTCGGATCCGTGGCGCGCAGCTCCGTCGGCCAGGGCTCCGGCGCCGTCGTCTGCGAGGCGAACATGCACGCGAGCTGCTCGTCGTCGGCCTCGTGGAAGCAGATCTCCCCATACTCGGGCTCGGCGGGGACCTTTTCCACAGCGCTCGCGATCGCGATCGCCTGCGCCGAACGCCCGTCGTGCGAGCAGGCGTTCACCAGCTCGCCCCGCTGCAGGTAGAGGACGACGAACTCCTCGGGCAGCCAGATGGCCACGTATCCGGACACGCGCGCCGCCCGGTCGCGCTTGGCGTCGGTGAGCAGGTTGCGCAGGTGGACGTAGGCCAGGCGCGTGCGGGGCAGGAGCACGCGCGTGCGCGGGTACTGCAATCCGGCGACGGTGGCGGGCATTCGGAAGTGAGAGAGGCCGGAGCGACGCAGTGTCGCTCCGGCCTCAAATGTGATCGCCGCGTGGGAGCTGTGCAACGGCGCCCCGCGCCGGCCTCCGCTTACGCCACGTGCTGCTTGAACTTCGCCTCGATCGCCTGGCGCGGCACGGCACCCACGATCTGGTCCACCATCTTGCCGTCCTTGAAGAAGATCAGCATCGGGATGGAGCGCACGTTGAACCGCGTCGCCGTCTTGATGTTCGCGTCCACGTCGAGCTTGGTCACGCGGACCTTCCCGTCGTAGTCCGCCGCGAGCTGATCGAGGATCGGCGCGATCATCTTGCACGGGCCGCACCAGCTCGCCCAGAAGTCCACCACCGTGAGGCCGTCCTGCTTCTCGACTTCCTGCTCGAAGTCGGAATCCGTCACCGCAATCGCGTTCGACATCGTCGTTCCCGTCTCCCGGCAGGGCTGTGCCGCCCCGCCCCCAGAATTAGAATTCAGCGCGCCCCCCTTCAACTCCAGCGCACTCCATGACCGACCAGCCCACTCGCCCGACCCGCATCGCCCACGTGGGCATCGCCGTGTCGGCGCTCGCGGAGATACTCCCCTTCTATCGCGACATCCTCGGGCTTCCCGAGGTCCCCCTCGACGACGCCGACGGTGCCCGCATCGCCGGCCTCGCCGCCGGCGACTCGCTCGTGGAGCTCCTCGAGGCCGAAAGCCCCGAATCGCCCATCGGCAAGTTCGTCACCAGACGCGGCCCCGGCATCCATCACATCTGCTTCGCCGTGCACGACCTCGACGACACCCTCGCCCGCTGCCGGACAGCCGGCCTCCGCCTCATCGACGACGTGCCCCGCCTCGGCGCCGAAGGGAAACGTATCGCGTTCCTCCATCCGGGCGCCACGGCCGGCGTCCTCGTCGAGCTCACCGAGCTGTAGACCGCGTCACTTCTGAGTGCAGAGATCGCGAACCGGCTCCATCTGCGCCGACCGGATGTACCACCGGTCGCCGCCCTTGGTAGCATAGAAATTCGTGGTTCGCGACATGGTTCCCTTGGTCAGCTCCACCTGCAGCACCCGCTCGCCGTCGGCCGACGGCGATTCGCCGAGCACCCGGTACTTGTCGTGCTTGAAGTAGCACATCAGGATGAGCTCGCGGCGCTCCATCTCGTCGCGCCCCATGCGCTTGCTGTCCCGCACCGGCCCGTCCTTGTCCCCCCACACCGCCGACATCGCCTGAAGGTCCTGCGCCTTGACCGCGCTGAGGAAGGCGTCGAGCGCCGGCCGCGGGCTCGACGCCCCGGGGCCCGACGCCGACGGAAGAGTAGTGGTGCGCGTGGTGCACGCGCCGATGAGCAGCAGTCCCGCCAGCAGCTTTCTCACTCGTGATCTCCTCGAGAGTCAGTGCGAACGTAACGGTGGCCGCACCGCGACGGCAACGGCGGTGACCTGGCGCACCGAACCGGCACGACAGCTCCAACCCACGCGCCGGCGATATGTTTCGCCCGGCGCGGCCACGATGGACGAAGTCCCGCTCCATCTCTAACTTCCGCTCGATGAACGTTCCTGTTCCCGGCCACTTCCTCGACTTCTTCGTCCTCGAGGCGAGCGACTACATCGACCAGCTCGACGCCCTCGTCTCCCGCGGGGGCGCCGCGGGGCCCGATGCGGAGGCGCTGCAGCGCCACGCGCGCGCGCTCCGCGGCAGCGCGACGATGGCCAGGCTCGCCCTCTTTGCCGAGCTGGCGGGCGGCGTGGAGCGCGTGGGACGCGCGCTGCGCGACGGCGCGCTGCGCTGGGACGCTGCGCTCGCCGGCGCCCTGGTGGCGGCCGTCGACGACTGCAAGATCCTCCTCCGCGGCGCGCGCGCCTGGGGGGCCGCGGAGGACGCCCGCGCCCGCGCCCGCGCCTCCGAGCTGGAGCGCTACGCCCCACTTCGCCAGCCCGCCGCTCCCGCATCAGCCGGCGCCGGACATGGCGACTTTCTCGCCAACGAGGCGTCCAACGTGGGCGCTGGCCTCGAGCTGCTCGCCACGCGCCCCCGCGACCGCGATGCCGCCGCCAACGTCCTCGGGCGTCTCCGCGCCCTGCGCGGCATCGCCAGCGTGAAGGACCACGCCGCCCTCGCCGACGTCCTCGATGCGGCCGAGCAGGCCGCGCAGCCGCTCGAGCTCGGCGCCACCGAGCTGGGCGCCGAGCGCATCGCCCTCCTGGGCGCCGCGGCGACGGTGCTTCGCAGCGTCGCGGCCTCGCTGCGCGCTGGCTACGCCGCGCAGCCCGCCGAGGCCGACCTCGCCCCCTTCTCGGCCGCGCTGGACGCCATGCGCGCGAGTGGGTCGAAGTCCGAGCGGATCGTTCCCATCGCCGAGCTGTTCTTCGCCGAAGGGCCCACACTCGTCGAGGCGGCTCCGAACCCGCCGACCTCGCCGGCCGAGCGCTTCCGTCTCGAGGTGGTCAGCCAGGCCGAGCACCTCCGCCGGCTCGTCGCCGATGCCCGTGCCGCGCGCGACGAACTGGCGCGCGAGCGGGTGCGCCGCTCCCTGCGCGAGGCGCTGCGCGCCCTCCGCATGGCTGCCGAGAGCTTCGGCGAGCAGGAGGTGGCCGGCTTCGTCGCGCTGCACAACGAGGCCGCCGTGCAGCTCGACGCCCGCGCACTCGACTCGCTGGACGAAGTGGCGACCCTGCTCGCGCAGCCGGGCACGTCGTCCGCCCCTCTTGGCGAGCGGCTGCAGGCACTGAAGCGGGCGCGCCGCGCGAGCGCCGAGCTCGAGGCAGTGCCCGCGCCGTCGTCGGTGCCCGCGCCCGGCCCCGTGCCATCGCCCGCGCGAGTGACCGTTCCGTCGGCCGCGCAGGGGGCGTCACCGGCCTCCATCCCGGCTCCCACACCCATTCCCACCCCCACGCCTGCGCGCCAGCGCGTCGCGATCGCGCCGGACAGCGATCCGGCCACGCTCGTCGGCGAGACCGCCGCGCGCCGGCGTGGCGAGACACCGTTCACCTCGCACCGCGCCATCGCCACTCCGCCGCTCGTCGACGAGGAGCGCGTCCTTCCCGCCGCCGCCGACGTCGCCGCCATTGCGACGACGATCCCCACCGACGCACCCGCACGCTCGCTCGACAGCCTGCTCGGCGCCGGCATCGAGCGGCTCGGTGCCCTGCGGGACGCGCCACTCAGCGCCCCCGTCGCGCTCCCGGAGCAGCCGGTGGTGCCGATCGACCGGATGCTCTACCGCGGCAAGGCGGCGATCGAGCGCTGCCGCGAGATCCGCGACGGCGCGCGCGCATCCAACAGCTCCGTCCAGGGCGAGGCGCTCGCCGAGCTCCTGGACCTGCTCGATCTCGCGCTCACCGATTGACCGGACCCGCACGATGAAATTCGGCTGGCGCCCCGCGCTCGGCATCGTGTTGAGCGCCGGCTTCCTCTTCTACGCGTTCCGGGGGATCCACTGGGGCGAGCTCGTCGCGGTGATTCGCCACGCGAACGTCGCACTGCTCGCGCTCTCCGCCTTCACTGCCACCTGCATCTTCCCCCTGCGCGCGCGGCGCTGGCGGCCGATCCTCGACCCGATCCAGCCGGACATCCCCTTCGCCAAGCTGTGGAGCGCGACGGCGATCGGGATGATGATCAACAACGTCCTGCCGATGCGCGCGGGCGAGCCGGCGCGCGCCTACGCCCTCTCGCAGTCGGTTCCCACCCTCTCCTTCCCGGCTTCGTTCGCGTCGCTCGCGGTGGATCGGGTGTTCGACACCGTCGTCGTGCTGCTGCTGCTGTTCGTCTCGATGCTCTCCCCCGCCTTCCCGCAGGGGGTGATGATCCAGGGGCGGCCCATCTCGCACTACGCGCTGCTGTTCATCGGGCTGCTCGCCGTGGCGGTTGGGGGGATGTACCTGCTCATCCTCTTTCCCGCGCGCATCCTCGCGATCTTCGAGCTGCTGGTGCGCCGCATCGCCCCGCGTCTCGAGGCGCGCGGACGCGAGGCGCTCGTGGCGATCTCGCACGGCCTGAGCGTGCTCAAGTCGCCCAGCCGGTTCGCCGCCGTCTTCGGGTGGACGCTCGTGCACTGGCTGGTGAACGCGCTCGCCTTCTGGTTCGCCTTCCGTGCCGTGGGCATCGAGGCGCCTTTCAGCGCCGCCCTCTTCCTGCAGGGGATCATCGCCATCGGCGTGACCATCCCGCAGGCCCCGGGCTTCTTTGGCGTGTTCGAGACCTTCGGCAAGCTGGGGCTCGCGGTGTACGGCGTTGCCGACAACCTCGCTCTCACCTGGGCGCTCGCCTTCCACGTGCTCTCGTACATCCCCATTACCCTCATCGGCGCGTATTACTTCGTCCGCGCCGGCATGTCGATGGGGGACCTGAGCCGCGTCGAGCACGCGACGACCGAAGAGGAAGCCGTCCCCCGGCCGGACACGCGGTGACGGCGGAGGAGCGCTCCCCCCTTCGTGATGCGGCAGCCGTCTCCGTCGCCGCGCAGGCCAAGGTGAACCTCCGGCTTCGCGTCCTCGCCCGCGAGGCGAGCGGCTTCCACCAGCTCGAGACCCTCTTCCTCCGCCTCGAGCTGGCCGACACGATCCGCGTGCGGCGCCGGCCGAGCGGCCTCTCCATCGACGTCGACGGCGCGAGCGGGGGAGAGCTCGGCCCCGTCGAGCAGAACCTCGCGTGGCGCGCCGCGGTCGCGTGGCGTGAGGCGAGTGGCGCGAGCGAGGGATTCGCGATCGAGCTCGAGAAGTGGATCCCGGTGGGTGGCGGACTGGGCGGGGGGAGCGCCGACGCCGGAGCCGTGCTGCGGGCACTCGACGCGATGTCTGCCGAGCCGCTCGGCGAGCGACGTCTGATGGCGATCGCCGCGAGGCTCGGGTCGGACGTCCCCTTCCTCACTGGCGAGTCTGCCTTCGCGCTGGGCTGGGGACGTGGCGAGCGACTGCTCCCCCTCCCCCCCCTCCCGTCCCGGATCGCGGTGCTCTTCGTCCCCCCCTTCCGGGTGAACACCGCCGAAGCCTATCGGTGGCTCGCCGAGTCGCGCCCCGGTGGCGTGGCGCCGGTCGCGGACGACGGCGCGCTGAGTCTCGGGACGCTGGGCGACTGGGCGGAGCTCGAGCGGCTCGCCGTGAACGACTTCGAGCCGGTGGTGGCGTCCCGACACCCCGAGATCGCGCGGATCGTGGCGGCGCTCCGGTCGGACGGGTCGCGGATCGCGATGTTGAGCGGGTCGGGCTCCACGGTGTTCGGGATCCTCCCTCCCGGGGCGCTGCGGCTCACCCCGGCAGGGGAGCGGTCGGACGTGCCGGAGGGGACTCCGATCGTCACCCGGACCGCGTCGCGAGTTGAGCCAGTCTCCGCGCTCGACTAGCTTAGAAGGCTGTCAGCGCCGTGGTGCCCCTTCGTCCAATGGCAGGACAGCGGCCTTTGGAGCCGCGAATCTTGGTTCGAATCCAAGAGGGGCAATGGGCTGCCGGTGGGCAGCCTTTGACCAGGTTCCTTCTTCACATTATCTTACAAGGCTCCGCATGGACGGGCTCGCCGTACCGGCGCACGGATTCAAGCTGCTCGCAGGCACGAGCAACCATCCGCTCGCCGAGGAGATCGCCCGGCAGCTCGGCATCGATCTCTGCAAGCTGACCTGCACGCGCTTCGCCGACGGCGAGATCTTCGTCCGCATCGACGAGAACGTCCGCGGCAACGACGTGTTCATCCTGCAGTCGACGAACGCGCCGGCGGAGAACATCATGGAGCTGCTGTTGCTCATCGACGCGGCGCGTCGGGCGAGCGCGGCACGCATCACGGTGGTGATGCCGTACTACGGCTACTCGCGACAGGACCGCAAGGACCAGCCGAGGGTGGCGATCGGGGCCAAGCTGATGGCCAACATGATCATGGGTGCGGGCGCCGACCGGGTGCTCGGCGTGGATTTCCACCAGCACCAGCTGCAGGGATTCTTCGACATCCCGGTGGATCACTTGTACGCGATGCCCGTGCTGAGCGGGCATTTCAAGCGGAAGCAGTTGAAGGATCCGGTCATCGTGGCGCCCGACGTCGGGGCGGCGAAGATGGCGCGCGGCTTCGCGAAGCGGCTCGATGCGTCGCTGGCGATCATCGACAAGCGTCGTCCCCGGGCGAACGTGAGTGAGGTGGTGAACGTGGTCGGCGAGGTGCACGGGCGGGATTGCGTGCTCGTCGACGACATGATCGATACGGCGGGCACCGTGGCCGCGGCCGCGCGCGCGCTGAAGGAGCTGGGCGCGAGCGACATCTACGTGTGCGTCACGCACGCCCTGCTGAGCGGCCCCGCCGTGCAGCGGCTGAGCGAGGCGCCCATCGAGGAGGTGGTGGTGACGGATACGATCTACACCCCGCCCGAGCGGCGGTTCGAGAAGCTGAAGATCCTGTCGGTGGGCGAGCTGTTGAGCAAGGCGATCCGCTACACGCATGCGGAGCAGTCGGTGAGCTCGCTGTTCGATTGAAGCAGCGGTTTACGGTTTTTCGGTTTACGGTTTTTCGGCTTGCCTTGGGACGCACGGGCTTCCCGGGGCCGGCTGAAAACCGAAAAGCCGTAAACCGACAGACAGGTAGTCGTAGGAAGTAGCTTGTATCAGTAATGCTGGACCCCGCGATTCGCTGCGCTTCGCAGCACCGGCATGGTAGGGCGGACGCAGCCGCCTGAGAGTAGCACCGGCATCGCGGTTCGCTGCAGTCGAAGACGCATCACGAAGGACATCATCATGGCATCAGCAACCCTCGGCGCAGAGCTGCGCTCGGACACCGGCAAGGGCGTCGCCCGCAAGCTCCGCGCGGCCGGCCGCACCCCCGGCGTGGTCTATGGCCACGCCCGCGAGGCGCAGTCGCTCTCCGTCAACGCGCGCGATCTCGAGAAGCTCCTCTCGACCATCGCCGCCGGCAGCACCGTCGTGGAGCTCTCGCTCGGTGGCGGCACCACGCGCACGCTCATCCGCGAGATCCAGCGCCACCCGTTCAAGAAGGTCATTCTCCACATCGACTTCCAGGAGCTGGTGGCCGGCGAGAAGGTCGCGGTCGACATCCCGCTCGTGTACGTCGGCGTTCCCGAGGGCGTTCGTCTCAGCGGCGCGCTGCTCGAGCAGATCATGCACAGCGTGCACGTCCTGGCCGACCCGGCGAGCATCCCCAACCACATCGACGTCGACGTCTCGCACCTGGCGATGGGCCACTCGCTCCACGTGCGCGACATCCCGGTCCCCGCGGGCATCGAGATGCAGTCGGACGAGGATGCCACGATCTGCGCCGTGATCGCGCCGCGCGCCGCCGTCGAGGCTGCCGCCGCCGAGCCGGGCGCCGCCGAGCCGGAGCTCATCCGCAAGGCGAAGGAAGACGAGGCCGCGAAGTAAGCCATTCGCGCGCTCCTCGCTGCACTCACGCGATGGCTTCGCCCCTCCGGGGCGGAGCCATCGTCGTTTCACGACCCGCATCACCACGAGATCCAGATGAAGGTCATCGTCGCCCTCGGCAACCCGGGAAAGGAATACGAGCAGACGCGCCACAACGTCGGCTGGTGGCTCGCCGACCACCTTGCCGACCGCTGGGGCTTCGACGGCTGGAAGAAGGACGGCCAGGCCAAGGTCGTGCAGAGTCAGCTGCCCGGGCTCAAGGAGCCGGTGCGGATCGTCAAGCCGCAGACCTACATGAACCTCTCGGGCGGGGTGCTCGTGCAGTACGCGCGGCGTCCCTTCTGGGCCGCGGCGAACGACCTGCTCGTCATCACCGACGACGTCGCGATTCCCGCGGGCGCGTGGCGCTTCCGCCCCGAGGGGGGCGCGGGTGGTCACAACGGGCTCAAGTCGATCCAGCAGTCGCTGGGCACGCAGCTCTACCCGCGGCTGCGCATCGGCGTCGGTGATCCCGACCGGCCCGCCGGCGGGCCGCTCACCGACTTCGTGCTCGGCGCCGTCGGGAAGCGCGACGGCGAGGCGATCCGCGGGCTCTTTCCCGTGATGACCGAAGTTGTCGAGGCCTGGGCACGCGAGGGAAACAAGGGCGCGCTCGACGTGCAGAGCCGCGCGGCAGCTCCACCGCGCGATTAGCTTTCGAGGCTACGCCTCACGTCCCTTCCACGCGCCCCACGTCGTCCCAATGCTCAGACTCGGCATCGTCGGTCTCCCGAACGTCGGCAAGTCCACGCTGTTCAACGCGCTCACCAGCGCGGGCGTCCTCGCGGCGAACTATCCGTTCGCCACGAAGGAGCCGAACGTGGGCCGCGTGAACGTGCCCGACCACCGGCTCGACGAGCTGGCGAAGGTGGTGAACCCGCAGCGCACAGTTCCCGCCGCGGTGGAGTTCGTCGACATCGCCGGGCTCGTCGAGGGCGCCTCCAAGGGTGAGGGGCTCGGCAACCAGTTCCTCGCGAACATCCGCGAGACCGACGCCATCGTGCACGTCGTCCGCTGCTTCGACGACGACGACATCCTGCACGTGATGGGATCCGTGAATCCGGTGCGCGACCGCGAGGTGATCGAGTTCGAGCTCGCCCTCGCCGACCTCTCCACCGTGGAGAAGCGGCTCGACCGCGTGAAGCGCGCCGCGAAGACCGGCGACAAGGAGGCGCTCGCCGAGCTCCCCACGCTCGAGCGCGCCAACGAGTTCCTCAAGGACGGGCGCGGGCTGTGGGAGGCGAGGTTCGACGCGGGCGCGCTCGCGCTGCTCAAGCCCCTCACCCTGCTCACGACCAAGCCGATCCTCTACGCGGCCAACGTCACCGATGCCGAGCTGTCGGGCGAGGAGGGACCGCACCTCAAGTCGCTGCGGGAGGCGATCACGTCGAGCGGCGAGCTGGCGCAGGTCGTCCCGTTCAGCGCCAAGATCGAGAGCGAGCTCGCCGAGCTCCCCCCCGAGGACCGCGCCGACTTCCTCGCGTCGCTCGGCCTGGAGTCGGCCGGCCTCGATCGGCTCATCCGCGCCGGCTTCGAGCTGCTCGGCCTGCAGACCTACTTCACCGCCGGCGAGCAGGAGGTGCGCGCGTGGACGATCCATCGCGGCGACACCGCGCCCCAGGCGGCGGGAGTGATCCACACCGACTTCGAGCGCGGCTTCATCAAGGCGGAGACGGCGGGCTACGACGACTTCATCGGAATGGGTGGCTGGAAGGGAGTCAAGGAGAAGGGAGCGATGCGGCAGGAAGGCAAGGAGTACGTGGTGAAGGACGGCGACGTGCTGCTGTTCCGCTTCAACGTGTGACGCATCCGCGAGGCGCGCGGACGGCCGCCTCGCCCATCCCTACCCCAACCGCCGCGCCCTCCGGTTGATCTGCGCCCGCTCCGCCAGCGAGGCGAGCTCGCCGTCCGGCAGCTCCTCCCATTCGTCGGGAATCGGGAAGAATCGCCGCCGCTCCTGCCCCTGCTGGAAGGCGAGCCATCCCTCCTGCAATGCGCGGGGCAGCGAGCGCCGCCGCACCATCACCAGCCGGCGCTCCGCGCCGTCCCGCGGCAGACGGCGCCGGTCGCGCAGGAGCCGGCGCTCCGTGAGGGTGGGGTGCACCTCCCACACCTCCCAGCGGCGCCCCTCGGCGTCGTCGAACTCTCGGTACGACATCGTCTCCTCGGCGGTCGGCTGCTGGCGACAGACGCCGGGAGTGTGCCAGCGGCGCGGAACGGGCCCGGCTCGGCACCGACCGCCGCCGAGCGATCAGCCGACGAGCGATTCCTGCGGGACGAGATCGATGCGGAAGCAGGTCCCCTCGCCCAGCCGGCTCTCCGCCGAGAGGCCGAACCCCATCGCCTCGCACAGGGCCCGCGAGATCGACAGGCCGAGTCCCGTCCCGCCGTAGTGACGCGAGGTCGACGAATCGGCCTGCTCGAACGCCTCGAACACCGCATCGAGCCGGTCCGGCGCGATGCCGATCCCCGTGTCCGCCACCTCGAGGCTCGTCGCCATCGGGATCCCTCCCGCGAGCGGCAGCATCGCTTCGGCGCGGATGCGCACGGTGACGCTCCCGCTCGGCGTGAACTTGAGCGCGTTCCCCACGAGGTTGATCAAGACCTGCTTCAGCTTCGCGACGTCGGTGTGCACCATCGCCCCCTGCTCCGGCCCCTCGAGGCACAGCGCAACCCCGGCGGTCCGCGCGGGGGTGTCGAACTGCGAGAGCACGCCCCGGGCGAACTCGGCCAGCTCCACCGGTGCCAGCTCCAGCGTCATCCGCCCCGCCTCCACCTTCGCGATGTCGAGCACGTCGTTGATGAGCGCGAGGAGATGCGTGCCGGCGGACTGCACGCGTCCGAGATACTGCAGCTCGTTCGCGTCGAGCGCGGCGCGCTTGTTCTTGAGCAGGATCGTGGAGAAGCCGATCACCGAATTGAGCGGCGTGCGCAGCTCGTGGCTCATGCGGGCGACGAAGTCGGTCTTCGCGCGGTTCGCCTTCTCGGCCGACTCGCGCGCGCGGCGCGTCTCCTCCTCCGCCTCGCGCCGCGCCGTCACGTCGCGCATCGTCACGGTGACGCCGTCCTCCAGCGGGACGACCTGCTCCTGGATCCAGCGCCGCCGCGCGCGCGTCGTCGCCATCTCCCGCTCGCGCTCCACCGCCACCCGCGTCTCGACGACGTCGGCGAAGGCGCGCACCAGGCCGCCGTCCTCCTCGCCCGTGAAGACGCAGCTCATCCGCTCGCCGAGCAGCGCGGCGCGAGAGAGCCCGCACAGCTCCTCGCCGCGCCGGTTGGTGTCGAGGTACTCGAAGTCCACGATGCGCCCGTCGTCGTCGCGGACGGCGCCGAGGATGAACAGCGCGTCGAGCGACGCATCCATCGCGGCGCGGAAGCGCGCTTCGCTCTCGCGATAGGCCGCCAATGCGAGCGTGCGCTCGGCGACGAGGGCGCGCTTCGCCTCGAACGCCTGCGCGTGCGCCACGGGGCCGCCGAGCATCCCCCCCATGAGCTGCAGCGTCTGGACGTCCTGCTCGTCGAAGGCCAGAGGTGACGAGGCGGTGACGGCGAGGCACCCGAGCAGGACTCCCTCGTGCACGAGGGGGATGGCGAGCAGCGCGCCGACACCCGCCGCGCCGCACGCCGCGGCATTCACGTCCTGCGGAGTGACCCGGTCGTCGAAGCGCAGGCATTCGGGAAGCCCGGAGCGCGGCCCGGGCCAGCCCGGCGCGAGCAGGGACGACAGCCTGTGGTCGAGCGTCGCGTGCCCCGAGTGCGCGCGCGTGAGCACGCCGTCGGCATCGCGCAGCTCGACGATGGCGGCGTCGGCCCCCGTCAGGCCGCGTGCCCGCTCGGCCATGCGGGGGAGCATCCCGGCGAGGGCGAGCCCGCCGGTGGTGATCTCCTGCTGCGCGGCGACGACGGCCTGCAGGTGGTCGCTCCGGGCGCGGAGGGCGTCCTCGGCCGACTTGCGCAGGGTGAGGTCGCGCGTGACGCAGGCGAACCCGGTCACGACCCCCCGGTCGTCGCGCAGCGCGGTGAGGACGGCATTGCCCCAGTACTGGGAGCCGTCCTTGCGCAGCCGCCAGCCCTCGAGCTCGACGCGGCCGGCGCGTGCGGCGCGGGCCAGATCCGTCGCCGGCACGGAGCGGGCGCGCTCCTCGGGGGGGTAGAAGACCGCCATCTCGTGGCCGACGATCTCCGCGGCCGAGTAGCCCGAGGTCTGGGCCGCCCCGGCATTCCAGCTCGAGATCCGGCCCTTCGCGTCGACCATGAAGATCGCGTAGTCGGTCACCCCGTCCACCAGAAGGCGGACGCGCTCGGCATGCCGTTCCTCTGCCGCCGAGTGGGCGAGCTCCGTGAGGGCAGGTGCGGCGAGTGGCTCTGGGCTGCGGGCGAAGGATCGGCGCAAGGATCGGCGCAAGGCTCGGCGCGGGGAGAGGGGAGCGACAGGGTGAGTATCGGCGGGGGATGTCGCGGACTCAACCGTACCGGTGGTCCTAGGGGCGGTTGGGAGCTCGGCGTGGGGAGTCGGGCGTGGGGGGTGAGTCCACCCGGACCCCGGACCCCGAACCTCGAACCTCGAACCTCGAACCTCGAACCTCGAACCTCAAGTTCGGGTCCCTTGGCCTAGAGCCTTGCCCGGGTTAGCTTTATGGGCTGTCACAACGCGGCGGCCCGGGATTCTCCGGCCGCTGCTTCATTCCCCTCCTCCTGCTCAGGCAACCAGCGGGGGGCGGTTACGTCCAAAGGGAGGATTGCCAGGACATGCCACGTCCATACGAGGCGGTCTACATCTTCGACTCCACACTCGAAGATGCAGCCGTCAACGAGAAGCTTGACCGCTTCCACCAGCTCCTCGGCACGACCGGGGAGATGAAGATCGACCATTGGGGACGCCGCCAGCTCGCGTATCCCATCGGCCCGAAGGAGAACGGCTACTACGTCGTCGCTCGCTTCGAGGCAGACACCGCCGGCATCCCCGAGTACGAGCGCGCGCTCAAGCTCGACGAGAGCGTGCTGCGCCACCTGATCACCATCTTCGAGAACGAAGTCGGCGCCCCGCCGATGTCCGAAGAGGAGCTCGCCCTCGCGAAGAAGCGTGGCGATGACGACGACGAGGACGAGGAGTAGACCATGCGACGCCCATCTAAGGCCTGCCCGTTCTGCGAGACCCGCGTCCGGTTCGTCGACTACAAGGACGAGCGCACGCTCGGCCGCTTCATCACCGATCACGGGAAGATCCTGCCGAGCCGTCTCAGCGGCGTGTGCGCGCGGCACCAGCGCCAGCTGAGTACCGCGATCAAGCGCGCCCGCTACCTCGCGCTGCTTCCGTACACGAAGGGGCTGCAGGGCTGAGATGTCTGACGCCGCGCTCCCGGCGCCGGCAGAGCGCGGGTGGGGGAAGCTCCTCCTCGCGCTCGCGGCGTTCCTCTTCCTGCCGGTGATGCCACCGTTGCAGGCCCTGCTGCCGGTGAAGGAGACGCTGTTGCTCCTTCTCCCGGCACTGGCGGCCTGTTGCCTGGTGGGCTGGTGGGCCGGGGGCCGGTTGCTGCTGGCGGTCGTCTGGGTGGGGCTCGCCGTCTGGATGCTCTGGGTCCTCATGGAACCGGCGCAGCCAGGGTCGTTCTTCAACCTGACGCGCGGCTGGAGTCTCCTGCTCGCGGGAGCGTTCGGTCTCGTCTGCCTGTTCGCGCGGGGGCAGCCCTTCTTCCCCCGCGCGCTCTCGGCGCTGTCCATCGCGCTCGTGTTCGTGCTGTTGATGAGCACGCACGGTCCTCTCACCACGGGCCGCGCGCGCCAGGCGGTGCAGGTGGAGTTTGCCCGGCGGAATGCCGAGTCGGTCGAGATGTTCCGCACCGTCGTGCGCGAGCATCCCGACGTGGTGAAGGCGATGCCGACCATGGCATCCCTTCCCGACGAGTCGGCGCAGCAGCTGCAGGCGGCATCACGGACCGGCACGGAGCTCTTTCCGTCGCTGCTTCTGCTGGAGTCGCTCATCGCCCTCGCGCTCGCGTGGACGACGTATCACCGGATCGCGCGGACGCGCCTCGGCGCCCCGCTCGGCCCGCTCAAGGACTTTCGCTTCAACGACCAGCTCGTCTGGGGATTGATCGTCGGCCTGGCCATCGTGTTCGTGCCGGCGCTCGATTTCCTCAGAGGGACCGGTCGGAATCTGCTCGTCTTCTTCGGTGCGCTCTACGCGATTCGCGGCTTCGGCGTGCTCTCCTGGTTCATGGCACCGGGAGTGCTCGCGATGACGCTCGTCGTCGGGTTCGCCATGTTGTGGTGGCCGGTGCTGAACCTGGTCGCCGTATCCGGGTTCATGCTCCTGGCGCTTGCCGCCTTCGGGCTCGGCCTCGGTGACACCTGGGCCGACTGGCGCCGCCGTGCGCGCCCTACCACGTAATCAGAGGGTAAATCAATGGAAATCATCCTTCGCCAGACGATCGAGAACCTCGGCGCCCCCGGGGATGTCGTCACGGTCAAGAACGGCTACGCCCGCAACTTCCTCCTGCCCCGCGGCTTCGCCTACGAGGCGACGCCGGGCAACCTGAAGCGGATCAACGCCGAGCGCTCGCGCCTGGAAGCTGCAGAGAACGACCGTCGCGGCACCGCGTCGGAGCTCGCCAAGAAGCTCGAGGAGGTCCAGCTCACCTTCTCGGCGCGCGTCGGTGAGGAGGGCAAGCTCTTCGGGTCGGTGACATCCGCCGACATCGCCGAGCAGCTCGCCGCGCAGGGCTTCGACATCGAGAAGCGCCTGATCGACCTGCACGACCCGATCAAGGCGCTCGGCGTCTATCGCGTCCCCGTCAAGCTGCACGCGGACGTGAAGCCCGAGATCCGCGTCTGGGTCATCAAGGGCTGAACGGCTGAACTACTGAACTACGGTTTATCGGTTTACGGTTTTTCGGTGAACGGCCGACCTCGGGACGCAATGACTGACCGGGGCCGGCCGTGGACCGAAAGACCGCAAACCGAAGAACTGCTCGCAAGCATCTCTCAAATCGCCGCCAGGCAATCCATGTCCGTCAAAGCCCCACTCCCCAAGCCCTCCTCCGCCGAGCTCGCTCAGCGGGCGGCGGCCATTCTGCTCGACCGCAAGGCGAACGACGTCGTGCTGCTGAGCCTCGAGGGGGTGTCGGACATGACCGACTATTTCCTCATCGCCAGCGGGACGTCCGACACGCACGTCCGTTCGCTGGGTAGCTCCGTCCTGGAAGATCTCAAGAAGGAGACGGGGCAGATGGCGAACCATACCGAGGGTCTCGCGCAGGGCCGGTGGGTGCTGCTCGATTACGTGGACTTCGTCGTGCACGTGTTCCACCCCACCCTCCGCAACTTCTATCAGATCGAGCGGCTCTGGGCCGATGCCGAAGTGGTGCCGCTCACGCCGCCCGCCGGCCGCTGATCGCCCCCGCGCGCGCCTGTCGTTCGCGCCGACGAGCGCGTAGCTTCTCGACCGTGCGAACGACTCTGCTCGCGTCGGCGCTCGTGCTCGCGGCATGCGGCCCCGCCGACCGCCAGGACGTGCCCGCCGCGCATTCGACCCCCTCCGCCGCGGTGCCGCGCGGCCCCGACAACCTGGTGCTGCGCATCCCGCGCGCCGGCGGCGACGCGCGCGTCTTCGCCTATCCGCGCCTCGACACCCTCGTCTGGCGGACGAGCGGCGCCCCCGCGCCCTCGCGCATCCTCGCCTTCGACGAGGAAGCGGGCACCATCGCCTACCTCGACGCGAAGGGACTCCCCGCGCGCGTGAACTTCCGCACCGGCGACGCCGTCTCGGTGACGAAGAACAAGCTCACGGGCATCGCCTCGGTGGACGGCGCGACGATCTACGGAATAGCCGCCGACGGCGCTGTCGAGCGCCACTCGTCGGCGGGCGTCTGGCGCTGGAAGCCCCCCATCGCGGCGCGCGCCGTCTTCCCCCAGCTCGATGCATCGCTGCTGGTGCTCGGCGAGCGCGCGGGGGGCTCGGTGGTCTGGCGCCTGCGCCCTCCCTCGACGAAGATCGTCGACTCCGTCACCCTGCCCAAGGTAGACCGCGCGCTCCGCACACAGGTCGGCGACCGGCTCTACCTCGCCTCGCAGAGCGAGCTGACCGGCGTGCGCACGCGGACGATGCAGCAGACCGCGAGCGTCTCCTTCGACGAGCCCATCGAGCTGCTGGCGGCGACGCCGAGCGGCGATCGCGTGTTCGTCGTGACGCGCACGGGCACCTCGGTCGAGATCGTCGATCGCTATCAGGAACGGATCGCCGGCTCCATCGCGCTCGGCCGCCATCCGGCCGAGCTGCGCGTCGACGCGCTCGGGCGATATCTGCTCGCGCGCCCCGAGGGGACCGACTCGGTCGTGGTCATCGCGCTCGGCACCAACCGCGTCGCCGGCGCGCTCGCCACGGCGTGGCGCGGCGACCTTCCCTTCGTCGCCCCCGACGGCGGCGTCGCCCTGGCCCAGGGCGCCGACGTGATCATCGCCGACGGCGAGACGCTGCGGCCGACCGTGCGCGTGCGCGCGGGCGCCGCCGACTTCTGGTACCCCTTCCGCTGGTCAGGCTTCCGGCCGCGCGATGCGGCGCTCGACAGGCCGGTCGAGTTCATCGGGCCGCCGGTGGATTCGACGCGCCCACGTGCCGATTCCACGGCCCCCGTCGCGGACAGCGCCGCTGCACCGCTTCCCGCATCTCGTGACACGGCGGTGCGGCGCCCCGCGGGCTTCACCGTCTCCTTCGCCGCCCTGCTCGTCGCCGACAAGGCCCGCGAGCTCGCCGCGCAGATCCACGTCCGCGGCGAGAGCGCTCGCGTGGTGACCTCGACGCGCGACGGCGCCGCGATCTACCGCGTGGTGATGGGGCCCTATCCCACGCGCGAGGAAGCGGATCGTGTCGGCCGCGAGTCCAAGCAGTCCTACTGGATCTACGAGGGGGGACCGTGACTGTCGCCGACGACATCGACTGGATCCAGCAGGGACGCGAGGTCGGCCTCAAGCTCGACGCCTTTCACGCCGTCGTCGTCGTCGGCGACGACGTCACCGCCACGACGGAGGTCGCGCTCGGCATCGCGCGCGTGCAGGCGCAGCATCGCAAGGTCGCGGTCGGCGACCTCTTCGGCGAAGCGCCGGTGCTGCAGTCGCTCGTGGAGAGCGAGGATCCGCACGGCCTGGTGGACAGCTTCCTCTACGGCGTTTCGCTCAACAAGATCGCCTATCCGGTGGCCGACAGCGGCGACCTGTTCGTGATGCCGAGCGGGACGGGCCCCATCGACTACGACGAGCTGTTCGCCCTGCCGCGCTGGCGCCGGCTCGCGGCGGGATTCGGCGAGGTGGGTGCGCTGCTGGTTCTCGCGGCTCCCGCCGGCGCGGCGCGCGTGCACGAGCTCGTGGACAACACGCAGGGCGCCATCGTCGTCGGCGACATCGTCCCTCCCGAGCTCCCGGTGGCGCGCGCGATCGCGTGGGTCCGTCCGAAGCGGGGACAGACGGCGCTGCCGGCGGGCGCGGTGGAACCCGCGCCGCATCCGGTCCCGGCGGAGCTTCCGACGCGCCGGCGCCGGCGAATCGCGGGATACGCCACAGGGCTGCTGCTCGCCCTCGCCCTCGCGGCGGGTGGCGTCTGGTTCTGGCAGCGTCCCTTCGCCGCGAAGAGCCGTCCCCGCGTGGGGGTGAAGGCGGGGACCCCCGCCGCCGTCGCCGTCACGAAGGGAGCCTTCGCCACCGACAGCGCCGTCGCGGCGCGCGCCGACAGCATCCGCCGCGACAGCGTCGCCGCCATCGCCGCCGCCGCGGGGGCCAGCGACTCCTTCCCGTTGCTTCCTGCCGCGAACGGCGGCGACTCGTCGGCGGCGTCGGCGTTCGCCGTGCGGCTCGAGCAGACCAACACCACCGCCGGCGCGCTGCTCGATCTGCGCGGCAAGTTCGACAGGGTCCCCGCGAGCACGTACGGGCTCGACGCGCGCACGCGGTTCTTCGTCCTCGTCGCCGGCGCCTACCCCACGCGCCCTGGCGCCGACTCGCTGCTCGCGGAGCTCCGTGCGCGGAAGCTGCTGCCCCCCGCGAGCGGGAGCGTCACATCCCTGCCCTATGCGTTTCTCGTGCAGACCGACGTGCCGGCGAACGAGGTGCCGGCGCGCATCGCGCGCTACAGGGCGCAGGGGCAGCCGGTCTACGCGCTCCGTCAGCCCAACGGCGCCGCGCACCTCTACTACGGCGCCTACGAGAGTCCTCAGCAGGCGGCGCTCGCCGTGCCTTCCGTCAAGAAGGCCGGCATGACGCCGACGCTGGTTTATCGAATCGGGAGAGTGTTCTAGTGCGTTTGACCAAGCTCGAGCTGCACGGCTTCAAGTCGTTTGCCGACGCCACCAACCTCGTCTTCGAGCCGGGCGTCACCGCCATCGTCGGCCCGAACGGATGCGGCAAGTCCAACGTCTCCGATGCCGTGCGGTGGGTGCTCGGCGAGCAGCGCGCACGCCTGATGCGCGGCGCGAAGATGGACGAGGTGATCTTCCAGGGCTCGTCCGCGCGCCGGCCGGTGAACGTCGCCGAAGTCTCGCTGCACTTCTCGAACGACGAGGGGATCCTCCCCGTGCCGTTCAAGGAGGTGGTCATCACGCGCCGGCTCTCCCGCTCGGGCGACAGCGACTACTTCCTCAACCGCGCCCCCTGCCGGCTGCGCGACATCTCCGACTTGCTGCGCGGCACGGGGCTCGGTGCCGGAACCGGCGTCGTGATCGAGAGCAAGATGATCGACGCCCTGCTCTCCGACCGGCCCGACGACCGGCGCGAGCTGTTCGAGGAGGCCGCCGGCGTCGGCCTGTATCGCGACCGCCGCCGCACCACCGAGCGCCGCCTGGAGGAGACGACCGGCGACCTTCAGCGGCTCGACGATCTCATCAACGAGGTGTCCAGCCAGGTGCGCAGCCTGCTGCGCCAGCGGAAGCGCGCCGAGCGCTTCACCGAGATCACGGCCCGCCGCTTCACCGTCGAGCTGTCGCTCGCGGCGCGCTCCATGGAGGCGTGGCGCGACGAGCTCGCGCGGCTCGAGCTCCGCGTGGCCGAGCTGCGCGAGCAGCTCCCCGCCGCGGAGCATGGCACCGTGGAGGCCGAGCAGGCCCGCGACACCGCGCAGGGCGCGCGCGCCGCGGCCGAAGCGCAGCGCAACGAGCTGTCGCGGCTCGTGAACGCGCAGCGCGAGCAGGTCCAGCGCATTCGCGGCGAGATGGCGGTGGCGCACGAGCGCCAGCGCAACGCCACGGCGCGCCGCCAGCGCGCCGAGGCCGAGGCGACGGCCGGCGAGCAGTCGGGGACGCAGATCGCCGCCGAGCGCGAGCAGGCGGTCGCGCAGCGCGGGATCGCCGAGGCCGAGCTGCAGCAGGCCGATACCGAGCTCGCGCAGCATCAGGAAGAGGAGAACGAGATCCGTCGTCTCGTGGCCGACGCGCGCAGCCAGGTGGAGCGCGCCGAGCGGCAGCTGCGCGAGCTGCAGGACCGCGCGCGCCGCGTGGAGCACGACCGGGAGCGCGCGATCCGCGAGCTCGACGAGGTGGCGCAGCGCGGCGAGGCGCTCGCGCTCGAGCTGGCGCAGCTCGACGACTCGCACGCCATGGCGAAGCTCGAGCAGGAGGAATCGCAGGGCGAGGTCGAGGCGGCCACCGAGCTCGCCGCGCAGGCGGCGGCGGAGGTGGAGACCGCCCGCGCCAACGCCCGCGAGACGCGCGAGCGCGAGTCGGTGGCGCGCGCGGAGCTCTTCCGCGCCGACGAGGCGCTCACCTCCCTGCAGGGGCGCGTCAACGCGCTCGAGCAGCTCGAGCGCGATCGCGTCGGGCTCGCCCCCGCCGCGTCGCGGCTGCTGCAGGAGCGGGACACCTTCGGCGAGGGGGCGGTCCTCGGGCCGCTCTCCGACTTCATCGGCGCGGACCAGGGCTCCGCGGTGCTCGTCGAGCGCTTCCTCGGCAACTCGGTGCACGCCGTCCTCGTGCGCGACAGCGCCGCCGCCGACGCGATCCGCGCCTGGCACGCCGAGGCGAATCCCGGTCCCCTCCTCCTCCTCCCCGTCGACGCGATGACGGAAGAGTCGGCGGGCGAGCCCCTGCCCGACGCGCTCGCGCACATCGTCAACGCGGCGCCGCCAGCGCGCGCCTGGGTGCGCAATCTGCTCGGCCACGTGCACGCGGTGGACAACGGCAGCGCCTTCGTCGACGCGCGCGGCGCGGTCTGGCTCCCCGGCTCCACGGCGGGCCCCGGGCCGCTGCGCCGCCGCGCCGAGCTGGCCGAGCTGCGGACGCAGCTCGAGGCCCTCGAGGCGGCGAGACAGGACGCCTCCCGCGCCGCCGACGAGATGCGCGACGCGCTGCTCACGAGCGAGCGCCGCGTCGTCGAGCTGACCGAGGCATCGCAGCTCGCGCAGCAGCGCAGCCGCGCCGCCGCCGAAAAGCACGCCGAGATCGGCCGCAGCGTCGCGCGCGCCGCCAAGGAGGCGCAGGATGCCGCCGCGCTCGCCGACCGCCTCGCCGCGCGACGCGCCGAGCTGGCCGAGCGCGGGACCGCCCTCGACACCGATGCCGCGGCGCTCGCCGAGCAGGCCGGCACGCTGGAGGAGGCGATCGCCGACGCACGCGCCCGGGCGGCCGAAGCCGAGGGGCAGCAGGATCATGCCCGCGAGGTCCGCACGAAGTGGCAGGTCGAGCAGGCGGAGGCCCGGGCGCGCGTCCAGATGGCCGTGGACCGCGAGCGGCGCCTCACGCAGGAGGTGGCGACCGCATCGCAGCGCCTCGCACAGCTCCGCCAGGAGCTCGGTGAGCTCGCGCAGTCCGACGGCGCGCTCGCCGAGCAGCTCGCCGGCTGGACGCTGGACCTCGAGACGCGTGAGGCCACCCTCTCGGATGGCGAGGCGAGCCTCGCCGACGCGGAGGCCGCGGTGCGGACCGCGGACGAGACCCTGGTCTCCTCCGACGCGACACTCGGAGAGTATCGCCGCCGCTCGAGCGCGCTGAGTGACGAGCTGCACCACTCCGAGCTGCGCTTCACCGAGCTGTCGGGGCGGCGCCTCGCTATCCGCGAGCGGCTGGAGACCGAGTGGAAGCGCCCCCTCGACGAGATGCTCGCCGACCTGCCCCCCATCGACCTCGACGACGACTCGCTCAAGGCCGAAGCCGACGAGCTGCGCAAGCAGCTCGAGCAGCTTGGTCCGGTGAACGCGCTCGCCATCGAGGAGCACGACGAGACCGTCAAGCGCCACGACTTCCTCGTCGCCCAGCGCACCGACCTGTTCGATGCGCGCGCCAGCCTGCTCCAGGCCATCAAGGAGATCGACGCCACGGCGCGCGAGCTGTTCATCGCCACCTTCAACCAGGTGCGCGAGAACTTCCGGTCGATCTTCATGACCCTGTTCGGCGGCGGCGAGTGCGACCTCCGGCTTGAGAATCCCGACGCGCCGCTCGACTGCGACATCGAGATCCACGCCTCGCCCCGCGGCAAGAGGACGCAGCGCATCAGCATGCTCTCCAGCGGAGAGCGCGCCCTGGTGGCCCTCTCCCTGCTGTTCGGCATCTTCCTCACCAAGCCGAGCCCCTTCTGCCTGCTGGACGAGGTGGACGCCCCGCTCGACGACGCGAACGTGGGGCGCTTCGTGAAGATGCTCAACGAGTTCAAGCACCGTACGCAGTTCATCGTGATCACGCACAACCCGCGCACGACCACCGAGGCGGGCGACGCGGTGTACGGCGTGACGATGCAGGAGCCGGGCGTGTCGTCGCTCGTCAGCGTGCGCATGGGCAAGGGCACCACCGGAGTGGATGACGCACCCGGGGAGTCCGTCGTGCCGGCGCCCGCCTCGCAGGAGGAGGAGGCCGCCGCGGCGGCCACATGAGCCGCCGCGGGCCTCGCTGATGCGCCTCACCACGCTCGGCACCGGCACCGTGGCCCTCTCGCCGGCGCGGGTGTGCGCGGGACATCTGCTCGAGGCCGGCGAGGTGCGCCTCCTGCTCGACTGCGGCAGCGGCGTCGCGCATCGCCTCGCCGAGCTGGCGCTCCCCTGGTGGACGATCAGCCACGTCGCGCTCACCCACTTCCACGCCGATCACATCGGTGATCTCGCGACGCTGGTGTTCGCGTGGAAGTACGGGGACCGGCCCGGCCGGAGCGAGCCGCTCACCCTGATCGGCCCCGAGGGGACCGCAGCGCTCCTCGAGCGGCTCGCCGGCGCCTTCGGGAACTGGCTGCGCGACCCGGGATTTCCTCTCACGGTCGTCGAGATCGCCGCGGGCGCCTCGCTGGAGCTTGGCGACGGCGTCGTCCTCTCGGCCACGAAGGTTCCGCATACGGTGGAGAGTGTGGCATATTCCATCACGCGCGGCGGGCGGCGGGTGGTATATACCGGCGACACCGGCTACGACCCGATGTTCGGCGAGTGGGCTCGCGGGGCCGACCTGCTGCTCTGCGAATGCTCTCTCCCCGCCACCCTGGCGATCCCGGAGCATCTCACGCCGGAGCAGTGCGGGGCGCTGGCCGCGGCGGCGCTGCCGCAGCGCCTCGTACTGACGCATTTCTATCCGCCAGTGGAACGCGCCGACGTGCGCGCGCTCGTGGCGGCTCACTATGCCGGGCCCATCTCGCTGGCCTCCGATGGCGCTCGATTCGAGATCGAGGAAGACTGATGCTGGTGGTGATGCAGCACGACGCGACCCCCGAGCAGGTGGCGCGCGTCGTCGAGACGATCAGGGAGATGGGCTACGAGGCGCGTCCCATGCCGGGCGCGCAGCGTACCTCCGTCGGAGTCGTCGGCAACGACGGGCGCGTGAACGGCTCGCGCCTCGTCTCGCTCGACGGCGTGGCCGAGGTCATCCACGTCACCAAGCCGTACAAGCAGGTCTCGCGCGAGTGGCGGCAGGAGAACACCCTCGTCACGATCGCGCCCGGCGTCACCTTCGGCGGCAGCCAGATCCCGATCATCGCGGGCCCCTGCTCCGTGGAGACCGAGCACCAGATCGTGCTGGCCGCGCAGCAGGTGCGCGACGCCGGCGCCGTGGCGCTGCGCGGCGGGGCCTTCAAGCCCCGCAGCTCCCCCTACTCGTTCCAGGGGCTCGGCAAGAAAGGGCTGGAGCTGCTCGACCTCGCCCGTCGCGAGACTGGCCTGGCGATCGTCACCGAGGCGCTGGACGAGGAGAGCGCGCACCTGGTGGCCGAGGTGGCCGACTGCATCCAGATCGGCGCGCGCAACATGCAGAACTATTCGCTCCTGCGCACGATCGGCCGGCTCGGCAAGCCGGTCCTGCTCAAGCGCGGGATGTCGGCGACGATCGTCGATCTCCTGCTGAGCGCCGAGTACCTGCTGGCCGAGGGGAATTCGCAGGTCATCCTCTGCGAGCGGGGGATCCGCAGCTTCGATCCGTCCACGCGCAACCTGTTCGACCTCACCGCCATCCCCCTGGTGCAGAAGCTCTCGCACCTGCCCATCGTGGCGGATCCGAGCCACGGAACCGGACTGCGCGACAAGGTGATCCCGATGGGGCGCGCAGCGATCGCCGCGGGCGCCGACGGGCTGATCGTCGAGATGCACCCCGATCCCGACCGCGCGATGTCGGACGGCGGGCAGTCGCTCTATCCGGACCAGCTCGCGCGGCTGGTGCGCGAGGCGCGCGCCATCGCCGACGCCATCGGCCGCTCGATCACCCCGCCGCTCGGAACCGTCGCCTCGGCGGGCGTGTAGCACGGGCATGGGTGCGACGTCTCGCGCCCCCGCACCCAGGAGACTCATGACGCGACGGATCCTTCCGGCGCTTGCTCTCGCCAGCCTTCTCGTGGCCGGTGGCGCCCCCGCCGAGGCCCGGACCTCCGGCGTGGCGCAGCCCGACCTGCTCGACCGCGCCGTGAAGGCCTGGGCGAAGGTGAAGACCGCCCGAGCGACCTTCGAGCAGACCATCGTGAACCCGCTCACCGAGCGCACGCTGACGGCCAGTGGCGAGTTCCAGCAACAGCGTCCCGGACGGTTGTCGGTGACCTTCAGCAACCCGTCGAGCGACCGGATCGTGGCGGACGGGAAGTACGTGTGGCTGTATCTCCCCAGCAGCGCCCCGGATCAGGTGATCCGCACCCCGCTCGGCGCAGCGGGCACGGGGGTGGTGGATCCGGCGCAGTTCCTCACGTCGCCGCGCACGCGATTCACCGTGACGCCGGCGGGGCCCGCGACGGTGAGCGGCCATGCGACGCACGGTTACACGCTGGTGCCGAAGGTCGCGGAGACTGCGGTGTTCAGGTCGGCGGTGATCTGGATCGACGACGCGGATGCGGTGGTTCGGCAGTTCGATGTCACCGAGGCGGGTGGGTTGAAGCGGACGGTGCGGCTGACGTCTCTCAAGACCAACGTGAAGGTGGACGCGGGGGCGTTCCGGTTCACGCCACCGGCGGGAGTGAGGGTTGTAGCGCGATGAACAGTTTTTAGCACTATATAATATTTTGTACCATACCGACAAGAAACGTTAGAGGAAGAATTGGCAGACTGATGTTGTAAGTTATTACCCCACAGTTGTTTGCACACGGGGCACTCTCCATGCTCTTATATGACGTCCAGCACCCCCGCTCGCATTCCGCACGCTTCCGGAGACTCCCCCTCATGTCGATTCGCCCGAGCGCAGTCCTCACGCGCGCCGCCCTGCTGGTTGCCGCTGGTCTGGTCGCCTGCAGCGAGTCGGCCGTGCAGCCGACCTCCGAGCTGATCGCGACGCCGGGCAGCTTCGCCGCCGCGCGCAGCGCCAACAGCGGGAAGTACAAGGCCCCCGTGCTTCGGCGGACGAGCCAGCTGCGCGACGACGAGATCGCCTGCGCCATGATCCCGAGGGCCGGAAGGACCGTGGCGTTGTCCCGCTCCGGGCTGACGGTCACCTTCAATGCCAAGTCGGTCAGCCACGACACGTACGTCTGCCTGGTGGCGCGCAGCGGCGACAAGATGGCGTACAGCTTTTACCCGCACGGCCTCCGCTTCGACACGCCGATCGACGTCGAACAGACGCTGACGGGAACGACCGCGGACAAGGATCCAGCACTCGCCACCTCGCTCTTCTTCGGCTATCTGGAGAACGACGTGGACGACGACATCGATGGCGACGGCGTGGGGACGATGGCGCAGGTATTCGCGTCGACGATCCGGATCCCGTCGAGCGCGCGGACGGCGTCCACCGTGCCGGCCTCCGTCCGCTTCTCCACCGATCACTTCTCCGGCTACGCGCTCGCTAGCGGGCGGACGGGCACGGTCGAGTTCTTCTAGTCAGCCCCTCGCTACCCACGCGGGTCTGCACATGAAGTCGGGTGACGCTTCTCGCGGCGCGAGGACCGATCGCGCGCGCCTGCTCGCGGCGGAAGGACGCGCCGCCGACGGGCGTGGCGACGCCGCCGAGGCGATCGCGCGATTCGACGAGGCGATTCTCCGGATCGAGGACGACGGCCCGACGGTGCTTCTCGCCGAGCTCCTCCGGTGGAAGGGGACGAGCCATCGCGATCGCGGCGAGACTTTTCGCGCCGAGCAGCTCTACGAGCGGAGCCTGGAGATCGCCGTCGCGCTGAACGCCTCCGGCCCGCGCGCGCACGCGCTGAACTGCCTCGCGACGATCGCGCACCGGCGCGGCGATCTGGCGCGCGCCTCCGGCCTCTACACCGAAGCGGCGCGCGGGGCGCAACAGACGGGCGACCACGTGCTGTTCAGCTTCATCTCCCAGAATCGCGGCGTGCTCGCCAGCATGCGTGGCGACAACGAGGCGGCGCTCACGTACTACACCGAAAGCCTCGCCGGCCTGGAGGCGGACGGCAACGCGGCGGGTTCCCTGCCCGTGCTCAACAACGTCGGCATGCTGCACGCCGCCCAGGGTCGTCACGCCGCCGCCGAGGAGGCTTACGACCGCGGCGCCGCGATCGCCGATCGGCTCGGCGACCGCCGGTACATCGGGTTGATCAAGTTGAACCGTGCCCAGCTCAAGGTGAATCTGGGAGATCTGGCGGCGGCCGACGGACTCCTGGCGGACGTCCTCACGATCGCCGGAGAGCGCGAGGATCGCTCCCTCTCGGGGGAAGCATTTCGCCTGCGCGGGCTCGTGGAGCTCCGGCGAGGGCAGGTGGACGCGGCGAACGCCAGCCTCCAGCGCGCCCGGCAGCTGGCGGAGGGCTCCGACGACGCGCTTCTCGTCGCCGAGGCCTTGCGCGAACTGGGCGAGGTAGCACATGCTATGGGCGAGGCGGACCGGGCAATGTCCGTCCTCAAGCAGTCACGAGAGTCGTTCCACAATCTCGGGGCGCAGCCCGCGGCCGATCACCTCGCAGCCCGGCTGTCGCTCATGCGCTGAGCAGGCCACTGAGTCGTCCGGGCTGATGTGAATGTCGACGTCATCCACCACCGTTACCACGCATTTCGATAGGGCGCCGTGACGGTGCCCTATTCGCGCGACAGTACGGCGCGAACTCGCCGCGCGCACGGAGTTGGGCTCGAGCCGTCGAGCTTCGGTCTGGTGGGCCAGAGCCCCGCGCTGGCGGATGCGGTGGCGCTGGCGCGGAAGGTTGCGGGGAGCCCGCTGACGACGGTACTCATCGGTGGCGAGACCGGGACCGGCAAGGAGCTCTTCGCCCGCGGAATCCACCATCACGGCTGTCCGGCGGGCGAGCCGTTCGTGGCGATCAACTGCTCCGCCATCCCCGAGACGCTGCTGGAATCGGAGCTGTTCGGCCGCGAGCAGGGGGCCTACACCGACTCGCGCGAGAGCCGACCCGGGCTCGTGGAGAGCGCGGCCGGCGGGACGCTCTTCCTCGACGAGATCGGCGAGCTGCCGCTGGCGCTGCAGCCGAAGCTGCTGCGCATGATCGAGGCGCGAACGGTGCGCCGCCTCGGTGGCAACCAGGAGCATCCGATGCGGTGTCGGCTGATCGCCGGCACGAACATCAATCTCGAGACGGCGGTGGCGGCGGGGCGCTTTCGCGAGGACCTGTACTACCGCCTGAACGTCGCCCGGATCGAGCTGCCCACGCTCCGCGCGCGCCGCGAGGACATCATCGCGCTCGCCGAGCACTTCCTCCACGAGATCGCCGCGCGCCGCGGCGGGCCGGTCAAGTCGATGGACGCGGCGGCGGCGACGGTGCTCCGCGCGCACGACTGGCCCGGCAACGTGCGCGAGCTCAAGAACGTGATGGAGCGCGCCGACCTGTTCGCCGCCGGCTGGATCATCCACCGTGACGACGTGCGGATCCAGCGGCGCGAGCTCGTCTCCCCTGCCGCCGAGGGGGCGAAGGAGGCGGGACACATCACCATCCCCGCGCAGGGGAAGTCGCTCGCCGACGTGGAGCGCGAGGCGATTCGCCTCACGCTGCTGCTGACGGCGGGCAATCTGAGCGCCGCCGCGCGCATCCTCGGGATCTCGCGCCCGACGCTCGCGCGCCGCATGCGCGAGAGTGGCATCACCCGGCGAAGCCTGCTTGCCAGCTCGTGACGACGGGCGAGGGGGGACGCGGAGGAGTCGAGCTGATGCGCCGGGCGGAGGAGCTGCACGCCACCGGCCAGTACGCCGAGGCGTGCCTCGCCTACGAGGCGGCCCTGCGTGACCGGCAGGAGCCGCTCGACCCCGGGCAGGTTCCGATGGTGCTGCGACGCGTCGCGCGCTGCTACTCCGAGATGGCGGACTGGTCGGCGGCCGAGGACTGCCTCGACGTCGCCGAGATCGCCGCGCTCGGGTACGGCGACGCGCTCGGCGTGGCGCACGCCACCAACGCGAGGGCGGTGGCCGCGCAGCAGTACGGGGACCTGGACCGCGCTGAGGCGCTTTACCTGCGGGCGTACGCTGACGCGGCCAACGCGGGCTCCGGGTCTCTCCTGGCGATGCTCGACCAGAACCTGGGCACCATCGCCAACATCCGCGGCGACCTGGCCGAGGCACGCCGGCGCTACTTCGCGAGCCTCGCCGGCTATCGGGCGCTCAAGATGGACCGGCTGGTCGCCGAGGCGCTGAACAATCTCGGCATGCTGTTCACCGATCTCCGAGACTGGCGCTCGGCCGACGCATCGTTCACCGAGGCGGTCGTGCTTGCCCAGCGCACCGGCGAGTCCAGCTTCCGCATGCGTGTCGAGGCGAACCGCGTCGAGCTCTACCTCAGCCGCAAGCGCTTCCGCAAGGCGAGACGACTCGCGCGGCGACTGGTGCTCATGCAGACGGGCGACGCCCAGTGGATCGGCGAGACGTACAAGCATCTCGGCGTGGCCTCGCGCGCCCTGGGCGACGTGATGGAGGCGGAGCGGTGCCTGGCCATCGCGCTCGGCCATGCCGAGCGCCGGCACGATCTGCTGCTCACCGCCGAGACGCTCCGCGAGCTCGCCGTCGTCTATCAGGTGCGGCAGCGGAACCGCGAGATGCTCCAGGCGCTGAACCGCTCGCATTCCATCTTCACGCAGCTTTCCGCCACCCGCGACATCAGCGACGTGCGCGGCCGCGTGCGACGCCTGGAGGACGAGTTCCTCAAGATCGTCGAGCAGTGGGGCTCGTCGATCGAGAGCGCGGACCACTACACGCAGGGCCACTGCGAGCGCGTGGCCGCGTACGCCTGCGCCCTGGCGCGCGACGCGGGGCTCGACGCCGGCGTCCTGCTCTGGTTCCGGATGGGGGCGCTGCTCCACGACGTCGGGAAGATCACGATCCCGGCCGAGATCCTCAACAAGCCGGGAGGGCTGACCGAGGCGGAGACGGCGCTGATGCGCGAGCACGCGACGCGCGGTGACGCGCTCCTGTCGGGGATCGCATTCCCGTGGGACATCCGGCCGATGGTGCGGCATCATCACGAGCGCTGGGACGGCTACGGCTACCCCGATCGCCTGGCGTCCACACAGATCCCGCGCGCCGCGCGCATCCTCTGCATCGCCGACGTCTTCGACGCGCTCACGAGCACACGCAGCTACCGCGAGGCGTACTCCCCCGTCGAGGCGGCGGAGATGATGCGCGCCGACGCGGGGCGGGCCTTCGATCCCGAGCTGCTCCACGTGTTCATGACGAAGACGCTGCCGCGCGTGCGCCTGCGCGGGCGCACGGTGGAGCTCTCCACGATCACTCCACGCGAGCCGGTCCGGGTGCAGCGAGCAGCGCCTTCTGTGACCTTGCCCCCCGGATGAGCTGCAAGGCCCGCGTCATCGTCGCGTCGGCGGCGAGCGTGCGGAGGAGCTCGGCACGGGGACCGAACACGTAGCGGGCCACGATGCTGCCGAGGGCGCGATCGACGAGGGAGGTGTCAGCGGCATAGACGGCGCGGTCGACCCGCACGCCGCGCGCCTGCAGCCGGCGATACAGCTCCTCCCGCATCGCGGGGGTCACGACGAAGTCGGGCGAGGCCACGGCGCGCGAGGCCTTCAGTGCGACGGCGTATTCGGTGACGGCATCGCGGAACTGCGGGACCTTCGCGCCGATGGCGGACTGCAGCGCGCTGTCCTCCGGCGTCGCGACGCGGGTCGGTACCACGACGTCAGGGACGATTCCACCGCCCCCGAGCACGACGCGTCCGGCGTCGGTATGGTAGACGGGCCGCGGCGTGGAATCGGGCGTTGCGGCATCGTCGTTTTCCGTCCCGGAGGGCGCATGCGGATGGTTGATGCTGCGCCCGCTCGGCGTGTACCAGAGCGCCGTCGTGAGCTTCACCGCTCCCGACCCGAGGCGGAAGACGCGCTGCGCGCTCCCCTTGCCGTACGTGGTGGTGCCCACGACGAGCGCCCGGTCGTGGTCCTGCAGCGCCCCCGCGACGATCTCGCTCGCCGATGCGCTCCCGCTGTCGGTGAGCACGGCGAGCGGCATGTCGCTCCAGCGCTGCGGCGCGCGATCATCGTAGGAGGCGTTCTCGGCGGCGCTCCGCCCCTTCGTGGAGACGATGCCGCGGCCCGCGTCGAGGAAGAGGTCCGCCACGGCGATCCCCTGGTCGAGCAGGCCGCCCGGGTTGCCGCGCAGGTCGAGGATGAGCGAGCGCGCGCCGGCGGCGCGCAGCGAATCCACGGCGTGCGCGATGTCGGCGGCCGCCTCCGTGCTGAACACCGAGAGGTCCACGTAACCCACGCCGCCGGACAGCAGCAGCGCGTGCTGCACCGGGTTCACGAGGATCTCCCGGCGCACGAGGGTGAACACGAGCCGGTCGGCCATGCCCGGGCGCAGGACGCTGATGTGGACGGTGCTGCCCGCGGCGCCGCGCAGCGCCTTGAACGCCTCGTCCGTGGTGAGCCCATGCGTGGCGCGACCGTCGATCTCCACGATCCGGTCGCCCGTCGCGATGCCGGCCCGCTCCGCGGGCGTCCCCGGCAGCGTCGCGATCACCGCGATGCCGCTGTCGCGAACGTCCATGCGAATGCCGACCCCGGCGTAGTGGCCGCTCGTGCTCTCGTCGAGCCCTTCGAGCCGCTTCGCGTCGAGATAGAGGGAGTGCGGATCGCCCAGCTCGCTGAGCACGCCGCGCACCGCGCGGCGGTACAGGGTGGAGTCGGCCAGCGTGTCCACGTAGTCCTTCTCCAGGTGCTCGAACACCTCGTCGAAGAGGTGCACGCTCGCCTTGAGGCTCTGCGAGCCTCCCGGCGAACCACGCTGCATCAGCCATCCGCCCGAGACGAGGGCGCTGGAGAGTACCGCTGCGACGACGACCCCACGTGAACGCATGCTGCTCCTTGTCGTGATCCGGCGGCCCGGCACGACGGCCGGGCCACCCTGTTCCCCGTGCTACACCGGAAAGGGGGAAGATCCGGGCCAGCGCATCTCGAGCGCGGCCCCCACGCGCGACCTGACCGAGCGCTCGGTCCCTTCCGCGTCGATCATGACGATCGGACCGCACTCGGGGTGCGCCGCCTGCCAGGCCGGATCGGTGAAGCTCTCGAACGAGGCGGATACGCGCCGATGAAAGAGCTCTCCCATCGCCTCCATCCGGTCGTGTGCCGAAGCGCGACGCGCGGCGCGCTCGAGCCCTTCCGTGACGGGGAAGGTGAGGAGCAGGGTGAGGTCGGGGACGAGCCCGCCGGTGGCGAACCGGTTCGCCGCGCGGACCTCCTCCTCGGGCAGGCCGTGTCCCCCGATCTGGTACGCATACGTCGAGAGGAAGAAGCGGTCGAGGAGGACCACCTCGCCCCGGTCCAGCGCGGGACGGATCTCGCGCTCGACCAGCTGCGCGCGCGACGCCATGAACAGGAGCGCCTCGGCACGGTGCCCCACGTCGGAGGCGCGGTCGAGCAGGATCCGCCGCACCTCGCTGCCGAGCGGAGTGCCACCCGGCTCGCGAAGGCAGACGTGCCGGACGTCGTGCTGCTCGAGCGCGGCGGAGAGGCGGCGGAGCTGGGTGGACTTGCCCGACCCCTCCCCGCCCTCGAAGACGATGATGCGTCCGCCGCCCTGCGTCACGCGGTCATCCCAGCGTGATGATCGGGCTGGCCCCGCCGCGCTCGATGCCGTCGACGATCCAGTCGTTCACGCGGCCCATGACCTTGTCGAAGTTCTCCTGCGCGGCCACGAGACGCTGGTAGACGTCCTGCCCCTGCACCTGGCCGAGCAGCGCGTCGAGCTCCTTCTCCATCTCCTCGGTGGGCCGCTCGCCGCGCTGGATCATCCCCTGCGCGTTCATGCGGAGCTGCTCCATCTTCTTGAGCAGGGCGACCGCCGCGTCGTTCTTGCCGAGTGCGTCGTTCGCCCGCTTGACCGCCTGGTACTCCGGGCTCTGCCCGATGAGGCGCCCGAGCTCCCTGGCCTTGTCTTCCACCATGTGTCACTCCTCCCGTCGTCTGGCGACCACGAATCTCTCGCGGCCGGTGAGATCAAGCTGAACCCGCACGTCGTCGTACGAACCATGAGTGGCCGCGAGCTCCGCCACCAGCGCGGCGCGGCGCGCGTCCACCTCCAGCGCCAGCAGGCCGGCCGGCGCGAGGGCGTCGGCCGCCTCGCGCACGAGGCGGGCCGTCGCCGCCATGCCGCCCTCGCCGCTGAACAGCGCGACGGAGGGCTCCCAATCGCGCACGTCCGCGGGGAGCGCTTCGGCCTCGTCGTAGGCGATGTATGGCGGGTTGGACACGACGGCACGCAACGGCCGCTCGTGCACGGGGCCGAGGAGGGAGCCGTGCCGCACGTCGAGCGGGGCGCGGAGGGCGGCGGCGCAACGGCCCGCGTTCGCGCGCGCGACGACCACCGCGTCGAGCGAGACGTCCGTCGCGATCACGCGGTCGAAGGTGCCCTCGCTGGCGAGGGCGATGGCGATGGCCCCGGATCCGGTGCCGACGTCCACGGCGGTGCCGCCCGGCTCGGCGCGCGTGGTCTGCAGCACGAGCTCGACGAGCAGCTCCGTTTCGGGGCGCGGGATGAGCACGCGGGGGTCCACGTCGAGGGTGAGGTGGCGGAACGAGGCGCGGCCGGCGGCATACTGCAGGGGCGCTCCCCTGGCGCGCAGCGCGGCGGCCTTCAGCCCCTGGCGCCACTCGGCCTCGCTCAAGCCGCGCTCGCGGCTGCGTCCCGGCCAGTGGCGCGGCATGTCGTGCAGCGCGGCGAGCAGCTCGCGCGCCTCGGCTGACGCGCCGCGGCCGAGGGCCGGTGCGAGCAGCGCGGCCATGGCGTCGGTGAGCGCGCCCAGGGTGCGCGCGATCGCGGCGACGGCGAGCGCGTCGTCAGCCACCGAGGCGCTCCTCGACGTCGGCCAGCTTGAGCGCCTCGATCACCGGCTCGATGTAGCCGTCCATGAACGCGGGGAGGTCGTGCGTCGAGAAGCCGATGCGATGGTCGGTGATGCGGCTCTGCGGATAGTTGTACGTGCGGATCTTCGCGGACCGGTCGCCGGTGCCGACCTGCGACTTGCGCATCTTTGACCGTGCCGCCTCCGCCTCGCTGACGCGGAGGTCGAGGAGGCGGGCGCGCAGCACTTCCATTCCCTTGAGCTTGTTCTGCAGCTGCGACTTCTGGTCCTGCTGCGAGACGACCAGTCCCGTGGGGATGTGCGTGATGCGCACGGCGGAATCCGTCGTGTTGACGCTCTGTCCGCCCGGGCCGCTGGCGCGGAAGACGTCGATGCGGAGGTCCTTGTCCTCGATCTTCACGTCCACCTCCTCCGCTTCGGGAAGGGTGGCGACGGTGGCGGCGGAGGTGTGGATGCGTCCCTGCGTCTCGGTGGCGGGGACGCGCTGCACTCGGTGCACGCCGCTCTCCCAGCGCATGGCGCCGAAGGCACCGGCGCCGGAGACCTTGAAGATGGCCTCCTTCACGCCGCCGAGGGTGCCGTCGGAATGGGAGATCGTCTCGATGCGCCAGCCGCTGCGCTCGATGAAGCGCGTGTACATGCGCAGGAGGTCGGCGGCGAAGAGGGCGGCCTCGTCGCCGCCGGTGCCGGCGCGGATCTCGATGATCGCGTTGCGGTCGTCGAGGGGATCGTGCGGTAGGAGGGCAGGCTTGAGCCGCGCCTCGAGGCCAGCGATCGCTGACTCGAGCCGCGCGACCTCCTGGGTCGCCTCGGCCGCCATCTCGGGGTCGTCAATGAGAACGAGCTCGCGTGCTTCGGCGAGCTCGTTCTCCGACTTCTCGAGTTCGGCCGCCAGCTCGATGACCGGCTGGAGGCGTCGGTGCTCCCGACCCAGCTCGGCGACCCTAGTGGAGTCGCCGAAGGTGTCCGGATTGGAAAGCAGCCGCTCGACCTCCGCCGCTCGGGCGAGGGTATCGCCCAGCAGGTCGCGGAGGCTCACGGCGGTCAGCCTTCGGTCTTCTCGGCCTTCTCCGCTGTCTTCGCGTCAGCCGACAGATACTTCTGACGGAAGCGCTCCACGCGGCCGGCGGTGTCGACGAGGCGCTGCTTGCCGGTGTAGAACGGGTGGCACTCGGCGCACACGTCCGTATGGATCTCGGCGATCGTCGAGCGGGTCTCGAAGGTGTTGCCGCACGCGCACTTGACGGTGGCGGTGGCGTACTCGGGATGGATATCGGTCTTCATGGGGCCCTGCCAGGCGATAAGTGCAGATTCGGGAACAGCTTGATAATATACGTGCTTCCGGGCGTAAAAGACAAGCCGACAAGGCTTTGGCCGTTTGACACCTCCCCGGGCGCTGCGTAAGATAGCCAGATTCCCCTCTGCGGGTTCCTCTCCCCGACATCCGAGAATGGCTCAGACGGCGGACTTTCTCGCCAGCATCCCCCTGTTCAGCGGGCTCGATCGCGACGAGCTCGCCAAGTTCGCCGAGGTGACGCGCGAGCGCGCCTACCCCAAGGGGAGCGTGATCCTCTTCCAGGACGATCCGGGGGACTCCCTCTTCGTCCTGCGCTCGGGGCGGGTCAAGGTGGTGCTCATCGGGGAGGATGGGCGGGAGGTCATCCTCGGAGTGCTGGAGCCCGGCGCCCACTTCGGAGAGCTCGCCCTGATCGACGACCGGCCCCGCTCGGCCCACGTGATCGCGATGGAGGACGCGCAGCTCCTCATCCTGCGGCGCGAGGACTTCCGTCGCCGGGTGGAGAACAACCCCAGCGTGGCGTGGGCGCTCCTGAAGGAGCTGTCGCGCCGGCTCCGCCGCGCCGACGAGAAGATCGGCGGCCTCGTGCTGCTCGACGTCCCCGGGCGCATCGCGCGGCTGCTCCTCGACCTGGCCGACGAGGCGGGGGGACCGACCCTGCAGAAGACGCTGACGCATCAGACCATCGCGCAGATGATCGGGGCGAGCCGGGAGACCGTGTCGCGCGCAATGAAGGAGTTCCAGGACGCCGGGCTGGTGCGCGTGGAGCGCCGGCGCATCACGGTCGGCGACCGGGCCGCGATGGAGAGGAAGGCGCAGGTGAAGTTGTGACGCGCGTCACGCCGCAGGCGTGACCGGGCTTCTCGCGCACGCCGTCGCGGCGCGCGCACCTTGGACGGCGAACCCCGGACCTGACCGATGAGCCTGACACTGCGCTTCTGGGGGACGCGAGGCTCGATACCGAGCCCCGGGCCGAGCACGGTGCGGTATGGCGGCAACACTCCCTGCGTGGAACTGCGCACGACCGAAGGACGGCTGGTGATCCTCGACGCGGGGACGGGGATCCGCGAGCTCGGCCGCTCGCTGCTGGAGCGGGCGAACGGCGCGCCGGTGGAGGGGGACATCTTCCTCACACACGCCCACTGGGACCACATTCAGGGGATCCCCTTCTTCGCGCCGCTGTTCCACAAGGGGAATCATTTCACGATCTGGGGCTCGAAGTCGCTTCAGACGAGCATCGACCGGGTGGTGCGGGACCAGATGTCGCCCGTGGTGTTCCCGGTGAGCTTCGAGGAGCTCGAGGCGCGGGTGGACTTCCAGGAGCTGGCGGAGGAAAGCCGGCCCGGGCGGGGCTACGAGGTGACGGCGATGGCGGTGCGGCACCCCGGGGGGGCGCTGGGGTATCGCTTCAGGGATGGAAACGCGCCCGGGCGAGAGCTCGTCTACGTGTCGGACAACGAGCTGAGCGCCGCAGCGCGGTACGACGGGCCGCACGACTGGCGCGAGCGGTTCGTCGCCTTCGCGCATGGCGCGAAGGTGCTGGTGCACGACACGATGTACCGGAGCGACGAGTACATCAACTTCGTGGGCTGGGGACACTCCACGTACGAGGACGCGGTGGAGCTGGCGCTCGAGGCGGAGGTGGAGCGGCTGGTGCTGTTCCATCATCGGCCGGAGCGCTCGGACGACGAGATCGACGAATGCGCGGCGATGTGTCGCGCGCGCGTGGCGGCGCGGGGACGGCCGCTGGAGATCGTCGCCGCGGCGGAAGGGATGACGTTGACCGTGTGACGGCGCACCGCGCCCCACGGTGCAGGCCATAGCAGGCTCAGTTCACGTCTCGGAGGAGACCATGAATCGCAACATTCGATCGTCCATGCTGGCGCTCGCCCTGGCCGGCCTCTCGGCCCCGCTGGCGCCGTCGTCGGCGCAGGGGACCGCGAAGCCCACCGTGGCGATCATGTACTTCAACAACAACGCGATCGGCCCGACGGCGCGGGAGTTCGACGGATTGAGCAAGGGGATCCCCGACTTCCTCGTGACGGACATGGCGGGGAACGCGAGCATCCGCGTGATCGAGCGCGACCAGGTGCAGAAGCTGGTGGACGAGCAGAAGCTCGTGACGGGGGGCCAGGTGGACCAGGCCACGGCGGTGAAGATCGGCAAGCTGCTCGGTGCGCAGCACATGATCTTCGGCGGGTTCATGAACGATCCGCGCGGCAATGTCCGGATCGACGCGCGGGCGGTGAGCGTCGAGTCGGGGGAGATCGAGTACACGGAGCGGGTGCAGGACAAGGGCGACAACATCATGGAGCTCATCGAGCGCCTCGCCGAGAAGATGAACGGTGGGATGAAGCTGCCCGGCCGTCCCGTGCGCACCGGCGCGACACCGGCGCTGCCCATCCGCGTTGCGGTGCTTTACGGCAAGGCGCTGGACATGGCCGATCGCGGCGACAAGACGCGCGCCGTGGAGCTGTACAACGCGGTGCTCAGGGAGTTTCCCGGCTATGCGCCGGCGGAGAGCGGGCTGGCCAGGATCAAGGGCAGCTGAGAGAGGCGGCAGCATCCGGCCCGCCGCTCCCCTCGGGGACTGGCGGGCCGTTCGTTTCGGGCCCTGTGTCTCGAGAGTGACATGAAGCCACTGCTGCTCACCGCGATCGGGCGGACGATCTCCGCGGCCCCGCTGGGGCGCCGCGGCGACGACGTGGAGGTGCGGCGCGTCCCTGCCCTGCCCACGGCGAAGTCGGTGGACGGGGAGCGGCCGACAGTCATCGTGCTGGACCGGGCGCTGCTGGCGAGCGCCGGCGACGACGCGTCGCGGCTGCAGGAGCTGGCCGCCGTATCGGCGCTGGTGGGGCTGGGCGACGACGGGGAGGCCGAGCCGCCGGCGGACTTTCCCGTGGAGCTGCTGACCGGGTACGTGGCCGGCGACGCCCCGACCGGAGCGGTGATCGCGATGTTGCGGGGCGCATTCCGGCACGCCGCCGCGCTGGTGGCGGCGCGGAGTGCACGGCGCGAGGCCGATGACCGCGCCCGGGAGCTCGCCGACCTCACCGCGATCGGCGTCGCGCTGGGAACGGAGCGCGAGCTGGACACGCTGCTCGCGCTGATCCTGTCGCACGCGCGGCGCGTGACCGGGAGCGATGCCGCGTCGCTGTACCTGGTGGAGCGCGACGAGGAGGGCGCGGCGCAGGCGCTGCGCTTCGCGCAGGCGCAGAACCACTCGCTGCCCGGGCTGCCCTTCGCGTCGTTCACCGTGCCGATCGACCACACGAGCCTGGCGGGCTACGTGGCGTTCACGGGAGAGCCGCTCGTCGTGGGCGACGTGTACCTCCTTCCCGACGACGTGAGCTACCGGCAGAACCGGAGCTTCGACGAGAAGTTCGGCTATCGCACGAAGTCCATGCTCGTGGTGCCGATGAAGTCACACCGCGACGAGATCGTCGGCGTGCTGCAGCTCATCAATCGCACGAAGTCACCGGAAGCGCGGCTGGCGAGCGCGGAAGTGGTGGAGCGCGAGGTCCAGACGTACGACGCGCGCTGCGTGGAGGTGGCCACGGCGCTCGCGGCGCAGGCCGCGGTGGCGATCGAGAACGGCCGCCTCTACGAGGATATCGAGCGGTTGTTCGAGGGGTTCGTCACCGCGGCGGTCACGGCGATCGAGTCGCGCGATCCGGTCACCTCGGGGCACTCGGCCCGCGTCGCCGCGATGACGGTCGGTCTCGCGGAGGTAGTGGACCGGGCGAGCGCGGAGCCGTTCCGCGCGATCAGCTTCACGCGCGAGCAGCTCCGCGAGCTGCGGTATGCCGGGCTGCTGCACGACTTCGGGAAGGTCGGCGTCCGCGAGCAGGTGCTGGTGAAACAGAAGAAGCTCTACCCGCACGACCTGGCGCTCATCCGCCATCGCTTCGAGTATCTGATGCAGGGGGCAGACCTCGAGCTCGAGCGGGGGCGGTCTGCGCATTTGCTGCGACACGGTCGCGAGGGGTACGACGCGACGCTCGCCGCGCTCGAGGCGGCACGCCGGCGCGAGGTCGAGCGCCTGCGCGGCTACCTCGACGCGATCGAGCTGGCGAACGAGCCGACGGTGCTCCAGGAGGGGAGCTTCGAGCCGCTGCGCGAGCTCACGGCGCAGAGCTTCGCCGCTCCCGACGGGACGCGGCGTCCCTTGCTCGAGGAGGAGGAGCTGCGGTACCTGATGATCCGGAAGGGGAACCTCGACGAGCGCGAGCGCCGCGAGATCGAGTCGCACGTGACGCACACCTTCCGCTTCCTGGCGCAGATCCCGTGGACGAGGGAGCTGCGCGCGGTGCCGCAGATCGCCTACGGGCACCACGAGAAGCTGAACGGGGGAGGGTATCCCAATGCTCTCGCCGGCGGAGCGATCCCCGTGCAGACGCGGATGATGACGATCGCCGACATCTACGACGCCCTCACGGCGACCGATCGTCCCTACAAGCGGGCCGTGGATCCGGTGCGCGCGCTGGACATTCTGCACGCGGAGGCGCGGGAGGGGATGCTGGACGGCGGCCTGCTCGCCCTGTTCACCCAGGCAGAAGTCTACCGGCAGCTCGGCACGGACACCATCGACGGCGCGGCCACTCTCGCGCATCCGCTTTAGACCTGTCGCGGGAGGCCGATAATCTGGGAGTCAGGTCCCTGCCCTCGCCTCCCGTCCCGGCCCATGATCGAGCTCGCCGTCGTCGAAGACAACGCCGACAACCGCCTCCTGCTCTCCATCCTGCTCGGCGACCGCTACGCGATCACCGAGTTCGAGACCGGCTACGACGCGCTCACGGCGTTCGCGCGCGACGTGCCGCAGCTGGTGCTGCTCGACATCGCGCTGCCAGGAATCGACGGCGTGGAGGTCGTGCGGCGGATGCGGCGCGATCCGCAGCTGCAGCACGTTCCGGTCGTGGCGCTGACCGCCCACGCCATGTATGGCGACCGCGAGCGCTACCTGGCGGCGGGGTTCGACGAGTACGTGTCGAAGCCCATCGAGGACCAGGACGCCCTGCTCCTGATGGTGGAGCGCCTGCTCTCGTCGAGAGTGGCGCACCGCGCGTAAGCGGGCCATGGACAGCTGGAGCCGACGTCTGCGTGCGGCCGCCGTCCGCCTGTGGCGGAGGGCGCGCGCGCGCCGCGACGCGCACACACGGAGCGAGCAGCGCTTTCGCGGCGCGCTCCTCGCCAGCCTCGACGCGCTCTTCATCCTCGAGCCGATCCGGGACGGCGGCGGGCGGGTGGTGGACTTCGTGTACCGCGAGGTCAACGAGGCGGGGTGCGCGATGGCGTGCTTGCCGCCGCACCTGCTGATCGGCGCTCGGATGACCGCGCTCTTTCCGACGGTCGCGCGCGGAGATGGCTTCGCGGGGATCGTCCGCGTGGCGGAGACGGGGCTGCCGGTGGAGGACGAGATCCTCTCCACGGTCGTGACGCAGCAGACGCGCACCCTGCAGCGGCAGATCGTGCCGGTCGGGGGCGAGCTGCTGATGACGGTGCGCGACGTGAGCGAGCGCCGCCATGCCGACCTGGAGCGGGGTGCGCGCGAGCGATCGGAGGCGAGCGGGCGACACCTGAAGGAGCTCGCCGAGACGATCCCGCAGATCGTGTGGACCGCCCAGCCGGACGGCTGGGTCGACTACTTCAACACGCAGTGGTTCGAGTACTCCGGGCTCGCGCTCGACGAGTCCCTGGGCTGGGGATGGGAGCAGGTCGTGCATCCCGACGACCTGGACATGGCGGCGTGGCGGTGGACGCACTCCTTCACCACCGGCGACCCCTTCGACGTGGAGTATCGCTTTCGGCGCGCGGCGGACGCCACGTACCGATGGCATCTGGGGCGCGCCCGTCCCGTCCGCGACGAGGACGGGGCCATCGTCAAGTGGTTCGGCACCTCGACCGACATCGACGACCAGAAGCAGGCGGTTGAGATGATCCGTCGCGCAGCGACCGCCGAGGCACGGCACGACGGGGCGCGCCGCTTCCGCGAGATCGTGGAGACGGTCCGGCTCGCGGCGCTCGAGCTCGACGTGACGGGGCGCGTGACCTTCGTGAACGACGCGATGCTGGTGCTCACCGGCTACAGCCGGGACGAGCTGATCGGCGCCGACTGGTTCGACACCTGCCTCGTCCGCGGGGCCGACGAGCGCGCGATGTTCGAGGAAGGGGTGGTGGCCGGGACGCTCGTGCCCCACAACGAGAGCGAGATTCTCACCCGCTCACAGGCGGTGCGGGTGGTGCAATGGGACAATGCGACCCATTACGACGAGCGAGGGCGCGTCTGCGGCGCGGCGAGCTTCGGTACTGATGTGACGGACCGGCGAGCGGAGGAGGCGGCGCTGACGCTCCTGCTCGACGTGACGCGCGCCGTGGGCGAGGCGCCACAGCTCGACGATGCGCTCGCGCTGACCCTCGAGCGCTTCTGCGCCACGACGGGCTGGTGCTACGGAGAGGTCTGGCTCCCGCTGCGCGACGGCGTGACGCTGGAGCGGCGCGGCGTGCACGTCGGACGCGAGGGGCTGGAGCCGCTTTCGTCGCCGGCGGGCGTCGTCACGATGCGGCTCGGTGAGGGACTCGCTGGCCGTGCGTGGGCCGAGCAGCAGAGCGTCTGGGTGCCGGACTTCGACGGGGAGGCGTCGCTGCCGCGCCGCCGCGAGGCCGCCCTGGCCGGCGTGCATGCCGGGGCGGCGATCCCGGTGCTGGACGGCGACACGGTGGTGGCGGTGCTCTCCTTCTGCCTCGATCATCCGCGGCCGAGCGACGAGCGACGGCTGTCGCTCATCGCCGTGGTGGCGCACCAGCTCGGCGCGCTCGTCGCGCGGCGTCGCGCGGAGCACGAGATCGTGCTCGCCCGCGACGCGGCGGAGGCGGCGAGCCGCGCGAAGAGCGACTTCCTCGCCCGCATGAGCCACGAGCTGCGCACGCCGCTCAACTCGATCATCGGCTTCGCCGACCTGCTGATGCGCAGCCCCGCCGTGGCGGGCCGCGCGCAGGACGCCAAGATGCTCGAGCGCGTCCGGGTGAACGGCCGCCACCTCCTCGGCCTGATCAACGACGTCCTCGACCTGGCGAAGGTGGAATCGGGGCACCTGCAGATCGAGCAGTCGCTCGTGCGCGTGGACGACATGGTGCGCGAGGTCGCGGCGGGACTCGCCTTCCGGACGCTCGACCGCGACGTGACGCTCCGCTGCGTGGTGCCCGACTTCGTGACGCCCTGCTACACGGACGAGACGCGGCTGCGCCAGGTTCTGCTCAACCTCGTCGGCAACGCGCTGAAGTTCACCGAGCAGGGCGAGGTGGTGCTCACGGTGGAGACCGACCCGTGGACGAGCCAGCCGCGGCGCGTGCTGGTGCGCGACACGGGAATCGGGATCCCTCCGGATCGTCACGAGGCGGTGTTCGAGGCGTTCGAGCAGGCCGACGTGACGGTCACGCGGCGGTTCGGCGGCACCGGGCTCGGGCTCCCGATCACGCGCGCGTTGTGCGAGGCGCTCGGCTTCCGGCTCACGCTCGAGAGCTCCGAGGGACAGGGCTCGACCTTCGTGATCGCGCTGGGGGAGATTCAGGCGACGCGAGCCGCTTAGAACTGGTGAACGGTGCGCAAGAGCGTGAGAGGCGAGAGGCTCGAAGATGGAAGTCAGGCCTGGGGACGCGATGCCCACCTTGGTCCGACTTCTCACCTCTCACCTCGAACCTCTCACGCAGTTCGTTCACCGTTCGGCGTTCACCGCCGTCCGCCGTATCCCCCGCCCCCCGGCGTCTCGATCGTCACGACGTCGCCAACCTGCAGCGTGCGACGGCACTTGGCGGGGAGCGGCTCGCCGTTGAGTAGGTTGCGTCCGCACGCGCCATCCTCGCCCCCGTCCAGTCCGGCCGGCGCGTGGCGCCGCCGTTCGGTGAGGAGGGTGACGGTGCACGGCACCGTCGCGCGGTAGGCGCGCACGACGCCGTCGCCACCGCGCATGCCGCCACGCCCTCCCGAGCCCTCGCGCAGCATGTACCGCTCGACTCGCAGCGGGGTGGAGCGCTCCAGTGATTCGACGGGGGTGTTGAGCGTGTTGCTCATCCCCACGTGCACCGCCGAGGGGCCGTCGCCCCTGCACGAGGCTCCCTGGCCCCCACCGAGCGTCTCGTAGAAGGTCCAGCCCGCGCCGCCGAAGGTGACGTTGTTCATCGTCCCCTGCCCCTGCGCGCCAACCTCGACGCCCGCGTGGCCCAGCGCGGCGAGGATCGTGTCGGCGATGCGCTGCGACATCTCCACGTTTCCCGCGGCGACCGCGGCCGGCCACGAGGCGTTCACGGCGCTGTGCGGGGGCAGCAGGAGCGAGACGGTGCGCGCGATGCCGTCGTTCGTCGGCACGTCGTCGTCGAGCAGGGTGCGGATTGCGAAGACCGCCGCCGCCTGCGTGACGGCGGCGGGACAGTTCACGTTTCCCGCCACCTGCGGCGCACTGCCCGTGAAATCCAGCACGAGGCCGCCGTCGCGAACCACGAGCGACACGACGACGGGGATGTCGTCGTCGGTCACGCCATCCCCCTCGAGGCGGTCGGCGGCGCGTCCGACGCGCCCCTCGAGCGGCGCGAGCCTGGCGCGCACGCGGCGCTCGGCGTAGTCGAGCAGCGCGTCGCAGGCGGCCGCGAGCGTCGGGGCCCCGAGTCGTGCCGAGAGCGCGCGCCATCCCTCGGCGCCCACCTCGCACGCGGCGAGCTGGGCGCCGAGATCGCCGCGCCGCTCCACCGGCGTGCGCACGTTGGCGAGCACGAAGGCCAGCAGCTCCTCGTCGAGCGTTCCCTCGCGAACGAGCCTGACGGGGGGGATGATCAGCCCCTCCTGAACGAGCTCCGTCGCTCCCTGCGGCATGCTGCCCGGGCTCATGCCGCCGACGTCGGCATGGTGCGCGCGCACGGCGGTGAAGCCGGCGATGGCGCCGTTCACGGCCACCGCCTGCACGAGGGTGAGATCGGGAAGGTGCGAGCCGCCGTGATACGGATCGTTGAGCAGGAACACGTCGCCGGCGCGCGGGCGCGCGCGCCGCACTGCCGCGACGGCCTGGGGCATCGCGCCGAGGTGCACGGGGATGTGGGCGGCCTGTGCGATCATGCGGCCGTCGGCGTCGAACAGGGCAGCCGACGCATCGCGCCGCTCGCGGATGTTGGGCGAGAGCGCGCTGCGCACGAGCACCGCGCCCATCTCCTCGGCGATCATCGCGACCGCATGCGCGAGCACCGACAGCTCGAGAGGATCGATCCGCGGCGTGGTCATGCGCGCCCCCGGGTGAGGAGCCAGCCGCCGGTGGGGTGCGCGCGGCCGCTCCAGCCGGTGGCGATGCGCAGCGTGGCGCCCGGCAGCGCCACCACCGCAGGTCCGTCCAGCAAAATCTCGCTCTCGGCACCGTCGTCAACGACGCGCGCAGCATCCCAGCGGGCCGCACCCTCGCGCGCGAAGCGGGCGGCGCGCGCCGGCCCGCTCGCCGCGTACCGCATCCCGATGATCTCCGCGGGCGACGACAGCGAGAAGCCGTTGCGCTGCGCGTGGCTCGCGCCGAATCGCGCGGCCACGGCGGGTCCGTCGTCGTGCTCCAGCACCGGCACGTCGAGCTCGTGGCCCTGCCCCGCGTAACGCACGCGCGCCGTCCATCGCTCCTCCCACCCCTTCGGGGCGTCGACGCCAGCCCGCGCGCGCTCGCGGTGCAGTGAGAGCGCACCGGCGTCGAGGGTGTCCGCCAGCGCCAGGACGCTCACCATACGCTCGCGCCGCTCGGCGGTGATCGCCAGCCCGAGCGCGCTGAGCACTCCGGCGTGGGGGGGCACGAAGATGCTGCTCATCCCGAGCAGCTCGGCCAGGCCGCAACAGTGCAGCGGCCCCCCCCCGCCGAAGGGGACGAGCACGCAACCGCGCGGATCCACGCCGCGCTCCACGCTCACGCGACGCAGCGCGCGGGCCACCGCGGCGTCGGCGATGTCGAGCATGGCGCGGGCGACGCGCTCGGGCGCCGCGCCGAGCCGCTCGCCGAGCGAGGCGACGGCGCGGTGCGCGGCGTCGTGGTGCAGCGAGACGCCGCCGCTGAGCCCCTCGGCGGTGATGTGCCCGAGCACCACGTGCGCGTCGGTGACGGTGGGCTCCATCCCGCCGCGGCCGAAGGCGGCGGGGCCTGGCACCGCACCGGCGCTGCGCGGCCCGACGCGCAGCGCGCCGCCATCGTCGATCCAGCCGACGCTTCCGCCGCCCGCCGACACCGTCTCGACGAGCACGCGCGGCAGCGCGATCGGCACGCCGGCGACCCGGCCACCGGGCTCCACGAGCGGCTCGCCGCCGAGGATCAGTCCCACGTCGGCGCTCGTGCCGCCGATGTCGACGGTGAGCGCGTTCAGGAAGCCCGCCGCGCGCACCACGGCCGCCGCGCCGACGATTCCCCCCCCCGGCCCCGAGAGCGCGAGCGACGCCGCGGCGAGCGCGGCCTGCTCGACCGTCCGCATCCCGCCCCCCGACGTCATCACGCCCGGGGCCGGCACGCCGAGCGCGGCGGCGCGGCCGGTGAGCCGCGTGAGATAGTGCCCGACGCCGGGCCGCAGATACCCTTCGGCCACGGTGGTCGCGGTGCGCTCGTACTCGCGGATCTCGGGAAAGACCTCGCTCGACAGCACGACGGGAATTCCGGGCATGGCGTCGCGCAGCGCGTCGGCGATGGCGCGCTCGTGCGAGGGATCGGCGTAGGCGTGCAGCAGCGCCACGGCGACGACGTCGGGGGCGAGCGCGCGAACGCGGCCGACGAGGGTGCTGATGGCCTCGGCCGAGAGGGCGAGCCGCACTCCCTCCGGCTCGATCCGCTCGCGCGCACCGACGGTGCGCTCGCGCGGCACCAGGGGAGCGGGGTGATGGCGCGCCAGATCGTACAGCGACGCGCGGTCCTGGCGGGCCAGCTGCAGCACGTCGGTGAATCCCTCGGTGGCCACGAGCACGACGCGCGCACCGGCTCGCTCGAGGAGCATGTTCGTGGCGACCGTCGTCCCGTGCACGAACCGCTCGACCGTGGTTCCACCGAGCAGGTCGAGCGCGGCGCTGACCCCATCGCTCTGGTCGGCGGGGGTGCTGGGCACCTTGCCGGCGTGCACCCGGCCCCGCTCGTCCACCGAGACGAGATCGGTGAAGGTGCCGCCGACGTCGACCCCCACGAAGAGGGACATCAGGGTCGCGGCGACTCGCGCGACCGGCGTGGCAGCGCGAGCGCCCAGGCGAGCGCCAGATGCACCGGCAGAAAGAGGGCGACCACCTGGCTCTGCTCGCCGCCCGGCACGAGGACGAGCAGCAGCGCGAAGAGGGAGAGCGCCCCAACGAGCCCCGCGGTGACGCGCGCCGCGCTGACGAATCGGTTGCGCAGCACCGCCGCGGGGACGAGGACGACGAGCAGCAGCGAGAGGGGGGAGAGCAGCAGCAGGTTCTCGTTCGACGCCCAGAATACGTGGCGCGTCGCGAACCAGGCGAGGAGCAGGACCACGCCGAGCAGTCCGCAGAGGAGCGACCAACCCGCGCCGAGGAGCGCGAGCGCGAACGCCGCGCTGCGCCGTGTGAGCATCATGATGCGCAGCGCCACGATGACCGCGGCGAGCACGAGTCCGGAGAGCAGATACCGCCACCCGCGGACCGGCACGTTGGTTTCCTCGTGCAGGACGTTCGGTCCCGGCGGCGGAAGGATCGCCCGCTCGTCGGCGACGATGGGCACCGGGGCGCCGTCCGCGCCCGCGATGGTGACCGAGCGCAGCGCGTCGCGCAGGCGCATGGGGATGAAGAACGACTGCCACGCGGTGATCGGCGCATCGGCCGGGCGGCCGAGGGCGATGTCGATCCCCGTCTCGACGGGCTTGTCGCCGTCGGTGAGACGGAGGCTCTCGCCGCGAAACGTCAGCGCCGTGCGCGCCGTGTCGTAGCGCTGCTTGATCGCCCCGCCCACCGCCATGTCGAGCGCGTCGCGCAGGCGGGTGGAGCAGTTGTCCTGGAAGTAGTCGTAGCGGTAGTACTTGTTCTCCTCGCGCGCGTTCCAGCGCACGAAGTCGAGCAGCCGCACGCGCTGCAGCGGGGTGAGATTGAGCCGCTGCAGCGTGACCGGGCGGCCGCCCCGCCGCGAGGACTCGATGAGCTGCCGCGCGTCCTCGCCCCCCATCCAATAGTGATTCTCCCCGGAGAGGAAACGCTCGATGAAGTGCGGCTCGGCGAAGCTGAACAGCCCCCATTGATAGGCGACGTCAGCGCCCGTGACACGGTCGTGGAACCAGAGGGCGTTGTGGCCGAACCGCTCGAACACCTCCTCGCCCTGACCCAGGGTGACGAGGGTGACGGTGAGCTCGCTCCCCGGCTCCGGCGCGCGAATGGCAGCCTGCGACGAGCCCGCCGCGGCCCACGTGAGGAGCATGAGCAGCGAGGCGGCGAAGGTGCGCACCCTCACAGGCGGATCTCCTTCCCCTCGTCCGCCGAGCGATAGATCGCTTCGACGATCCGGTGCAGCGTCACCTGATCGGTAGGCGCCTCGTACTCGGATTCGCCCGAGAGCACCGAGGTGAAGTGCGCGAGCTCCGCGCGATACGACTGGATGAACGCGCTCTCCCGGGCGAGCGCGCCGCCCGGCGACACGTCGGTAGGACGCCCGTGGAGCTCCTTGACGACGCGCAGCGGCGCGAGCCGCGTGCTGCCCCGCGCGGAGAGGGTCTCGAACCACCAGCGCTCCTCGGCGCCCACGTAGCTCGACGAGACGTCGATGGCGATCGCGGCGCCGGAAACGCACTGGAGCTGTACGAGCATCGCGTCCTCGACCGCATTCCTGCCGGTACCCCGCTCCATGTGCGCCACGACCCGCTCGGGCGAGGGATAGTCGCCGAGCCAGAGCGCGAGGTCCAGCAGCGGGAGCCCGTAGTCGAAGAAGGCGCCGCCGCCCGACTCGACGCGGCGCTGCCGCCACCCCTGCTCCGTGCGCTTGTGGTGATACGCGCCGGCGCGGATCCCGGTGAGCTTGCCGAGCTCCCCGCTGCGCAGGAAGCCGGCGAGCGCCTGGACGTCGCTGCGGAAGCGGTGGTTGTTGGCGACGAGCACCTTGCGGCCCGCGCGGTTCGCCGCGTTGACGATCCGCTCCACCCCCTTGGCGGTGAGCGCGAGAGGGCGCTCGCACAACACGTCCACTCCGGCCGCGATGGCGCTGAGCACGTGCGGCTCGTGCAGATGGTTGGGCGTGGCGACGACCACCGCCGCCAGCCCGTCCGCCTCGAGGAGGTCCTCGATGTCCGTGTAGACGTCGGGGATGTCGAAGCGGTCGGCGAGGGCGCGCGCCTTGGGGCGGTCGTTGTCGCACACCGCGACGAGCTCGGCGCCGCGCATCTTCGACAGCACTGGCAGGTGGGCGAGCTGCGCGATGGCTCCCGCTCCAACCACGCCGATGCGCACTGGGTCCGTCATCTCTCGGTTCTCCGGAGTGGGCCGAACAGATTCACGCGTCCGCCGCGCACCGCGCGCGCCAGGAAGCCAGCACCTGCGCCACGGCGCCGCGCCATCAACCGATCGCGCTGACCGTGGTGCCGGGATAGTACGTCCGCAGGATCGTCCGGAAGTCCTGGCCGGCGCGGGCACGTCCGATCGCCCCCGCCTGGCACATGCCGATGCCGTGACCATTGCCGCCACCGCGCAGCACGAGCGACTGCACGCCGTTGCGGCCGGTCACGGCATCGACGGAAAAATAGGTGCTGTACAACATCTCGCCACTCGGGAGACGCAGCGCGTCGCGCATCTCGTTGCCCCGCAGCGCCACGCGGCCGGCGTCGGTGTCCAGGGTGAGCACGCCGACGCGCCCCGCTGGGGTCACCGAGGTCACCGCGACGCCCCGCACCGCACCAGCGGCGGCGCCGCGCGCCCCCCCGGGCAGCGTCCGCAGATAGCGCGCGACGTCCTGCCGCAGCTCCTCGCCGGTGAAGGTCCGGGTCCAGCGAAAGCGCGGTGCGCCGTCGCAGTAGAAGCGGGTGCTGCCGGGAATCTGGTCGCTCACCCGCTTGAGATACGGCTCCGGTCCCGCGCGCCAGACGTCCTCCGGCTCCGCCGTGTATCCCCCGCACGTCGCGTGGTACGGCGCATTCACCACGCGGCCGGCGTACATCAGCACGAGCCCCGCCGTAGCCTCGACCGCCCGGTTCCCCACCGGGCTCTCCGCGCTCTGCCCGCCGTACACCTGATCGGCGACCGTCGCCTGCATGTCGAAGGGCCGTCCCTCCCCCGCGAGGTGGGTCACCGCGTAGCTGCGCGCGGTGACGGCCTGGGCCTCCACGGCGGCGACGTCCTGCTCCGAGCGCGTCCCGATCTCCAGAGGGACCACCCCCTTGACGTAATCGTCCATCCGCAGGCGGTTCACTACCAGCAACCCGCTGTCAGTTGCGACGACGAGCAGCTCACCGCGCCACCGCTTGCCGTTGAAGGTGATCGTCCCCCCCGCGTCGCTCGGCCGCGCGATCAGCGGGGTGTCGCGGAGCGACACCGGGCGCGAATCCTCGCGCCGCGCGCTCACGCGCCGTCCGTTGCGCTCCAGCACCCAGCTCTCGCGCGCCTCGGTCAGCGCCGCCGGCGTGCGGCCGTCGGCCCCATAGATGCGCCATCCGCCCTCGCTCGTGAGGCGCACGACGCCGAGCCTCGACGCGAGCGCCACGCGCACCGTGCGCTCCGAGGCATCACGCGGCGAGACGTTGCGCCGGCCCGGGACTCCCGCCGAGGGCGAGGGCGCCGGTTCCGCAGGGGGGCGACGCGACGCGGCTGCCGCCGAGCAGGCGAGGGCGGCCAGCGCGACGAGCGCGCCGGCGCGCAGGCTACCGGCGCGCGTCAGCCAGCGCCGCATCGAGCCGTTCGAGGGTGAGCGCCACCTCGGCATCGCCGTGCGCGGCGGACATGAACCCCGCCTCGAACGCCGACGGCGCGAGGTAGACGCCGCGGTCGAGCGCGGCGTGGAAGAAGCGGCGGAATAGCTCGACGTCCGCGGCCTTCGCGCCGGTGAAGCTGCGCACCGGCTCGGCGCGGAAGAAGAAGCCGAACATGCTGCCGGCGCAGTCGGCGGTGAAGGGCACACCATGCCGTCCCGCGATCTCCCGGAGCCCCGTCACCAGCGCGAGGGTCCGGCGGGCGATGATCTCGTGCAGCGCGGGGGTGAGTGCGGTGAGCGTCGCGATCCCCGCCGCCATCGCGAGCGGATTCCCCGACAGCGTTCCCGCCTGGTAGACCGGCCCGGCCGGCGCCACCTGGCTCATGATCGAGCTCTTCCCGCCATAGGCCGCGACCGGCAGCCCGCCCCCGATCACCTTCCCCAGCGCCGTGAGATCCGGGAGCACTCCGAACCGCTCGGCCGCACCGCCGGGAGCGACACGGAAGCCCGTCATCACCTCGTCGAAGATGAGCAGCGCCCCATGCTCGTCGGCGAGCCGGCGCAGCGCGGGGAGAAAGGCGGGGTCGGGGGGGATGAACCCCGCGTTGCCGACGACCGGCTCGACGATGATCGCCGCGACGCGGCCCGCATTCGCGTGCAGGACCTCCTCGGTCGCTGTCACGTCGTTGAAGGGCGCGGTGAGCGTCAGCTCGGCGAGCGCCGCGGGAACGCCGGGCGAGTTCGGAAGCCCGAGCGTGGCGACGCCGGAGCCGGCTCGCACGAGAAAGCCGTCGGCGTGCCCGTGATAGCAGCCGTCGAACTTGAGCAGCCGATCGCGCCCGGTGACGGCGCGCGCCACGCGCACCGCGCTCATCGTGGCCTCCGTGCCGCTGGAGACGAAGCGCAGCATCTCCAGATGCGGCATCCGGTTGCGCAGCAGCTCGGCGAGCTCCAGCTCGAGGCCGGTCGGGATGCCGAAGCTCGTGCCGCGCTCCATCGTCTCGCACAGCGCGTCGAGCACCGCTGGCGCGGCGTGGCCGAGCACCAGCGGCCCCCACGAGAGGACGTAGTCGAGATACTCGTTGCCGTCCACGTCCCAGATGCGCGCACCGGCGCCGCGCGCCACGACGAACGGCTCGCCCCCCACACCGCTGAAGGCGCGCACCGGCGAGTTGACCCCGCCGGGGAAGATCGCGCGCGAGCGGGCCATCAGCTCGCGCGAGCGCGTCGTCTCACGGCTCACCGGCCGAAGCTCCCGATGCTCGTCCCGATGACCGGGAGCGATCGCGTGCGCGGCGCGGCGCGGCGCTCGTTGGAGTCCACGACGCGCAGCAGCGTGGCGCGGAAGTCGATGTCGTCCTCGATCCCCTCGATCACCGCCTCGATGATCGTGCCCGGCGCAAGGGTCTCAGCTCCGTGGACATATGAAATGCCGTCCACGTCGTCCGCCTGCCAGACCGTGCGGCACTGCGCCTCCCCCTCCTCGATGCGGTCGACCATCGTCCGCACCGTCTGTCCCACGAAGCGCTCGTAGCGCTCGGCGGTGATCTGCCGCTGCAGCTCCATCAGGCGCTCGAGGCGCTCGCGCTTGAGCGACTCGGGCACGTCGTCGATCATCTCCGCCGCCCGCGTCCCTTCCTGCGGCGAGTAGGTGAAGGCGCCGACGCGCTCGAACTGGATCTCCTCGAGGAAGGCCATCAGCTGCGCGAAGTCCTCGTCGGTCTCGCCGGGAAAGCCGACGATGCAGGTGGTGCGGATGGCGAGGTCCGGCACGACATCGCGCAGCATCGCGACGCGCTCGCGGATCGTGTGCTGCCGCTCCGGCCGCCGCATGCGCGCCAGCACCGCGTCCGACGCGTGCTGCATCGGCATGTCGAGATAGGGGAGGATGCGCGATTCGCGCGCCATCACCTCGAGCAGCCGGGGGGTGATGCCGGAGCTGTAGAGGTAGAGCATCCGGAGCCAGGGGATGTCCGTCTCCTTCACCAGCGACTCGAGCAGCTCGGGCAGGGTGAAGCCGTCGCGCCGGTCGCGCCCGTAGTGCGCGAGGTCCTGCGCCACCAGGTTGATCTCGCGCGCCCCCTGCGCCTCGAGCAGCTGCGCCTCGCGGATCACCTCGTCGAGGGCGAAGGAGCGGTGCTTGCCGCGCATCAGCGGGATGGCGCAGAAGGCGCAGCCGTGGTCGCACCCCTCGCTCACCTTCAGATAGCGGATGTGGGGGACCTCGCCGGTGAAGAGGCGCACCCCCGGGTGGAGCGCCGGCTGGTCGTCGATCAGCCCGCGCGCCTCGAGCTCGGGGATCAGCCTGTCCATCTCGGAGGCGCCGAGGAAGAGGTCCACCTCGGGCAGTGCCTCCTCCAGCTCGCCCTTGTGCCGCTGCACCATGCACCCCACGGCGACGACGGCGCGGCAGACGCCGGCGTCCTTGAGGTCGCCGGCCTGGATGATCGCATCCACCGATTCCTTCTTGGCCGCGTCGATGAAGCCGCAGGTGTTGATGATGATGATCTCGGCCTCGTTCAGATCATCGGTGTGCTCGGCGCCCCGGTCGGAGAGCTGCGCGAGATACCGTTCGCTGTCGACGGTGTTCTTGTCGCAGCCGAGGGTGATGAAGCCGACTTTCATGCGGGACGGGGAGGGGTGCAGCGGGGAAGACAGCAGGGGCACGACATCCCTTAAACCTAATTGGCAGCGAGAGTTCCGTGAACCGACCCGGCGTCGCGGCGCGTGTGTGATACCCACTCTTGCGCGACGGCACTTTATATTATAAAGTACTTTCCATGACTTCCCCGACCGTCTACGCCGGTGCCCTCGACCGAGCTGGTACCCCGCCCGTCCGACCGACCGGCAGTGCCGTGGAGCGGCTCGGCGCCCCCCTCGTCCGCCCCCTCGTGGCGGACGCACTCCTCCTCGGCGTGGCCGCCGACGCGCTCCTCCGCGGGGGACTGGCTGGTCCCGCCCTTCCCCTCTGGTTCGCCCTCGCCGCCCTCGCCCTCCTCGCCCTCGTCTGGCGCGCAGGACGCACGATGCCCGGCGAGGCCACCGGCTGGCTCCTCACCGCGGTCACGCTCGCTGCGGCCACCGCGTGGCGCGATGCGCCGGAGCTTCAGTTCCTCGACGTCGCCGCCGCCGTGGCGGCGCTCGGAATGGCCGCCCTCGCCATCGCCGACCGGCGCGCGGGGCTGCTCGCGTCGCGAATGCGCGATACGGTCTGGGGTGGCGCCCGCGCGCTGCAGCGGATCGCGGCGGGATTCGCCCCGTTCGTGCCGACCGTGGCGCGCGAGCTGTTCGCGCCCGGCTCGTCACGCCGGGGGAGCGCCAAGCCGGTCGCGCGCGCCGCCGTCATCGGCGCGGTCGTCCTCCTCGTCTTCGGCGCCCTGCTGCGCGGCGCGGACCCGATCTTCGCGAGCCTCGTCTCCCTCCCCGACCTCGACGTGGGGGAGCTCGCGAGCCACGTCGTGGTCACGGGCGTCTTCGCCTGGATCACGGCGGGATGGTCGGTCGCCGCGCTGGCCGCCAGGCCGGGCGAGGCGCGCGCGCCAGCCACCCTCGGCTTCGGGCTCGGGATGCTCGACGTCACCGCGGCGCTCGGCGCGGTTGACATCCTGTTCGGCGCATTCGTCGTCGCACAGCTCGGCTGGTTCTTCGGCGGCGAGCAGTTCCTCCACGCGCGCACCGGCCTCACCGCCGCGGAGTACGCCCGGCAGGGGTTCTTCCAGATGGTGTGGGTCGTCGCCCTCGTCGTCCCCCTGCTGCTGACGACGCGGGCCGCGCTGCGCCCGGGCCGCGCCCTGGCGCGGCGCCACACCCTGCTCGCGCTGCCGATGCTCGGGCTGCTCGGAGTCATGATGGTCTCGTCCGTGCTGCGACTCCGGCTCTACGTGAGCTACTATGGGCTCACGACCGAGCGGCTCTACGCGCTGGTGTTCATGGGATGGCTGGCCCTGGTGCTCGCATGGCTCGCGGCGACGGTGCTGCGCGACCGGGGCCGCCCCTTCGTGGCGGGAGCGATGCTCACCGGCTTCGGCACGCTCGGCCTGCTCAACATCGTCGCGCCCGACGCGATCGTCGCGCGGGTGAATGTCGCGCGCGCCGAGCTCCCCGATCGTGACGGCCGCCCCGCACTCGACCTCGAGCACCTGGCGCGTCTGAGCGCCGAAGGAGCCGACCGTGCGGTGCGCGCGGTGCTCGCGCCGGTCTCGGCGGGAACTGGCGCGAACGTCGCGCGGGCCGACGAGCGGTGCGATGCGGCGCGAGCGCTGCTCGGGCGCTGGGGGCCGCCGTCGCGGGCCGCGGAGGAATTCGAGCGCGTCGGCGCGTGGCGCTATGGCAATGCCGGCGCGGCGCACGCGCTGGAGCTGGTGGAGGCGCACGCGCGCGAGCTGCGCGCCGTGACGCACGAGAGCTGCAGGCCCGTCAAGGAGCGGTACGGCGCCGGCGCGACCACACCCCGGGGATGACGGATCAGAGCTAGCGGTAGTTGCCGAACTGGAGCTGTACCCCGAAATCCTTGCTCTTGAGGAGCGCGATGGCCTCCTGGAGATCGTCGCGCGAGGGACCGCTGACCCGCACCTGCTCGCCCTGGATCGACGCCTGGATCTTCTTGAGCTTGGCGTCCTTGATGGCGGCGGCGACCTTCTTCGCCGTCTCGCCGTCGAGCTCCATCTTGAGCTTGACGTCGCGGCGCACCGTGTCGCCCGCGGCCTGCTTGATCTCGCCGACGTCGAGATTCTTCACCGGCACGCCGCGCTTGATGAGCTTCGACTGCACGATGTCGAACAGGGCGGTCATCTGGAAGTCGCTGTCGGCGACGAGGCTGATCAGCGATTCGGCGCGCTTGAAGTCGATCTCCGCCTTGGATCCCTTGAAGTCGTAGCGCTGCGCGACCTCCTTCTGGGCCTGGTTGATGGCGTTGTCGACTTCCTGGAGGTCGACGCCGGTGGTGACGTCGAAGCTGGCGGTGGTGGCCATGAAACGGTTTGTCGGTTTACGGTTTGTCGGTTTTCGGCGGGCCTCGGGAAGTTACGCGCTCCTCGGCACGATGAAAGGATGACGCCTTCCCCAGTCGATGCTCCAGCTTGCGTGGATGCAGAGCGCCACACGGTTGCGCGTCTATGGCGAAGCCGAGAACCTCGCCGTGCTTGTGTACGAGCTGACCCGCGCGTTGCCTCCCGAGGAGCGCTACGGCCTGTCGAGCCAGATGCGGCGCGCCGCGGTCTCCATCGGTTCCAACATCGCGGAAGGCTGCGGTCGCGACGGCAATGTCGAGCTGTCGCGCTTTCTTCGCATCGCCCTCGGCTCAGCCACGGAGCTCGAGTTCCAGCTTCGGCTGGTAGGCCGCCTCTCCGTCGCGCGACGTGTGGAAGTCGACCCGCCAATGCAAGCCTGCCTTGGCCTCCAGCGCATGCTCACCCGCCTGATCGTACGACTACGGCCAGCACCGGAAGCATCCCGAGGCCGGCCGGTAACCGAAACACCGTCGACCGAAAAACCGCGCGCGCGCTTGGCCCCCTACCCCAGGTACGACTCCAGCGCGCGCGCCCGCGACACATGCCGCAGCCGCGACAACGCCTTCTCCTTGATCTGCCGCACCCGCTCCCGCGTGATCCCGAGCAGGCTGCCGATCTGCTCGAGCGTCATCGGCTCTTCGCCGTCCAGGCCGAAGTAGAGCCGCAGGATCTTCGACTCGCGCTCCTTCAGGTGGGCCAGCGCCTCCTCGATGCTCTCCGTCAGCGCCTTCTCGAACGTCAGCTCGTCCGGCGTGGGGTTGAGATTGTCGGGCAGGTAGTCGAGCAGGCGATTGTCCTCGCCCGGCGTCATCGGCGCGTCGAGCGAGAGATGCGTCTGCGAGATCGACATCGTCTTCGCGACTTCCTCCTCCGTGATGTCCATCCCTTCGGCGATCTCGGCGTGCGTCGCCTCGCGGCCGAGCTCCTGGAGGAGGAAGCTCGCGCGCTTGCCGATGCGGTGCAGCGTGCCGGCGCGGTTGAGCGGCACGCGCACGATGCGGCTCTGCTCCGCGAGCGCCTGCAGGATCGCCTGGCGGATCCACCAGACCGCGTAGGAGATGAACTTGATCCCCTTCGTCTCGTCGAACTTGTGCGCGGCGCGGATCAGCCCGAGGTTGCCCTCGTTGATCAGGTCCGAGAGCGAGACGCCCTGGTTCTGGTACTTCTTCGCCACGCTCACGACGAAGCGCAGGTTGGAGCGCACGAGCTTGTCGAGCGCCTCCTGGTCGCCGACGCGGATCTTCTGCGCCAGCTCGACCTCATCCTCCCGAGTGATCAGCGGATAGATGCTGATGTCCCGCAGGTACTGATCGAGCGATCCCTCTTCGAACGACGACTTCTTGGGCGGAGTGGAAGCCATACGGGCGGTTCCAGGGGACGACGGCCTCCGCCAAGAGGGTGGGACCAGACTGGGCGGCGGAGGGGGGGGACGACCGGCAACGGTCGCTTGCAGCTTTATTGGTCAGTGTACCCGCTCGCCCAGTCGCAGCCATCGGACGTGGGTGAGCCAGGCGAGATCGTCGGTGGAGTCGGGAACGAAGCTGAAGTAGACGACCTCGGGACGTCCCCGCAGCAGCGACTCGGGCACGAATCCCCAGTAGCGGCTGTCGAGCGAGTTGTCGCGGTTGTCGCCGAGCACGAAGTACTGCCCAACAGGGACGACCAGGGGTCCCCAGTTGTTTCTAGATGGGTGATACGACACCGCCGCCCCGGCGCTCCGGACCAGGAAATCGCTCTGCCAGCGGAACTCGTCGGTGCCGGGATCGCCGTCGGGATCCGAATGGACGACATAGGGCTCGGCAAGGGCCCTTCCGTTGCGGATGAGCACCCCGTCGCGCATCGCCAGCGTGTCGCCCTGCAGCCCGACCAGCCGCTTCACGAAGTTCTTCGTGCGGTCCTTCGGCCACTCGAACACGATGACTTCGCCGCGGCGCGGCTGCCGGATGGCGGGGAGGCGGCGGTTGATCACCGGCACCTCCGCCCCGTACACCACCTTGTTGACGAGCAGGAAGTCACCCACGAGCAGGGTGCGCTCCATGCTGCCGCTGGGGATCTTGAACGCCTCGACGATGAAGGTGCGCAGCGCGAAGAAGAGCGCCACCGAGACGACGAAGATCTTCGCCCACTCCCAGAAGAAGCCAAGCCCGCTGCGGCGCTTGTTGACGTGCTGCAACGCCTCGAGCTTCCGCTCCTGCGTGATGGGGCGGGGCGACGAGATCGGCTCGGATGCTCCTGGAGTGGCCACGCTGCAATTAACCCCGCACCCCGGAGCGCAGCAAGCGCGCCGCCCCGGGGATCAGCGACGCCCCACTCAATCGGGCGTCCCGAGATAGTTGTCGATCTGGGCGCGCTGCAGCGCGCCCGAGTAGTCGGCGTAGCCGACCTTGGTCTCGGAGTAGAACTCGTAGACCTCCCACCCCCCCTCGCGGTGCCCGTTCCCGGTCTGCTTCACCCCGCCGAACGGCAGGTGCGCCTCGGCGCCGATGGTCGGCGCGTTGACATAGGTGATCCCGTTGTCGAGCTCGGAGAAGGCGCGGAAGGAGAGGTTCACGTCACGCGTGTAGAGCGACGAGGACAGCCCGTACCGCACGCCGTTGTTCACCTCGAACGCCTCCTCGGCGTCGGCGACGCGGATCACGCTGAGCACCGGGCCGAAGATCTCCTCCTGCTCGATGCGCATCCCCGCCTCGACCCGCGCGAAGATCGTCGGCTCGAAGAAGAAGCCGTGCTCGAGCCCCTTCCCCTCCCCGCGGCGCCCGCCGAGCACGAGATCGGCCCCGTCCTCCTGCCCGATGTCGATGTAGCTCTCGACCTTCTTGCGAGATCTCTCGTGAACAAGGGGTCCGATGTCAGTGCCCTTCTTGCGCCCGTCGCCGAGCTTCATCGCGCGCGCCCGGTCGATCAGCATCCCGAGGAAGCGGTCATGGATGCCGCGCTGCAGGATGAGGCGGCTCGTGGCGGTGCAGCGCTGTCCCGTCGTGCCGAACGCCCCCCAGAGCACCCCCTCCAGGGCGAGATCGAGATCGGCGTCGTCCAGGACGATCTGCGCGTTCTTGCCACCCATCTCCAGCGAGAGCCGCTTGTGCATCCGCCCGCATGTCTCGCCGACCAGGCTTCCGGTCTGCGTCGAGCCGGTGAACGAGATGACGGGAACGTCCGGATGATTCACCAGCGGCGCGCCCACGTCGGCCCCGACACCGTGCACGAGCTGGATGACCTCGGGGGGAAGTCCCGCCTCGAGCATGATCTCCACGAGCAGGTGCCCCGTGTGCGGGACGTCCTCGCTCGGCTTGAAGACGCAGGAGTTCCCGCAGACCAGCGCGGGGAACATCTTCCACGTCGGGATGGCGAGGGGGAAGTTGAACGGAGCGATGATCCCCGCCACGCCGATGGGGCGGCGGAAGCTCATCGCCCACTTGTTCGGCATCTCGCTGGGCACGGTCCTCCCGGAGAGCTGGCGCCCCATCGTCGCGGCGTAGTAGGCGGTGTCGATCCCCTCCTGCACGTCGCCGCGCGTCTCGGTGAGTGGCTTCCCCATCTCGCGCGTCATGACGTCCGCGATCTCTTCCTTCCGCTGCGACAGGAGGTCGCCGACGCGCCGCAGCACGTCGCCGCGGGCGGGCGCCGGCGTCTTGCGCCAGCGCTCGAAGCCGCGCTTGGCCGAGGCGACGGCGCGGTCGACGTCGGTGGCGTTGGACAGGGGGAAGTTGCCGATCAGGTCGCGCGTGTCGGCCGGGTTGCGGTTCTCGAAGTGGGCGCCCGACGCGGGGGCGACCCACTCGCCAGCGATGAAGTTCTGGAAGGTCTTGGTCATGTCCGGAATCTACATGGGCAGCGGAGGTCCCGTGAGCGGCCGCACCCGTCCGCGCGCTCTTGCGAACCGGCCACCGGCATTGAATAATCAGCCCTCGCAAACATCTGAGGGTCACGTGTCGCATTCACTCGACGCAAGCGAGCAGGCGCGCGCTCCGGCGCCCCGCTCGGCAATCCTCACGCATCCGCTTCTCGCCGAGCCCGGTAGCGATCTGGCGGCGGCAGCGACCCCCGCCGCACTCCACTGCGCGAACTGCCTGGCACCGATGAGCGGGCACTTCTGCGCCCAGTGCGGCGCCCCCCGGCTGGACGAACGCCCCCTCACCGTGCGGCGCTTCGCCCGCGAGCTCTGGGCCGAGTTCACGAGCGTGGACTCGTCCACGGTCCGGAGCTTCCGCACCCTGCTCGCGCGGCCGGGCCAGCTCACCCGCGCTTTCCTTGACGGCCGGACGCGCTGGTATCTCTCGCCTCTGCGGATCTACCTCCTGGCGTTCGGCCTGATGGTCTTCGCGCGCTCCTTCACCGCCTTCGACCAGCAGTTCGACGCGAAGATGCGCGAGGCGACGGCGAGGGTCGCCGCGCAGTCCGAGCAGCGCCGCGCCGCCGCCAGCGCTGCGACGCGCGCCGCGGCGACGACCGTCGCTACGACGACCGCCGCCACGACGACCGCCGCGCCCGCGTCGCGGGCGGCGGCCGTCCGCCCGATCAGGCTGGCCGACGCCATGCGCCCGATGCAGGAGAACATCCGCCAGTCGATGAGCAACCCGTGGCTGCGGCTCGTCGATCCGCTCGTGGTGGGGGCGCTGCTCGTGATGCTCTACCGGAAGCGCCGGCGGAACTACGCCGAGCACGTCCTGTTCGCGCTGCACGTGCTGGCGTTCAACTGCCTGCTCTCGATCGTGACCTTCGAGATGCACGAGCTGCGCAGCGGGCTGCCGAGCGGCTTCGACGCGATCTCCGTCGTGCACTGGGTCGCCTTCGGCACCTACTTCTTCCTCGCGTCGCGGCGGGTGTACGGCGAGTCGGCGCGGCGGACCTCGGCGAAGACCGTCGTGTTCGTCGCCGGCTCCCAGCTCGCGATGCTGCTCGTCCCGTTCATCACCGCGACCGGGACGGTGCTCTGGTTCTTCGCGATGAGCGCGCTGCAGCAGCGCTGAGCCGAGCGCGCTACTTCCGCAGCGAGGGCACCGTCGGAGGCGCCGTGCAGGCGAGTCCCGGCGGGCGCTGCGCATCCGGCTTGGCGTAGCCGACGCGCGGCAGCAGCTCGATCCCCCCGAGCACAAGACCCCAGATCACGAGCAGCAGCGAGAGGACGTGCGCCCGCGAGGTCCGGTGCTTCCACGTCCACACGCTGCTCCACAGGCCCCCCGCCACGACGGCCGCCACCGCGGCGAGATATCCGGCGAGCGGCAGGCCGCACTGGTGGGAATACGGCCAGAACAGGATCGCGATGCCGAGAATGGTCGCCAGCGCGAGCCGCAGGAAGGCGCCCCACGTGCGCGTGCCCTCTCGCTTCGCCGCCACGTCGGCGGGTAAAGTGGCCGGTGCCGCCACGCGGGAGGGCGTGGACGACGGCTTGGCCGCCGGAATCAGCGCGGAATCGGACATCGACTCGAGCTGCTTGTCGATCTTCTTCAGCTCGGCATCCCAATCGGTCATGCGTCGTCCTCCTCGTCCGGTGCCATGGCGGGCGCGGACTCGTTCCCGCCGACCACTCCTCCCCCTCCTCCCCCACCTTCACGGCTCAGCGCATAGCGCTCGATCTTCTTGTACAGGTTGGAGCGCGGCATGTCGAGGGCGCGCGCGGTCTCGCTCACGTTCCAGTCGAAGGCCCGGAGCTTCGCCACGAGGTAGGCGCGCTCCGCGGCGTGCTTGAACTCCTCGAAGGTGGGAACGTCGAGCAGGCTTCCGAGCCCCCCCTCGCCGGCGTCCCCGCGACGTCCCGCCAGGCGGTCGACGTCGTCGGCGGTGACTCGCGGCCCGTTCGACAGGATGAGCAGCCGCTCGATCGTGTTGCGCAGCTCGCGCACGTTGCCTGGCCAGTCAAGCGACTGCATCCGCGCGACGGCGTCGGGCGCGATCGTGCGCGGCGCGAGGCCGGCCGACGGGCCGCTGAGTTGCTGCACGAAGTGCGCGACGAGCAGGGGAATGTCCTCGCGCCGCTCGCGCAGCGGGGGGACGTGGATGGGCACCACGTTCAGGCGGTAGAACAGGTCCTCGCGGAAGCGTCCCCCCTCGATCTCCGCCTTCACGTCCTTGTTGGTGGCGGCGAGCACGCGCACGTCCACCTGTACCGGCTTCGAGCCGCCGATGCGCGTGACGACGCCGTCCTGGAGGACGCGGAGCACCTTCGCCTGCGCGGCGAGGCTCATGTCGCCGATCTCGTCGAGGAAGAGCGTGCCGCCGTCGGCCTGCTCGAACTTGCCCGGGCGGTCGGCGATCGCTCCGGTGAAGGAGCCCTTGATGTGCCCGAACAGCTCGCTCTCGATGAGCTCTCCGGGGATGGCGGCGCAGTTGACCTCCACGAAGGGTCCCGCCGCGCGCGGCGACTGCGTGTGCACCGCGCGAGCGACGAGCTCCTTGCCGGTGCCGTTCTCGCCGGTGATCAGGACGCGCGCCGGCGTCTTCGCCACGCGCTCGATCGTCTCGGTCACGGCGCGAATGGCGTACGTGCCGCCCACGATCTCGAAGCGCGAGCGCACGCTGTCGCGCAGCCGCGCGTTCTCGTCGTGGAGGTCGAGGTGCGCCAGCGCGTTGCGCAGCGTCACGATGATGCGGTCGGTGTCGAGCGGCTTCTCGAGGATGTCGTACGCGCCGTGCTGCGTCGCCTCGACCGCCGTCTGGATCGTCGCGTGCCCGCTGATCATCACGACCACCGCGCGCGGATCCTGCTCGCGCAGCTTGCGCAGCGCCTCCAGCCCGTCGATGCCCGCCATCTTCACGTCGAGGAAGACGAGATCGGGCTTGAACCGGGCGTATTCCGCGAGGCCGTCCACGGCGTTGGCGGCGGTGCGCACCTCGTAGCCCTCGAACTCGAGGAGCTGTCCGAGTGCCGCCCTGATCCCCTGCTCGTCGTCGACGATCAGGATGCGCCGGCTCATGGGGCGGCGCCCGTCGTCTTGTACAGCGTCACCCGGTGGTTCGCGATGCGGACGTCGCCGAGCGTCAGGGGCGTGGGGACGGGAATCGCATCCGGGGCCACGCCGTCGGGGCGCGTCCCGTGACCGATCTGCTGGAGAAGCCGGGGCACCGCGCCGCGCGGGATCTTGAAGTCGCGCATCGTGATCTGGCGGATCTGGAACTCGCTCATCCCCGGGCGCAGCACCCGGAAGGCGCCGCAGAAGGAGAGCCGCTCACGGTCGTTCAGCAGGCCGGCGAGGGGGCCGAGCGCGCCGGAGCCCGCGAGCGCCTTCATCGGCACGATCGCGCGCACGCACAGCGCGTCGCCGTCCACAGCCGCCTCGGCGCTGTCGGACGACGCGGGGATGGTGCGCGCCGCGGTCTGGAAGACGTACGTGGCGACCTCGCCGGCGTGCAGGTTGGCGAATACCGGGCCCGTCCTCGCCGACAGCCCGTCGATGGCGCGGCGGGCGCGCTCGCCGGCGGCGGGCGACAGCGGCTCCCACTGCGGCGCCGTGGAGACCGCCGCGGGAGGTGCGCCCCCGAGCTTCGACATCCAGCGATCGCGCGTGAACCAGCCCGCCACTGCCAGCACGAGCAACACCATCAGGCATCCGAGACGAGCGATACATCCCATCGGTCAGCGTCCTCCGAGTGTCGCCGCATGCCCGCGGCGGTAGTGCGCGCCCGAGGACGCGAGCGTGCGTTGGACGAGGATCATCTCAGGCACCATCCGCGCCGCGGAGAAATGTACGCCGCGAACGGCCCGCGACGGCGGACGGACGCGTCGCGGGCGTCGCGGGCGTCGTCGTCCAGCTCAACCACCAGGCAGAGAGGCATCGCCGGCAGCCGGCGCGCCCAGCTCCACCGCCAGATGGCTGAAGCCCTGCTCCCGCGCAATCGCGAGCGCGGCGCGCCGGAGCTCCGCGTCGCCGAGCTGCTCCGCGCCCGCGGCGTCGGTCACGATGATGGCGAGCGGCCCGCGGGCCTCGACGCGGCCGAAGACGCCGCGCTCCGCGAGCGCCGCGGCGAGCGCCTCGCCCTGCGGGGAGCCCCCCCCGATGACGCGGCGCACGCTCATGCCGCCCCCGCCACGCCGTGCAGCACGTTGAGCGAGCCGGACCGGAAGCCACGCAGGTCGAGCGCGACGCGCGCGAAGCCGGCCTCGCGCAGGGCGCGGCACAGCTCGCGCGTGCGCGCGGGCCGCAGCCACTCGTGCAGGATCTCGTGCGAGAGCTCCACGCGCGCGAGATCGTCGTGATATCGAACGCGCAGGTCGCCGGCGATGCCGAGGCCGCGCAGCGCCGCCTCGGCACGCTCCACCTGCTGGAGCCGCGCCGGCGTGACGCTGGTGCCGTACGGGAGACGTGACGAGAGGCAGGGCGACGACGGCTGCTGCCAGGTGGGAAGGCCCAGGGCGCGCGAGCGCGCGCGGATGTCGGCCTTGGTGAAGCCGAACAGGGCGAGCGGGCTCGCAACGCGGTGCTCGCGCGCCGCCTGTGCCCCGGGGCGGTAGTCGCCCAGGTCGTCGGCGTTCGTGCCGTCTGCGACCGTGGAGAATCCCCGCGCCTCGGCCGCCGGGATCACGCGTCCCCACAGCTCGGTCTTGCAGAAATAGCAGCGGTTGTTGGGGTTTGCGGCGTAGCGCGGATCGTTCAGCTCATCGGTGTCGAGCTCCAGCACCTCGACGTCGAACTGTTCGGCCACGCGCCGCGCGGTGGCCCACTGCTCCGCCGGGTACGACGGGCTGCGGCCGATGATGGCGAGCGTCGCGCCGGCGCCGAGGGTGCGGCGCGCCAGGACGGCGAGGTAGGCGGAGTCCACGCCGCCGCTGTAGCCGACGGCAACCCGCCCGCGGGCACGGAGCCAGTCGGCGAGGGCGAGCTCCCTGTCCGTGGCGGACTCGGGCGACGTCGTGGTATCGTGTTGCATCACCCGAAGTTATCGCCAGCGCGCGGCGATAGGCAGGGCTTCGCGCGAGTGGCCGCCCTCCGCCGCTGGCATGGCCCCTGCCTTCCAGAGGGGCACGGTCGGGAGCGCCACGTCGTTCAAAGGGTCATCACTGATGCATTGGCTCCTGCGCGCTGCCGCGCGAGCGCAGATACCCGGCCTGGCGGGGCTCAACCTCCCGGTTGACGCCCCGCCGGCCGAGAGTTGGGAGATGATCACGCGCGTCGCGCATGTGCCGACGCGCGAGCTCGTCGTGCGCCTGGCGGGTGCCCTGCGCCTCTCGCCGGCCGACCTGGACCTGCTGGACCCCCCGGCGCATCCCCTCATCGCCGAGAAGCTCGCGCGGAAGCACCACGTCTTCCCGATCCGGCAGGACGACCGCGCGCTGTACGTGGCGACCGCCGATCCGACCGACCTGCGTGCCGAGCAGGAGATCAGCTTCGCGTCCGGCAAGCGGGTCGTCTTCCAGCTGGCGTCCTACGAGGAGGTGTCCGAGGCGTTGAGCGCCGCCTTCTCGATGGAGCGCGCGGTGGAGGCGCTGCTGGACAAGGTCGGATCGAGCGACGCCGACGCGGTGCGGCTGGTCGAGGAGAGCGCGCCGGAGGAGGTGTCGCAGCGCGACGTCGAGGCCGCCCCGATCGTGAAGCTCACCAACCTCGTGCTCGTGGATGCCGTGGCGCAGGGAGCGAGCGACATCCACATCGAGCCGGGAGGGTCGCGCGGCGGGGTGGTGCGCTTCCGCATCGACGGCGTGATGCGCCAGTACATGGAGCTGCCGCCGAGCGCCGTCACGCGCATCGTGTCGCGCATCAAGGTGCTGGCGAAGCTGGACATCGCGGACCGGCTGCGCCCGCAGGACGGGCGCGCGCGCATCCAGGTGGGGGAGAAGGCGTTCGACCTCCGCATCTCGACCGTTCCGACGCACGAGGCCGAGAAGGCCGTCGTGCGCATCCTGCGCTCGGACACGCTGCGCTCGCTCGACGAGATGCGCCTCGCGCCGCCGGAGATGCTGCGCATGCGGCAGCTGCTCTCGCATCGCGAAGGGATGCTGCTCGTCACCGGTCCCACGGGCTCGGGCAAGACGACCACCCTGTACGCGGCGATCCGCGAGATCGCGAACGGCGAAGTGAACGTGATGACGGTGGAGGATCCGGTGGAGTACGAGCTCGCCGGGGTGACGCAACTGCAGGTGGAGACGAAAAAGGGGGTGACCTTCGCGACGGCGCTGCGTTCGATCCTCCGTCAGGATCCGGACGTCATCCTCGTCGGGGAGATCCGCGATGGCGAGACGGCGGCGGTCGCGGCGCAGGCCGCGCTCACCGGCCATCTCGTCCTCGGCACGCTGCACACGAACGACGCGATGGGGACCGTGGCCCGGCTCACCGAGCTGGGGCTGGACCGCGCGACGATCGCCGCGACGCTGCGGGGCGCCGTGGCGCAGCGGCTGATCCGCCGGCTCTGCTCCGACTGCGCGAAGCCGATCATCGGCCCGCTGTACGCGGATGAGGAGCGGCTGGCGGAGCAATACGGCACGCCGCCGACGATGCGCGCCGTGGGGTGCAAGCGATGCGCGAACACGGGGTTCAGTGGGCGGCTGCCCGTGGTGGAGGTGGCCGTCATCACGCAGGCGCTCTCCGACCAGCTGGTGGGGGGAGCGTCGGCGAACCAGCTCCAGCGCGCCGCGATCGCCCAGGGAATGTGGCCGATGCGGAGCGCGGCGCTCGAGCGAGTGTCCTCGGGGGAGACGACGCTGCACGAGGTGGAGCGCGTGCTCGGCGATCCGTCGCGCGAGGATGGGACGCCGATGCGCGAGATGAGCGACACGCTGAGCGAGCCGCTCGAGGTGATGGCGCTGATCGATCCGGTGGCCCAGGCGCCGGTGGTGTCGCGCGAGCGGCGAAACACCGCGGACCGGCGGCGGGGAGCGCGGCGGCGGCGGTAGAGGGAGGTCGCGAAGGTGGTGGGGGAGGCGATCACCGGTCGCCATCGGGAACTCAGAGCACCAGACGCGCGAACCCCTCCGCAGCGGTGAACCGCTGGGAGGGGCGCATGGCTTTGCGAACGCGAAGGTTGCCTCGGCCACACCCTTGACTTGGCAACTCGCGTGCCAGCTCTGCCGCGCCCCGACTGATCACTTCGCGCGCTCGTACTGCGGCGGCCAGGCAACCTCCACGCCGAGCTCCCGCGCCGCCCGCAACGGCCAATGTGGGTCCCGCAGCAGCTCACGTGCGAGCAGCACCATGTCCGCCTGACCGGTGCGTACGATCGTCTCGGCCTGCGCCGGATCGGTGATCATCCCCACCGTGGCGGTCGCGATCCCCGCCTCGGCGCGGATCCGCTGCGCGAACGGGACCTGGTAGCCGGGCCCCGCCGGGATCGCCACCTTCGCCACGTTTCCCCCCGACGTCACGTCGATGAGGTCGGCCCCGAGCGGCGCGAGCCGGCGCGCGAGCTCGATCGTCTGCTCCACATCCCACCCCCCCTCCGCCCAGTCGGTTGCCGAGAGTCGCACGAAGAGCGGGAGCGACTCCGGCCACACCTCGCGCACCGCGGCCGTCACCTCGAGAGTGAGGCGCGCGCGGTTCTCGAAGCTCCCCCCGTAGGCATCGGTGCGCTGGTTGCTCAGCGGCGAGAGGAACTGGTGCAGTAGATACCCGTGCGCCGCGTGCAGCTCGACGACGCGGAAGCCGGCGTGCAGCGCCCGGAGGGCTGCCTCGCGGAACTCTCGCGTCACACGGGCGATCCCGTCCGCGTCGAGCGCCTCGGGCTCCGCGTAGCGGGGCGAGAAGGCGAGCGCACTCGGCGCCTCCAGCGGCCGCCAGCCTCCCTCGGATTCGGCGAGGGCCACGCCTCCGCGCCAGGGCGCATCGACGCTGGCCTTCCGTCCCGCGTGCGCGAGCTGCACGCCGGCCACGGCGCCCTGCGCGTCGATGAAGCGCACTGACCGCGAGAGCGCCTCGGCATGCGCGTCGCTCCAGATGCCGAGGTCGGCCGGAGAGATGCGCCCCTGCGGCGAGACCGCGGTCGCCTCGGTGATCACCACCCCCGCCCCACCGACGGCGCGCGCGCCCAGATGCACCAGGTGCCAGTCGTTCGGCATTCCGTCCTCCGACGAGTACTGGCACATGGGACTCACTCCGACGCGGTTCCGGAAGGTGACTCCGCGAATCGTGTACGGGGAGAACAGTCTCGAATCGGCCATGCGCCAGCTCCGCGGTGGGTGGTGGGGACAGGTCTCAAGCCCACCGCGCACGAATGAGTTCCCTGGCGGGCGGGGAATGCCCTTTGCCATGTTCTGCTGGATGGAGAACTTCCCCCCCGATCTCTCGACGGCCGGTCTGGCGGGCGAGCTGCGCGTCGCGCGCGCGCGCGCCCTGCGCGGCGCGAATCTCTGGGAGCCGGAGCCGGTCGTGCAGGCGGAGCTCCGCGCCGGCGCGCTCATGGGAACGGACCCGGCGAGCGTGGCAGGCCTCCGCGAGGGGCTCGAGGCGGCCCTTCCCTTTCTGACAGGGATAGTCGGAGACGCGGAGCGGCCGGCGAGCTGGCCGACGCTCCTGCTCGAAGCGACGCGCGAGCTGCTTCGCCTCGCCGGCGCCCGGAGCGACATGGGCCGCGTCGTCGCGGGCGACGAGGAAGCGGAGCGCTGGACGCTCGCCTTCCCGTACAACGACGAGGAGGTCGCCCTCGACGCGGTGCACGCTGCCGCACGCGTGCTGCGTGACTGCATTCGCGGCGATGATCCGGAGATCGCACCCATCGTCGGACGGCTGCGCGAGCGTCTCGCCGAGGAGCAGCCCTCCGCGACCGAACGGCTCGTCGTCGCCGCGGCACGGAAGCGCGGCATCCCCGTCCGCCGCGGCAACGACGAGGGGGTCGTGCAGCTCGGGTTGGGCGCCACGCGGCGGCGGCTGCGCGGCGCGATGAGCGACTTCGCCAGCGGGATCGCCGTCGAGATCGCCGGGTCCGAGGCGGGGGTCTGGCGTGTGCTCGACCGCGTCGGGATCAGCACGCCGCTCGATCCGGCGGCGCCCGAAGGGGGCGCGGATACGCATCACGCCCTCGTCATCGACGGCTCGGTGCTCGCCGTGGTGGAGGTCCGCGAGGGACGAAGCGCCGACTGCACGGGCACGCTGCACCCCGACAACCGCGCGCTGCTCGAGCTGGCGGCGGGCGCGATCGGACTCGGCGTCGCCGAGCTGCGCGTGAGCGCTCCCGACGTCGCCGTCCCCTTCCGGTCGAACGGTGGGATGGTGACAGGAGTGTCGGCCTCTCCGCAGCTCGAGCGCTTCGTCGGGACGGCGAGCGGAGCACCGCGCGACGTCGGCGGCGCGATCGTCGACATGCTCTATCCGCGCGGCGCGCGGACGACGATCCCCGTCATCGCGGTCACCGGCACAAATGGCAAGACGACGACGACCCGGCTCATCGCGCACCTCTTCCGGGCGTCGGGGCGGCGCGTCGGATTCACCACGACGGACGGCGTCTACTTCCAGGAGCAGCAGCTCATGCGGGGTGATCTCACCGGGCCCTTCGCGGCGAATGTCGTGCTGTCGCATCCACACGTGGAAGCGGCGGTGCTGGAGACGGCGCGCGGCGGCATTCTCAAGTCGGGGCTCGGCTTCGACCGCTGCGACGTCGGCGTCATCACGAACGTCACGGCCGATCACCTCGGCCTGCGCGGGATCGACACCCTCCAGCAGCTCGCCGACGTGAAGGCCGTCATCGCGCGCGCCGTGAAGGACACCGGTCATCTCGTGCTGAACGCCGACGACCCGCTCGTGTACGCAATGCGAGAGCGCGCGACGGGACGCATCGCGCTCTTCTCCATGGCGCCCGCCGGGGAGAGCGCCGAGGTGGAGGAGCAGCTGGCGCGGGGCGTCCCCGTCGCGCGCGTGGAGGAGGAAGCGGGCGCCGGCCCGTGCGTCGTGATCCGCCAGGGAGAGGAGCGACTCGTGCTCGCGCCGGTGGCCGACGTGCCGCTGACCTTCGGCGGGTTGGCGCGCTTCCAGGTGCAGAACGTGCTCGCGGGGGCGCTTGCCGCGCACGTGCAGGGGATCCACCCGGACGTGATCCGCCAGGGGCTGATGAGCTTCCGGCCCTCGGCTGAGCAGACGCCAGGACGGCTCAACCTGATCGAGACGACGCGCGGCCGCGTGCTGATCGACTACGCGCACAACGCGGCGGCGGTGAGCGCGCTGATGGAGCTCCTCCAGGCGATGCCGGCGCAGCGGCGCATCGCCCTGCTGAGCGCACCCGGCGACCGCCGCGACGAGGATCTCAGCGGCCTCGGCGCGCTCGCCACTCGGCTCGACCTGGTGATCTTCAAGGAGCATGAGGTCTACCGCCGTGGGCGCGAGCCGGGCGCGATCAACGCGATCATGCGCGGCGGGCTGCTCGCGACGGGCTTTCCCGCCGAGCGGACGCTGTCGTTCGTGGAGGAGCACGAGGCCGTCGCGCACGTGATGGAGATCATGCGCCAGGGCGACGTGGTGGTGATCGTCGCGGACGACACCGCCGCGGTGCGGCAGCAGCTCGCGCCGATCATGCGCGAAGCCGATCGGACGACGAGCTGACGCCGCCACGCGGCGCTACGGCTTCGCCGCCAGGGCCGCGGTGAGCGCGGCGCGTACAGTCACGCGCCGCTCGCTGGCCAACGCCGACTGAAGCGACGCGCGCCCCGCCTCCCCTCCGATGGCGCCGAGCTGGCGGGCCGCGGACACGGCGAACAGTGGATCGCCATCGGTGAGATAGCGCGTGGCGACGGCGATCGCGCGCGACTTGTCGGGCCATCGCGCCAGAACCGACAGCGCGGTCTGGCGCAGCCCGCGCGGCTCGCGCGGATCGGTGACAGTCTCCAGCGCGGCGAGACCGGCGCCATCGGGCTTCCGCAGCAGCCGGCCGGCGGCGACGGTACGAATGGCGAGCGAGCGGCCATTCAATACCCGGTTCGCCAGTAGCTCCGTGCCCGTGACGGCGAGGTTCGGATCGTAGGCGCCGAGCGCGGAGACCTGCACGATGGCGCTCGGGTCGTGCTCGAGGAGGGACAGGATCGTCGGCTGCGCGGCCGCCGAGTCCCGGTGAGTGATCGCCACCGCCGCGGCGGCTCTCACCGCGCCCGCCGGATCGGTGAGCGCCGAGCGCACGACCGACGCCGCGCCAGCTGATGCGTCCCTTCCGAGCTGCGTGACCGCTTCGGCCCGCAAGTGCGGGTTCTCGTCGTTCAGCGCCACGAGCTCGCGGGCCGAGCGGGCGGCACTGTCCGTGGACGAGGCGAGCTGGCGCAGCGCCCACCACCGCGCCGTGAAGTCGAGGTCGTGGCGCGCGAGTGCGGCCAGCTCGGTGGGAGTCTGGTCGGTGGTCACCGTGCCGAGGAGCCAGCCGCCCTCGTCGAAGCGGAAGCTGACGGGAGCCGCGGGGAGGGGGATGTCGAACCCCTGATTGCGCCCGGTCACCATGATCTCGCGCCGCACGACCGAGTCGCGCGTGATGACGCGCACCGTGGCGGGAAAGCGGAAGAAGGGGTGCGTCGCGTCGATCAACTGCGTCTGGTCCACGACGAGGTGCAGGGTGCGCGACGCGGGCCGCCACTCGCGCGTGACCTTCACCTTCGGGTAGCCGATGCCGTACGCCCACTGGTCGAAGAACCAATCGAGGTCGCGGCCGGTCGTCTTCTCCATCGCGATGGCGTAGTCGGCGGTCTCGACCGGCTGGTAGGCGTTGTCGGTGAGGAAGCGCTTCATCCCCTTCCAGAAGAGCGTGTCGCCGACGAGGCGCCGGAGTTGGTGGGCGAGCTGAGCCCCCTTGGGGTAGACGTGCCCGCTGAAGAAGATCTGGATCGGATCGGTGCCCGCCTTCTCGCCGAAGACCAGGGGGCGTTGCTCGTTGAGATCGGCGTCCATCGCCTGCTGCTGCTCGTTGATCCAGTTCCACTGCGCCGCCTCCCGCCCCCTGCTCTGCTCCTCGTGGACACTCTCCATGTAGGTGGTGATCCCCTCGTTGATCCACGCGTGCGCCCAGGCGGCGGTGGTGGTGAGGTCGCCGAACCACTGGTGCGCCAGCTCGTGCGCATTCAGCCCTCGGCCGCTCCATTCCGGCTCACCAGACGCGTCGTGCAGCGCGAGGTCGGTCTGCGTGGTGGCCGAGACGTTCTCCATCCCGCCATACGTGAAGTCGGGGATGATCGCCTGGTCGTACTTCGCCCACGGGAAGTTGACGCCGAGGACGCGCGAGTAGGTCTCGATCATCGCCGGGGTCTCGCCGAAAGTGCGCCAGGTGGCGTCCGTGGTGTCGGGCGAGGTCCAGTACTCGACCGGGATGCCGCGCCAGCTGTCGCGCAGGATGGCGAAGCGCGAGGCGACGATGGAGTACAGGTACGTGGACGCAGGCTTCTCCTGGGCCCAGTGCCAGACCTGCTGCCTGCCGTCGGCGCTCCTCGTCACCCCGACGAGCCTGCCGTTGGAGAGGACGCTCATCCCGGTGTCCGCGGTGACGAGGATCTCCCATGTGGTCTTGTCGTTGGGCGCGTTGTAGGTGGGGACCCACGACGGCGTCTCGATCGCCTCTCCCTGCGTCCACATCGTGGGGCGGCGGGGCACGAAGTACATCCCCCGCTCCGGGTTGCCGTGGTAGCGGAGGGTGAAGGTCACCGTGTCGCCCCGGCGTGCGGCTCTGGGCAGGTGCACGGTGACGCTCGAGGTGTCGCTCGTGAAGCGCAGCGGCGCGCCCGCCGCATCGAGCGCCGCGTCGATCGTGAGGTTCGACGCGTCGAGGCGTACGGTGTCGGTCGGGCCCTTCGTGATGATCAGCCGGGTGGCCACCTCCCCGCTCACTGCATGCTTTTCGAGGTCGAAGCCGATGGCGATCCGCTGGTGCAGGAGATCGAAGACGCGCTCGCGCTGGGGCCAGACCTTCGGCGGGGTATAGGCACCGATGCGACCGGACGGCCGCTGCGCGGCGAGCGGCAGGGCGAGCGACGCCGTGAGGGCGAGGAGTAGGGGCAACCGACGAGTGGGCATGGCGAAGGGCTCCGCGAGAGACCGGACCGAGCGCCCCGAGCGATGCGGCGCGTGCGCGAATATGCGGCGTTTCGGCGCGCGGCGCAGGAGTGGACATCGGGAGACCGGGCTCATCCCGCCGCCACGAGCGCCGATGGGTACCGAATGGGCTCCCGCTCCGCCCGCCTCCGGTAGCCCAGCGCCTCGCCGACGTGCGCCGGCCCCACGAGCGTCGACTCCTCAAGGTCGGCAATGGTGCGGGCAACCCGAAGCACGCGGTGAAACCCCCTCGCCGACAGCCCGAGCTTGTCACCCGCGGTGGTGAGCAGCGCGCGCGATTCAGGGTGGATCCCTCCGTGCGTCTCCAGCCATCGCCCTGGCGAGCGGGCGTTTGACCCCTCGTCGTTGCCGTAGCGCGCGCGCTGTCGGGCGCGGGCGCACTCGACCCGCTCGCGGAGGGCGGCGGAGCTCTCCCCCGACGCGGGCTGGGCCAGCGACGCAAGGGCGATGGGGGGAACGACGATGTGCAGATCGATGCGGTCGGCGAGGGGACCCGACAGCCGAGATTGATACTTGAGCACGTCGGCGTAGGGACAGACGCAGGCATGCGCCGGGTCGCCGGCGTGGCCGCAGGGACAGGGATTCATCGCCGCAGCCAGAGCGAATCGCGCGGGAAAGCGCAGCGAGGCCGACGCCCGGGAGATCGTGACCGCTCCATCCTCGATCGGCTGCCGGAGCGCTTCAAGGACGTAGCGTGGAAACTCGAGCAGCTCGTCCAGGAAGAGCACCCCATGGTGGGCCAGGCTCACCTCGCCCGGGCGTGGGAGCGAGCCGCCGCCCACCAGCCCCGCCGTGGAGATGGAGTGGTGCGGCGCGCGGAATGGACGCTGCGTCACGGCGCCCGCGGCCGGATCGAGCATACCGGCCACGGAATGCACCGCGGTGACCTGGAGCGATTCGGCGTCGGTGAGCGCGGGCAGGATCGTGGGGAGGCGTCGCGCGAGCATCGTCTTGCCGGCGCCGGGTGGCCCGCTCAACAGGATGCCATGCGAGCCGGCGGCGGCGATGGAGAGGGCGCGCTTGGCACCGTCCTGGCCGGCGACGTCGGCGATGTCGACCTCGGGGAGCGCAGGATCGCGCCGGAAGCCGGCGACTGCGCGCGGCAGCTCACCGGCCTGAAGCCATGCGACGAGCTCGGAGAGGGTGCGCGGGGCGACGAGTCGCAGCTCCTTCACCAGCGACGCTTCGGAGACGTTGACCGGCGGGAGCACGAGCGATGGCCGCTCCCCATCGGCACTCGCGAGCTGCCGAGCGATGGAGAGCACGCCGCGCACGGGACGGAGCGTGCCGTCGAGTCCGAGTTCGCCCACGAAGGCGCAGCGTTGCACCGCGTGGGGCGGGAGCACCCCGCTGCCCACGAGGACGCCCAGTGCGATAGGCAGGTCGAAAGCCGTCCCCTCCTTCCTCACGTCCGCGGGCGCGAGATTCGTCGTGATCCGCCTGTGCGGCACGGTGAACCCCGAGTTGAGCAGCGCGGCGCCGACGCGCTCGCGACTCTCCTTCACCGCGCTCGCGGGGAGCCCGACGGTGATCCACTGGGGCAGTCCGCGTGCGACGTCCACCTCGACGGTGACGTCGTACGCGTCGATCCCGAGGACCGCGGCGGAGCGGATGGCGGCGAGCATGCACGTAGGCTATGCGGATGAAGGCGTCGCGCGACATCGATTCACCGCGCGCCGCAGCATGGGGGCGCGATCGCAGGGGTCGCGCCCGTCGCCGTCGTGTGCCGGCGTCGCTCAGCGCCGGTGATGGCACGTACGCGCGCCGGAGGGTAGCGCGCGCACGCCGGGAGGTGCGCTCTGCGCGCCGGACTGTGGCGCGCGCGCGTCGGAGGGTCTGTTCTGCGCGCCGGACTGTGGCGTGCGCGAGTCGGAGGGTGCGCTCTGCGCGCCGGACTGTAGCGTGCGCGCGTCGGGGGGTTCGCTCTGCGCGCCGGACGCTGGCGTGCGCTGCTTCGGGGGTTCGCTGCGCGCGCCGGACGGTAGCGCGCGCACGCCGGAGGGTCAGCTCTGCGCGCCGGAGGGGGACAAGCGCGCGTTGGAGCGTCCGCTCTGCGCGCCGGACGCTGGTGTCCGCGCGTCGGAGGGTCCGCTCTGCGCGCCCGACGCCTGTTCCGCGTCGCGAGCGCCGAAGCGGCGCGGGAGCGAGCGGGTCACCCGGGAACGCGCACGATCTCCCCGGATCGGCTCACGAGGGAGCGAGGGCGACTCGGCAGCTTTAGCGCCAGCGCCAGCTGCGGCAACGTCTCCGCCGCGCGCGTAGGCGCGCCCTCATCCTCGTCGCGCTCCTCGGTGCGGTAGTAGTGCGAGAACGCCACCCCATGCGCGTCGCACACCGAGGCGAACCGGGCCCGCAGCCCCTCGCGGTACCGCTCTCCGACCTGATGCCCGCGCGCATAGGTGGACCTGTACCGCGCCGCCAGCTCGGGGAACTCCGCCTCGATGAAGGGCAGATACCGCGCGCGCGCCGTGGACTGCAACCGCAGCGCGCAGGCGCCGAGATAGGAGGCCCTCGCCTCCGCGACGCGCGACACCAGCGCCTCGATCTGCTCCGGCGCATCGGTGATCCCCGGCAGCACGGGCATGCAGTTCACTCCCACCTCGATCCCCGCGCCGCGCAGCCGGGCGACGGCTCGCAGCCGCGCCTCGGGCGTGGGCGCGCGCGGCTCGAGCCGCCGCGCGAGCTCGCGGTCCACGGTGATCAGCGAGACGTGCACCGACAGCGCCGACCGCTCGGCAATTCGCTGCAGCAGGTCGACGTCACGCGTGACGAGCGGGCTCTTGGTGATGATGGTGATGCCGAGCCCGCGCTGCTCCGCCAGCGTCTCCAGCACGCCGCGCGTCACACGAAACCTCCGCTCGGCGGGCTGATACGGATCGGTCGCGGTGCCGATCACCACACGGTCGCGCTGCAGCGCGGCAAAGCGCGACGGCCGCTGCAGCTCGCGCCGCACGCGCGCCCCCGCCTCCCGCTTCACGAAGATGCGCCGCTCGAAGGCGAGCCAGGGGGGCAGCTCCTCGCGTGCCGGCGGTTCCCCGCCCTGCACGCCCTCGGACGCGGCGAGCCGCTCGCTTGCATAGCGGTGCGCGTAGCGCGCGTAGCAATAGGCGCAGCCGAACGCGCACCCGACGTACGGGTTGATCGACCAGAATCCCATCCCCGTCGTGGCCGGGCTGTTCAGCACCTGCTTCGCATTTGTGCCGAAGTAGACGATGTCGCCCTGCTCCCCGACCACCGGCAACGGGCGCCGGCCGGGCGCATCATCGGGGAAGAACGTCGTCTGGTCCATTCCTGACGTTACCGAAGAAATGCCGAAACGACAAGTGGGGAATCTTGGTCGCACGAGGTGGACGCGACCGCGAGTCCGCCTCGCCACGACGACGTCGAGCACCAGATCCCCAACTCCTTACTCCGAACCCCTACCGCCCCCCCAGCGTGGCCCGTCCCTCGCACTATGGCGCGCATGTCACCCGTCGCACGCCTCGCGTGGTCCGCACTCATCCTGGCCGCCTCGTCTGCCTGCCGGCCGGCTCCGAGCCGCGAGGAAGCGCTCGCCGCCATGCGCCGAGCTCGACCTGCCCTGGACTCGGGCACTGTCGTGGCGCGCGTCTGGCGCGACGGCCCCCCCTGGTTCTCGTGCGCCGAGGTGCTCGCGAAGCTGCGATCGTCCGCCGATTCGGCCGCCGTGCGCGACCAGGTGGGTAACTGGCACCCCCTCGTGAAGCAGAGCTGGCTCATCCTGCGGGACACCGCCGCCGGCACGGTCACCGAGCCTGGCTGGTGCGAGGCGAAGCTCGCCGGCGGAGCGGCCTCGGCAGCGCATTGGGCGCCCTTCGCCGGCGACCCCTTCCCCACGGGCGAGGCGCGCCGCGGCTGGACGGTGCCCGTGGGCCGGCCGAAGCTCACGATCGCCGGTCCGGCGCACGCCACGGGGCGTGACAGCGCGCGCGCGGAGTTCCTCGTCAGCATCGTGCCGAACGAGGACGGCCGCGCTCTCGAGGCGGATCGCGATACTACGCGCTTCACCGCCGCGCTCGTGAAGCGGGATGGAGGCTGGCAGGTAACGCAGGTCGAGGGGCCCGCCACCCCTCCGGTACCGGACTAGCTGCCGGCGATGCTCGGCAGCACCAGCATCGTGCCTGGCTTCAGCGGAGTGCGCGGGCTGCGGCGATTCGCTCTCGCCAGCGCCTTCACCGAGACTCCCGTCCGCCGAGCGACGTCCCGCAGCGTGTCGCCACGCTTCACCTCGTAGCGCCGCGTGGCGGCCGGCGTCGCCGCCCGTGCTGGGACGGGCGACGCAGCGGCCACCGCAACTGGCGCCGCCGCCGGTGCCGGCGCCACCCGCGCCGCGGCGACAATCCCCTGCGTGAGCGAGGGAAGTCTCACCTGCCCGCCAGGCGGAACGAGCACGGCGATGTGCAGATGGACCGGATGGCGCTCCTCGGTGGCCTCGACGATCCCCTGCTCCTCGAGCCTGGTGAGCGAGGCGCGGATCCAGTCGAGACAGGGGCCGGCCGAGGGACGCCGCAGGTCGACGGCGATCCCGGTGGGATGCACCGAGTGCGGATTCGCGTTGTGCGGCTGGCGGCTGACGGGACGCGCGGCGCTCGTCACGGTGAGGGGCGAGCCGCATGCGATCAGGTACTGCGGCGCGAGCTCGGTGACGAACTGCCTCGCCTCGCGCGTGGCGTACGAGAAGCCGACCCCTCGCGTCAGCTCGTAGTTCGCGTCGCCGGTGAGAGGGACGAGCCGGCCATGTGCCACGGCCGAATCCAGATTCGTCGGCGTGAGATAGAAGGCCATCCAGTGGGACTGCGCGAAGTCGTACATCTTCTCCACGCTCTCCTTCGAGCCCTTGAGCGCGTCGGGCCTCCTGCCCCGCTGCGCTTGCGCATGGGAGGAGGAAGCCACGAGCAGCGCCGCCAGCGTTGCCGCGGCGGCGCCATGACGGGTTCGAATCGATGCGCTCAGGCGGGTCCGGACGATGTTCGGGATCGGCATGAGCGCATCACAAGGCAGGGCCGGTGCCAGCGCGGTGGGCCTCCCCGGATCAATCGCTAGTTCGGCGGCCGGCGTCCACCGCCGCCCTCGCCAGGGCCGCCACCACCGCCGAAGCCGCGTCCCGCAGGCACCGTCTTCAGCCGCTCGGGGAGCTTCGCCCACTGCTCGGCGGTGAGCGTCGCCTTGAGGTCGGCGATCGCCTGCTCCGCGAGCTTCCGCGCCTCGTTCGTCTTGCCGATCATCTTCGCCCCCACGACGGCCGGATCGGGCGCCCGGCCCGCTCCGCTCAGGATGTCGGCGATCTCGCCGATCAGCTTGTCGGCCCTGGGCGCGAGCGAGTCGCTCAACATGGTCAACTTTTCGCGCTGCCCGGCCGTGAGCGCGAGCTGCAGCGAGTCGTTCACCGCCAGCGTGCCGAGGAAGGGGTTGGGGACGAGCCGGGCCATGCGCGCCTTGAAGTCGTCGCGCGTCTGCGGCTGGCCGTTCTGGCCACCGAAGATCTGGCCGAACCCCTGGCGTGACGGATCCTGTCCCAGCGCGAGCCGCCCCTGCAGCCCGATCTGGAAGGGCACGCGGAAGGCGCTCCTGCTCCCGTTCTGCACGCCGAAGTGCTCGTTCACCTGGTACTTGTACTGCTGCGTCGCCGGGTCGAAGCCGCGTACGAAGAGCAGCGTGCGATCGGGGAACACCGGCTGGCCCCAGCCGTGAAGCCTGTCCGAGCCGTGCAGCGCCTGGTCGAGACCCACGAGCGCGTTCTGGAGCTGGAGGGACAACGTGAGGCGGCGCTGCAACCCGAGCCCGTCGGGCTTGAAGTTGAGCTGCAGGTCGAGCGCGGGAGTGAATGGGGCCGCGCAGCTGTTGCGGCCGGCCACGATGCCGATCTGCTGCTGCAGGCAGTCGTGCGCCGAGCCCGTCGAGCTCGCGAGCAGCCGGGACATCCCGTTCGCCACCGCGCTGTCGGCCGTGCCCGCCGGATCGAAGATGAACGCTCTGTCGTTGCGCGAGCCGTCGCCGTTCACGTCGCCACTCACCCCTGGCGTGTACGCCGCCCCCTTCGTCAGTCGCCCGATGGCGGTGAGGTCGAGCCAGGTGCGCACGGGCACGGTGACGGTGCCGAGCATCGAGTGGCGGCGCTCCAGATCGGACGTCGCCCACTGCACCACGCTGGGATCGCCAGCCGTTCCCCCCGCGCCGAATCCGTTCTGCTGGTCGCGCGAGCGCAGGAAGGTGTACGATCCGTTGAGCGTGATCCCCTGCAGCGTGAGGCCGCCGAGCGAGACGGTCACCTGCGTGGACAGGGAGCGCAGCTCCGACGTGAGCTCGCTCACGCTGCCGTACTCGGGGTGCAGCCGCGAGCCGAGGATGCTCACCGCGCCAGTGCCCGGCACGATCGCCGGCGCGACCGCGAAGACGGGACGTCCGCCCTCCGCCGCGAGCGTGAACTTCGGCGACGCATCGAGGTTGAGATCGCGCGAGCCGATCTGGTTCACGCCGTACGCCACCGATCCGTCGACGTTGAAGCTGTACCGCTCGAAGAAGCGGCGGCTCGCGCCGAGCGACCCGCGCCACACCTTCGGCGCGCCGAAGCCGTCCTCGAAGATCGTGACGTTCCGCCGCTGGCCGAAGGTGCTCGGCACGCTGCCGGCGCTCCCGTCGGTGCACTGCGTCGGGATCGAGGCAGGGTCCGCGAGGTACGCGTTCCAGTCGGGGGTCGGCACCGCCGTGCCCACGCAGGTGAGCACCGACTGCCCACCCGGCAGTCCCGTCGCCTCGACGGCGTTGGCCACGAGGGTGGAGGGGATCTTCCCGCGAAACTCACCAACGCCGCCGCGCAGGATCCAGCTCGTCGCGTTGAAGCCGGCGAAGCCGCCGCGCTGGCCGCCCGGTCCGCCCTGCGCTCCCGCGCCAGCCTGGCCGCCCTGCTGGCGGGCCCCCAGGAAGTACGTGAAGCCGACGCGCGGGCTGAGGTGCACCTCGGTGGGAGAGCGATCGGTGCTGCGCCCGAACAGCGACACGATCTCGGGATTGAGCTCCGGCGAGCGCGGAAAGCGCGTCCCCTCGAGCCGCAGCCCGTACGTCATCTGGAAGGCGGCAGACCGACGCCACGCATCGCCGAGATAGAGCGCCGCGTTGTTGCTCCCCGCGAGCCGGTCGCGCCCGGAGATCGTGCGCGAGAACGACGCCGGACGGTTCGCCTCCAAGTCGCCGAGCGAGTTGTACGAGAAGGTGCCGTACCGGTTGGCGACGGTGCCGATCGTGGAGCGGTCCTGGTTGAGGAGGCCGCCGAGCTTGACGCGATGCGCTCCCCCCTTGCTCACCCAGCTCACCTCGTCGCTCGCCTCGAGCAGCCGGTTGTGCGTCTCCTGCGGCAGCGACGGGTTGCCGCCGAACTGCAGGTTGGTCACGCTGCGGGTGCCGTCGTCGAGGATGCTCGACACGGTGACGCGGCCGTCGGGGGCGATGAGGTACGGCTCGGTGTTCTGCCGGTCGGACGACTGGTACATGCGCGCCTCGTTGATGAAGCCGTCGAGGTGCGACGTCAGCGAGATCAGCCCGCCGCCTCCCATCGTCCGCAGATTGCCCCCGGTGCTCGGCACGCTGAACGGCGAGATGCGCGTGCCGTCCTGCAGCGAGCCGCGCCAGTCGCCGCGCGCGGTGAGATTGTGCAGGTCGCCGAGCGACCAGTCGAACCGCACGATCGCCGACGCGTTGTCGGCAAGGCGCTCGTCGGGGACCCCCGGCAGCGTGGGCGCCACGCCGATGCTGCTCAGGCGCGCGAGGAACCGCCCCACCGAATCGGGGCTGGCCCCGAGCCGCGACAGCGTCTGCGCGTTCGCCGCGAGCAGCGACGAGAGGGGATTCGTGCGCCTCGACACCGACGCCGCACCGAAGACGAACGCCTCGTCCTCCACGATCGGCCCGCCAGCGCCGAGGTTGAGCGAGTTCTGCTGGTACTTCTGGCCGAAGCTCGCCGACGACTCGTCAACGAACTCCAGCTCGGGATCGCGCAGCGAGTACGAGACCACACCCTGCAGGTTGTTCGTGCCTCCACGAGTCGTGGACGCCACCTGCCCGCCGGTGAACTGGCCGCGGCTCACGTCGTACGTGCTCGTGATCACGCGCGTGCTGCGCACCGCTTCCGACGGGACGCTGCCCGACCCGAAGCTCAACCCGTCAAGGGTGATCTGGTTCTGGTTCGTCGGCTGGCCCGCGACGGAGAAAGTCGCCGCGGTGGAGTCGGTGCCGCTCGTGCTCACCACGCCCGGCGCGAGCGAGGCGACGTTGGTGAGATCTCCCTTGTCGATCGGCAGGCGGTCGAGCTGCGCCGGGCTGAGGTTGCGCTCCGTCCCTCCCGCCGCGGGCCGGTCGTTCGCGTTGTCGCGCGGGTTCGCGGCCCGCACCGTCACGGCGGCGAGCACCTGTGGCGCGCGCGTGAGCCTGATGTTCGCGACGAGGCGGTCCTCGTCGGCCTGCCGCGCCAGAGTCCCCTGATAGGGCGCGTACCCCAGGTACGTCACGCGCAGCCGGTACGTGCCCCCGCCGTCGGGGAAGATGATTGAGTACTCGCCCTGGTCGTTGGTGCTCTTCCGGCGGGTGATCCCGGTCTCGGCGGAGGTCACCTCGACGCGTGCGTTCACCACCGGCGCGTTGTCGGGCGTCGTGACCTTGCCCATGATGATGTCGGTGGTGGAACCCACCTGCGCGGACGCCGGACCGCCGAGCACGGCCGTGAGGCACAGCGCGACGAGCATGTATCGCAGCAGAGTAGACACGTCTGTATGAAAGTGCGGGAGAGGTGTGCAGCGGACGCGCGCGAACGCAGCGCGTCAGTCGAGCGAGTCGGCTGCTCTAGTACGCGCGGGCGAGGGGGAACCGTTGGGCGATTCGGCGGTTCCGCGAAGCAGCTCGGCCGAGGGCAGCGCCGAGAGCGCGACCGCCTCGCGCACCGCGCTCACGACGTCGCGCGAGGCCTGCTGGACGATCCGCGCCACCGCGCCGAACGCCGCCCCCAGCGCGCGCGCCGGGTCCACCGTCGGCGCGTTCCCTTCCGGATACAGCGAGCCAAGGATGTTCGACCGCAGCGAGAGCGCGATGGGGGTGGCGAAGGCGAGGCCGTTGAAGTGGGAGTCGTAGTGCGTCCCCAGCCCCTCGATCAGCGAGGCGCTGCGCGCGAAGTACACGAGATGGCTGGGCATCACGATCGGCCAGTCGTAGAGCTCCGCGAGCACTTCGTTCGCCAGCAGCTCGACGCGCTCGCGCGTGGTGGTGCGCAGATTCGCCACGGACAGCAGCGTCCCCGCCAGCCGCCGGATCACCGCCGGGTCGGCGCCGATGGTCACCAGCCCGAGTCGGTGGAAGCTGTCGGCGAGCGCATCGGCGTCCTTCTTGATCGCGGCGAAGATCGCCGCCACCAGCTCGCGCCGCAGCTCGAGCGGGACGCGCACCACCATCCCGAAGTCGAGCAGGATGATCCGCCCGTCGGGCGCGACGTGCATGTTGCCGGGATGCGGGTCGGCGTGAAAGAGCCCGTGCACGAGCATCATCCGCGCGTACAGCTCCATCACCGTGCGGACCAGCCGCTCCGGCTGCACGCGCCCCTCCGCTACCCACTCGTCCAGGCGGTCGATGCGGCGCCCCTCGCAGTACTCCAGCACGAGGGCGCGCTGGCGGACCATCGGCAGCACCACGCGCGGGATCCACAGCTCGCGCATCCCGGCGAAGTTGCCGGCGATCGCCACGGCGTGCGCCGCCTCGCGGCGGAAGTCCATCTCCTCGGCGACGCGGACGCTGAACTCCTCGATCACCACGCGCGTCCCGACGACGTGCGGATTGGCCCACCAGCGCTCGACGGTCGCGACGATGCGCGTGGCGGCGCGGACGTCGGCGGCGACGAGCGCTTCGACGCCGGGCCGAAGCACCTTGATCACGACCTCCTGCCCCTCGTAGCGCGCGCGGTGCACCTGGCCGAGCGACGCGGCGGCCAGCGGCGCACGGTCGAAGCGCTCGAACAGCTCGTGCGCCGGCGCTCCGTACTCCTCGAGGATGATGCGCTCCACCTCCGCCAGCGGCACCGTCGCCACCTGGTCGGTGAGCGCCGTCAGCGCCTGCGCGTACACCGGCGCGAGGATGTCGGAACGCCCCGCGAAGAGCTGGGCCATCTTCACGAAGGTCGGACCCAGCGCCGTGATGTGCTGCACGAGCCGGCGTGCGCGCCGCTCGTGATCGGCCGGCGTCCGCGACGCCGGTGCGCCGAAGAAGAACCAGCGCCGGTGGTCGCGCCAGAAGCCCACGGCGAGCGGCGCGAGCCGGTAGAGGATGACCGCGAGACGGAAGCGGTGCCGCGGCGCTGGGCGGTCACCGGCGGCCAGTGACCGCGACGGCGTCACCCCTCGCCCTGGGTCGCGAGCCAGCGTTCGTACGCCGCCGGCGCGATCTCCGACGGCTTGATCTCGCTACGCCCACCCCAGAAGACGTTGGTGTACGTCACCGGGATGCCGACATCTTCGAGGTGCCGATCGATCGCCGCCTTGTGCGCAAGCACGGCCTGCTTCTCGGTGCCGTGCGCCACCGCCATGATGTTCACGCCGGCGAACTCCGGCCCCCCCTCGCGCCAGTAGGCGTGCGTGAGGATGTGGTGCCGGCCCACCTCGCGCCCGGCCTCGATCTCGCGGCCCACCGGGACCTTCCAGTGGAACAGCGCGTTGTAGCGCGTCACCCGCTCGCCCGACGACGAGGGCTTCACGTGCTCGAGGAAGGTCGAGAAGCGCCCGATCACCTTCTTGTCGCTCAGCTGCCGCGCCACCGCGAGAAAATCCTCATACGACACCCCCGCCTCCGCCGCGCGCGCACGCCACGGTTGCGTGGACAGCTCGCTGGGCTCGAACTCGCGCTTCAGGGAGCCGAGGACGCGCCATTCGAGCTCGCCGAGCTCGACGATGTTCGTGTCGATCACCGCGCCGGGCTCGTCGGTCTTGCTCCCCGGCTCCATCCCGCGGCGGCGCACGTGTCCCACCCCGAGGGCGAACAGCCGCTTGGCAGGCATGATCCGGAACGCCGTGGCGCCGACGCGCCCGGCGAGCAGCTCGCAGTGGTGCTGCATCGAATAGCCCTGCGGCACCTTGAGCGTCGTCCACAGCCGGTACACCGAGCCGGGAGTGTCGGAGTCCGTCGAGCGGATCACGACGTGCCCGGAGAAGGGATCCTCCTTCGCCAGAAAGTCGAACGCCTCGTCCAGCCGCTCGGCCGGCACCTGCCAGGCGACGAGCGCGCCGGGCGCGAGGTTCGTCGCCATGAGGGTCTGGCGGATGCGCCGGATCACCCCTCCTTCGAGCATCGCCCGAAGCCGCTCCAGCACCGTTTCCACGGGCAGCTCGGCGAGCCGCGCGATCTCGGTGAAAGGGTCCTCGAGAAAGCCCGCGATGCGGTCCTCGCTCACGGCGAGGATGCGGGCGTTGATCGGATCGGTGATCTCGTGTGAGGGCATGCCGAAAGCTAACTGCCGCGAGCCGGCGCTGGACGCGTCGCCTGGAAAAAGCGGCGGGGCACACCCGCCCAGCCGGTGTGCCCCGCTCGCCATCACTCTTTCCAGATGTCGCGTGCAGTTTGCGGTGTGCGTGGTCCCCTTCCCGGGCGCGCCATGTGGCGTCGCGGCCCGGGAGATCAGGTCACCAGCGCGGCAGCGAAGTGCGAACCTCCCGTGCGCCGTTCGCCACCCCCGCCCCCACCGCGAGGCCCACGCTCAGCGCGGTGCCTACCCCGACCAGCGGGAGGATCGCCATCACCGGCCAGGCGATCAGGGCAGCGCCGAGCCCCGCCGCGATCGGAGCGATCCGGCTCTGCACGGCGTCGACGTAGCGGAGGCGGCGGGTCACGAAGTTGCGCGCCGAGGCATACGCGAGGATCGCGAGCGCGGTCGAGGCGAGAAAGCTCAGGATGACGAACATGGACTCCTCATCGAGTGTGGGTGCATGGAACCGTACGCCGGCGCGCCCCGGAAGTTTCGGCGCTCCGCTGGCTCCCGCCAGCCCCGCCGGATAATTTGCTGCCGTCCCTCACCCTTCTCGCCATGATCACGCTTCGCGTCATCCGGCACGACCGCAACGAGCAGCTCCTGGCCGAGTGCGAGAGCGACGTGCTGCCCGCGCGCGGCGAGGTGCTGCAGCTCGATACGGTGGAGGCCGACGGAACGATGAGCCGGCCCAGCACGATGTGGCGCATCGTCGCGGTGACGGTGCACGTTCCCTCGCTGCAGTCCTCCCTTCCGTTCGGCGGCGGGCCGCTGCGCGTGCGCACGGCCGAAGTGAGCGTGCTCCCGGACGTGTCGCTCCTGCCCGCGCTGCATCAGTCGGCCGAGCAGGTGCTCTCCGAGTCGCGGCTGTGACCGGCGCCGGCCCCTGCCTCCTCACCGCTCCGCCCGCTAACTTGCGCTCGTGACCCGACCTCCTTCCACCGCAACGCTCACGGACGGCGGACAGGAGCGTCTCCTCCGCTCCACCGGCGAGGTGCAGCGGGTGTCGCAGGTGCTCCCGGAGCATCTCGCGGAGTGGCAGCTCCCCCCGGGCTGGAGCTGGGGGACGGAGGGGCTGTGGGACCAGTACCGGCACTTCCAGGAGATCGTCGACGCGCTCGGCCGCTCCCTCTCCCTGGTCAGCGCACCCGACGAATCCCACGCGTCGTGGCTCGAGGCCGAGGCGCGCAGCCTCGCGCACCGGAATCATCCGGCGGTGCCCACGACGTACCACTACTGGGCGAGCTACTCGGAGAGCCGGCGCGGCCCCGGCTACCTGCGCCGGTGGATCGCCGGCGAGACGATCGGTGCGCGCCTGGCGCGCGCCGGCCCCGAGGACGTCCCCGCCGTGCTGCGCGTCATGCGCGAGGTGGGCTCCACCCTCTCGTACCTGCATGACGCGAGCAGCGTGCACGGCGCGCTGTCGGTCGGGACGGTCTGGACCACGCCGATGGGGCGCCTCTGGCTGCTCGGCTGGCAGTGGGCGGTGCCCCTTTCCGCGGTGCCTGGCGGCCTCGCACCGGACGCGAGCTCGCTCCCCCTCCCGCCCGAGTGGGGCGACGGGTGGCATCCCACGGTGGCGAGCGACCAGTGGCAGCTCGCGGCCCTCTGCTTCCATCTGCTGACCGGCGAATCGCCCCCCCGCGACGACATCCCGCCCGTGTCGCTCGTGCGCCCGGACCTTCCCGCCGCCGTCGCGACGGTGCTCGACAAGGCGCTGCAGCACGAGCCGGCGGCCCGCTTCAACACGGTGGCCGCCATGGTGCGCGCGATGGACCGCGTCGTCGGCAGCCGCACGGTGCTCACGATGAGCGGCGAGCACACCGCCGCGGCGCGCGAGTCGCCCGAGGTGCGTCTCCGCTGGGCGCTCGCCGACGACTACGAGGTGATCGCGCCGCTCGGCGCGGGGACCTTCGGGTCGGTGTGGCGCGTGCGCGATCTTTCCCTCGGACGCGAGGTCGCGCTCAAGCTGCTGCACCCGCACGTCGCGCGCGACGAGCGTGCCGTCGGACGCTTCCGTCGTGAGGCACGCCTGGCCGCGCAGCTCGCGCATCCGGCCATCGTCCCGATCTACGACCTCGACAGCCGCGGCGACGTCGCGTGGTACACGATGGAGCTCGCCGAGGGCGGATCGGTCGCCGACCTGATCGCACGGTCCGGTGCGCGCACGCTCGCCGAGATCGCGCCGCAGGTCGACAGCATCCTCAGCGGGCTCGCTGCGGCGCACGCGGTGGGGATCGTGCACCGCGACCTGAAGCCGGAGAACATCCTCATCGACCGCTATCGCCGGTGGCGCGTGGCCGACTTCGGCATCGCGAACCCCGCCGGCGAGGAGCCCACCGGCGCATCGGGGACCCCGGCGTTCTCGCCGCCGGAGCAGCTCCTCGGCGAGCCGCAGGAGGCCGCCGCCGACTGCTTCTCCATCGCCGCCATCGTTGCATACGTCCTCACGGGCAAGCCCCCCTTCGGTGACTCCGACAGCCGGCAGATCCTGGCACGGGAGCTCGCGGGCCGCATCGACCTCTCGCCGTACGCGCCGGAGATCGCGGCCTGGCTGCAGCGCGGCCTCTCCCCCGATCCGGAGCAGCGCTTCGCCGACGCCGCGGTGATGCAGGACGAATGGCGCACCGCGGCGGGCAACGTCCTCGAGCGCGAGCGGCGCGTGCCGTGGTGGCGCCGCCTCTTCGGCGTGGACGAGGCCGGGGAAAGCTGGTGGCGCGAGGACTCGCCGGTCGCCGAGTAGGCGAGCACGCAAGGTGCATGCAGCGCGGCGTATGACCTTCCAGTCCGTGAATCCCGCCACCGGCGAGACGCTCGCCGAGTTCCCCGAGCTCACGCACGACGAGCTGCAGTCGCGACTCGCGCTCGCCGCGGCGGCCGCCTCCCACTGGCGCGCGACCCCGGTCGCCGAGCGGGTCGCGGTGGTCGCTCGGCTGGGCGAGCTGCTCGATGCCGAGCGCGAGCGGCTCGGACGGATGATGACGCTCGAGATGGGCAAGCCGGTCACCGCGGCCATCGCCGAGGCGGCGAAGTGCGCCGCGTGCTGCCGGTACTACGCCGAGCACGGTGCGGCGTTCGTCGCCGACGAGCGGCGGGAGGAGGAGAGCCATCGCACCTTCATCGCGTACGAGCCGCTCGGCGTCGTGCTCGCCGTGATGCCGTGGAACTTCCCCTTCTGGCAGGCGATCCGCTTCATCGCTCCCGCGCTCGTCGCCGGGAACGTGGGGCTGCTCAAGCATGCGTCGAACGTGCCACAGTGCGCGCTCGAGCTGGAGTCGCTGGTGCGCCGCGCCGGCGCGCCCGAGGGCGTCTTCCAGACACTGCTCATCCCGAGCGGCGCGGTCGCCGCCGTGCTCGCCGACGAGCGCGTCGCCGCCGCCACGCTCACCGGGAGCGAGGGCGCTGGGAGCAGCGTCGCCGCCGTGGCCGGCAGGCATCTCAAGCCGACGGTCCTCGAGCTCGGCGGCAGCGATCCCTTCATCGTCATGCCGAGCGCCGACATCGACCTCGCGATCGCCACGGCGGTGACGGCACGCATGATCAACAACGGCCAGAGCTGCATCGCGGCCAAGCGGTTCATCGTGCACACGAGCGTGTACGACCGCTTCCTGCGCGGATTCACCGCCGCGATGCAGGCACAGCGCATGGGCGACCCCCTGCTCCCCGACACGCAGCTCGGCCCGCTCGCGTCGGCCAGGCAGGCGGAGGAGCTCGAGGTGCAGGTGCAGACGACGGTGATGATGGGGGCGCGGCTCCTCTGCGGCGGCGCGCGCGCCGAGGCGGGATCCGCGTACTTCATGCCCACCGTGCTCGTCGACATCCCGACCGACGCGCCGGCCTATCGCGACGAGCTGTTCGGGCCCGTGGGCTGCGTCTTCGAGGCGCGCGACGTCGCCGACGCGATCCGCATCGCCAACGACACGCGCTTCGGGCTGGGCTCGAGCGTGTGGACGAGCGACGCCGCCGAGCAGGAGCGCTTCATTCGCGGGATCGACGCCGGCACCGTGATGGTCAACGAGATGATGGCGTCCGATCCGCGCTATCCCTTCGGAGGGGTGAAGGCCTCGGGCTACGGCCGCGAGCTCAGCGAGCTGGGGCTGCGCGAGTTCACCAACGCGAAGACCGTGCGGATCAGGACCGGGCGCGGCGGTGCTACGCTGCCGGGCCACTCGGAGTAGCGGCCGCGCGGAGCGCCACGCGCACCATCGTCCCCTTCCCCTCCTCGCTCTCGATCGACACGTCGCCGCCCCAGCTCTCGACGAGACGACGGGTGATCGCCAGTCCCAGCCCGCTCCCGCTCGTCCGCGTGGAGAAGTGCGGCTCGAAGATCCGCGGCAGCACGTCGGCCGCCATCCCGCTGCCGTCGTCGGACACCTCGATCGTCACACGCCCGGGCGCCGCGGTGCGCACCGTGGCGCGCACCGAGCGCGCGTCGGCGAGGCGGGCGTTCTCGAACAGGTTGAGCAGCACCTCGCGCAGCTCGTCGCCGCGCGCGAGCACCGGCGCAACGTCGCCCACCACCGCGCAGCTCCACGCCACCTGTCCCTCCCCGAGCGTCTCCAGCGCGACGACGTCGCGCACGATGGCCACCGCGTCGGTCGGCTCGGCGGGGGCACGCTCGTCGGGCGCGCTGCCGTAGCGGCTGAACGCACGGGCGATCTCGTCGAGGCGGTCGATCTCGGTGAGGATGCGGTCGACGTTCTGATCGAGCACCTGCGCGAAGTCGTCCCGCCCGTACGCGCGGCGCAGGTGCTGCACGCCGAGCCTGATCGGCGTGAGGGGGTTCTTGATCTCGTGCGCCACCTGCCGAGCCATCTCGCCCCACGCCAGCACGCGCTGCGCGCGCGCCAGCTCCGTGACGTCGTCGAGGGTGAGCACCGCTCCGCCCCGCCCGAGCCGCGTGAGCTGGCCGCGCAGCGTGCGCCCGCGCCACTCGGCCTCGAACCCGTCGCGCTCCTGCGCGGAGCCCAGGAAGCGCGCGACGCGCGACGCGACGGGTGCAGCCGGCATGGCCGCCAGCGGCGTTCCCGCCTCCGGCGCGGCGCCGAGGAGCTGCTCGGCCCGCGGGTTCGCGAGGATCACAAGCCCGGATTCGTCCACCGCCACCACGCCGCTCGCCACCGTGCGGAGCACGGCGTCGGTCCGGCGCTGCGCCTCCTCGAGCGCGGCGCGGCTCGCGCCGAGGTCGTCGGCCATGGCGCGGAACGCGCTGAAGACGGGACGGAACTCGCTCGCGGCGTCGGCGGGAAGCGGGACTTCGCGCTCGCCCCTCGCCACCGCGCGTGCCGCGCGCCGCAGCGCGCCGATCGGGAGCGCGAGCTGCCGCGCCGCGATGGCGCTCAGCCAGAGCGCGGCCGCCGCCCCCAGCGCCGTCGCGAACAGGACCAGCACGCCGAGGTCGCGCCGGCGCCGATCCAGGAGCAGATCGTCCACGCGCGCCGGCGCGGCGACCACGAGCTGCCGCCCCGCGCGCGGCAGGACGCGGTAGCCGAGCATCCCCGTCGTCCCGCTCACCTCCTCCGGGCGCGTGGCGCTCGCCTCGTCCGCCACGCTGAGCGTGAGCGCGACGTCGGAGCGCAGCAGGGTGCCCATCGGGGCGAGGTCGGCGAAGAGCGAGTCGCTCGCCCCCACGAGGATTCCCGAGGAGTACAACAGCAGCTTGGTGTCCAGCCGCTCGCTCTCCTGCGCCAGCCAGCGGTCGCCGGCGGAGTCGGCGGTCACGGCGCGCATCGTCTCCGTCACGAGCAGGCGGCGTGACGCCTGCGTGTCCTCGAAGAGCTGTCGCCAGGTCCAGAGCGCGAAGGCGGCGGCCGGCACGAGGAAGAAGAGGAAGAGCACGAAGCTCAACCGCGTGCGATAGCTCCGCAGCCGGCGCCGCCTGAGCCGCAGCCACCGCGATGCCCGGCCGTCCGCGAGCGCGCCCAGCAGCCAGACCAGTCCGACCGCCGCCAGGCACACGAGCAGCAGCAGCCCGCCACGCGGGACGAGCGAGTCCAGTCCGCGCAAGTCGACTTCCACATGCGCGCGCACCGGCGCGGGCAACCCCGGCACCTGCCAGTCGCCGTGCAGCTCCGATCCCTCGCGGCGCCAGCGCAGTTGCTTTCCGGATCCCAACGAGTCGGCGATGATCTGCACGGTGTACGGCGGCTCGGCCGACTCGCTGGGCGGCAGCCCGTACCACCGCGCATAGGCGTCGTTGCCGATGAGACGCGTGCGCGGCGCGACGAGGATCGTCACCGCGCCGCCACGCATCGGCAGGGCGAGGACGCGGACGCCGTACGCGTTGGGGCGCATCGTGCGCACCACGCGGTGCGCCGACACCTCCGCCTCCCACGCGTCAGCGGCCACCGTATCGAACGCCGCCGAGAACGGCGCCGAGAAGAAGCTCGCGATCGCGCGGCCATTCTCCCACGCGATCAGCGCGACGGGATACGCCGACGCGCCGAGATCCGACGAGAGGTAGTGCTCGAGCAGCGCCTGACGCGTGCGGGGGAGCTCCTCGCCGCGCAGCCGGCCGGCGAGCCGATCGGCGAGCGCCGTACCGTACGCGTCGGGCGCGGCGAGCCCCCGCACGTCGCGCTCGGCCAGCTCCATGCGGCCGCGCGACGTGCCCGCCCAGACGACGGTGATCGCCGCCAGGCCCGCCACGGTGGCCGCCGCTACGAGCGACCGCCGCGACGGCCGCGCCAGGACGAGCGCCGCGACCGCGAGCACCCAGAGCAGGCTGTACCACGGCGGCCACGCGCCTGGCGGACGCCACGCGACCGGCGCGGCGACGGCCGCGACGAGCGCCAGGAGCGGGCCCGTGCCAACCGGTAGCCCTCGTCGTCCCCCCAGCGCGATGCGTCCCGACCATCCCGCCACGACCAGCAGCGTGGTGGCGGCGAGGCAGAGCGGCACCGTCCAGATCACCCAGAGCGCGCCCGGGGCGCCCATCCCGGGCGGCGCAACGCCGCGCGACAGCGCGCGCACGAAGAAGGGGCCCGCGCCCGCCGTCGCCGCCACGAGGAGCACCGAGGCCCAGCGCGGCAGGCGCGAGCGCACCCGCCGCACCACGAGCAGCGCGGTCAGCAGGAGCGTGCCCGCGGTGAGCGCGAGCGCCCCCGCGTTCGCCGTGAAGGCGTGCCCCGGCTCGAAGTAGTAGACCGACGGATCGAACAACCGCGATCGCGTCGAGAACTCGCTCAGTGGCACCGCCGCGATGCAGCGCAGCACCACGAGCAGCCCTCCCGCCGCCGCCAGGGGTCCCGCCTGTCGCCGCGCGACGGCGACGAGGAGCGCCACGAGCGCCACGAGGAGCGCCAGGCCGACGCGCACGCGCGCCCGCTCGAGCAGCCGGTAGCGCACCTCGGCCGGTGACGGCACGATCGGGCGCGCCACGAACAGGGGGCGTCCGCCGTCCGTGAACAGCGTCCCCGCCGCCGTATCGGAGGGTGGCCCGAAGACGAAGCCCTCGGCCACCTCGTCGCTCGGCAGGGAGTTGGACAGACCGTGGATCAGACGGTCGGCCGGTGGCGCGGCGAAGAGGAGTGACGCCGCCACGGCGCGCATCCCCGCGCTGTCCGCCGCCACGTAGAGGGTGAGCCCGAACGGGGTCGAGACCACGCCCGAGGGATCGTTCAGGAGGCGGGCATCGGCGTGGAGCGTCCCCGCCCAGCTCAGCAGCGTGTCGCCGTGCCACACCATGACGGCGCGACGGTCCTCGTCGCCGGCGGCACGCCGCAGGTCGGCGACCGCCGCCACGGGCTCGCGCGGTGCGGACAGCCCCCGCGTCGCCGCACGGCGGAGCTGGACCAGCTCCGCCTGCACGGCGTCGCGCAGCAGGGACGTCTGCGCAATCCCCTGCTGCGCCGCCACCTCGGCCGGGGCCCGGGTGTAGCGGTCGAGCCGGAGCTGCGCGCGCGTGGCCATGGCGCACGCCGCGAGCAGCACCACGACGGCGATGGTCAGGGGGCGACGCAGCGCGGGCGGCGTCCAGCGCAGGAGCACCGCGAGGGCGAGCGCCGTAGCGGCGATGCAGGCCGCGAGATAACCTACGCCCGGCTCGGCGAGCCAGCCGCTCGCCGCCACCAGCGCTGCGGCGACGACCGCCGGCCCCAGCAGGGCCCGCGGGCCGTCCGCCGGCAGCGCGCGTCTCAGCTTCTCACGCAGAATGACTCACCCCGCCACCATCACGACCAGTCCGCAGCGCATCAAGGAGATGCGCCCCGGTGAGATCGCCTCGGTCATCGAGCGCGACGCGCGCCTCATCGTGCCGGTCGGCACCTGCGAGCAGCACGGCCGTCACCTCCCCATGGGGGCCGACACGCTCATCGTGGAGCACCTCGCCGACGACCTTTCCGCGGAGTTCGGCATACTGCGCGCGCCCACGATCGAGTACGGAGTGAACGTGGATACCGAGCGCGGCTTCACCGGGAACGCATCGCTGCGGAAGAAGACGCTCCACCGGATGCTCAACGATCTCCTCGACACGTGGGAGTCCACCGGAGTGAAGGAGTTCATCCTGCTCACCGCGCACGAGCACGATCCGCATCAGGAGGCGCTCGCCACGGTGACGACCAAGGCGGCCCGGGTGCGCGTCGTGGACATCTTTGCCGTGGACTTCCGGCACCTGCTCGAGGGACAGGCCGAGCCGATGCACGGCGATGAAGTCGACACCTCACTCATGCTCTATCTCGCCCCGCATCTGGTTCGCATGGACCTGGCCGAAGACTATATGATGTCGCGTGACGAGCTCCGGCGGTACCGGCGGGGCTGGCTCCGCGTTCCATCGGGGAGTTCGGGCTCCATCGGCCGCCCGTCGCTGGCGACGGCGGCGAAGGGAGCGGCGATCTACGCCCACATTCGCGAAAAGGTCCGGGCCCGCGTCTTCGTGGCCCCCCTCCCCGACCCCGACGACGAATAGCGGCCACCTCGTGACGCCTCGCGCCCGGCGTGCGTTACTTGTATTGTAGAGCCGCTGAAACCCGCCTCGTCACCGCCCCGTACGGCTCGGTGACCCAAAACCCAGGACGTCCTCCCCGATGCGCACACTGGTGCTCGCCGCGCTTGCCCTTGCCGTTGTGTCTCCCTCCGTCGGGGCGCAGCGTGCGACGGTCCCCTCCTCCGGCGCCACGCTCACGCTGGACGAGGCGATCATGCTCGCCCGGCGGAACAACCCGATCTACCTGCAAACGGCGAACAATCGCCGCGATGCCGACGCCGCCGTGCGCTCCGCGCGGGGCGCCTTCCTCCCCACCGCCGACGCGTCGTTCGGCAGCCGCTACCAGCAGGGAGGCCGCCAGCTCTTCAGTGGCGTCGCCCTCGGCGAGCAGAACAGCTCCGACGCCATCCAGTCGAGCTACAGCCTCAGCCTCAACTACCGGATCAACAGCGCCACCTTCGTGCAGCCCAGGGCGGCGATCGCCAGCCGCAACGCGGTGGACGCGGACATCGTCGGCTCCGCCGAACAGCTCCGGGCCGCCGTGACGCAGCAGTACCTCAGCGTCCTCCAGGCGCAGGCGCGCTCCGCGCTGCAGGACACTCTCGTCAACACCGCTCGCTCGCAGCTGGATCTCGCGAAGGCCAAGGTCGCCGTCGGCTCCGGAACCGCCCTGGACATCCGCCGCGCCGAAGTGGCGCTGGGACAGGCCCAGGTGGCGCTGCTCACCGCGCGGAACAACGTGGAGGTGGAAAAGCTCCGCCTCTATCAGCAGATGGGGGTGCCCCAGCCTTCCGGCGTGGCCCTCGTCACCGACTTCCCCGTCGTGCCCCCCACCTTTGCGCTCGACTCGCTGCTCGACCTGGCGCGCCGGCAGAACCCGTCGATCGTGGCGCTCCGCTCTCGCGAGCGCGCCGCCGACCTCGACACGAGGGTCGCCAGGGCCGCGTACACGCCGACGCTCTCGCTGAGCACAGGGTTCGGGGGCAACTCGTACCAGTACACGGACGCGAACTATCTCGTGAACCAGGCGCAGGCCGGCGTGCTCGCCAGCCGTGCCAACTGCTTCACGCAGGACACGATCCGCACGCGGCTCGGCCTCGGCGGCGTGGACTGCACCGCGTCGCGCTACCAGTTCACCCCCGCCGACGCGGACGCGATCCGCTCGTCCAACAACCAGTACCCGTTCAAGTTCCAGCGCTCTCCCATGGCGCTCTCGGCACAGCTCTCCATCCCCGTGTTCGACGGCTTCTCGCGGGAGGAGCGCGTGGAGCGCGCCGCCGCCGCCCGGGAAGACGCCATGTACAGCGTCCGCGCCAAGGACCTCCAGCTCACGGCCGACGTGACGCAGGCCTTCCTCAGCCTTCAGACCGCCGTCCAGACGGTCGCGCTGCAGGAGCAGAACGCCTCCAAGGCGAAGGAGGAGCTCGCCTTCGCCGAGGAGCGTTACAAGGTGGGCGCCTCCACCTTCCTGGACGTCGTCACCTCCCGTGGCACCTACGAGCAGGCCCTGATCGACCGGGTCAATGCCGTGTACGACTATCACAAGGCCTACGCCGCGCTCGAGAACGCCGTCGGCCGCCCCCTCCGCTAATCCCTCCCCGAGAGAATTGACATGACCAAGAACGTGAAGCTGTCGGTGATCGGCGGGGTGGTCGTCGCCCTCGTCGGCATCGGCGTCCTGACCGCTGCCAAGAGTGGCAAGAAGGCCGTCGAGGTCCGCACCGAAACGGTGCAGGCGCGCGACCTCGTCGCCTCCGTCACGGCCAGCGGCCAGGTGCGCCCCCAGACCAAGGTGGACCTCAGCTCCGACATCACCGGGAAGATCGTCCGGCTCGACGTGAAGGAGGGCCAGATGGTCACGAAGGGCCAGTTCCTCCTCCAGATCGACGCCCAGCAGGCCGAGGCCGCGGTGCAGCGGGTCACGGCGTCCGTGGCCTCCAGCCGCGCCCAGCTCTCGCAGGCGCAGGCCAACCTGATCCAGGCGCAACGCAGCTACGAGCGCACCGCGGCCATCAAGAAGACCAACCCCACGCTGATCTCCGACGAGAACATGGAGCAGCTCCGCACCGCCGTGGACGTGAACAAGGCGCTGTACGAGTCGGCGCGGCATTCGGTGGACCAGGCGAGCGCGTCGCTCCGTGACGCGCGCAGCGCGCTCGGCAAGACGAGCATCTACGCCCCCATGTCCGGCCGCGTCACGCGACTGGTCGTGGAACAGGGCGAGACGGCCATCCAGGGCACGATGAACAAGGATGCCGCCACCCTGCTCACCATCGCCGACATGAGCGTTCTCGAGACCAAGGTCAAGGTGGACGAGACCGATGTCGCGCGCATCGCCCTCGGCGACTCGGCGGTCATCCAGATCGACGCCTTCCCCGACACGACCTTCCTCGGCCGGGTCACGAAGATCTCGAACAGCGCGGTGAAGGCCGCCGCCGCCGGCCAGAGCACCGACCAGGCGGTGGATTACGAGGTGACGATCCAGCTCCTCAACACTCCGCCGGAGACCCGTCCGGACTTCTCGGCCACCGCGAAGATCATCACCGACACGCGCAGGAAGGTGCTCTCGATCCCGATCATCGCGCTCACCGTGCGCGAGAACGAGGCGCTCACGAAGGGGGACACCGCGGTCGGCCTCGGCAAGGCGCGCCCGACGAAGGACGTCGGCAAGAAGGACGTCGAGGGAGTCTTCGTCGTCGGGAAGGACAACAAGGTGACGTTCCGGCCCGTGAAGGTCGGCATTCCCGGCGAGAAGCACTTCGAGGTGCTGAGCGGGCTGAAGGCGGGCGAGAAGATCGTCGCCGGCACCTATCAGGCCATTCGCGAGCTCAAGGACGGTGCCGTGATCCGCGAGACGAAGGTGGACGCCAAGGACGCCAAGAAGCCGCAGGCCAAGAAGTGAGCCCGGACACCACCGAAGCACCGCTCGGCGTCACGGCCGAGCGGCAGGCGGTCCTCGCCGGCGCCGGCACGGCGCCCGGCAAGGATTGGGTGATCGTCACGCGCGGCATCAAACGCGAGTATGACATGGGGGGCGAGATCGTGCGCGCGCTGCGCGGCGTGGACATCGCGATCCAGCGCAACGAGTACGTCGCCATCATGGGGCCCTCGGGCTCGGGCAAATCGACGCTGATGAACGTGATCGGCTGCCTCGACACCCCGAACGAGGGCGAGTACTGGCTCAACGGCACGCAGGTGTCGAAGATGAGCGACGACGAGCTGGCCCGGGTGCGAAACAAGGAGATTGGCTTCGTCTTCCAGACCTTCAACCTGCTCCCGCGCGCAACGGCCCTCCACAACGTCGAGCTTCCGCTGGTGTACGCCGGCATCGGCTCCGACGAGCGCAAGCGGCGCGCGAAGGAGGCGCTCGCGCGTGTGCAGCTGGACAATCGGATGGACCACCGGCCGAACGAGCTCTCCGGCGGCCAGCGCCAGCGTGTGGCGATCGCCAGGGCGCTCGTGAACAAGCCCTCCATCCTCCTCGCCGACGAGCCCACCGGCAACCTGGACTCGGCCACGTCGGAAGAGATCATGCGCGTGTTCGAGTCGCTCGCGGACGAGGGCCAGACGGTGATCATGGTGACGCACGAGCCGGACATCGCGCAGCACGCTCGCCGCGTGGTGGTCCTGCGCGACGGACTGGTCGCGAGCGACGAGCGCCGTTCGGCATTCGTGGAGAAGCTGGGACTGGCCTGACGGCCATGCCCTTCCTCGAAGCCATCCGCCTCGCCCTCCAGCAGATCTGGGTGCAGAAGCTCAAGAGCTTCTTCACCCTGCTCGGCGTGATGATCGGCGTCACCTTCCTCATCGCCGTCGTCTCCATCGTTGGCGGCATGAGCCGGTACATGACCGACCAGGTCGTTGGCAAGATCATGGCGGTGAACTCGTTCGAGTTGCGCACGCGGCCGAACATCAGCCTCGGCGACCACTCCGAGGAGCGCCGTCGCGAGCTCCGCCGCCGTCCGCGCATCAAGGAGACCGACATCGCGCCCGTCGTCGAGGCGCTGCCCGCCGGCGTGCGCTGGGCCGCCGTGGGCGAGGACAACCTGACGGCCCAGTCGCGCTACGTCTCCAAGCCGAAGCAGGTGCTCACCTTCACAGTGACCGACGACTACTTCGGCATCAAGCGCATGGAGCCGGTGCGCGGCCGCCTCTTCTCGCCGCAGGAGTACGAGCGCGGGATGCCGGTCATCGTCATCGGCCAGGACGTCGCCGACTACTTCTTCCCCGCCCTCGATCCGATCAATCGCACGCTGACCGTGCGCGGCCTGCCCTACACCGTCGTCGGGGTGATGGAGAAGCAGGGAAGCGCGTTCGGCATCTCGTTCGACAAGTTCATCGTCGCGCCGCACAAGTCCCCCCTCAACCGCTTTGTCAACGCCCACGGCGTCATCGACGCCGTGATGGTCCAGACGGAGAGCCGCGAGGGGATGCTCGGGGCGATGGAGTCGGTCCGCCAGGTGATGCGGGGCCGCCACGGGCTGCGGCCGAGCCAGAAGGACGACTTCGAGCTCGAGACCTCCGACTCCGCGCTCGAGTTCTGGAACAAGATCAAGAGCTACCTGGTCATCGCCGGCGTCGCCCTGCCGACGATCGGCCTGGTCGTCGGCGCGATCGTCATCATGAACATCATGCTCGTCGCCGTCGCCGAGCGCACGCGGGAGATCGGGATCCGGAAGTCGCTGGGCGCGCGGCGGAAGGACATCATGAGCCAGTTTCTCGTCGAGAGCGCCACGTTGAGCACCGTCGGCGCCGCGCTCGGTGTCGCGCTGGGCTTCGCCTTCGCCAAGCTGATCTCCGTGGTCACTCCCCTGCCCGCCGCCGTCGAGCTCTGGTCGGTCCTGATCGGCATCTCCGTCGGCGCCGGTGTCGGCATCATCGCCGGGGTGTATCCCGCGAGCCAGGCGTCGCGACTCGATCCCATCACCGCCCTGCGGGCGGAGTAGGACATGTCACTCATCCAGCAGCGTCTCTTCGGGATGAAGGAGGGGGTGACGATCTCCCTCGACTCCATCCGCGCCAACAAGGTCCGCGCCGGCCTCACCATCCTCGGCATCGCCGTCGGCGTGTTCGTGGTGGTGGTGATCTCCGCCGCCGTGCACGGGATCAACACCTCGGTCGCGAAGGATCTCGAGAAGACGGGGCCCACGACCTTCTTCGTCTCGCGATTCCCCATCAGCTTCGAGGCGTGCGACGGCACCGAGGACACCTGCAAGTGGTTCCGGAATCCGCCGCTCACGCTGACGGAGATGACCACCATCGCCGGACTGCCCACGGTGCGCACGGCGGGCGCACGGCTCGACACGTCGCGGCCCATGTCGTACAAGGACCGACGGCTCAGCGGGGTGCAGGTGAGCGGATTCACCGGCAACTGGCAGCAGCTCGACGGGGGCGGCGACATCTATCCCGGTCGCAATTTCACCACGAGCGAGGCCGCGGCGGGCGACCAGATGATCGTCGTGAACGACGAGCTGGCGACGCAGCTCTTCGGGGAGTCGGATCCGCTGGACAAGATGGTCGACGTCAGTGGCCAGCCCTTCAAGGTCCTCGGCGTCTACCACTACCAGGCGAGCTTCCTCGCCGGAGGGAACAAGCCGCGCGCCATCATCCCCATCGAGGCGGCGCGCAAGCATCTCAAGGCAAACTTCGCCGACATCGGTCTGGCGGTGATTCCCGCGGCCAGCGCCACGCGGGCCGAGGCGATCGACGAGGTGATC
>JBBQJC010000001.1:0-161738 GCA_038325515.1 Gemmatimonadales bacterium | reverse complement strand
CGAACCGGGTTCCGGCGACAACGAACCGGGGTCCGGGGTGTTCATCCCTGCCTCGTTCAACGAACCGGACCCCGGCAGCCCCGGCAGCCCCGGCAGCCCCGGCATCGGAGCGGGCCGTACCGCATCGACGCCGCCGAGGTGGACGCGGTGGCTGCCGACGGTGACGCCGAGCTCGGCGAGCAGCCGCCGGGCGACGGCGCCGGCCGCGACGCGGGCGGTCGTCTCGCGCGCCGACGCGCGCTCGAGAATGTCGCGCGCGTCGTCGCGATCGTACTTGAGGATCCCGGTGAGATCGGCATGGCCCGGGCGCACCCGCGTCACGGCGCGGCGGCGCAGCGTCCCCGCGGCGTCGGACTCGCGCGGCGCGGGATCCATGATCTCCTGCCAGTTCGCCCAGTCGCGGTTCCTGATCAGCATCGCGATCGGGCTGCCGATCGTCTCGCCGGCGCGCACCCCGGAGAGGAACTCGGCGGTGTCGCGCTCGATCTGCATGCGCCGGCCACGCCCGTAACCCTGCTGCCGGCGCGCCAGCTCGTCGTTCACATGGTCGGCGAGCAGTGGCAGGCCGGCCGGCACCCCCTCGAGGATGCTGACGAGCGCCTGCCCGTGGGACTCACCGGCGGTGGTGAAGCGAAGCATTGGGGGTTCGTGCGTATCGGTGACGGAAAGTGACGCGAGCCCGGCGCGGAGGCGCCGGGCTCGGTCAATGTACCATGAACTGCGAAGAGCTGTTCTCGGTTTTCGCTTCTCGGTTCACCGTTGTCGGTTCACCGTTCACCGTTCATCGTTCACCGGCTTACGGGGCGTCCTTGATGTCGGAGGCGCGCAGGTTGATGACGACCAGGCCTTGGCTGGTGAGGCCGAACAGCTTGAGCACGACGTCGGGGGGATCGGTCAGAAAGCGGTTCGCGGCGCGGAGGGGGCCGTAGAGGTTCCCCTTCACCGCGAGGCTGCCTCGGCTGACGTAGAAGCCCGCGTCAACGATCTCGATGGAGCCGTTCGCCGAGGCCACGAAGGCGGTGCGGGTCTGGTCGCTCTTCACCCCCGACCGCGGCGGGTTGCCGATGTCGGCGTTGGGATGGAAGGCGATGCCGGCACCCTGGTCGAAGGTGTCGTAGGTCCCCTGCAGACGGAGATGGAAGGGGGTGTCGATCGACGCGAAGTACGACTGCGACCCGTGGACCACGGCCGAGGAGCCGTGCTTGTCGAGTCCCAGACCGAACACCGCTTCCGATGCGTTCTCCAGCAGGTCTCGCACCGTGACGTTCGGCGAGTAGGGGCCGGGAACGCCGGCCGGATCGGCATCGTCCACGACGATCACCCGGCCGACGCCGCCATGCGTGTTCCCTTCACCGAAGGCGATGCGGGCCCGGTCGCCGCTGGCAGCGACGAAGGTGGTGTCGGTGAGGCCGAGCGAGGCCACGTCGAGGTTGTTGACCGCCTCGACGTCGCCCCCCTGGGCGTTCACCTTGACGGCCGCCGCCACGACGACGCTGTCCCGGCCGCAGATGGTGTTCGGAACCACCGGATCACCCGGAAAGACCTGGCACGAGCCGCCGGACGCCGATCCGTAGATGTGATCGAAGATCGCCAGCTGGTCGGAGAATGACGAGTTGGCAGGCGCCGGATAGATCTTGACGGAGTCCGAGTTGAAGACGGCGAAGGTCTTGGAGTCCGAGGTCGCGGCGGCGTACGAGTGGATCTGCCGCGGGTCGGGGACGGGCAGCTTCGGGTCGAGCCAGCGGATCGTGCCGGCAGGGGCGAAGGTCGTGGGACGCGTGGAGTAGAAGACGCGCCCTCCCTTGGACTGCTGGACGTACTGCGGGCGGTCGGAGTAGCTGAACGGCCCGGCGAGCGAGAGGCGGACCTTCCCGTTCTCGTCCTTCGTCTCCGTCACCGTGTAGACGTAGGTATTCCGCGTGAGGATGCGCTGCGAGATGACCTCGCTGATCGCGCCGCACGCCGCCGGATTGATGCACACCTTGCTGATGTTCGTGCCGCCGGAGTTCGCGACGAGCAGCGTGTCGCCGTCGTTCTGCACGGCCATGCCCCAGGGGAGCGCGCCCACCGCGACGCCGGCCTTGTCGAAGGTGGAGTCCACCGCCGCCCAGCGCTCGAGCCGGTTGAAGGTGGTGTTGGAGACGTAGACGTTGCCGCGCAGGGTGTCCACGCTGATGTCGCTCGCCTGGCCGGCGCGCGGCAGGGCGAAGGTCTGGCCGTAGACGATCGTCGTGAAGTCCACCGACGCGCTCAGGCGGTCGGTCTGCGGAGTCTGCACCGACGCGGGAACCGTATAGCCGATGCGCCCCGACGTGTCGCGGGCGAAGCTGACGACGCCGAGCCGCTGACCCTGCTGGTCGATCGGGAGCTTGAGGTGCAGCGGGAGCAGGGTGACCGAGCTCACGCCGGCGGGGGCGACGTGCACGCTGTCGCGCTTGTAGACCGCGTTGTTCGCATCGCGCAGCTCGAAGCCGATCCAGGTGAGGCGGTCACCGGATGCACTGACGAAAATTGAATCGGAGGTCTCGAGCCGGCTCGCGACGACCTGCGTGACACGCGGCGCGGGGGGCGCGCTCTCGCGGACCGAGATGGTGAAGGCACCACCCACGCCGCGCAGCGCATTGGCGTCCACGGCGAACGGGGTGATGACGAGACGGCCCTTCTTCGGCGCGTCATTCGGGATCTTCACGACGCCGGAGAACTCCGCGGCGGCGAGGGGCGACGGATAGGTGACCGACTGCGAGTCGGCGACCGGGGTGGGCCACGCCGGACCGCTGGGATCGACCTTGACGGTGAAGCCGAGCACGCGCACGCCGGCGCTGCTCGTGGCGCGCACGGTGACGGGGAGGGGGGACCCGGTGATGACGCTGTCGCCGGCGACCGGAGCGCCGATGCTGACCTTCGGCCCGTTGGTCATCAGCACCTTCGCCGTATCGGCGCCGACGAGCCCGGCGATGTCGGTGACCGTGGCGACGACGTAGAGCGTGTCACCGATGGAATCGAGCGGGGTGACGACCTTGAGGAAGCGCTCGAGCCCGACCGTATCGCGCAGGGCGGTGCGGAACGTTCCGGTGGCCGGCGCGGTCACCGCGACGTAGCGGGTGACGATGCTGTCGGTGCCGAGGTTCGGCTTGCCGCGCCTGGAGAAGGCGCGGAAGGTGACGCTGCCGAGTCCGACGTTGTCGTGCAGGTTGACGACGACGTGCAGCGAGTCGCCGACGCGCAGTGTGGTGAAGTCCTGCGGCTCGACGATCGTATCGACCGGGGGCTTGCCGTCGGCGATCGTGATCGTCACCGGCGAGGAGGCGCGGCCGGCGACGCCGGAGCGGTCCAGCGCGAAGCCGGCGATCTGGTAGGTGCCCGGCAGCAGCGAGTCGGGCAGCGTGTAGCTGAACGCGGCGGGTGAGAAGAGAAGCACCGGCGCGCTGGTGGGCGCGATGGCGCTGTCGGACTTCACGCGCACCGTGTCGGTGGCGGTGACGCGCTGCAGGCGGTAGCCGGCGTAGCGGATCCCCGAGCTGTCGGTGGCGGTGACGCGGACGTCGAGGACGTCGCCCCCCTTGAGGGTCGTGCCGGCCTTCGAGGAGTTGACGGTCATCGTCGGCGCGATCGTGTCCGACACCGTGACGACGATGGAATCGACTTTGACGTTCTGCGAGACGTCGGTGGCCGTCGCGCGGATCGTCAGCTTCTCCCCCTTCGCCAGGCCGGCGAGGGGGACGGGAAGGGTCCGCGCGGTGGTCTTCGACGCCGGGCTCACGGCGACGGAGTCCGACTTCACCACCGACTGCGCCGAGTTGCGGATGGAGGTGAGCAGCAGCGCGACGCCCTGGTCGTCGGTGGCCGTCACGGTCACGGTGAGCGGCGTCCCCTGCTCCACCGTGCCGTTGGTGCCGGCGGAGAGGACGAAGGTGAGCGTGGGACGATTGACGTCGTCCACGACCTTGCCGGGCTGCGTGGGCAGCCGGCTGTCGCAGCTCATGACGAGCGCGCCTGTGGCGATGAGCGCGGCGAGCCGCGCGGAACGTCTGAAGGGCATCATTGTGTGCTCCGAGGCGCGACTAACGCCGGGCTCCGTCGGGGGCCTGCTGCCCGTCGTCGGTGATGTGCGGCGTGATCAGGACGAGCAGGTCGCGCCGTTGCTCCTGCCGGGAGGTGTAGCCGAACAGCCGCCCGATGAAGGGCAGGTCCACGAGGATCGGGATGCCCGACTTCGTGACGCGAACGCTGGTCTGCGTGAGGCCGGCGATCACGACGGTCTGGCCATCGGCGACCAGGAGCTGCGTCTTGTTGCTGTTGTTGTCGATCTGTGTGCCGTTCGTCGTGAAGCTCGCGTCGGCGTTGATGACCTCGACGCTCATCATGATGTGCCGGTTGTTCGTCACGCTCGGCGTGACGCGCAGGGTCACGCCGGTCTGGACGCGCTCCACGGTGACGGGGCCGGTGAGCGTCGTCCCCGCGCCGCCGCTGCTGACGAGCGGGACGAAGGGGACCTGCACGCCGGAGATGAGCTCCGCCGTGTGGTTGTTGAGGGTCGTGACGCTGGGCTCCGACTGGACGTCGAGTAGCGAGACTTCCTGGAGCGCGTCGAGGAAGGTGCTGAAGTCGAAGTTGCCGAGCGCCGTGGAGTAGATGAGCCGCAGCGCCGCGCCGGGCACGTTGCCGGACGCGTTGGCGATGGCCGAGACCGTGTTGCCGCCGAGCAGCACGCGCGGCGGGTCGTTCGCGGTGAGCGGCTTGCCGCTGGAGTCGGCGCGCTGGATGACCGTGTTGAAGAACTGCTGGCGCGTGCCGAGGTCGTACTTGATCCCCATCGCGTCGAGATCGGTGCGGTTGACCAGCACGATCTTGGCCTTGATGTTGACCTGCGGCTGGCGCAGGTCGAGCGACTCGGCGAAGGCGACGAGGTCGTCGAGGCCGCTGGCGGGGGCGGTGATGCTGACGCTGTTGGTGGTCTCGTCGGCGGAGATGCTGCCGCGACCGCGACAGGTGCTCGCGTCGACCGGCGCGTTGCCGGGGGCGGCGCCGCCGGCCACTGTCGGCTGCGCGGGGGGGGCACCCGGGACGGGGGGCTGGCCGGCGGCCTGCGACGAGGACATCGACGCCGTGGCCGAACGCTCCGCCGGGATGCACTGGAGCAGGCGCTGGCGCAGCTGGTCGCCGACGGCGGTGGCGCGCTGGTAGTTGAGGCGGACGACGCGCGTGGCGAGCGGCTCGGTCTGCGCGCGGCCGGCGATGCGCTCCTGCGTGTCGACGATGATGATGCCGTTGGCGTCTTCCGTCGCGGCGAGACCCTGGGCGTTCAGGATCGCGTTGAGCGCCACGTCCCATGGCTGGTCGCGGATCTCGGCGTCGACCTTGAGCGCGCCGACGCTGGAGCTGGGGATGATCGTGCGTCCGGAGAACGAGGCGAAGGCCGCGAGCACGTCGCGGATGTCGGAACCCTGATAGGTGACCGTGATGCGCGGCTGCTGCGGGCGCTGCTGGGGCGCCTGCTGGCGCGAGATGGGACGACCGGCGGGACGCGCGGCTTCCACGTCGCTCGCCGCGTCGGCGCGAGCCGTCTCGACATTGTCGGCGACCGCCTTGTCGATGGCGCCGCGGTCGGACGCCGGCCTCGCGTCGGGAAGGCTCGCCACGTCGCGCGCGGCGCCGCTTCCGACGTGCCAGGCGGCGAACGACGCCCCGCTGGAGGAGCTCACCGCGACGCGCACCTCGCCTTCGGCGCGAGAGACCTGATACTGGTGCGGGCCGTCGAGGTAGAGGACGACGCGGACGGTGCCGCGGCGGAACTGCGAGTAGCGCACGTCGGTGATGCCGGCGCGGGCGACACGGTCGTAGCCGCGCGCGGGCAGGCCGAGCGAGGCGCCGGAGAGGTCGAGGACGATCCGGTCGGGGGAGCGGAGGGTGAAGTCCTGCACCTCCACGCCGCCGTCCAGGCCGATCACCACCTCGGCGCGGCCCGAGGCCGGGAGGATGCTGAGGGACCGTACAGCACCCTCGGCCGGGCGGGCGGCAACCGGTTGCACGCTCGGGCCGAGCGCGAACGTCGCCGCAGCGATGACCGCCAGGACTGGCTTCATCAATTCCTCACCTTTGTAGTATCCGACAACACCAGCGAGTCCTGGCGGCTGAGCCCGAACTCGTCAATCGAGAAGATCACCGCGCGAGGCCTGATCTGGGCGACGCGCATCCGGCCGAGCACGGAGCCGGTTCCAACGCGGTACTGGGCATTCGTCATGAGGTCGCGCATGATCGCCACGCTGCGGCCGCCACTGGCGGCGTACAGGATGCCGACGAGCCGCAGGTCGGACAGCAACGGCCGCAGGTCCTCGGTGAGGATGAGCGAGAAGAAGGGATCGCGCCGGCCGTCGGCCGAGTAGGCGTACACCTCGCGCGTGAGCGGCTGGGCCGATCCGCCGGGGCCGGCGCCCGGCGTGAACTGGGCCACCGGGGCTGGGGCGGTGGGCACCGCCGCCACGCTGCCCGGGCCGGAGCGCGGTGCGGCGGATGGGTCGGACCGGCGCTGGGCGAGCAGCGCGGAGGCGGCAACGCAGAGCGCGCCGGCGACGAGGACGAGGACGAGGAGAGGGGGACGACGCATCAGCGCTCTCCCGGCTTGCCGGGGTCTGGGGCCGGCTTGTGCGGTGCTGCGGGGGGTCTCACGGTGGCGCGCTCCACGTAGGTCTGGATCTCGAACTTGGCCTCGAGCGGCTGCGCCTTGGCGCGCGCGCCCGACTTGCTCTGGTCTGCGGACGCGGGCACGAGGGTGAGGTTGATCGGCGCCACGATGCGCTGCAGCGAGCCGACGTTGGCGAGGAAGTCGGCGACCTGGTGATAGTTGCCGCGCACGCTCATGCGGTACTTGAAGGCGTCGTAGGTGTCGCCGGCGAGCACGGGGAGGGGCTGGACGTCGCCGATCTCGATGCCGACGCGGCGCGCCGCGGTGGACACCGTCTCGAGCAGCGCCGGCACCTCGTTGCTCGTGGGCACGAGCCGGCGCATCAGCGTGAGCTCCTCGCCGTAGCGCTCGGCCTCGGCGCGGAGCTGCTTCGTCCTGCCCTGGGCCAGCTCCGACTTGGAGCGCTGGTTGAGCACGACGAGCGAGTCGGTGCGCGCCTCGCTCTCGTCCAGGTCGGACTTGGCCGGCTCCCAGACGTAGACGTAGAAGGCGGCGACGAGGGCGACGGCGAGGAAGCAGATCATGAACATGATCTGGTCCCGCTGGCGTGCTGGAAGGAGCGCCATGGCTACCTCACCGACACGTCGAGGGGAACGCGCCGCACGTACTCCGGACCGGGCCGCGAGTAGAGCATGTCGAGCTGGAACTGGGTGACTTCCTTGCCGTGGTCGTTGGCCCGCTCGGACTTGGCGAGCTGCACCGCCTCGAGGAAGGGGGAGGCCTCGAGCTGCTTCATGAAGCGGGTGAGGGCCTGGATGTCGACGGTGTTGCCGATGATCCGGATGCGCACCGTGTCGCGCGGGATCACCGTCTGGAGCAGCTTGCGCTTGCGGCGGCCGGGGGTGGTGTCGGCGGGCGCCGAGGGCGCCACTGTCGCGACGGGCTGCTGCGCCTGTCCCAGGCCGCTGAAGCCGAGCGACACGAGCCAGGTGTAGGGGGGGAGCGCGCGGCTCACCTCGTCCATCACGTGCGGCCACACGAAGCGGTCGTCGTCGATGGCGCGGATGAGGTTGAGCGAGCGCAGCACCGTGTCGCGCTTCGCCTCGGCCTTCTCGCGCTCCTTCATCACCGAGGCGTAGCGCGTGGAATCCTGCACTGCCTTCTGCAGCTCGTCCTCTACCCGGGCGCTGCGCTTCGTCTGGGTGAGGTAGAGCACGCCGATGATGGCGGCGGCGGCGGCGACGGCACCGACGGCACCGACCAGCCAGGGATCGCGGACCCGCTCGCGCAGGTTGCCCGCGATCGAGGCGAAGTCGAACGACGGCGCGCCGCGGCGCGACTTCCGGCCTGCGCCCGGGAGGAGATTGATCTCGATCATGTGGCGTCCACGCTCAGGCGACCTGTCGCAGCGCGAGCCCGATGGGAAGCATCAGGAGCGGCGCGACTTCATCGGTGACGAGACCATCGAGGGCCCCCTCGCGGATGCGCAGGTTGGCGAGCGGATTGGCCTGCTGCACCGTGAGGCGGAGCCGGTCGGCGAGTGCGTCGGTGAGCCCGGGGATGCGCGAGCCGCCGCCGCAGGTATAGATGTGTCGCACCTGACCGCCGGTGCGCGAGGACGACGCGAGGAAGGCGGCCGCGCGCTCGATGCCCACGGCGATCTCCTCGCCGCGCCCCTCGATCACCGCATCGAGGTCGGCGGAACGATCGTAGCCCTGCAGCAGCTGCTGCGCCTCGTCGGAGGAGAGGCCGCGCTCGCGCTGCAGATCCTCGCGGAAGCGCCGCGTGCCCACCGTGATGTCGCGCGTGAGGATGGGCACTCCGTCGTCGAGGATGTTGATGTTCGTCACCTCGTGCCCGATGTTCACGAGCGCGACGACCCCCTCCATCGCCTCGGGATAGTTGACCTCGAAGGCGTTGTGCAGCGCGAAGGCGTCGACGTCCACGATCGCCGGGTCGAGGCCGGCGTCGGTGAGGATGCGCAGCTTGGACTCGATCAGCTCGCGCTTGGCGGCGACGAGCAGCACGCTCATCTCCACTCCGTCCCCGTGCGGATCGAGGATCTGGAAGTCGAGCTCCACCGATTCCATGTCGAAGGGGACGTGCTGCTCCGCCTCCCACCGCATCAGCTCGCGCGCCTGCTGGTCGCGCACGCGCTCGATCTGGATCTTCTTGATGATCACGTCGCGTCCGCCGACGGCGGTGACGACGGAGTTTCCCTTGACGTTCGCGGCAGCGAGCGCGGCCTGGATCGCCTCGGCAACGATGCCGGGATCCATCACCTCGCCCTCGACGATGGCGTCGGCCAGCAGCGGTACGACGACGACCTTGACCAGCTCCGGCTCCTTCCTGGAGTGGTCGATCACCGCGACCTTGATCAGCCCCGAACCGATGTCCAGGCCAACCGTGGTTTTGTTACGACCGAACAGTGCCATGGGGAAGTTCGGGGGAGCGAGAGGCCGGACGGCGGGAAGTGCGGACCGGCAGCGGAACGAGACGAGGCGCTGATGAGCGACGCGAAGTTGAGCCGCCCCACCCGCACTAGTCAATGGGCTTTAAGCAAGGCTATCTAATCTTCTGCCTGGCTTGTACTTACCTGCTCCGAATCCACCTGGCCGGCGTCGGCCGCGCTGCGTGGCGCTCCATCCAGCCGGCGCCTGTATCGAACACACGACCGGACGGGGAAGATGGTAACATCGGAAGCTGGCCTGTCAGTGTGACTTGCGTCACGACAAGCTCATCTTTTCGCCGGGTGGCGGGCCCCACGCTCAATAGAGGTCGGCGAGGCTCCATCTTCCCAGTAGCGCGGGCCTCCGGCGAGACTGCGTGCTGTCGCCCGCCGGCTCGCGCACGACCACCCGCATGCGCCGGCGCGCGGTCGGCGCGAGCGAGTCGCCCACCGTGACGTCCACGGAGACGATGAAGTGGCCGGCGCCGAGGCGGCGAACCTCAGTGACGCCGGCGACGTTGGGGCCGGCGTCGGCGGCGCGCACGGCACGGACGATCGTCTCCCCCACGGCCAGCGCGCGCTCCCTGTCTCCCCACGACGCGAGACACTCGGCCAGCGCGGCGCGGGAGGCTCCTTCGGCGACGACGCTCCCATGCACGGCACGCGCGGACCGTGTCGCGGCGATTGCCGAGAGAAATGCGCCGGCGAGGAGCGCTGACGCGAGGGCGAGCAGCGCGAGCGCGGCGACGAGCGCGGCGCCTCGGCGCGCTCCATGGTGCGCTTCGGTTCGCGCTTCCTGGCGCGCCCTACGGCTCGGCGGCGAGCGCGACATCGGCGGAGTCGCGGCGGACCGTGTCGCGACTGGAGCCCGCCGACGCGGCGACCAGCGCGGTGAGTCTGACGAGCGCGATGCGCGAGACGTCTGCCGAGCGTCCCGCCCCGCCCAGCTCCGTGCCCGAGGCATCGAAGTAGCGAAGGCCCGTGCGCAGCCCGTTTACCGGGCCGCGCAGGAAGGGGCCGGCCACCGGCTGCGGGGCGGCGAAGCGGTTCGTCGCGTCGGACCACTCGCGCATCCCGAGCTGCCAGCTCCCGTCGCCACTCTTGTAGAGCGAGTACCGCCCCCATCGCGTGAGTCGGAGCGGAGTGCCGGCGGGGACGGAGTCGGGTGCGTCGAGCTCGAGTCCATTCTCCGACGAGTAGCCCTGGAGGGGCCCGCGGCATCCCCCTCCCCCACTCACCGAAGTGACCCGGCGGCCGACCCAGCTGGAGTCCGCCGGGCGATACCACCAGAGCGTGTCCGAGGCTCGCGGTGCCGACGACGATGCCGACAGCGGGATGCGGCCCGCCGGTGCGACCGCGAGCGAGGCGCGTCCCACCGCGCTGTCGCAGGCGAGCCCGCTGCCGATGGGCTCGCGCAGCTGGACGGAGGTATCGGTGGCTTCGGCCAGGTCGCCCGTTCCTGCCGAGAGATCACCGAGCACGCCGCTCAGCAGGGTGGAGACGGCGCGCAGCTGGCGGTCGTCGCGCGCGTCGCCGGTGACAGTGCGCTGCGTGCGCTGTTGGTGCAGCACGCTGACGGTGGCGGCACCCATCACGACAGCGGCGAGCACGAGCGCGACCAGCAGCTCGACCACCGAGGCTCCTCGTCGCGTCAGCACAGGAGCGCGCTCTCGACGGTGAGGGTTCGTCGTCCCCGCGCCGTGCTCCAGAACACCGTCGCCTGGAGGCGTGCCGCGCCGTTGTTCACCGGGCCGACCGTCCAGCGCTCGATCGGTGCGCCATCCGCGTCGTCCAGCGATCCCGAGATGGCGCGCGCACAGCCGGCGGCGCCGAGCCGGGCGAGCCGAGTGGAGGCGCGGCGGGCGGCGCGCTCCTCCTGTGCCGCGCCGCGAGCCGAACGGAGGGCGAGTGCCGAGCTTCCGGCGATGCCGAGCAGGCCGACGCTGACGAGCATGAGAGCGACGAGCACCTCGACGACGGTGAGCCCGGACCGCTGGCGCGAGACAGCAGGGGAAGAGTGACTCCGCATGGGAGCCAGTGTAGCGATGGCGATTCGAAGGACCGCACCGGAACATTGCGGCGGGTGGCGGCGCGATGCGCGAATGCGAAACGGGCGCGCCAGACATCGTCTGGCGCGCCCGTTCCCGCTTCCCGGAGGAAGCTCACAGGGTGCTTACTTGCAGGCCGGCTCGCCGTCGCCCGCCGTCGTGACGGTCGGGTTCGTGGTGTTGACGCCGATGCCGCAGGCGAAGGGGGAGGGGATCTGCGTGTGCGTGACCGTGGCGTACCAGTAGCCGCTGCCCGGCGTGATCGTGGGCATGGAGACGCCGGTGGAAGGCTTGAACTTCAGCCCCTTGGTCGTGTCGTTCGTGGAGTACTTGGTGGAATCCGAGAAGTAGGACTCTTCCGCGGTGACCAGGTTGCGCAGATCGGACTTCATCGCGGCGACGTACGCCTTGGACTTGGTGTTGGCGAACTTCGGGATCGCGATCGCGGCGAGGATGCCGATGATCACGACGACGATCAGGAGCTCGATGAGCGTGAAGCCCTTGCGAGTGCGGTTCATCATGTTGGTGTTCTCCGGAGAGATCGAGAGGTGACGAGCCGCGGTGGGCCGTCGGGTGGGAACGCCGAGCATCGCGTGCTGACGACGGCACTAAGGCAACCTGCGGGCCGTTTCGGGGACTCGTCGTAAGTCGTTTCTCCATCTCGGCTTGCAACGACAGCAGCCGCCGCGGCGCGCGCGCTGTCTGCCGGATTTTGCAGGATACCTAGCACTTTGCCACGGGCTCCGAGGTTGATCCGTCAATCATCTGGCGCGCCGCCCGAGGGCGGTGTCGGCGGCGGCGATGACCCCGTGAAGGCGACGCCGGTCCTTCGGTCCCACGAAGGCCATGCCGCGCAGCGCCTCGCGTCTCGCGTCGCTCCAGCGCTTCTCGTTGGCGAGGCAGGCGGCGTAGTCGTAGCGCCCCTCGCCGGTGAGCGAGTCCACGCCGAACCCCCACTCGAACAGCGAGTTGGCCGGCTTGCACAGCCCGGTGCGCGCATAGGCCGACGCGATGGACAGCGTCATCGAGGCATCGTAGGGGAAGAGGCGGATGGCTCGGCGGTACTCCAGGTCGGTCTCGCGCAGGCGGTTCTGCTGGCCGCGGTGGCGCGCGAGCAGGAAGTGCGCGCGATAGCTGAGGGGCGCGTCCTTCACGAGCTGCGGGAAGAAGACGTCGTTGCTCTTCCAGACGCGCTGGCGGTCGATGCTGCGGCCGACGCCGAGCGCCAGGAGCGCGGCGCAGAGCACCGCCGCCAGCCGCCGCTCGCGCCGCTCGCCGTGCGCGACAAGCCACTCGGCCAGCGCACCGGCGACGAGGACGACGCCGACGCTCGGGAAGAACAGGGTGCGCTCGGCCGTGATGAAGCCGGCGGGGATGAGCAGGTTGCTCACCGGCAGATACGACGCGACGAGCCAGAGCAGCCCGAAGCTCGCAACGGGGGATCGGCGGCGGAGCGCGACGGCGAGCAGCAGCACGCCGGCGCAGATGAAGAGGCCGGGGAGCTGGACGAGCTCGAACCCCTTCGAGACGTAGACGTCGGCGGGCGAGTAGTCGCCGCTGAGATGCGTGGGGAAGACGAGGAGCTGCGCGACGCGGGGGATCTCCGTCATCATCGTGCCGATCCGGTCCCACGCGCTCATGTTCAGGTAGCGGAAGATCGGATAGGGGACGAACCCCGCGAGGTTGTCGCGCTGGATCAGGCCGCGCACATACAGGTACGCGACGGCGACGGCGACGATGGACAGGGCGAGCACGCGCTCCTCGTCGAAGCGCGCGCGCAGCGATCCGCGGCGGATGACCGTCAGTTCCGCGGCCACGAGCAGCGCCGGCAGGACGATCGCGTGCTCCTTGGCGAGCAGGCCGACCGCGAACAGCGCGAGGATGGCGAGCATGTCGCGCGTGGCGAGCGGGCCGGCGAGCCGCTGGCGCACGTAGAGCCCGACCGCGAGCGTGAGGCAGATGGCGACGACGAGCTCCGACTGGCCGACGACGTTGCCGGTCACCTCGACGTGCACCGGATGCACGGCGAAGAGCGCCGCCGCCACCCATGCCGCGCGGTCCGACAGCACCGAGCGCGCACACCAGAACACCGCGAGCGCCGCGGCGATGGCCAGCAGGATGTTGCCGAGATGGAAGACCCAGGGCGCGCCGTGTCCGATGGCCCACTGCACGGTGAACAGCGACATCGTGACGGGGCGGTAGCCGTCGCCGCCGAGCTCCTTCGGCCAGTACGACTGCGCGAACAGGCGCCAGACGTCCTTCAGGACGTGCACGCGCCCGTTGAGCTTGACGACGTATCGATCGTCGAAGGTGAAGTCGTGGCCGATGCTGGTGATCGTCGCCGCGAGCGCCAGGAGGGCGATCGTCGCGGCGGGGAGCCGGCGGCGGAGCGAGACGGTCATCGCGTGAGGCTGAACTTCACGATGTGCCAGAGAGCGGCGACACCGTCCCTCCAGCTGATCTTCTTCCCCTCGGCGTAGGTGCGGCCGGCGTAGGAGATGGGGACCTCGTAGATGCGGGCGTCCAACCGGGCCAGGCGCGAGGTGATCTCCGGCTCGAAGCCGAAGCGGTCGCTGGTCAGCACGAGCGACCTTGCCACCTCGCCACGGACCGCCTTGTAGCAGGTCTCCATGTCGGTGAGATTGAGGTTGGTCATCATGTTGCTGAACGTCGTCAGCACGCTGTTGCCGATGGAGTGCCAGTAGTACAGCACGCGGTGCGGGCCACCGAGGAAGCGCGAGCCGAAGCAGGCGTCGGCATTGCCGCTGATGATGGGCTGCAACAGCACGGGCCAGTCCTGCGGATCGTATTCCAGGTCGGCGTCCTGCACGACGACGATCTCGCCGGTGCTGGCGGCGAGCGCGGTGCGGATGGCGCGTCCCTTTCCGCCGTTCCGCGGCTGGAGGATCAACCGATCGATGTAGCCCGCATCACGGAGCTCGATGAGCCGCTCGCGCGTGCCGTCGGTGGAGTAGTCGTCCACGCAGATGATCTCCTTGGCCACCGGCGCCGCGTGCACGCGGTCGAGGATCGTCTCGATCGTGTGCCGCTCGTTGTAGACCGGGATGAGCACGGAGAGCCTGACCGTGCCGGGGTCGAGCGGCGTGAGCTCGCGCGGGCGCGCGGCCAGCGTGAGCGGTGGACGCGACGTGGCGGCGGGGAGGTCGGACTCGGGAGTCATCGCGGGATGGCGGTGGGAGAGGAGCCGCGCCGGCGCGGCTCGGCGAGGGTGAGCGATCGGTGCGGCGTGGTCAACGGATCACCTGGAACACGGCGGCGGCGCCGGCGCGGCCGCTCTCCCGCAGCCGGCCCCGCTCCGCCTCGAGGCGCGCGCCGCCGACGATGTCCGGAGAGAACGACACGACGTACGTCGCGGGAACGGCGCGCAGCATCTCGCGCAACGCGGCAGCACCTTCTACCGCGCTCCTCGGCGCGAGGTATTCGCGGGCAGTGAAGGGCGCCGGCGGCGCGGCGCGGCGCCCCGCGTACAGAAAGACCATCTGCTCGGCCTCGCTGAGCACCACATCCGATGCCGTAGTGTTCGCGCGCACCCACTCCACGACAGGGGCGATGCGCGCCGCCCCCTCGCGCGAGGGCCGCTCCCACTCGCGAAGGCGGTACGCGCGCGCCTCCACACGCAGCGCGGACGCCGCCGGGACGGCGAGCGCGATGCCGAGCGCGAGGCGCGGGGCGCGGCCGTGCGCGAGCGACCAGAGGTGCCGCGCGCCGCTGAAGGCCAGCAGCACGACGAGCGGCCAGACGCCCCAGAGATACCGCCACGGCGCGAAGGCGAGCAGGAGGACGACGCCGAGATACGCGGCGAGGAAGATGATGGTGGCCGGAGCGCGCCGTGCGACACAACAGGCGCCGGCCAGCACGAGCGCCGCGGCCAGGACGAGCGCCGCCATCCCCGCCGCTCCGGGCAATCCGAAGCGGACGCGGTCGGCGAAGAGGAGCCAGAGCTCGCGCAGGTTCACGGCGACCGCGCGCGCCAGCAGCTCGGTGCCCCCGTCGTGCAGTCCCTCCGCGAACCAGCTCGCGTACGAGCCGTACGATCCGCGCAGCGGCGCCGGCAGCGCGGAGGCGTGCGTCGCGCTCCAGACCAGCCAGGGCAGCTGCACCAGCACGGCTGCCGAGACGAATGCCGCGAGCGCTCGCCACTGCCGGCGGAGGAGCAGCAGCAACGCGACGGCGCCCGCCAGCGCCACCGCGTGCGTGCGCAGCAGCATGAGGAGCCCCACCACCACACCGCACCACGCGGCGCGGCGCAGGGTGGGATGCCGCAGCGTGGCCTCGGCGAGCAGCAGCGCCGGCCAGAGCGCCGCGAGAAAGACCGTCTCGGACAGCAGCGCGCCCGCCAGCGTGAGCGTGGGCGTCGCGAGCGTGGAGACCACCGCGGCGAGCGCGGCGGCCTCGTCGCTCCACCCGAGCTGGCGGCGCGCGAACTCGAACAGCCCCACGGCGGCCACCCCCACGAACAGGACGTTCGCGCCGAGCAGGAGCGAGAGATTCTCGGGAAAGGCGGGCGCCAGCTTCCAGAGCGCGGCGAGCAGCAGCGGATAGAGCGGGGGATAGTGTACGGCCGCGGGGGTGCCGGGCAGGTGGAGATAGTGGAAGCCCTGCCCCTCGGCGAGCGCGCGGCCGAGGAGGAGGTAGACGCCGTCGTCGTGGAAGACGCCGACCAGATAGGGCGCGCTCGCCCACCATGCAACCGCGGCGGCGAGGAGGGCGACGGCCGCCGGAACGATCCAGGCGGCTCGCACCCGTGCCGGCGCCGACTCGAGCGCCGCCGTGGTCACGCCTCCACACCGTAGCGGGAAAGCTTGCGATAGAGGGTGGATGGATCGATGCCGAGCACCTCCGCCGCGCGGCTCTTGTTCCCACCCTCGCTCTGCAGCACCCACATGATGTAGGCCCGCTCCACCGCTTCCATCGTGGGGTTCGCCGGCGCGCGGTCGGCCACGAGCGGCGCCGAGATCCGCTGCGTCACACGCTCGGGAAGCGCGGACGGGTCGATCTCCTCGCCCGGCGTGAGGATGATGGCGCGCTCGAGCGCGTTCTCCAGCTCGCGCACGTTGCCCGGCCAGTTGTAGTGCACGAGCGTCTCGATCGTGTCCGCGTTGAGCACCTTCGGCGCCTCCCGGCGTATCTCGGCGATGCGCGTGAGGAAGTGCTCGGCGAGGAGCGGGATGTCGTCCGACCGCTGCCGCAGTGGCGGGAGGTGCAGGGCGATGACGTTGAGGCGGTAGTACAGGTCGGTCCGGAAGGAGCCGCGGCGGATCTCCTCCTCGAGCTCGCGGTTGGTGGCGGCGATGAGGCGCACGTCGATCGGCTGCGGGTCGGTGCCGCCGACGGGGATGACCTCGCGCTGCTGCAGCACGCGCAGGAGCTTCACCTGCGTGGCCGGCGTCGTCTCGCCGATCTCGTCGAGGAAGAAGGTCCCCTTGGCCGCCGCGGTGAACAGTCCGCTCTTGTCCCTGATCGCGCCGGTGAAGGAGCCTTTCACGTGGCCGAACAGCTCGCTCTCGAGCAGGCTCTCGGGGAGCGCGCCGCAGTTGATGGAGGCGAAGGTGCGGTCGGCCCGGCTGGAGAGCTCGTGGATGTAGCGGGCGACGACCTCCTTGCCGGTGCCGCTCTCCCCCTGGATCAGCACCGTGGACTCCGTGGGGGCGACGGTCTCGGCCAGACGCAGCACCTCCGACCAGCTCCGGCTGTTGCCCACCGGCCGCGTGCCAGCGCCCACCTCGCGCCGCTTGATCTCCTGGCGCAGCGAGCGGTTCTCCACGCGGAGCTCGCGGTGCTCGGCGGCGCGCTTGAGGATGGCGAGCAGCTCGTCGTTGCGGAACGGCTTCTGGATGTAGTAGAAGGCGCCCTCGTTGACCGCCTGCATCGCCGACTGCAGCGTCGCCTGCGCCGTCATGAGGATGACGGGAGTGTCGGGATTCTGCTGCCGGGCAGCGGCGAGGATCTCCACGCCCCCCACGTCGGGCATGCGCACGTCGGAGAGGACGATGTCCGGCTGCAGGGTCGCGAGCTGTTCGAGCCCCGCGCGCCCGCCACGCGCCGTGTGCGTGGCGAAGCCGGCGTTGCGCAGCAGGATGCCGAGCGACTCGAGGATGCCCGCCTCGTCGTCCACGACGAGCACGGATGGGATGCGGTTGGAGCTCACGTGGAGACCGTGGCGGGAGAGAGCGCCCCGAGCGCGTCCGGCGCGGGGCGAAGTGCCGTGGGAAGCACGACGGTGAAGCGGGTACCGGCAGGGCCGCTGTCCAGGAAGACGAGGCCGCTGTGCGCGTCGATGGCGCGATGCACGACGGCGAGCCCCAGCCCCGTGCCCCCGGGCTTGGTGGTGAAGAAGGGGTCGAAGAGACGGTCGCGGATCTCGAGCGGGATGCCGGGCCCGCCGTCGCTCACGCTGATCGCGACGGCATCGCGCGCGGGGGCGGGGGCGGAACCGAGGCCGAGGCCGAGCTGGTCGTACGACACGGCGCTCACCTCGACCGCCACCGAGCCCCCGTCCGGAGACGCCTGCAGCGCGTTGAGCAGGAGGTTGAACAGGGCGCGGTGCAGCAGGTCCTCGTCCCCGTCGACGACGAAGCGGTTGCGCTCCGCCTCGCAGACGAACTCCACGCCCTCCGGACAGTCCGGGTGCGCGCGGGCGAGGCGGATCGCATGCTCGGCGAGCACCGCGACGTCGAGCGCCTCGCGCCGTGCGACGCGCACGCGCGCGAAGTCGAGGAACTCGGAGAGCAGGCGGCTCAGCCGGTCGGACTCGCGCATCACGAGCCGGCCGAGCACCTGCTCGTCCTCGCCGGCGAACTGCGAGCGCGAGAGCTGCTCGACCGCGCTGCGGATGGACGCGAGCGGATTCTTGATCTCGTGGGCCAGCGACGCGGAGAGCTCAGCGATCCCCTCGAGCCGCTCGGCGCGGAGACGGAGGCTCTCCATCCGCTTCTGGTCGGAGATGTCCTGGAAGATCGCGGTGGCCGTCCGGTCGGTGAGCCGGCCGTCGCCGTCCGTATAGGTAGTGGTGACGCCGATGGGGAACTGCCTGTTGCCTGCGGCGATGTTTCCCTCGGCCCGGGTCGTGCGTTCGCGCTTGAGCAGGGAGCGGCGGACGGCGTCGGCCAGCTCGGGGGCCCGCTCGTGGATCCGGTCCAGCACGGGCCGTCCGATGAGGGGCGTGAGGTCCACGCCGAGCAGGTCCTGCGCAGTGGGATTCGCGTAGATCAGCCGCCCCGCCGCGTCGACGGTGATGATGCCGCTGCGGATGTTGTGCAGGATGTCGGCGGCCTGAAGGCGGACCTGGGCCAGCTCCGCTTCGGTGCCGGCCCCCGCCTCCTGCAGCTTCGCGCTCAGCCAGGCGCTGCCGAGGGCGACGATGGCGAAGACGCTGAGCTGCAGCCAGATGCTGGCGGTGAACTGGGCCCCCGGGCTCCAGAAGGCGTCGGCGACGTAGAGGACGTTGCCCAGCGCGGCGATCAGCAGCCCCCCGCCCACCGGCAGGAGGAGTGACGCCGACGCGATGACGAGGATGTAGAGGGCGGCGAAGGGGGAGATGCTCGCGCCGGTGACGTGAACGACCGCCGTGACGAGCAGCAGGTCGAAGACCGACTGCAGGTAGTAGAAGGTGGGGCTGAGGGGACGGTGGTAGAATTCGCTGTACACCACCGAGGTGGCTGTCACCCCCAGGGTGACGGCGAAGGTCAGCGAGGCGACCAGCAGCTTCTGCGTATCGGAGGTGGCGTCCGCCCAGACGAAGACCGCGGCCACGAAGATGGCCGTGGCGATCGAGAGGCGCGCCAGGTAGACCCAGCGGATGAGGCGCGCGGGGTCGAGCAGGAAAGCCCGGTGCTCCGAGGATGGGCGCTGAAGGAGTCGCAGTGTCAGTCTCGCAAAGTGCCCGAAAACGCATGGCAGCTGTATTCACGCATTCTGCCACACCTACGCATTGACGATTGGTCGGGGGAGGAGTTACGCATGGCGCGAGAGGGGGAGCTGGAGCTGTCGCCCACCATGGCGATCCCGCGGGCGGAGCTGGTCTACAAGGCGACGCGGGCGGGGGGGGCGGGAGGCCAGCACGTGAACACCTCGTCCACGCGGATCGAGCTGCTCTGGAACGTGCGCGACACCCTCGCCCTTCCTCCCGAGGCGAGGGAGCGGGTCGTCGAGAAGCTCGCCACACGCATCGACGGCGAGGGGTGGATCCGGGTGGTCTCGAGCGCCCGGAGGAGCCAGGAGCAGAACCGGGATGCGGCGGAGGAGCGGCTGATCGCGCTGGTCACCGGTGCGCTCCTCGTGCGGAAGCGCCGCAAGGCGACGAAGCCGTCGCGGGGGCAGCGGGAGGCCCGGATCCAGGAGAAGAAGAAGCGCGGCGAGACCAAGAAGCAGCGCCGGCCGGACTTCGACTAGGGCGAGGGCTCCCGAGTCGCGAGGCGGGCCTTGAGCCTCGGAAGGGCGGCACGGGCGTGGGCCGCCTCCCGGCTTGAGGGGTGCAGCTCGATGATCCGCCGGAGCTCGACGAGCGCGCGGCCCGGATCGTCCAGCGGACCGTCGTAGAGATCCACGAGGCGGCTGGAGACGTAGAGTGAATCGCGAGGGGTGGCGAGCGGGGAGCGGCGGACCTCGCGAAAGAGCTCGGCGGCCCGCGCCGGGTTGCGGTCGCGCTGGGCGTAGAGCTCGGCGGCGCGAACGCGGGGAAGCACGGCGCCGGGCTGTTCGGCGATGAGCGCCTCATACGACTCGAGGGCGCCGGCGATGTCGCCGCGGGCGACGATCGATTCCTGGAAGGAGAACTGTCGTTCGTAGGGGGTGTGCGCCCCCGTCGGGAAGGTCACCGCCTTCGCCACCGCCGCGGCGCCGGCGGCCGAGCGCAGGCCGAGGTACGCCGAGAGCGCCGCGGAGGCGAAGGAGCAGAGAAGGACGACGGCCGCCCCGGCCAGCCCGCCGATGTGCCATATCTGGTCGGTGATCAGCCCCCACAGCAGCAGGTTCAGGAAGAAGACGGGGAGGGCGAACCCCGCCGCTTTCATCCAGAGCATCCCGTCCGGTCCGTGGCGGTCGAAGAACGACCTCGCGTAGCGAGGGGAGTCTTCCTCGCCTTCCGGGAGGGTCGGGGGGGGAGTGCGCATGATGTGTCAAATAATGAGCGCTGTCGATTCCGCCGGCCAGCCGCTTGTGTCTCTCGATGCACACCCCGAGGTTACGCGAAGCAGGCTCGAGGACATCGCACCGCCTGGCGGCGCGGCGCGATGTGCGGCGGCTCACGCCTGAGGGTGAAGCTCCGGCGAGGGCACCATTGTTGCCCGATTGTTGTAGGCGACGCCGCCGTGCGGCGTCGATGGACACGACCCTCTGCTGCGGTACGACCGCAGGACGACGCATGCCTCGTCTCATCCCTCGCCGCATGGCCAGACTGGCCCTGCTTGGCGCAATCCTCTGCGGGCTCCCGGCGTCGGGCGGCGCCCAGTACTTCGGCCGGAACAAGGTCCAGTACGAGAAGTTCGACTTCCACATCATGCGGACGTCGCACCACGACCTGTACTTCTATCCGGCCGAGTCGCTGCTGACCGTGGACGCCGGCAAGCTGGCCGAGCGCTGGTACGCGCGGCACTCCGACACCTTCCGCCACACGTACGACCGCAAGTCGCTGATCTTCTACGCGGACCAGCCCGACTTCCAGCAGACGAACGTGATCGGCGAGCAGCTCACCGAGGGCACGGGGGGCGTCACGGAAGGGTTGCGGACGCGCGTCATCATGCCCTTCACCGGCATCTACGGCGACAACGACCACGTGCTCGGCCACGAGATGGTGCACGTCTTCCAGTACAGCATCGCCGAGTCGGGACAGGGAGGGCTGGCGCGGCTGAACACTCTTCCCCTCTGGCTGATCGAGGGGATGGCGGAGTACTTCTCGCTGGGGCGGGACGATCCCCTCACCGCGATGTGGCTGCGCGACGCGGCCGAGCGTGACAAGCTGCCGACCATCAAGCAGCTCACGAACGACGCGCGCTTCTTCCCGTACCGCTACGGGCAGGCGCTGTGGGCCTACGTGGGAGGACGCTGGGGCGATCGTGCGGTGGTGGACGTCTATCGCACTTCGCTCCGCATCGGTTTCGAGGAGGGGATCCGCCGCGTGCTCGGCGTGTCGACGGACTCGCTCTCCAAGGACTGGATCGCCGCGACGCGGCGCGCGTACCTGCCCGTGCTCGAGGGACGCACGCGCCCCAGCTCGGCGGGCGAGGCGGTGCTTCAGAGCGGGCGCAAGACTGGCGACATGAACCTGGCTCCGACGGTGAGCCCCGACGGCCGGCTCGTCGCCTTCTTCGCGCGCCGCGGGCTGTTCGAGATCGAGTTGTTCGTCGCCGACGCGCAGACCGGCCACGTGATCAAGAAGCTCGCGGGACCGACGAGCGACTCTCACTTCGACGCGATCAGCTTCATCTCGTCGTCGGGTTCGTGGTCGCCGGACAGCAAGCACTTCGCCTTCATCGCGCAGGCCGAGGGGAACCACGAGATCGCGATCCTCGACGTGGCGTCGTCGAGCGTGGAGAAGCGGGTGCGCGTTCCCGGCGTGGGCGCGATCTCGAACATCGCCTGGTCGCCGAACGGGAAGACCGTGGCGTTCTCGGGCCAGAAAGGGGGGATGAGCGACCTGTATCTGCTCGACCTCGACCACGGCACCGTCACGCAGCTGACGAACGACCGGTACGCCGACGTGCAGCCCACCTGGTCGCCGGACGGGCGGACGATCGCCTTCGCGACCGACCGCGGGCCGACGACCGACTTCACGACGATGGTGTTCTCGCCGCTGCAGCTCGCGACGATCGACATCCAGACGGGGAAGGTGACTGTCTTTTCGCCCTTCGCGCACGGGAAGCACATCAACCCGCAGTACTCGCCGGACGGGAAGAGCCTCTTTTTCATCAGCGACCAGGACGGCTTCAGCGACATCTACCGGCTGGAGCTGGCGACGTCGGCCGTGTCGCGCGTGACGCGGCTCTCCACCGGGGTGAGCGGGATCACCGCCATCTCGCCCGCGCTCACCGTCGCGCCCTCCACCGGCCGCATGCTCTTCTCCGTGTTCGAGGATCAGGGATACGCGGTGTTCGCGCTCGACTCGAGCAAGACGCGCGGTGAAGCGGTGGTGCCGGGGGCCGTGGCCAGCAACGCGGGGATCCTCCCGCCCGGCGACACGCCGGGCCGCTCGATCGTCACCGCCTACCTGCACGACCCGGTGACCGGGCTGGCCGACGCGTCGGACTTCACGATCAGCCAATACAAATCGTCGTTCTCGCTCGATGCCATCGGGCAGACCGCGGTGGGAGTCGCGGCGGGAGGGCCGTTCGGCACAGGCTTCCAGGGCGGCGTGTCGTTCCTGTTCGGCGACCAGCTCAGCGACCAGCAGATCGGACTCGGCATCCAGGCGAACGGCACGGTGCAGGACATCGGGGGGCAGGCCATCTACCAGAACCTGCGCAACCGCTGGAACTGGGGGGCGTCCGTCTCGCACATCCCGTATCTCTACGGCTCGCTGGGCTACAGCAACGGGCAGTACGGGGTGCAGCAGGATCTCGTCCTGCAGCGCATCTTCGTGGATCAGGCGGGGATCAGCACCGCATATCCCTTCTCCACGACGCGGCGCATCGAGTTCGGGCTGAGTGCCACGCGGCTCGGATTCTCGACGCAGATCCAGAGCACCGACATCTTCGGCAATCCGATCTCGCAGACGACCGGACCCTCGCAGCCGACGTCGTACTACCACTCGGGCAGCGTCGCGCTGGTGGGCGACAACTCGTACTCGGCGTTCACGAATCCCATTCAGGGCTCGCGCTACCGGTTCGAGGCCTCGCCCACCTTCGGCACGTACAAGTACTCGACTGCGTCGGCGGACTATCGCACGTACTGGTTCCTGCGGCCGCTCACCATCGCGGCGCGCGGGCTGCACTACGGGCGCTACGGGCGCGACAGCGACAACCCGCAGCTCTATCCGATCTTCCTGGGCGAGGAGACGATCCTGCGCGGGTACGGCTACGACTCGTTCACGAAACCCGAGTGCGCCGCCTCGAACGCGTCGAGCGGATCGCAGACCTGTCCGGTGGCGAACCGGCTCTTCGGCAGCCGCGTCGCCGTGGCGAGCGCCGAGCTGCGCATCCCGGTGTTCGGTGTGCCGGAGTACGGGCTCGTCAACTTCCCGTACCTGCCGCTCACCCTGTCGCCCTTCGTGGACGTCGGCCAGGCGTGGAACAGCACCTCCAGCTTCGAGGGGCGCTTCAGCTCGAACACCAAGTTCGACCAGGGCTTCGTGGCGAGCACGGGCATCTCCGCTCGCGCCAACCTGCTCGGCTACGCCGTGATCGAGTTCTACGCGGCACACCCGTTCCAGCGGCCGGGCAGGAGCTGGGTGTACGGTATCCAGCTGGCGCCGGGGTGGTAGGGGTACGGTTTACGGTTTTTCGGTTTTCGGTTTTTCGGTTTACGGCAACGGCACACCGGTCAGTCTCCGGTGTGCCGTTGTCGTTACATCCGTGCCGCGCGCCGTGAGGAGTGAGGCACGATCGGGGACGCGTGAGCCGGCGCGGTGACGGTGACGGTGGCAGTTGCAGTAACCGAAAACCGACAAACCGAAAACCGACACACCGCTTCACCGCTTCACCGGAAATTCAGCTCCGGATACAGCGCCCGGTACACTCCCGCATTGCGCTGCACGATGCGCACGTAGTCGCGGGTCTCGGCGAAGGGGATCCACTCAGTGAACAGCTCCGGGTCGGCGGAGCCGGGCCGGCCGATCCAGCGCGCCACGCGCGAGCCGCCGGCATTGTATGCGGCGAGGGCGCGGGCGGGAGCGTCGCCAAACTTCAGACTGGACGCCAGATGCGCGGTGCCGAGCTCGATGCTCACGTCGGGCTCGTAGAGCAGGCTCGGATTCCAGAGCGGATAGCGCTTGGTGGCGGCGATCGATGCGCCGACGCTGGGAAGGAGCTGCATCAGGCCCCGCGCGTCGGCCGGTGAGAGTGCGCGCGGATTGAAGCTGGACTCCTGCCGGATCAGCCCCGCCACGAGCGCGGGATCGAGCTCGTTCCGCCGCGCCTCGTCGAGGAGCGCGTCGGCGTGCAGGATCGGGAAGGCCGCGCGAAGGATGGCCCTCGAGCTGTCGCCGCGCTCGAGCGCTCGCATGGCGACGCGCAGGGCGCGCGACGGCTGTCCGACCGCGAGCAGCGCCTGGGCCACGACACCCGCGTCCGCCGGCACGCGAACGGCGCGGTCGCCGAGCGCTTCGAGCTCGAACCGCGCCTCCACGTCCATCCCCAGCCGCTCCAGCGCGCGGATGCGGCTGACCGCGCTGTCCACGTCGGCGCGGTGCGCGACGCTGTCGGGACCCGCCGGCGCCGTCCACGCGCTCCTGCCGAGTCGCTTGGCCGAGAGCGCAGCGTAGTACGAGAGCGGCGTGGACGTGACGACCTCCGTCCAGCGTCGCTGGGCGTCGGCGTGCTTGCCGATGCGCTCGTACGCACGACCCGCCCAGTAGCGCGCGGCGGGCACCTCGTCATCGTTCGGATAGCGCGCCACGAGCGAATCGAGCTGCGCCGCCGCGCTCGCCGGCTGCGAGCTCCAGTCGAGCAGCCCCGCGCGGAATCGCGCGAGCGGCGCCTGCGGCGCATCGGGATGGCGGCGCAGCAGCTCGGCGAGTGACCGGGCGGCCCCGGCATAGTCGCCGTCATCCACCTGCAGATCGGCGAGCAGGAGCAGCGCGGGCGCGGCAGCCCCCCGCACCGACGGATACGACGCCACGACGGAGCGGAGCGCGGCACGCCCCTCGGCGCCACTGCCGCTCTGAACGAGCAGGCGCGCGCGCTGGTAGGCGGCGAGCGGCGCGAGCGCCGAGTCGGACGAAAGCGACGCATACTGCACGAGCGCATCGGACGTCCGGCCGGCGCGGGCGAGGGCCCCCGCGTACGCGAGCCGGTCGCGCGGTGCGAGCGTTCCCGCGCGCGCGAAGCTCGTCGCCGCGCGGGCCGGCGCGCCGTTCTCGGCGGCGGCGCGTGCCACGCCGAGCTCCTCGGAAGACGTCAGCGTCGCACCCAGCTTGTCGAGCACGTCGAGCGAGGGACGCACCTCGGCGGACGCCGGGCTGCCACCCAGATACGCCGCGATGCGCCGGGCCAGCGCGGCGCGCGCGCCATCCTCTCGCGCGGCCAGCGAGGCGATGCGGAAGCCGGAGCTCGCGTCGCCCGCCGACTGGAAGGCACGCTCGGCGCCGGCGAGGTCGCCGGTCCGCTCGCGGGCCTGCGCGTCGGTGCTCGGGATTCGGGCGCGCGCCGCGGAGCTGCGCACCAGCGCGAACTGCGACGCTCGCCGCGCGCTGTCCCCCTCCACTCCGGCGGCGCGCAAGCGAAGCCAGTCCGCGAGCTGAGGCACGCGCGACGCGGCGGCGAGATAGCTGGACGCGGCGCTGTCCCGCGCGTTCGCCCGATCGTAGGCGCGGGCGAGAAGCACGCGCCGCACCATGCGGGAGGCGTCGGTCGCGGCGTCGCGCAGGGCGAGCTGCGCATCGAGCACCGCATCCTGCCCGCGTTCGAGCTCGCTGCGCACGAGCAGCTCGCGCCCCTCGCCCCCGAACTGGCGATCCATCCACGGCGCGCCGCGGAGCAGGCGGTCCACCTCGGCCCATCCATCCCACGCCGCCGCGGCGCGCGCGCCGGCGAGCCGGCGCTCCGGCGGCGCCACGGCGGGATCCTTGAGCGAGGGAGCCAGAAGCGCGGTCGCGCGCCACGGACGGCCAGCGCGCACCAGCGAATCGGCTCGCGACGCGAGGCTGTCCTGCGCCGAAGTACCAGCCGCATCGGCGGAGGCGAGGTCGACGTCCCCACCGCTCTGACGCTCGCGTGCCTGCCCGCTCGGCTGTTCGCACCCGATCGCGCACCACAGGGCGCCCGCGAGGGCGATTCTCGACGAGATGATCATGAGAGAGTGGGAGTCACGGTTCGTGCCAGCCCGTGGCCGCCGGCCGCTCGACGAGCGCAAATGAAGAGAGACCGGGAGACGCAGCGGCGTCTCCCGGTCTCGCGGCCGAGCGCTACGCCCCGGCTACTTCAGCCAGTACGCGAACCACTGCCTGATCCGCCCGAGCCGGTCGACCAGGAGCCAGGGCTCTCCCGAGCGCGAGAGCTCGTGCGTGGAGCGCGGATACCGGACGAGCTCGACCGGGACGTTCTGCTTCTTGAGCGCCTGGAACCAGAGCTCGGCATTCCCCATCGGCGTGCGGAAGTCCTCCTCGCTCTGCACCATCAGCGTCGGCGTGCGGACGTGGCTCACGTAGCGGATCGGCGACAGGCCGTCGTACATCCTGAAGTTGTCCCACGGCTTGCCATAGAACTCGAACTCCGTCAGCCCCTGCGCGTCCGAGGCGCCGTACCAGTACGTCCACTCGCTGATCATCCGGTCCGTCTCGGCCGCCTTGAACCGGTTGGTCTTCGTGGTGATCCAGGCGGTCATGAAGCCGCCGTACGAGCCACCGGTCACACCCATCCGCGTCGAGTCCACGTCGGGACGCTGGGCGGCGAGGTCGGTGGCGCGCATCAGGTCCTCGTAGTCCTTGCCCCCCCAGTCCCCGCGTGACGCATACGTGAAGTCGGCGCCGTAGCCGCTCGACCCGCGCGGATTGGTGAACAGGACGAACATCCCCTGCCCCGCGAGGTTCTGGAACTCGTCGAACCACCCTTCGCCGTACTGCGAGTGCGGGCCGCCGTGGATGTAGAGCACGACGGGATACTTCTTCCCCGGCTGGTAGCCGTACGGCTTCATCAGCCAGCCCTCGATCTCCATCCCGTCCACCGACTTGTAGGTGAAGCGCTCGGCATCGCTGAATGCCACCTCGCTCGCAAGCTTGTCGTTGAAGCTCGTGAGCCGGCGCTCGTTCCGGCCGTCGGCGTCGGCGACGAACAGCTCCGTGGGCTTCGCCATGCTCGTGGAGACGTACGCCACCCGCTTGCCGGCCGCGTCGAAGCTGAAGCCTGTCATCTTCCGGCGCCCGCCGAGGAGCTGTGTCGGCTGCCTGCTCGCGGGGTCGAGCTTGAACAGCCCGCTGCTGCCGCCGACGTCGGCACTGAACTCGAGGGTCCCGTCCGGCAGCCAGTCGATGTTGCCCGGCTCGTAGCGGAAGCTGTCGGCGATGACGTTCTCCGGCGTCCCGCCCGCTGCGCCGACCGTGTAGATGCGCGCCGACGCGAGGCGCGTCGCGCGGCCGATGAAGGCGATCCGCCCGCCGTCGGGCGACCAGGCGAGGTCGCTCTCGGCGCCCACCCAGCGCGCCAGCCGGCGCGGCTCGCCGCCGCCGGTGCTCATCACGAAGACGTCCACCTCGTTGCGCGGCGCTTCGTCGCGCTTCGCGTCGTACGGCAGATACGAGAGCGAGTCGCGCTCGTGCTCCGCGACGGAGTCGGAGCGCAGCTCCGCGTCCGCGAGGAAGGCTACCCAGCGGCCGTCGGGGCTGACCGTCGCGGCGCGGTGCGAGTACGCGGTGTTGGTGAGCTTGCGCTTGGCGCTGCCGTCGAACGACTGGATCCAGAGCTGCGACGGACGATAGACCTTCGCCTCGCGCGGGCCGGGGACGTAACCGCGATCGTTCGACTTGTAGCGCGCGTCGGTCACATGACGGCCGTCGAAGCGCGCCGCGTCGGCGGGCCTGGTGATGGCGTCGAATGGGGGACGCGCCATCGGCTGCATCTTCGCGAAGAGGTCGGCCTTGATGCGCGCCGAATCGGGCGCGGGCGCGCTGTCGGCGTCGGCCCAGACGGCGAAGCGATGATCGCGCGGCGTCGAACCGGCCGGATACTTCTCGAGCTGCGTCGCCTCGCCGCCGGGCTGGTCCATGCGGATGGCCCACGTGTTCCCCTTGCCGCCGGCGCGCGCCGAGGTGAAGAAGAGGTAGCGTCCGTCGGGCGACCAGCGGGGCGCGCTGCTCTCGGTGCTCGGAGAGGTGAACCGCTGCGGCTCGCCACCGGAGACCGACGCAATCCAGATCTCGCTGTGCCGCTTGTTCTCCGCCTCGCGCACCGTGGTGACCGTGAAGGCCACCCGGTCGCCCGATGGAGACATCGCCGGTGCGCTCACCGTGGTGAGCTTGTACCAGTCCGAGAGCTGGAACGGGCGCGGAGCGCTGGCCTGCTGCGCCGCGGCGGGCGACGCGAGCGCGAGGAGTCCGAACGTGAGACGGCGGGTTGCTTTCATCAGGGGACGCGAGAGGGTGGGCACGGCGGGGGTGCTGCCTGCATCCAGAGTATACGCGACGACGACCCCGCTGCGTTGAGCGCGCCAGCGGGGATGGTGGATTGCCGCGACGCTGGGTGGCGGATACACGAATGGGCCGGCAGCAAGCTGCCGACCCATCCGCGATCGCTTCGGTTTGCTAGTGTGCGCCCCACCAGCGCCCAGGTCGCTCCCCTCAGCTAGTCCACCCGTGTACACCGCCGATCGTCAGCGATCGTCGCGGTCGTGACCCTTCCCCTTCCTGCCGCCCTTCGCCCACTCGGCGCCACGCTGCTTCATCTGCTGCAGGTTTGCGTCGAACAGCTTCTGGTTCTCCGGCGTGAGCGCGGCGCGGATGTCGCCCTGCTCACGCTCGCGCAGTGCCATTGCCTTGTCGCGGTTGGCAGCCCCGGCGGCCCATGCCCCCTTCGCCGCCGCCGTGTCACCCTTCTGTCGGGCGGCACGCACCGTCTGCAGCGACGGACGCATCGACTCGCGCAGCGCCTTGTTCTCCGCCTTGTACTTCTCGTGCACCTGCTTGATGCTCGCCTTCTCCGCGTCGCTCAGCTTGATGCCGCGCAGAAGCGCGCGGCCTGGACGACCCTCCATCTCGCGGCGCATCCCGCCGCGCTCCCCACGAGCGACACCTGCTCCCTTCGTCACGGGTGCCTGGGCTCCGGCGAACGAAGCGGCGGACACGAGCGACGCGACCACGAGCGCAATGATACGAGTCTTACGCATGCTGCCTCCAAAGTGTTGTGGCGCTGTACTGCGCCTTCACTCGGGAGACGCGTGCGACGTCCGTTTGTTAAGCCCCGTGCTCGAGAATGGCGATGACGCTGACCTCGACCAGGATGTCGCGCAGATCCGCACCCACCGTCGTGCGCGTGGGGAACGGCTTGCTGAAGAACTCCGTATAGACGCCGTTCATCGCCGCCCAGTCGCTGGAGTGTTGCAGATACACGGTCACGCTCACCACGTCGCTCATCGTCGCGCCCGCCTCGGCGAGCACCCGTTGAACGTTGGACAACGTCTGACGCGTTTGGGTTGCAATGTCGGCCCCCACGAGCTCGCCCGTCGCCATGTCGCGCGGCGTCTGACCGCTCACGAAGACGAAGCCCCCCGCCTTGATGGCCGGGCTGTACGGCCCCTTGGGAGGCGGGACGGGAGCGGGGAGCGAGACGGCGGTCCAGTTCGGCATGATGAGTGAGTCTGCGTGTTCCAACTCGCGCGAACGCGCGGCGGTCACGTGCAACATACGCGAACACCGGCGGAGACGTTGTCTCCGCCGGCGGCGTGATACCACGAATGAAACCGCCGCGAATCAGGCGCCCAGCTGCAGGGGCATGAGCGCGATGAGCGCGAGCACGGCTCGCGTGCGGTCGACGAGAAGAGAGATGGAGGTGCGCATGGCTTGGTTTCCCGCCTTCGAGGCAGTGTCCGGACCTGGGTGGTGCCCGTCCTGCCGGAAGGCTTAACGTGGCGTGTGCAACCAAGTCTCGGCATCACGGCCCACAACCTTAGCGCGCGCTCGCGGCCAGCGAGTCGGACGTGCTCCGCTGTGCCACGAAGGTCACGGCCGCAGGGTCCCGCCAGAGCCTCAGCGCCCTCACGGCGACGGTTCCCGGCTGCACCGTCACCGAGCCGAGTGACACGAGCCGGCGGTCCGGCCCGTCGCCGATCTCCAGGCTGAGCTCGTGGGTGCCGGCCGGAGTCCGCACCCGGAGCACCGTGATCTCCTGCGGCAGAAGGTGCCAGGAGCGGACGTCGGCCCGCTCCAGCAGCGAGCCACCGACGTTGGCGATGGTGCCAGCGACCTCCCCCTTCCTGTCCTTCACGGCCTTGGTGATCGCGTACTTGGCGGTGGCGCGCCCGATGGCGCGCGCCAGCAGCCCCGCCCGCTCGCGCCGCTCGTCAGCCCCGGCAGCGTCGTCCACGCGAGCGTCCAGCCGAACCAGCTCGTGGCCGCCGTCCCGTCCGTCGAGCCGGACCGTCGTCTCCGACCCCCACGGGCGCGGTGATCTCCGCAGCGAAGGGAAGGCGACGGCCAGCCAGTAGCCGTCGTCATCGTCGTCATCGCCGTGGTGGCGGCCCCGCCGTCCCTCCCCCATCGGGACGGGCGCGGACTCCGACGAGACGCCCACGGAGGCCGGCGCGGAATTGCCGGACATCCGGCCGGCGATCCGCACGGCGGCGCGCCCCCGCTCCCGCTCGCCGGCGCGCAGGGAATCGCGGTCGTCCCCGAGGAAGAGGTTGATGGTCTCGGTGGCCCGGTGGGCGACGAACCCGCGCTCCAGCACCACCACGACGTCGCCCTGCCCACGCGCGCGCGCCATCGCCGTGTCGAGCGACCCTCCGCCGAGCGCCCGCGCGGCACGGTAGGCGACGCCGGCGTCGGCGCGCTGCGCGGCGCGCTCCAGCACGGTGCCAGCGAGATAGTGCATCGCCGCATGCAACGGTCTTTCCACCCCGTCGCGGTCGGCGTCATACTGCGCCAGCAGCGACTCGATGCGGCGCGCCTCCACCGCCGCCTCCTCCCACTCGCCGAGCTGGACATACCCGAGCATCCCGTAGTACGGGATGAACAGCCGCTCGACCCGCCGGGGCTGATACGGCCGCGCCAGGTCGTTGCTCACCAAGGCGAGCGCATCCTTCGACACGCTCGCCGTGATGCGGTCGTCCGCCAGCAGCGCGGCGCTGTCGAGCACCGCCGCGCTGCGGGCGTACTGCGCCGCGTAGTACGTCGAGATCCCCGTCGTGAGCGCCCGCATCAGCGCGTCGTCCTCTCGCCAGGCCAGCGCCGTGGGGAAGTCGCCCTGCACCAGCGCCTCGCGGAGCCGCAGCTGCGTCCGCGTGATCCCGTTCGGCCCCAGCTCGTAGCCGCGGAGGGTGGAGCGCAGCGTCGCGCAGCCTCCCAGTGCGAGCGACACGACCCCGGCGAGGGCGAGACCGATGCGGCGTGGGAGCTGGAGTGTGGCGCAGATGGGGGTGCGCACGGCTATCACCGGGGGGAGTGTGAGTGTGACGGACGGTCCGGATCAGCGGCTCCGCTTGTCGAGGACGACGATGCGCTCCTTCGCCTGGGCGATGGCGTCGGCGAGCTTGGCGTTCGCGTTCCCCACGGCCTCGATCTTCTGGAGCTCGAGCTGGTGCAGGAAGAGCTTGTAGCGCAGCTCGGCTTCGATTGGACGCAGGAGCTTGTCGAGCGAGGTGGCCATCTTGTACTGCAGCTCGGCGTCGGCGCGGTTCACGACGCTCGCGCGGTCGTAGCGCTCGAGGGCGCCGGTGAAGTCGCCGGCCGCGGCGAGGGCATCGCCCTCCTGGGCCAGCGCGGTCGCGCGCGCCCGGTTGGCGTCGGAGACGTCGGCGGCGCTGCCGACCGTGCGGAGCCCCTGCGGCTCGCGATAGGTGAGGCTGGCGACGCCACCCCCCGCGAGCTGCACCAGCGCCACCGGCGCGACGGCGTCGCGCGGGCCGGCGTCGGCGTCGCGGGGAGAGAGCACGGCCACGCGGCCGCTGCGGCGCACCGTCCACGCGATGTCGGTGGTGCGCGTGGCGGCGTACACTTGCGCCTCCGTCATGCCGAGCGTCAGCTCGCCGCGGCCGAGCGCGGCGCAGACCGTGGGAGCGCAGCTTCCATAGGCCACGGCCGCGATGGAGTCGCGCCGCTCGCGTCCTTCGATGCGCGACTCGAGGGCCTGGGTGGTCGCGGCATCCAGCGTCTTCGTCGGCGCGCCGACGAGGTCGCCGTTCCGCATGACGGTGATCGGCTCTTCCTGCACGCGCTTGGCCTGGCCCGCGCAGCCGGCGCCGAACAGCGCCGTGATGAACAGCGTGGGGGCGAGCGACGCGATTCGTGGCTGAGTCATTGTCGTGTCTCCGGGAAAGGTGGTCAGAGCCCGAAGCGGGCACGCTCGACGTACTTCTTGATCTTGTGCTGGCCCACCCAGACCTTCGCGTTCGTCTCCAGGTCGATCAGTGACGCGTCGATCTGGTAGAACACGACCCGTTCGCGGCCATCCACGTCCTCGATCGCCTGCAGCTCGCCGGTGAGGGCGTAGCGGGCGCCCAGCTCCTGCCCGAGCTTGTTGCGCGTGTCGGCGCGGGCGTTCTGCTGCTGGTCCTTGCGCTCGTCGCGCAGCTCGCCGCGCTCGCCGCGGCTCGCGACGACGCGCGCCGAGCCGGTCGTGATGAGGGCGCGCTCGATGTCCCGGGTGAAGGTGGCCACCGGGATGTGCTCCATGGTGCGGTTGGCGAAGGTGCCGACGATGACGGCGGGCGCCTCGCCGCCGTGCATGTCGCTGTACTTCCTGGCCCATCCCGCCGCGAGCGTCTGCTCGACGAGCTGGTTGGCGACGAGCCGGGAGTCGGTGTCGTTCCAGCGGCCGGAGAGGTCGGTGACGGCGGAGGGCTCGATGCGGGTGACCCGCTTGCTGATGCAGCCGGTGCCCGCGAGGAGGAGAGTGGCGGCCGCGATCAGGCGGGCGGCAGGACGTCGGGCGACGAGTGGTAGCGACATAGGTGGGCTCCTTGAGTTCGATCGGTCGCCCACGCTGGTTCGCATCGGACACACCACGCCGCGTACGGTAGCCAACTAGTTGGAATACAAAGACTTGACTCTAATTGCATCCAAAGCGCCGTCCTCCGCCGGTGACATGACTGTTTCGGTTTCGGAGGACAGCCCTCTCGCGACGCCGGGCACCGGCGCTACCTTCCCGCCATGATGGACACTGCTGACGACGGCCCGAACGAGGACGAGATCGAGGAGGAGTTTCCGCGAGGCGACGGCACCGCGGACACGGAAGCGATCGTGTACTGCCCGCACTGCGGCGAGGCGAACGAGATCGCGCTGGATCCGGGCTCGGGGAGCGAGCAGGAATACGTCGAGGACTGCAGCGTGTGCTGCCGGCCGTGGCTGATGTACGTGAAGTACGGCCGCGACGGGTCGGCCGAAGTGGACGTTTACGCGTCGGATCAGTAGCCGGGGCCTGGCCACTGGCCACTGGCCTCTGGCGGCGCGAGGCGGGAGGCCCGGGGAGGCGCGCCTCCCGGGTTGCCCCGGCGCCACGCTCAGGCCTCCTCCCTCGTGGCTCGGGAATCGAGCGGTGAGCCGTGAGGTACCCAGCGAGACTCACGGGCACCGCGGGCCACCCCTCCCGGTCAGTGCGCGCCCGGCCCCAGCCCCCGCGATTTCCCCGAGCGGAACAGCAGCAGCAGCGGCAGCGACAGGCAAAGCGCGATCCCGCTGAGCAGATAGAGCTTGCTGAAGGCGAGCACGCTCGCCTGCCCCTGGAGCTGGCGGTCCATGATCATCAGCGCCTGCTGCCGCGCGGTGAGCGCGGTGCTCCCCTTGGCGATCAGCGCCGAGGTGATCCCGTTGAGCCGGGACAGCGCGCCAGCGTCGTTGGCGATGACGTGCTCGGCGAGCAGCGCGCGCGACTGCGCGGTGAATCGCGAGAGCAGCGTGGCGCTGATCGCGATCCCGAGCGAGCCGCCGAGCTGGCGCGTGAGGTTGAACATCCCCGTCCCCTGCGCGAGCTCGCTCGGGCGCAGCTCGGCCATCGTCGCCCCGGTGAGCGGCACGAAGATCAGGCCCAGCCCCACCCCTCGGGCGATCAGCGGCCAGAAGAGGTCGTGCGCCCCGCTGTCGTAGGTGAGCAGGGAGAGCTTCCACATCGCGAACAGGAAGAGGAGCGAGCCGACCGGCACCGTGGCGCGCGCGTCGAGGCGTGCCGAGTTGCGGCCGACGAACGCCATCGTCACCGCCGACGCGATCGCCCCCGGCAGGATCACCATCCCCGTCTGGTTCGCCGTGAAGCCGTGCAGCCCCTGCAGGAACACCGGCAGCACGAACACCGAGCCGTACAGCGCGAAGCCGAGAAAGGCGCCCATCGTCACGCCGGCCGCGAGCTGCCGGTCGAGCAGCACGCGGAGGTTGATCACCGGCTCGCGAATCGTCAGCTCGCGCCAGATCAGCAGGATGAGCGACGTCACGCTCGTCACGGCCAGCGCGGTCACGAAGCGCGAGTCGAACCAGTCGAAGCGCTCGCCCCGCTCGAGCATCCACTGCAGCGAGCCGACGCACAGCGCCAGGAGGAGCACGCCGGTGCCGTCGATCGTGGAGCTCTTCTGCTGGTGCTCGGAGTCGTGCACGTAGGTGTAGACCATGAACGCGGCGAGGATCCCGAGCGGCACGTTGATGTAGAAGATCCACGGCCAGCTGAGCGTGTCGACAATGTAGCCGCCGAGCGTGGGCCCGATCGTCGGTCCCACCATCACTCCCACGCCGAACATCGCCTGACCGATCCCCACCTCCTTCGGCGGGAAGGCCTCGAAGAGGGTGGACTGCGCGGTCGAGAGCAGCGCGCCGCCGCCCAGTCCCTGGATCACGCGCCAGAACACCAGTCCGCCGAGCGTCGTCGTGGCCCCGCAGAAGAACGAGGCCATCACGAACAGCAGGATGGAGCCGGTGAGGTAGTTCTTCCGCCCGAAGTAGCCGGAGAGCCAGCTCGAGAGGGGGATGACTATGACGTTCGCGATGATGTAGCCCGTGGAGACCCACGAGATCTCGTCGAGCGTCGCGCCGAGGTTCCCCATCATGTGGGGGATCGCGACGTTGACGATCGACGTGTCGATCAGCTCGAGCACCGCCGCCAGCGTGACGGCGATGGCGATCAGGTACTTGTACTTGTACTTGTCGTCGGCCACGACGGACGCGCCGGCAGGGCGACCGGAACGGTCGGCCGCCTCACCGTACGCGCCGTTGGGCCGTGCAGCGAGCGTCGTCATCGCCAGTGTGCCGTCGTCGCCCTGCTACTTGACGGCGACGTGCGCCACGACCGACATCCCCGGGCGCAGCGGATGGTCCTTGCCGCACCCCTCGCTGACGGCGATGCGAACCGGGACGCGCTGCACGACCTTCGTGAAGTTGCCCGTGGCGTTGTCCGGCGGGAGCAGGGCGAACTTGGCGCCCGTCGCGGCGCTCACGCTCTCCACCTTCCCCCTGGCCGAGCAGCCCCCGTACGCGTCCACCTCCAGCTCCACCGGCTGGCCGACCTTGAGGTCGGAGAGCTGCGTCTCCTTGAAGTTGGCGGTCACCCACACGCCGGTGTCGGACACGATCGAGAGGAGCGGCTGACCGGCCTGCACGAGCTGGCCGACCTCGACCTGCTTGCGCGTGATCATCCCCCCGGCCGGCGCGGTGACCTTCGTGTACGAGAGCTGAAGCTGCGCGTTGTCGCGCGCCGCCTGCGCCGACTGCAGACGCGCCTGTGCGAGTCGCACACCGGCCTGCGCGTTCACCACGCCGGCGCCAGCCGCACCCGCCGACCGCTCGGCCGCCGAGAGCTGCGCCCGCGCGGCGTCCGCCGCCGCCTGCGCCGCGTCGAGCTGCTGCCGCGAGACGACCTGCTTGGCCACGAGCTCGCGCATGCGCTGCAGATCGGCGTTGGCCTTCGTCGCGTTCGCCCGCGCGGCGGAGATCCCCGCCTCGAGCGCGGCGCGCTGCCCCGACGCGTTCTGCACCGCCGCCTCGGCCTGGCCGGCCACCCCGCCGCCGCCGGCGGTGGCGCGCGCCGCCGCCAGCTCGGCGTCGGCCTGCGCCAGGCGCACCGCGTATTCGCGCTCGTCGATGCGCACGAGCACCGAGTCGCCGCGCACCACGTCGTTCTCGTCCACCGTCACCTTGCTGACGTAGCCGCTCACCTTCGCGAGCACGGGGACGAGGTGTCCGTCCACCTGCGCGTTGTCGGTGGACTCGTGTGAGCGGCCGTACATCCACTGCTTCACCCCCCAGCCGAGGCCGAGCAGGACGAGCAGCCCGACGATCGGGAGGACGAAGCGCTTCTTGCTGCTCGGCGCGTCGGAGGATTCGGAGTAGGCGGCGGAGTCGTTTGCTGTTGCCATTGTCGGATCGATCGTGCGAGAGAAAGCGGCGCCGGCGCGGCGCCGCGCGAAGTCAGTCGAGAGACGCGATGCCGCCCTGCGCGCGGGCGAGGGCGACGCGGGCCGCCTGGTACGACGCGAGCGCGTCGACGTACTGCGTGCGCGCGGTGTTGAGCGTGATCGACGCGGTGATCACGTCGGCGTTGCCCGACACCCCGGCCTGGAAGCGCTCGCGAGCCTGCGACACCTCCTGCTCCGCCAGCGACAGCCGCTCGCGCGCCGAGGCCACCGCCTCGGCGGACGAGCCGAGATTGAGGAGCGCCGTGTGGATGTCGGCCTCGACCTGCGCACGCAGGTCGCGCTGGCGCGATTCGAGGTCCGCCGCCACCGAGGCCTGCTCGGCCTGTCGTCCCTCGCGACGGAAGCCGTCGAAGATGGGCAGGGAGAGCTGGACGCCGACGTCGTAGGTGGGGAGATAGCTGCGCCCGTTCCGCTGGCTCAGTCCCTCGTCGGCGAACACGCCGACGACGGGAAGACGCTCCCCCTTGATCGCCGCCTCCTGCTGGCGCGCGGCCTTCGCCTGCAGCGCCAGCGACTGCAGGTCCTTGCGGTTGCGGACCGCCGCGTCGAACGCGGCGGGCTCCGTCGTCGCGACGGTCAGCGGTAGTGACGCGAGGGCATCGGTGAGCAGCACCTGGCCGAGCGGCAGCCCGAGCACGCGGGCGAGGTCGACGCGAGTGCGATCGCGCTCGTTGCGCGCGATGATGAGCTGCGTGCGCGCGCCGCTCAGCTGCGACCGCGCGCGCGTGACGTCCAGCGCGACGCCGGTGCCCGCCTTGAGCTGATCCTGGGCGATGCCGAGCAGCTCGGTGGCGAGCGTGGAATCCTGCAGGCGCGCCGTGTAGACGGCGTCGGAGCGGAGGACCGACAGGTACGCGTTCGCCGCCTGCGCCGCCGCGAGCTCGGCCACGTTGCCCACGTCGGCGCTCGCCGCCTCCACGCCAGTGCGCGCGCTCTGCACTCGGGTGCGGGCCGCCGGGTCGAACAGCGACTGCGTCACGCGCGCCCGCGCGTCGAACACGTCGAGCGGGCCGAGTACGGTGCCGCGCGGGTCGATGCCGGGCACCGGCAGCTCGATCGGGAAGGCCGCCGCGCTGTTCAGCGTGGTGCGCGCCTCGCGCGCCGCCGCGGAGACTGTCGGCAGCAGGTCGGCGCGCCGCTGCGTGACGCGCGCCTGTGCGGCGCTCACGCGGTAGCGCGCGCTCTCGACCGCCACGTTCTGCTGCGCGGCGAGGCGCACCGCCTCCGCCAGCGAGAGACGCACGACGGTGTCTGGCCGGGCCGGCGCCTCCTGCGCGTGCGCGGCGCGCGCGAGGAAGGCGAGCAGCGCGACGAGAAGCATCAGCTTGATGCCGGTGGAGACGATGCGCGGAAAGGGTTGGCAGTTCATCATTGGGCGTGCTGTGAGTCGGCCGGGGAGTCCGGCCGCATGGCGTGCAGGAAGAAGTCGCGGATCTGGGCGAGGATCTCCTCGTCCGGCATGTCGGCCATGGCTCGGAAGTGCTCTCGCTGGTGGTACCAGAGCGCGTGCATGACGAAGGTCGCGCTGAGCATGCGCGCGGCGACGGCGGGATCGACGGGACGGAAGGCACCGGCGGCGGTGTTGCGCTCGATCATCCCGCGCACGAGGCGCTGGGCCCGTTCGATCACCTCGGTGACGTAGAAGCGGCCGAGATCGGGAAAGGTGCGCAGCTCGGAGGTCACGAGGCGGTGCATCACGGGAAAGACCGGACTTCGCAGCCAGGCCCAGTAGCTGTCCATCCAGGCGACGAGCGCTTCCATCGGATCCGTATTGGAAGCGAGCTGCTGTTCGCTGCGCTCGATGAAGGCGATGACGGAGTTGCGGACGACCTCGCGGAAGAGCTCTTCCTTGTTGGGGAAGTAGAGATAGATGGTTCCCTTGGAGAGGCCGGCGCGCCGGGCGATGTCGTCGAGCCTGGCGGCGGCGAGACCTCGCTCGGCGAACACCTCGAGGGCGGCGTCGAGGATCTGGCGGGGACGCTCCTCGGGGAGGCGGCGCCAACGTGGCTCGGTTGTGGGCTCGGACATGATGCAGGATTAACTGACTGGGCGTTCGGGAACGAAGCGCGGTTCGTGGCGACTGGTTCCCGCCTTTTGTTTACTGACTGGTCAGTAATTTACTGCACCCCGGCAGTCGACGCAAGCGATTGGTCAGACCCGCTCCGTCAGCCAGCTGGAAATCGCGGACACGTCTCCCTGCACCAGTTGGTGCGATGCCTGCTGCCACTTCAACAGCACGTCCGCCCCGGCATCCGTCAGGATCGCCGCGAGCCGCTCCGTCAGCTCTACCGGGACGAGCGGATCGAGCCGGCCGGCGCTGATGAGCACGGGGCGCCCTTCGAGCCCCACCGGCACAGTCGGCTCGAACGGGACCATGGCCCGTATCAGCACGGCGCCAGCAAGCGCCTTCGGTCGCGACAGCATGAGGCTGGCCGCGATGTTGGCGCCGTTGGAGAAGCCCAACGCGTACAGGCGCTGACGATCGAATCCATAACGCTCCGCCGCGGCAAGGACGAAGTCCCCCAGGTCCCCGGTCCGCGCCGCAAGATCCTCGAGGTCGAACACCCCTTCGCCGAGCCGACGGAAGAAGCGGGGAGCTCCCTGCTCCAGGACATTCCCACGCGGACTCAGGAGGGCCGCACCGGGCGCGACCATCCTGGCCAGCGGCAGCAGGTCGTCCTCGTTCCCCCCGGTCCCGTGCAGCAGGAGGAGGGTCGGCGCCTCCGGCGCCGTCCCGGGGATCCAGCGGTGCGTGTGCAGATCGATGGCGCTCATCGGGCTCTCCTGATCGTCTTCGTTCGGCTCAGCGAAAGCTGACGAGACTCTCGGCGGGCAGTCTATGAGGCTCGAAGCCGTCCTCGGCAGGATGGCCGATGGAGACGAGGGCGATGACGCGCACGTGCGCGGGGAGTCCGAGCAGCGACTTCACCTTCTCGGGCTCGAAGCCCAGCATCGGCGACGTCGCGTACCCGAGCGACTCGGCAAGGAGCAGCAGGTAGCCGAGCGCGATATTGGACTGCCCCACCCCCCAGCTCTCGCGCTCTTCCACGCTCTGGCTGGCGAAGGTGCCACGGAAGCTCGTCACCCCTGCGTCACGCTGCTCCTGCGGCATCCCCGGATGCATCGACTCCGGCATCCGCTCGAGGGCACTTTCCATGTCACTGTACATGACGATCGTGGCGGGAGCGCGGGTGATCTGCGGCTGGCCGTACGCGGCAGCGGACAGATCGGCTTTCAGCATGTCGTCCTGGACGACGACGAAGCGCCAGGGCTGGACGTTGTACGCCGACGGCGCCCGGCCGGCGAGCATGAGCAGCTCGCGCAACTCCGGCTCCGGGATGCGCGAGCTCTCCACGTACTGGCGGATCGAGCGGCGGGAGAGGGCAGCCTCGGCAGCCGACGCGAGGAGTGTATCTGTGGAATTGGTACGCATGGTGTATTCTCCGTATTCCAATGTTACGATGTCGAAGTATCAGGACGACTTTCGTGCCCGATCGGGATGAGTTCAGCCCTTCTCAGCGCTACCGAGCTTCTTGCAGAGCCTGCCGAGCTGGTCCTGCTCATCGGTGGAGAGCCTGCCGAGCAGGGCCGTGATCCTGGCGACGTGAACCGGAAGCGCCTCCGCGATGACCTTCCGGCCATGCTCCGTCAGCTGGACGATCTGGATGCGACGGTCGGTTGCGTCGCGCTCGCGACGGACCAGTCCCCCTCGCTCCAGGTTGTCCACCACCGTGGTGACGTTGCTGCCGCTGCGGAGGATCTTCTGGCAGAGCTGTCCTTGCTGCAGCGGACCCAGATGGTACAGCGCCTCGAGCACGCCGAGCTGGCTCTCCGTGAGGGAGAACTCGCGCTGCAGGTGAGGAAGGAGCTGCCCGTTAAGGGCCGACACGCTGCGGTTGAGCTTGATGAACGCGTCGAGCGCGCGCTTCTCACCCTCGGTTCCCTGGTAGTGCGTCGGCATGATATAGCACCAGTCGAATGTTTCGATGTCGAAATATATTCGCGGATCGGTATCGGCACAACCGCGACGGACGCCCAGCTCCCGTGCCGGCGGCGGTTGTATCTTGGAGAATGGCCAGGCAGAACACCGACGCACCGGGCGCCGGACAGGTGCGACTCGACAAGTGGCTCTGGGCGGCGCGCTTCTACAAGACGCGCTCGCTCGCCGTCGACGCGATCGGCGGGGGGAAGGTCACCGTCAACGGCGAGAAGGTGAAGCCCGCCAAGATGCTGAAGGCGGGAGACGAAGTGCGCATCCGCCTCGGACCGTACGAGCACGTGGTGCAGGTGCGCGGGCTGTCGGAGCGCCGCGGCCCCGCTGCCGTCGCCGCCACGCTCTACGAGGAGACCGCCGCCAGCCTCGCGACGCGGGCGAAGCTCTCGGAGCAGCTCAAGATGGCGCCCGCCGTCTTCGTCTTCGAGGACAAGGGACGGCCGACGAAGCGCGACCGGCGGGAGATCGAGCGGCTGCGCGACGAGCGGCGCGGGGACTAGCGCCGGCAACTCTCGGGCGGACCACCGGGTCGAAGGGGCGTCACGAGCGGCGACGTCGCCGCGCTGCGCCAGCCTCCCCACTCGAGGATTCCCATGCTGCGTCGTTTCGCGCCGTTCGCCGTCGCACTGCTTTCCGCCACCGCCACCGCCACCACCACCGCCGCCGCCGCCGCGCAGGACTCCTCCGCGACTCGCGGCAGCTTCCTCCTCGGCATCGGCCGGGACATGAACGTCAATCGCTTTGCGGACGTGGGCGTCGCGCTCGACGCGCAGCTCGGATATCAGCGCCCGATCGGGAAGTCCCGCTTTTCCTTTCGCGTCTCCGGCGACTACAGCGCCAGCGCCGAGGGTGTGACGATCAACGGACCGGATTACCTGTCGGCCACCCACTCGAGCCAGCGCACGCTCGACCTGGCGCTTTCCCTGACGTACGCGCTGACGCGCTCCCGCATCCAGCCCTACCTCATCGCGGGGGTGGGAGCACAGCATATCTCGCGGCGCAGCGAGAGCCTGTTCGCGACCAGCACGAATACCGCAGACCCCTCGGCGCCGTATGCCGATCCGGAGCAGCACAGGTTCTCGGGACGGCAATGGAATCCGCTGTTCGAAGGCGGCGTCGGCGTGGCGGCGCGGTTCCGCGGCGTCACCCTGTTCAGCGAATTGAGACGTGCCGTGACTCTCGAATCGGTCTTCACGGACCGGCGAACGCTTGGCATCATGCCTACACCGCTCACCTTCGGCGTCCGCTTCGACTGATCAGCCACCTCCCGCGCGTGAGCTTGCGCGCGGGAGGCGGTCAGCGACCCGCGAACCGGGTCGCGAGCTCCTGCAGCGCGGCGGCGTTGATGGCGTGGCCGCCATCGTGCCGCTGGAGCGTGAACGCCACGCCGGCCGCCGAGAGTCGCTCCGCCTCGGCCGCGACGGCGGGCGGGGGCACCAGCTCGTCGGTATCGCCGGCGAGCAGGGTGATCGACGCGTCGTGCAGGCGTGACGACCAGGCGGGGACGTCCAGCTCCGGCGGGATGCCGCCGGCCCAGAGCACGAGCTGGTCGACGCGCAGCTCGCTCGCCGCGAGCCAGCGGCAGACGGTCGCGGTGCCCTGCGAGAAGCCGAGGACCACGATGCGTGGCGCGGCGCCGGTGAGATGGTGGCGTACCTCGCCGGCGAGCTGCTCGAGATAGGCGACGTAGTCCGCGATCTCGGCCTCGCGGTCCTCCCGCGTCATCCAGGTGGCGCCGATGCGCGGCGAGGGATCGCTGCGCCGCTGCGGGATGGGATCGAGGTAGAAACGCGAGAGCCCTTCCGGCGCGACGATGAGCCGCGTGCCATCGTCGATGGGGCCGAACTGTCGCGCGAAGCGCGCGGCGAGCTGCCCGTAGCCGTGGCAGACGAACCAGAGCTCGCGCGGGAAGCCGTGCGTAGGGCCGAGCGTGTAGTAGCGCGCGGTACGCCGCACCACGATGTGGTGCGGGGTCACCTCGGGCGAGGCGGCGGCGCGGCGGGGCTCCGTGTCGGGCATGCGAAGAGTCCCGCCGTCCGTCCGCTACTGCTTCCGCACCGCCGGCTTCGCCGATGCCGTGCCGGCGGTGGCCGAGCTCGCGGCGGCGAACAGCGCATCCTGCGTGCGCGCCGTCGAGAGGAGCTGCACGGCGCGCGCGAGCTGGTGATCCTCGGCCAGGGCGCGCTGCTTGGCGCCGGCGTCGCCGAGGACGATGCGCGCGACACGGCGGTCGAGCTCGCGATCGAGGAACTTGTCCGCGGCGGGCTCGTTCTTCGGATCGACCGTGATGCCCGCGGCGGTGAGGCGCCGGCGCAGCTCGGTGCGCCACGCCGGCGTGACGGTGAAGTCGCGCGGCGCGGAGGACTTCAGCTCCAGCGCGTACTGGTTGAGCGTCGTGATGAATGCCTGCGCCTTGGGACCGATCGAGCGGATGAACTCCACCTCGGCCGTCGCGATCGTGTCGTCCGGCACGATGAGATCGGGGGTGATGCCACCGCCGCCGTACACCACGCGTCCGGCATCGGAGCGGAACTTGGGCTTCGCTTTCTTCTGCGCTTCGGTCTCGAGGGAGTCCGGCTTCGTCTCGACGAAGCGGCCGTCGGGGAGCAGCGTGCGCTCGCGGTGGATGTTGCGGCCGCTCGGCGTGTACCACTTGCCCGTCGTGATCTTGAGGGCGTAGCCGCCGTCGAGCGGGAAGATGGATTGCACGAGCCCCTTGCCGAAGCTCGTGGTGCCGAGCACCAGCGCGCGATCATGATCCTGCAGCGCGCCGGCGACGATCTCGCTGGCCGACGCGGTGCCCCCGTCGGTGAGCACGACCATCGGCAGCTGGGCCGAGAGATGGTCGGAGGAGGCGGAGTTCACCTCGTCGGGGGTGTTGCGCGACCGGACGTTGACGATCTCCTGGCCGTCCTTGAGGAAGAGCGAGCTGACCGCGAGCGCCTGGTCGACGATGCCGCCGCCGTTGTCGCGCAGGTCGAGCACGATGCCGCGCGCGCCGCCGGCCACGAGCTTGCTGGCCGCGCTCTCGACCTCCTCCGCGGTGTTCTCGTTGAAGGTCTGCAGCGGGATGTAGCCGATCCTGTCGCCGAGCATGGTGCTGAAGGGCACCGCCGGCACGTGCACGATCGCGCGCTGGAAGGCCAGCTTCACCGGCACGGCGACGCCGGGGCGCGCGAAGACCACGTGCACCGTGGTGCCGGGCACGCCGCGCAGCGCGTCGGAGACCTTGTCGATCTTCACGTCGCTCGCCGACATCGAGTCGACGCGAATGATGCGGTCGCCTTCCTGCACGCCTCCCAGCTCGGCCGGCGTGTTGGCGAAGACGCGCGCCACGACGATGGAGCTGGAGGTCGGGCTCTTCTGCTCCTCGAGCAGCATGCCCACCCCGCCGTACCGTCCGCCGACGCCGCGATTGAACTCCTCGTTCTGCTTGGGGGGAAGCAGCTCGCTGTACGGGTCGTTCAGCTCGTGCACGAGGCCGGAGGCGGCCTTCTCGAAGATCGCCGGGCTCTGGAGCGAGTCCACGTACCGGTTGGCGACGAGCGACAGGACCTGCTCGAACAGCTTCGGGGTGGCCCGTGCGGGGGCCTCGGAGAGCAGGAACCCGCCGGCCACCATGGGGATGAGCAGGATGCTGGCGACGGCCGCGGTACGTGGGCGAAACATGCTGACTACCTCGGAACGGGAGGCGCCGGATTCACGGACGTGAAACCGGCTTTGACAATCTAAGGGGTTCGGGCCTGTGGCGCGTGCCCGGGCAGGGGGCTCAGGGTCTCGCGGTGCCGGCGAGCTTCCAGAGACCGTTCAGCATGTCCGAGGCGTACAGGTAACCGTTGGCGTATTGGACGCCCCAGACGAAGACAGGGTTTCCCCGGTCGAGCAGGCCGACGGAGAGCTCGCGCCCCATGAGCCCCATGTCGCAGAGCAGGAGCGACGTCTGCGCCACGGGCCGGACCTTCTGGGGCAGCTCGCACGAGCCGAGGTCGCCGCGGACGTCCAGGGCGCGAACTCCCCCGTTGTAGTATGCCGCGTAGAGGATCCCGGCGGTCTCGTCGACCCAGAAGTTGTGCGTGCCAGCGCCGGGAATGCTGTAGATCGCCACCTCCTTCGGCGCGGACATGTCGCCGAGATCGATCACGTGGATGTCGCCGGAAGCGCCGGTGAAGCCGACCTTGGGGCCTTCCTGTCCCACGAAGGCGTAGCGAGCGCTCCCGGTGACGGCGTCCTTCATCCACCAGACGTTGTGCACCTCGCCGCCGGGGGTCCTGATGCGGCCCAGCTCGACCGGGGCAGCGAGCGTGCCCCCCTTCCCTCCTCCGCCCACGTCCCAGATCACGAGCCCCTCGTTCCATGTCGCCAGGAAGAGGATGCCGTCGCGGATGAAGCTGTCGTGCATGTACGGCGTGCCGATCTCGCGGGAGAGGAGCGGGCGCGGGTGCGCCGCATCGCTCAGGTCGACGATGACGAGGCGCGCGTTGCTCGCGGAGGTGCGGTCGACGCTGAGGAAGCCGGTGAGCTTGCCGTTCACGCGCCCGATCTCGGCGGTGTGGACGCCCGGATCGATGTCGGCGCTGGTGTAGCGCACGAGCCGCTGGGGCTTTCGCGGATCGGCGAGGGTGTAGATGACGATCGATCCGCCGGGCCGCGTCTCGGTGGAGACGACGAGCAGCGAGCCGTCGTCGGTGACCGCAACGTCGCTCGTGGTGGTGGCGCTGTCCACCTTCACTGAGTCGACGAGGCGCGGCTGGTTGGCGGAGACGTCCCAGATGTAGAAGACGCTCGTCGCCGGCGAGTTGTCCCATGTGGTGGTGTATGCAGTGGTGCCGCGCACCGCCAGCTCAGCGGTGGTGCGGGCGGGCTTGTAGTCGCCGCGGCCCAGCACGGTCATCGTCGCGGCATGGCGCGTCGGCGTGTTGGTGGGGGTGTCGCCGCCGCAGCCGGCGAGCAGGATGACACCGGCGGCGCCGGCGAGTCTGGCTTGACGCATCGATATCGGGAGAAGGCGGATCAGGGGACGAGGGCGGCGCCGTAGCGTGACATACGGGCGTGGGCGGCGCCCAGTTGCAGACGCAGTCCCGTGGTGACCATCCACATCCGGGAGGCGCCGTAGAATCGCTCCGGGGTGGCGAAGGTGCGAGGATCGCGCGCCGCCGCGGCGAGCCGCGCGACCTCCACGAAGGGATACCCGCGAAGCTCCCGCACGGTCACCGCCGGGCCGGAGAGCGCCGCGGTCGCCACGCGCCAGCGCGTGATCCCTCCGATACTCAGGTCGCTGCCGGGGAAGGTCGTCCGGAAGGGGTCGGCGAGGCGCTCCTCCTCGGGGCGATCGGTCTGCTCGAGACGGAGGGCGACCTTCACCGGCCCCACGTCAGCCGTACCCTCGACGAGCGCCGTCTCGATGCGCAGGACGTCCTGGAGGCGGTCGTGGTCGTGCTCCACGGTCCGCGCCCACTCGGCCAGCAGGGAGCGCCCCCCGGCGACGGAGGCGAAGCGCGCCGACACGCTCTGCTTGCGATGGTCGAGGCCATGTCCTCCCGTCTCCTCCGGCGACGCGACCCTCGCGTAGCTCGCCTGCAGCTCGGCCCATGCGGCGGGGAGGAGCGTTCCGCGCAGCGACCATGAATCGCCGACGCGTGCCGCGCGCGGGAGCGCCGTCGGCGCGGTGGGCTCGTCGCCGTTGAAGGTCGCCACCTCGACGATCGCCGCACCGAGGCGCGCCGCGCCCGACAGCACGGTGCGCTCGAGGATCTGTGACAGATGGTGGTTGACCGGATACTTCTCGAGAGGTCGCACCATCGGGTCGTCCGTACCGAAAGGGACGAAGCCGCGACCCGCGCTCGCGGAGAGGCGCATCGGTCCGCGGTCGCCGACGGCGGTGACGACCAGCTCGTGCATGTACGTGTGCGGGTGACGCCGGTCGATGAACCCTTCGCCGAATGCGCCGGTGGACAGCTCGCCGCGGCGCATCGTGAGCCCTTCGAGGTTCAGCGTGGCGTCGGCGAGCAGATGGCCGCCGAAGGCTCGTCCGCGCGCCATCACGAACGCCTGGGCGAGCGTCCCCTCGGTGAGCGCGCGCCGTCCCGCCGCGGGATCGGCACGCGTGAGCAGCGGGATCGCCTGCGCCATCAGGTGGAGGGCGTGAGGCGCGGCGCTGTCGTGCGGCATCCGCATGCCCGCATGCGCGCCGCTCTGCGCGGCGGCGCGCGAAGGCTCGACGCTCAGGAGGAAGGTCACCGCGAAGAGGGCGGCCTGCGCGCGGCGCGACGGGCGAGGGGGCATCGGGATAAGTTAGCAGCGTCCTGCAACCGCACGTCACGATCTCCCGCTCCGCGCCAATGCGTCTGCCCCGCCGTACCGAGCTCGCCGAGCTGTCGCGCCTCGCCCTGCCCGTGGTGCTGGCGCAGGTGGGACTGATGCTGATGGGAGTCGTCGACACGCTGATGGTGGGGCGCGTCTCGGCGGAGGCGCTCGCCGGCGTGGCGCTCGGGAATCTCACCTTCCTCACGCTCACCGTGCCGGCATCGGGAACGCTTATGGTGCTCGACCCCATCGTCGCACAGGCGGTGGGGGCGCGGGATGCCGAGGGAGTGAAGCTGGGGATCCAGCGCGGCCTCGTGCTGGCCTTGCTGCTCACGGTGATCACGAGCGTCGTGCTGCTTCCGATGCGGCCGCTCTTCGAGGCTGTTCACCAGCCGCCCGAGCTGATCGGCGTCGCGGCGGCATACGTCAGGACGTCCATCTTCGGCGTGTTTCCCTTTCTCGCCTTCGTGGTGCTGCGGCAGAGCCTCCAGGCGCTCGGGGCGATGCGGGTGCTGCTGGCGGCGGTGCTCGCCGCCAACGTCGCGAACGCGTTCCTGAACTGGGTGTTCGTGTACGGCCATCTCGGCAGCAGCGCGATGGGGCCGGTGGGGAGCGCCTGGGCGACGTGCGCGAGCCGGTGGCTGATGGCGCTGATGCTGCTCGGGCTCGGACGCCGCGCGCTGCGGCCAGCACTGGCGCGGTGGAGCGTACGGTCGCTCGACCCGGCCGCGCTGCGGCGCATGCTGCAGCTCGGCGTGCCGATCGGGATGATGCAGCTCCTGGAGTTCGGCGCGTTCTCGGCGATCGGCATGCTGATGGGGGCGCTGGGGACGCGCGAGATGGCGGCGCATCAGATCGCGATCAACCTGGCGAGCCTCACTTTCATGGTGCCGCTGGGGGTGGGAGCGGCGGCGGCGATCCGCGTGGGACACGCCGTGGGCGCGGGCGACGGCGACGGGGCCGTCGAGAGCGCGCGGGCGGCGCTCGTGTGCGGCGTGGGCTTCATGTCGGCGGCGGCGCTGGTGCTGCTCGTCGTGCCGGGCGCCATCGCGCGGCTCTACACGCACGATGCGCCGCTGCTGGTGCTCGCCGCACTGCTCATTCCGATCGCCGGCGTCTTTCAGGTGTTCGACGGGGTGCAGGCGGTCTGCGCCGGCGTGCTGCGCGGGCTCGGCGACACGCGCGTCCCCTTCCTGCTCAACCTGATCGGCTTCTGGGCGGTGGGGCTGCCGGTGAGCGTGCTGCTCGGCTTTCACACGCCGCTGCGCGCGACGGGGCTGTGGTGGGGATTGGTCGCGGGGCTCGGCGTCGTGGCGGCGCTGCTGCTGGTACGCGTGCGGCACCGGCTGCGGCAGCCGTTGTCGCGGACGACGATCGAGCAGGCGGCGGAGGCGGAGTCGGCGCGGCTGGTGCACTGACGAAACGACGGCCCACCGGAGCGAGTCCGGTGGGCCGTCGTGTGGTGCTGCCATCGCTCACACCGTCAGTTCTTGTGCCTGAAGGTGATTCGCCCTCTCGTCAGATCGTACGGCGAGACCTCGATGGTCACGCGGTCGCCCGCGAGGACGCGGATGCGGAAGCGGCGCATGTTGCCGCCGAGCGTCGCAAGCACGTTGTGGCCGTTCGTGAGCTGCACCCGAAAGGTCGCATTCGGGAGCACCTCGGTGACCGAGCCTTCCAGCTGAATCGCGTCTTCTTTCGCCATCCGTTACTTGCGCAGGCCCGAGGGCTTAGCGCGAGCGCTCGGTGCGGCTGCGGCGGCGGGCCGCGGCGGCCTTGAGCTGACGGGCCTCGCTCGGCTTCACGTAGTAGCGCTTCTTCCGGAGGTCCTTGAGGATGCCGGCCTTCGCGATCTTGCGCTTGAACGCCTTGAGCGCCCAATCCAGGCGATCGCTCTCTTCGAGATGGATCTCGACCATCAGTACGCCCTTCCTTGGTGATGTCCGCGCGAGAATGCGCGAAACGGCTGTGCGGCACGCGTAAGCGTGCAGCCCCGAATATTAGCCCCGGAGGATACCACTGTCAATGCGGAGTACGCTCCTGCGGCCGAGCCTCGATCAGTCCACCTGCGACCTCGCAAGGCAGAGCACGAAGCGGGAACCGGCGCCCGGATTGCCGGTCACCGTGAGCGATCCGCCCATCCGCTCGGCCAGCTCCCGCCCGATGCTCAGCCCCAACCCGGTCCCCTCGGCACTTCGCGCAGGGCCGCGCTCGGCCTGCACGAAGGGGCGAAAGATCGACTCCCGCTTCGCCTCGGGGATCCCCGGCCCGTCGTCGGTCACGATCATGTGGACCAGGCCAGGCCCCTCCTCGCATTCGAGGGTCACCCGTCCGCCGGCGGGGGTGAACTTGAGGGCGTTGTCGAGCATGTGCCGCAGCACCTGCGTTGCACGATCGCGATCGGCGCGGACCACGACATCCGCGCTGCAGGACGCGACGCGGAAGTCGATTCGGCGTCCCGCGAAATCCGCGACGAGAGGCTCGCACGCCCGGTCCATCAGCTCGCCCGCCGGCACGTTCTCCACGTCCAGCGCGACGCCGCCGCTGGTGAGCCGCGAGAAGGTGAGCACCGCGTCGACGAGCTCCAGCAGATGCTCCTGCCCGGAGAGGATGCGGCCCACCGCATCTCGCTGCCCCTCATTCAGCTCGCCGCGGAAGCCCATCTCGAGCAGTTGCGCGTAGCCGGCGATGGCGTTGAGCGGAGTGCGCAGCTCGTGGCTCATCACGGACAGGAACTCCGCCTTCGCGCGGAGCGCGGCGTCGGCAACGGCCATCGCGCTGCGCTGCTCGGTCGCGATGGCCAGGAGGACGGCCAGCTCGGCGGCCAGCCGCTCGTCGTGCTCGTCGTATTCCGGCTCGTGCGAGTAACGCCCGAAGGTGAGGGCCGCCACGGCGCGGCCAGCCGAGAACACGGGTACGAGCAGCAGAGGACCGGAGCCGGCGAGCCGCTCGACGGGCGTAGGCGCGTCACCCCCCGCATCCCCCTTGTCCTCGTCGCGCGGCAGGGCGGCCAGCCGCTCGATGCGCCCGCCGCGCACGGCGCGCGGCAGTCCGATCAGCGGGTCCGGCGCGCCGGTCTCCAGGAGCGCGCCCGCCTCCCGCTCGACCGCCGCGTCCAGTGCGACGAGGCGACGGTCCAGCCGCTCGCCCTGCTGCTCGTCCACGAGACACCAGTGCCCGAACGCGGACAGCACGAGCCTCGCGGCATCTTCCAGGCTGGAGCCGGGGTGCTGCGAGAGGTGCCGGGCGAGGCTTGCGAGCAATCCGCGATCCCGCTCGGCGGAGTCGGCCCGCTCGCGGGCCACTCGCAGCGCCTGCTCGGCGCGCGCGAGCCTGGCCGCCAGATGCTCGACGAGCGCCTCTCCGCCGGCGGCCGGCGAAGCCGGCTGCGGGGCGGGGAGGCGCTCGTTCTCGCCGTCCGGATGCTCAGACGGCGAGGGAGCGCGCATGGTGAGCCCGAGCCTTACGGCGCCGGCTTCTTGTGCACGTCGACATTGTTGCCGATCACGCCGCCGAGGATACCACCGACCGCGGCGCCGATGACGCCACTCTTCACGCTGCGGCCCGTCGCGGCGCCGATGGCGGCACCGGCCGCCGCGCCGATCACGGCGTCACGCTTGGTGTTCTTCACGGTCACCGTGCGGGGCTCGGAATAGACGACCCGCGAGCTGCCACTGCTGCCGGAGGCGCTGCTCGACGACGAACTCCGACGGCGTGCCGGAGCCGACGCGGTGGTCGTGCGACGGGGCGCCGGCGCCGGGGCAACGGCAACCGGAGCGGGAGCGGGAGCGGCGTACCCATTCGCCGGTGCCACGCCATTCATGCGCTCGGCGGCGCTGATCGAATCGAGACGGGTGCCCGGCTGGGCCTGGGCCGCCAGGGAGAGGTCGTTGTTGAGCGCACTGTCCGCTGGCTTGTCCTTGCTGCAGGCAAAGGCGACGAGGAGCGCGGGGGCGAAGACGAGTGACTTGAGAGCACGCATGGAACCTCCTGAATTTGACCGGCGCGAGCCGTCCTTCTATTCCTCTACTACTTAAGGCAGGGCGTGTGCCATATCGCCTCGGCTTCCATGCACTCATACCCCGGAGGTGAGTGGACGATACTCACGGATGTCGCGCTTCCGGTGTCGCAGATCACTGGCGGACTGGAGCGGCGTGACCAATCTTCGTGTCGGCCCGCCGCTGGGCCCGTCGTGATCCTCCCCCCCAGCTAGCGCCTCGACATGACCCTCCTCAACCGCCGGTCCGGCTCCGCTTCCTCGCCGGCCGCCAACGGCTTTTCCGTTCTGGACGCCCAGCTTGCCGTCACCGGCGATCTCGCCACCTCCGGGTCACTCCGGGTGGATGGCGCGATGGAGGGGACGATCAAGCAGGCCGATACCGTGGTGCTGGGCGTTGGCGCAGTCATGACGGGAGACGTCCACGCCCGCGAGGTGATCGTGGGGGGGACGCTCACGGGGAACATCTTCGCCGCCGAGCGGGTCGAGCTGCAGGCGACGGCGATCGTCTCGGGCGACATCACCTCCGTCAGCGTGCTGGTGCAGGAGGGTGGCGTGGTGAACGGCCGAGTCATCATGCGTCCCCCCGAATCGCGGGGCGCGTCGGGAGGGGGAAGCGAGGAAGGCAGCGCCCAGGGCAAGCGGGCCAACCGCTAGCCGATGAGCGCCCCAAGACCCACTCCATCGCTGGGCCAGGACGCGGTGCCGGACGCCGCGCCCGCCCCGGGCCGTCGCGGCAACGGGATCATCCCGATCCGCGGCGCGGCGAATTCGCCCGTCGCGCTCGTGCACGATTCCAGGCTCCGCCGCCCGATTCCCGTGGCGAGGCGTCCGTGGCGCGTGCTCGTCGTTTCGGCAACGGCCGGCTCCCCCACCCGGACCTTCGACCTGGCCCGCTGGCAGGCGCGGGCGATCGCCGTCACCGTGGCTGTGCTGCTCCTCATCGCCGGCACCGCCGTGGGGACCGTCGTCGTGGCGCTCTTCGCGCCGGATCTCTTCGTCTCCGGGGAGACGGCGCAGCTTCGCGGCGAGCTCCTCGCCGCGCGCGACTCGCTCGCGCTGGCGCGGCTCGCCCTTGCCGACGGCGACTCGGCCTCTGCGGACTCGACCGTGGCGGCGGCTGAGGCGGCGGACGAGGTGGCTCCTGGACCGGCCGCTTCGGCGCACCGCCCCCTTGTCGCTCCGATGGCACGCGGCGGGCGCGCACTGGGGTTGCGGGCGACGACGAGTCTGGAGGGGCTGCCCGTGATCGGGATGATCGCGAGCACCTTCTCGCTGGCGCGGCGGCATCCCCTGCTCCGGATCGTCCGCCCGCATCTTGGTGTCGATCTCGCGGCCCCCAGCGGGACGCGGATCACGGCGCCGGCTCGCGGGCGGGTGACCTTCGCGGGGCGGAAGTTCGCGCTGGGGATGGTCGTCGAGATCGATCACGGCGGGGGGGTGACGACGCGCTACGCCCACTGCCGGTCGATCCAGGTGCAGGCCGGCCAGATCGTCGCCTTCGGGGCGCAGATCGCAACGGTGGGCTCCACGGGACTCTCGACCGGCCCGCACCTTCACTACGAGGTGCTGATCAACGGACGCCAGGTGGACCCGCTGCGCTTCAGGATGCCGCAGAGCTCGGATCTCACTCCAGCGGGCTCGGCAGCTCCCCTGGGAAGCGGGGATGGGGCTCCTGCATCGCTCGCTCCGGAGTCCGGCCGAGGCGAGGAGCCCGGGGACTTCGTCCCCGGCGCCGTGTCGCCCGCCCGCTGACGGAGCGGCGGCAGGCGCCGCCGGGTACGCCTCCTGCACTCACTCCCCGCGAAATCACCCGCGAGGGACGAGGGCACATGAGCAAGCTGCTGCGTGGCATGGCCGCCGGATATGGCGCGAAGAGGCTGGGGGGTGGCTGCTTCAGCACCGTCCTCGTCTTCATCATCCTCTGGTGGCTGCTGGGTCATTTCGGACTCTTCCGTTAACGAGCCGATGGACCCGGCCGAGGGGGGGGGCACGGGCGACCGGCGGCATCATGACGACCGCCGGACGCATGGCGAGGCGGATGGCCCCGGGGGCCGCCGAGGGCGGAGCCCGAAAGCTCCCCCCTCGCCGCTGGCGAACGTGCTTCGCTCGCTCGGACTGGTCGTCATGCTGGTCATCGTCATCGTGGGGACGGTGCGGCTGATGCGTCCCGTCTACGCGACGCGCGGCACGCTCGGCGACGAGCTGCGCAAGCACGCGCCAGGCGCGGCGAAGGCGATCGGCGCGGGGGACAGCACCGACGTCGACCAGTTCATGGCGACCGCGAAGTACCAGGAGGAGAAGCGGAACTTCTACGAGGACGTGATGCGCCTGAAGCAGGTGGATTCGGCGCGCGCCGACTCCATCGCGCAGTACGCGGTGCGCGAGGCGTACAAGCGGGGGATCTCTCCGGCGATCATCTTCGGCGTGATGCTCACGGAGAACTCGAAGTTCGTCTCGAAGGCGAAGTCGAACGTGGGCGCCGTGGGGCTGATGCAGGTCTATCCGAAGGTGTGGCTGAACAAGGAGATGACCGCGCTGTTCGGGAAGGACCTCGCCAGCGACTCCACGAACGTGAAGTACGGCGTCTTCATCCTGAGCCACTACTTCAACCCGAAGACCAAGTCCGGCGCGGCGCAACCGCGCGACTGGCAGACGGCGCTCCTGCGCTACAACGGGTGCGTGAAGGGGACGAACACGCCGCGCTGCCACACCTATCCCGACAAGGTGCAGTCGTTCGTGGAGAACCAGGCGACCTCGATCTGCAACGGGCGCAGCTTCTACGATTGCATCGCGAAGCCGTTCATCGCCGGGCTGTTCGGCAACGAGGACGCGGCGGCGGCGAACGCGGCGCCACCGGCTCCGGCGCCGGCCCCAGTCGTTCCACAAGCCGCGCCCGCCGCGGTGCCGGTCACCCCGCCCGCTGCGACAAAGGCGACCGGGGCGAGCGCGAAGTCGACAGCGACGAAGGCTGCGTCGAAGACGAGCGCGGCGAAGAGGAGCACGGCGAAGAAGCGCACGGCGAAGAAGCGCACGGCGAAGGCGAGCACGGCAAAGAAGAGCACGGCGAAGGCGAGCGCCACGAGGAAGCCCGCGGCGAAGAAGACATCGACCGCGCGGAAGCCCACCGCCAAGCCCAAGTCGCGGAGCCGCACGCTCGCGCCGCTCAAGGCGCCGAAGCCGATCGAGGTGAAGGTGCCCTGACCTTCAGGTCAGGGCGGGCGGGGTCAGGCGTGCAGCGCTTCCGACGCGGCGCACTCGCTCTCGAGCTGCAGCGTGACGTGCGTGATCTCGAAGCGCTCCCGCAGGATTCCGCAGAGGTCGGGGAGGACGTCGCGGTCGGGGCGCGAGCCGTCCACCGCCACGTGCGCCGAGAGGGAGACGCGCCCGCTGGTGATCGACCAGATGTGGAGGTCGTGCACGGCGCGGACGCCCTGCACGCCGCACAGCGCGTCGCGCACGTGGTCCGGGTCGATGCCATTCGGCGTCCCCTCCATCAGCACGTCGACGCTCTCCCTGAGGAGCGCCCACGAGGAGAAGCAGACGAGCAGCGCGATGACGACCGACGCGACCGGATCGGCCCAGGCCCAGCCGAGGTAGGCGACCGCCGCGCCGGCGGCGACGGTGCCGATGTTGCCGAGCGCGTCGGTGGCGACGTGGAGCCAGGCGCCGCGCACGTTGAGGTTGCTGGCGCGACCGGCGCTCAGCACCCACATGCCGGCGAGGTTCACGAGGAAGCCGCCGCTCGCGACGCCCATCACCATCACGCCGGCGACGTCGGGAGGCGCATGCAGACGTCGCCACGCCTCGACGCACACCCACACCGAGATCCCGATCAGAGTGGCGGCATTGGCCAGGGCAGCGAGGATCTCGGTGCGGTGATAGCCGTAGGAGCGACTGGGCGTGGGCTCGCGGCGCGAGATCCAGGCGGCGAACAGGCTGAGCGCGAGGGCGCCGACGTCGGACAGCATGTGTCCCGCGTCGGCGATGAGGGCGAGAGAGTGCGACATCCATCCGCCCACCACCTCGGCCACCATGTACAGGGCGGTGAGGACGAGCACGATGGCCAGGCGCCGGGCGTTGCCGCCGTCGCTCGCATCGCCGTGATGGTGCGCGTGGCCGTGGTCGTGGCCATGGTGGTGATGGTGGCCCATTGGCGGCCGGACCTCAGCCTTCGCGGAGGATCTTCAGGCCGCGAGCGAGCTCGGCGCGGGGGCCGGTCCCGAGTCGCTCATCGAGCTCCTGCTCGTGCGCGGCGAGCAGGGTGCTGGCGCGCTCGTAGGCGGCGCGTCCCGCGGGGGTCACAGCGGCGCGAATCGTCCGGCGGTCGTCGGGATCGCTGACACGGGCGACGAAGCCGTCGGCTTCGAGGCGGTCGACGAGCTGCGTGACGTTCGACTTGCCGCAGCAGTGCCGTTCGGCGAGCTGGGAGAGGGTGAGGGGTTCGGTGGCGAGGACGAGGTGCCGCAACGCGCCGAGCTTGGCGAGCGAGAGTCCGACCTCGGCGAGGGCGCCCTCGGCACGCGCCTCGACGGCGCGAGCGGCGTCGAGGAGGAGGAGGGTGAGGGCACAGCCGTTGGCCGTGGCGGTTCGACAGTCGGACATGCGAGAAGGCTAGGGGGCTCCCGGGGGGGGAGTCAACAGCTGTTTACCCTGCGGTTCGCCGGTGGTGCCGCCGAAAGGGCTTGGTGCTTGCACAGTGGCCGGCTAGCATCCGCGTGTCCGCCGCTCCGGCGGACGCTCTCCTCCTCACCACACAGCCGTGCTCAAGTCTCGTCATCCGGCGCCTCGCCGCGCCATCACCTCGCTCATCGTGGCGGCCGCGCTCGCCGCCTGTGCAAACACTAAGGACTCCGCGGCGACGCCGGGAGCGAAACAGGGCGCTGCCACGGGCGAGGTCTCGCAGGAGGGGTTGAAGGGGGCTGCGGGGAGCCCGGCGACGCCGGCGGTCTCGAGCGTGAAGTACGCCACCGGGATGGGGCCCACGCCGGAACAGGAGCGGCAGGCGATCGCCAAGGTGGGCACGACGCTGCCGAAGCGCCCGCGCCCGGACAGCGTGGCGCTCGCCAGCATGACGAAGGGAGACACGGCGCTCGACAAGCTCTGGCCCGTCAAGATCGCGCCCCCCCTGCCCGGCGCGCTGCTTCCCGCCAACCGGATCCTCGCGTTCTATGGCAACCCGCTTTCGAAGAAGATGGGGGTGCTGGGGGAGTATCCGAAGGACGAGATGCTGAAGATGCTGGATCGCGAGGTGGCCAACTGGACGAAGGCCGATCCGAGCCATCCCGTGGTGCCGGCACTGCACTTCATCGTCACCGTCGCGCAGGGCGCGCCGGGGAAGAACGGGCTGTACCGGCTGCAGATGCGGGACTCGATGACGAACGAGATCTACGGATGGGCGAAGGCGCATCACGCGCTGCTCTTCCTGGACGTGCAGGCGGGGATGAGCACGATCGAGGCGGAAATCCCGCGTCTCAAGCCCTTCCTCGAGAACCCTGACGTGCATCTCGCGATCGATCCCGAGTTCGCGATGCAGCCGTCGGGGGCGAAGCCGAGCACGCGCGTCGGCACCGTCGACGCGAAGGACGTGAACTGGGCGATCAACTTCCTCGACCAGATCGTGAAGGAGAAGCATCTTCCACCGAAGGTGCTGATCGTGCACCGCTGGACGCGGAAGATGGTTACCAACGCGAAGGACATCAAACCCGTACCGAACGTCCAGGTGGTGATGGACATGGACGGGTGGGGACCGCCCTGGCTGAAGTTCGACTCGTATCACGACTACATCAAGCGCGAGCCGGTGCAGTTCACCGGGTTCAAGCTGTTCTACCACAACGACACGAAGAAGGGGAACTCGCTGTTGACGCCGGCGGAGGTACTGCGGCTGAACCCCAAGCCGCTGTACATCCAGTACCAGTAGGCTGTTGCGTCGCGAGGGTCGTCGTGCCTAGCTTGGCGGCGTAGCTCGTCACCCTCCCTCCCCCTCCTCATGCATCCGGACGACGAGTCACGTGATTTCACCGACGCCGTGGGCGTCGCGTGGACGGTCCGGGAGATCTCGAGCCCGTCACTTCCGGCGGCGCTTGCGCGCGTGCTCGAGCACGACAGGCGGAAGGGGGGATGGCTGGTGTTCGAGTCCGAGGAGGGGAAGCGGCGGCTCGCGCCCTATCCAGCGGACTGGCGCACGATGTCGGAGTTCGAGCTGGAGCGATGGTGCATGCGAGCCACCGCCGTCCCGCCCGCTCCCGCTCGTCGCGCCGAGGACTGAGCGGCGGCTGGCTACGGCGCGGCGACGAGGCCGGCGTATTCCGGGTGATCGTCGATGAAGTGGCGCACGAAGGGGCAGGTCGGGATCACGCGGAGCGTCTCGCTGCGCGCGTAGTCGAGCGCGGCGGTCACCAGCGCCTGGCCGAAGCCGGCGCCCTGCGCCGCGTCGGGGACTTCAGTGTGCACGAGGTCGAGCGTATCGCCGGTGCGGGTGTACGTGAGCACGGCAACGCCGTGGCCGGAGTCGCTCTCGAACCGCGAGGCGGCGTCGTTGCGGGTGACAGAGGGCGTCATGGCGGAGTGGGGGGGAGGTACAGGTCGGTGCGCGGGGCACACCGACCCGTAGCAAGTTTCGCCCCGGCGATCAGAAGGTGATGCCGAGGCCGCCCTGCACCACGAGGTTGTTCGTCCGCCGGCTCGTGCCGTCGGTGTGACGCGACTGGTTGAAGAGCATGAGGTCCTTCACGTCGCCGCGCAACTCGAAGCGGTTGGGAATGGGGATCCGCAGCCCGGCTCCGGGAATGAGCGCGCCGTACGTGCGATGCGAGTCAGTGGCGCCCGCTTTGGTATGCACGCGGTACGCTGCCCCGCCGACGCTGATGAAGGGATCGATGAAGCCGCCGATGGGCCGTCGCATGAGGAACTGGTCGTACTCGGCACCGTACGTCAGCATCGACGTCTCGGTGGTGCCGGCCGTCCTCTTCTGCGCGAACGACGTGAACAGGGCGAGCGAGCCGTTCGGGATGAAGTGGAACGGGTCGAGATTGACCCAGAGGCGCGCGCCGTAGCCGTCGCGCGACTGCTTGCTGACGGTGGCGCCGACGTCGAGCTGGGTGTGCTCGTAGTATGGCTCGATGGCGAGGAACTGGCGCTGCGGGCCGAGGGCCTGCGCGCCCCCCGAGTGCGCGAGCGTGGCCGAGCCGAGGAGGGCGAGCGCCCCGCGAATGACGCGTCGCATCACAAGCCTCCCGCGATGAAGGGCTTCACGATCTCGAGCACCTGTCCTTTGGTGAGCGTCTCGTCGAAACCCTCGGTCTGCGCGATGCGGTTGCTGTCGGGCTGGCCGAGAATGAACTGGAAGCGGTTGCTCTCGCCCTTGTAGGTCGCTGCGGCAGCCTCCGGCAGATTTCCGGGCTCGCTCATGGTGATCCATCCCTTCTGCCCGCGGAGGCGGCGCACCTGCGCCGCATGCCGGGCCTCGACGGAATGGATGCGCAGAGCGGTGCGAAGGATGTCGTCGTGTCCCATGAGGTTCGCCGCCTGGCCCTTGTAGGCGCGGACGCCGGTGTCCTCGAACGCCTGCGCGACGGCCATGAAGGTCTGCGCGTTCCGGAAGACGTCGGCGAACGGCCCGTTGCCCGACCCGCCGCCCGCGCTGAAGTCGAAGGTGGGCTTGGCGACAGCCGCCGAGCCGAGCACGCCCTGAAGCAGAGCGACGTGCGCCACCTCGTGCTTGCGGATCTGGTCGAACACGTCGCGATGTTCGGGGGGGATGAGTCCCGCCGTGCCGACGCCGCGCGTGTGGAACTCGGCTTCGAGGTACTCGAGGGTGAGGGCGAAGTTGAGGACGTCGACGACGATGGAGGGAAGACCCTGCGCGAAGACGTCCTTCGCGAGGACGGCAGTTGCGAGCACGGCACCGCCCATCACGAGTCCCGCGCGCGTCGTCGCGCTCGTGGTGGCGCCGGCGTCGATCTCCTTGTGTCGTGCCGCGAGGCGCGCGGCGATCTCGGGATCCGCTGCGAGCAGGCGACGGGGTTCCTGGTAATTGCTGGAAGACATGATTCTCCTAGAGCCCCACGGCCTTGTAGGGTTCGGCGAAGTACTTCTGTGCCTGGGCGAGGACCTCGCCAGGCTCGAGCGCGCGGTCCAGCCCCTGCGCGTCGACGACGTCGTCGCCGGCAAAATCGCGGGAGCCGGGATTGAGCAGATCGCGGAGCACCGAAGCGTGGCGCGCCTCGACGGAGACGATCTTGCCGGCGATGGTGAGGAACTCGGCGAGGCGCAGACGAGTACCGGCGCCATTGTAGCCGGCGACACCGAGATCCTCGAAGGTGCGAGCCGCGACAAGCACGCTCTGGCGGCTGGAGAAGTCGATGCCCGGCCAGACGGAGGCCGGGACCTCGACACGCAGCACCTGGAGCGAGCGCTTGAAGAAGCGGGCGTGCGCGATCTCGTGGTCGCGGATGTCCTGGAGGATCTGAAGCTCTCCCGGGCGAAGGTCCGCGGGGGGTGCCTCGCAGACTTTCTTGTAGAAGCGCGACTCGAGGGTCTCGAGCGCGTAGGCGAAGTTGAGGATGCCGAAGTCGTCGCGGAAGTCGAGGCGACGGGAGCCGGCGGCGGTGAGGACGCAGCCGGAGAGCGAGCCGGCGACGCCCAGCGCCGCCGCTCCCTTCGCGGCGAGCATCAGGAAGTCGCGCCGACTGCTGGTGCCCCAGGCCGAGCCGAGCACGTCGGCGGCGTACGGCGTGGCGCGGCCGTTCGGTGTGTGCTGCTCCATCGTTGGTATGGCGCCTCTATCTGTGGAATGCCGTGGCGAGCGCGGCGGCGGCGTAGCCTTCCGCGTCCTTCGCCTTCGCGACGACGGCACCCATTCCGTAGAATTCGTGGGTCACGCCATCGTACGTCTTCTGCTGTACGCTGCCGCCCGCTGCACGGATCTTCTCCGCGAGCATCTCGCCATCGCCGCGGAGCGGGTCGATCTGCGCATTGATGATCGCGACGGGTGGCAGCCCGCGCAGGTCGGCGCCAACGAGATTGATGCGCGGGTCGGCGAGATCGGCGTCGGTGCGCGCGTACTTGTCGAAGAACCAGGCCATCATGGCCCGGTTGAGCGGCTTCGCGTTCGCGTTCTCGGCGTACGCCGGGGTATTCGTATTGCCCACGGCGATCGGGTAGACGGAGATGACGGCGAGTGGCGCCTGCAGCGTCGCGTCCCGGGCGGCGATGGCGGTCGCGACCGCGAGATTGCCCCCCGCACTCTCGCCGGCGAGGGCGACGCGCGCCGGATCTCCCTTGAGCGATGCCGCGTTCGCCAGCGCCCACTTGTACACGGCGAGCGCATCATCGTGCGCGGCGGGGAACTTGTGCTCGGGCGCCAGGCGATAGTCGGCGGAGATGACGACCGACTTCGTATCGATGGCGAGAGCCCGCGCGCCGCCGTCGTACACATCCTTGCTGGCGATCACCCAGCCGCCGCCGTGATAGTACACGATCACTGGAAAGGGACCCGGCCCGTCCGGCGTGTAGATGTTGGCGGGGAGCTCGCTTGCCGCTCCGGCCACCATCCGGTTGGTGAGCGTGGCGCCAGGCGGCGGCGCGGCCGGCTTCCCTTGCTTGGCGAGCAGCGCCTTCACGGCGTCGGTAGGGGTCGGTTGCTTACGTGCTTCGGCCGCCGAGAGTGATTCGACGGGCTTGCCATGCATGGCGCCGAGCTGGTCGAGCACCGCCTGCATGTCGGCGTCGGCGACGCCCATCGGCTTCGATGCCGCCGCGCCGGCGGGCATCTCCATGTTGCTGCTGTCCATTGTACTCCCCTTCTTGTCGCCGGCCGCGCATGCGGCGAGCGAGAGTCCAGTGATCGCCACGGCAGCGATCGGCAGCGCGCGCAGAGCGCCGCGCCATTTGATCTTTCCCATCCCCTCCCTCCCCGTCCCCTGATGGAACTGAACTACGAACGGCCCCGCTGCCGGTGCGCGCATCTCGCGCGGGGAGCAGCAGGGCCGTGCGATAGTCAGTTAGCGTGCCAATGCAGCTTTCTCGGTGCGCGGGGTGCCGGACTCAACGTCTGAGCGATCACGCGTCACATCGGGGGCTTCGAGAACGGCGGATCACGTTCCGCCGTACCACTCGTATCCCTGATCGCTCCAGTAGCCGCCATTCCGCGACGGCATGAAGACGACGCGGGTGAGGTACTTCGTGTTCTTGTAGCCGAGCTTCACCGGGGAGTGCACGCGTGCGGGCGCACCGTGCCCGGGGCCGAGCTGGCGGCCGTCCATGCCATAGGCGACGAGCGTCTGCGGATGCATCGCGCTCTGCATGTCCCAGCTCTCGTGATAGCCCTTGTCGAAGCCGGCGAAGTCGACGTACTGCGCGTCGGCGGTCGCGCCGGCGAGGCGGGCAAGGTCGCTTACACGGACTCCTGACCAGACCGCGCGGGCGTTCCATCCCTCGACGCAGAAGTGGTCGACCTTCTGCGTGATCCGCGGCAGCCGCATCAGGTCGTCGAGGGTGAGCGAGAGCGGGGTGCGCACCGCGCCGGACACCTCCAGCCGCCAGACGCCGCGCGCCGCCGCATTCCACACCGGCACGGTCTCGGAGATGAAGTACTTCGGAAAGCGCTCACCGGCGAGATTGGCGGACGCGGGGACGCGGTCCATCGCGTCGTGCCGAAAGAGGCCGCGCTCGAGCGACTCGTTCCTTCGCTCGGCGAGCGCGAGGAGCCTGGCGCCCGCGCGGGGGTTGGCGTTGCACGCGGCGAGGAATGCGCTCGAGAGGGACGCGGCGGAGAGGGAGAGGAACCGGCGGCGGTCGATCGTCATCGGGGAATCTCCGGCGCAGGGTGCGGTCGGCGCGGCGGTGCCGACCGCGCCGTCCGAGCGGGTCCCAGGAGGTGATAGAAGGGGCGCGCGTTCCGCGACTCGGGCGACTTCGCGCGATCGTACCAGCCGGTGATCATCGAGCGCAGCGAGTACGGATCCACGGCGAGCACCATGAACACGTGGACGAGGGCGAGCAGGAGGAGGAGGGCCATCGCGGCGAAGTGGACGAAGCGCGCCCACTTGTAATTCACGAAGAGCACCGTGATGAAGCCGAGGGACACCGGCTTCCAGATGGCGAGCCCGCTGAGGACGATCACCGCACCGAGCAGCGGCATCGCGAAGTAGGCGCCCTTCTGGAGCGCGTTGTGCTTGCCTTGATGCGGATGGTCCCGTCGCGCGAAGAGATAGAACCTGACCATCTCGACCGCATCGCGGGCGTCGCCGCGGCGGGGGACGATTTCACGCCACTCGCCGTGCAGGAAGAGGAAGCCGAGATACACGCCGGCGTTGACCACGAGCAGCCACATCATGGCGAAGTGCCAGTGGCGCGCCCCGCCGAGCCAGCGGCCGAAGGTGAGCCAGGCGGGGATCGCGTGACCATCCCACGGGTTGAGGGGGAACCGTTCCCCCGGCCGGGCGAAGGCCGGATGCGCGTTGAAGATGCGCATGCCGCTGCCGGCCATGAGGGTGACCGCGACGACGTTCACCCAGTGCGTGAGGCGGACTACCCAGTGGTTGCGCTTCACCAGCTCGGTCATGTCACGGGGGGAGGAGGAATCCTTCGGAGGAGAGGGCGGCGAGCACGCGCGACTGCAGGGCGCCGAGGCCCGCATCGCCATTCGCGGCTTCGCGCACTGCCTCGAGGAAGGCGCGCTCGAAGTCGAAGTGCGACCGGCACCCGTCGCACGCCTCGAGGTGCGACACGACGCGCTCGCGCATCTCGTCGGGGAGGGCATCGTCGAGGTAGGGCCAGAGCTGGCGCACGATTTCCACGCAGGTCTCACGATCGGGCATGGCGTTCGCCTCCGGTTGGGAGCGGACTGCGAGTGGGGCGCACGGCGTCGAAGCCGGCGTCGGTGGCGAACGCGAGCAGCTCCTGCTGGAGCTGGCGGCGCGCGCGGTAGAGGCGCGAGCGCACGGTGCCCACCGGGATGCCGAGCGTTCGCGCCGCCTCGTCGTACTGGAGCTCGCCGAGGTCGACGAGGCGGACGACGTCCCGGTACGAGGGCTCGAGGCGCTCGACGGCGGCGCGGATGGCGGGAGCGAGATCGAGGCGGCCGAACATCTCCTCGACACCCTGCTCCCGCGCGAGCTTGTGCACCTGCACCGCGGCGAAGGTCTCCAGCTCCTGGTCGTCACCCACCGCGGTGACCCAGCGCTCCCGCGCCTGCTGGGCGAACCAGGTGTTGCGACAGATGGCGCCTAGCCAGCGCCGGCAGTCTCCGTCGGGCTGAAAGGTGTCCCAGTGCCGGTATGCCTTGAGGAAGGTGTCCTGCACGAGATCCTCGGCATTCGCGGCATCGCGCGTGAGGGCACGCGCCACGCGCGCCACGTCGGGAAGCAATGGCAGCGCGAGGCGCGCGAACTCCGCGTCCCGCTCCGGTGCCACGTCGTCTGCCGTCCTGGTGCCCTGCACTGTCGCAGCCGGTCTCTGGTGAAGGAGGGAAGGAGGGGCTCTGTGTTCCCTAGCGACGAGAGGGGCGAGGAGTTCCCGACTCCCGCACGGGCGCCCTTCGCCAGTATAGCGTTGCCAAGCTCCGGGGTGCACGATACGATGGAACGACCGACGCACCTCGCCGCCGGCTGCGTCACCTCTCCCCCAGCCCGAGACTCTTGACGTCTTCCAGCGTGTTCGAGCGTGCCGCCGTCCGGGTTCTCCAGGCGGGCGCGCTCCTGGTGGTGCTCGCGGCCACACCGTACAAGACGTTCGAGCTCGACCGTTTCTTCGTGCCGAAGGAGCTCGTCCTGCATGTCACGGCGGCCGTCGCGCTGCTGCTGGTGTTGCCGGGCATCCGCCGGGCCGCGCTCGCGCGCGTCGACCAGCTCCTCGCGCTCTTCCTCGCGCTCGGCCTCGTGTCGGCGCTGTTCGCCACCAACTGGTGGCTGGCCGAGCGTGCCGTGGGGGTGTCACTGGCGGGGGCCACCTGCTTCTGGGTGGCGCGCCACCTGGCGCGTGGATTTCACCGCGACGCGCTCGTCTCGGCGCTGGCCCTGGCGGCGATCGTTGGAGCGGTGACGGCGCTGCTCCAGACGTATGGCGTGCGAACGGAGTACGTCAGCCTGAACCGCGCGCCGGGCGGAACGTTCGGCAACCGCAACTTCATGGCGCACCTGAGCGCGATCGCGATGCCCGCGCTGCTCTATTGCGCGCTCGTCGCGAAGACACGCGGCGCCTTTCTCCGCTGGAACGCCGGCATCGCGCTCGTCGCCGCCGCGCTGATCCTCTCGCGCAGCCGTGCGGCGTGGCTGTCGCTCATCGTGTGCGCGCTCGTGCTGCTGCCGCTCGGCGTCATCGCGCTGCGACGCACGGGCGGCGCCATCCGGCTGCGGCGACTGTTCGTCACCGTGCTGTTCGCAGCCGCGGGGGCCGGCGCCTCGCTGGTGCTTCCCAACAGCCTGGACTGGAAGAGCGACTCGCCCTATCTCGACACCGCGAGGAGCGTCGTCAACTACAAGGGCGGGAGCGGCAGGGGACGGCTCGTGCAGTACGGCAACACGCTGAAGATGTCGCTCCGGCACCCGCTGCTCGGAGTCGGGCCGGGCAACTGGGCGGTAGTGTACCCGCGCTTCGCCTCGCGCAACGATCCGTCGCTCACCGACGACGGGATGACGGCGAACCCGTGGCCGAGCAGCGACTGGATGACGTTCGTGTCGGAGCGGGGGCTGGCCTCGTTCGTCGTGCTGCTGCTAGCGGTGATCGCGCTCGCCACCGACGGGCTGCGAGCGGCGCGGCGCGAGGCCGATCCGCACGAGCGTCTCGCGGCGTGCACGCTCGTGGGGACGCTCGCGGTGCTCGTGGTCGTCGGAAGCTTCGACGCGGTGCTGCTGCTCCCGGTGAACGCCCTCGTGGCGTGGGCGCTGCTCGGCGCGCTCTCCCCACCCTCGCGCGAGCGGAGGGTCGTCGAGCCGCCGGCGCTCGCGCGCGTGGGGGTCGGGCTCGTGGTCGTCGCGCTCGGCGGGCTCGCGGCGGCGCGAAGCGCGACGCAGATCGGCGCGATGTCGCTGGTGAACGGGACGACCCGGACGTCGTCGCTGGAGCGTGCCGCGTCGCTCGATCCCGGGAGCTACCGGGTGCACGTGAAGCTCGGCGCGGCCTACCTGTCGCGCGGAAGCTGCGGAAAGGCCGTGGCGCACGCGGAGGCGGCACGCGCGCTCTTCCCCAACGCGGCCGAACCGAGGCGGGTGCTCGCGGGGTGCGGACGTTGACGGCGAACGCCGGTCGTCAGCGCGTCGGGTAGGCGAAGAGGCTCGCGGGCACCGAACCCGTGCGCGCGCGCGACACGTCGTCGGGCTCGCGCCAGAACTGTCCGGTTCGATCCTCGCTGCTGAAGCGGACCTCGAGCCTGCCGCCCCCCTCGCCAGCCCTCGTGAGCGGGAAGCCGACGTCCATGCGATAGAGCCGCTTGGAGCGCGTCGGGTACGCCGCCAGCAGGCTTACGCCGAGCGTGGCGCGCGTCGCGGTCGTGCCGTAGGGGGCGTCGCCGGCCCAGACGGAGCCGACCTGCGCGAAGGTCGCGACCCCCATGTCCGCGCGGTTGCGCACCGCGGCGCTGCTGAAGCGCAGCTCGGCGCGCGCCACATTGCGCACGGCGCCGGCGATCGCGGAGCGGTGATAGCCGAGGATGCCGCCCTGCGAATCGTCGAGCCGGAGCTGCATCGGCAGCAGCGAGCGCCGCCCGCCGGAAATCTGGTCGTCGAAGACGAACACCGTGCCGGGCGCGCCGCCGAGGTAGAGCGCGGTGCGCGCGCTGCCGATGATGCTGTCCCAGCGGCGCGCGTCGGGGTCCCGCCGCGCCTCCACCTCGACGAGGTGGGCGAGGAGGAGGTTGTGTCGAGCGACGCCGGCGTAAAGCGCGCTCGAGACGAACGCATCGCGCTCGCCGAGCCCGCCCATGCCGTGCGCGCCGTAGAGGCCGAGCATCGCACCCGAGGCGACGTCCTGCGATCCGACGAGCGCGTCGAAGCCGGTGACCGTGTGGAAGCGGACGCGCCGGAGCCCGCCGATGACTCCGACGCGCGTCGCGGCGAAGCGATGGTAGCGATCGAGGAGGGTGGTGCCCGTGTCGGCCTGGAAGCCCTCGTCGGCGACGACGATGCCGCGGTCGTCGGGCGCGAGCCGGCGATTGGAGGCGCCGACGCCGAGGAGACCGACGGTCCCCGTGCCGAAGATCCGGACGATGGTGCTCGCGTCCCAGCGCTCGTCCGCCACGCGGAGTGCGAGCTCGTCGCGCGCCGGGCGCGCGATGCTGAGGTAGTCGGCGCGCGATTCGCGCGCCGCGTGCCACGAGATGCGCTGGAGGTCGGTGAAGAAGGGGTGCCCCACCTCGGCGTTCAGCAGGTGGCCGATGCGCCTCCGCTCAACCGCGAGCTGCATGGTGTACGGACGGTTCAGCGCCGCGTACTCGACGAGGTGCGCCAGGTAGCCGGTGCGGTAGTTCCGCGCGCGCTCGATTCCCGCTTCGAGGCGCAGCCCCTCGCCCGCGACGTTCGAGTTCCCCAGCACCAGCGCATCGGGGATGAAGCCGCGAAGCCGGCCGCCGATCACTGCCCCGATCTCGTCCGTCGTCTCGACGACGACGCGGACGCCACCGGCATCGTCGGGGATCGCGCGCACCACCGCGTCGGCGATGAAGGGCTGCGCGCGCAGGATGCGCTCCGACTCGGCACGCCGCAACTCGGTGCAGGGCTCGCCCTCGCGAAGCGCGAGGAAGGCCCGCACGACCTGCGGGCGCGTGGTGGCGTGGTGCAGCCCCACGGCTCGCGCGAGAGTCTGCCACTTCTTCGCCGCGCCGCCGAATGGGGGAGGGGCGGGACGGATCTCGAGGCGCGAGACGATCCGTCCGTCACAACGCGGGAGGGTGCGGCCGGTGTCGGCCGGGGCGGCGCCCGCGCGCTCCTGTGCGGCCGCTCCGGGCGGATGCACGATGAAAGCAGCGGCCAGGAGGAGGGTCGCGGCGGAGTGGCGGCGCATGCCAGCCTCTGTGCACGAGCCGAGCCAATCGCCGGTCACTCCCGGGTGAGGCTCATCCCCAGGCGCAGCGTCCGCGGCAGGCCGAGGGAGACGATCGTCCCCGACAGGTTCGTCTGGTACGCAACGTCGCCGACATTCTCGACGGAGAGGAAGGCGGACACCCCGCCGCCGATCGCGCGGGTGTAGTTCGCGTCCACGACCGTGGAGGGATCGAGCTGCGTGCCGTTGAAGGTGGAGTTCTTCCCCTCGTGGCGCCACAACACCGTGAGCGCGCCGGCAACCGGCGTGGAGTACGTCGCGCGGATCACCTGCTTCTGCTGCGGGACCCGTCCGATGTAGTTCCCGGCGTTGGCGGGGTTCGCGCGATCGGTGACGATCACCGCATGATCGTAGTTCACGCTACCGCTGACGAGCAGCGCATCGATAGGCCGCAACGCGAGATACGCCTCGCCGCCCGTGCTGCGCGAGCGCTGCACGTTCTGGCGCTTCCGCTGGCCCGGCGCCGTCGTGACGAAGGTGTTGAGGTCGTCGTAGACCGCGCTGTAGTACGTCCCCTTGAGCTGGACCCAACCGGCGGGCTGCACGTCGAAGCCGAGCTCCTGGCCGCGCGCCGTCTCGGGGGTGAGCTCTGGATTCGGCAGGCTCGTCGTCGTCCCCGACACGAACTTGCGATACAGCTCGCTCAGGTTCGGCGCGCGGAACGCATCGTACGCCGCGGCGTGCAGCGTGAGGCCGGTCGTGACGCGAAGCGACGCGCCGATGCGCGGGGAGAAGTGCGTGCGCGTCTGGTTGGGATAGGCAGTGGTGCCGGCGGCGTCGGTGGCGAAACCGTCGTTGTTCCCCCAGCGGTCGTAGCGGCCGCCCAGCTCGACGCGAAGGGGCTCGACGGGAGCGATGACCGCCTGCGCGAAGGCGCCGGACAACTGCTGGCTGCCGCCGGAGTGGATGTTGGCGGTCACCGCGCCGGTGGTCGTGGAGTAGTCCTGCTCGGCGACCGCACCACTCATCCTGCGCACGTCGGCGCCGGCGATGAGCGTCTGCACCCAGGGAAGCCCCTGGTGCGACCACTGCAGCGACGCGCCCCAGTCGTGCGTCGGGATGTGCTGCCACGACGTCTGCTTCTCGATGCTGCGTCCGACCGTCGGCGTGATCGAGGATGCGTACTGGTCCTCCTTCAGCACCCCGTCCCAGCCGCGCAGCGAAAGCGTTCCAGCGCCCGCGTAGTTGGCACCGAGGGTCACGCGCTGATCGTCGCGATTGGTGTGGGCGAGCTGCGTGCCGAGGTCGCGGTTGTCGCCGTAGACGCTGGCGCCGACGAAGGCGTTGAAGCGCGACGAGGGGGCGAACTCCAGCCGGCCGATCCCGTTGCGCGAGGAGATCGTGGAGGGGTGATCCACCGGACCGGCGTTGCCCGGCGCGATGATCGTGTAGCCGCCGCCATCGAGGTAGTCGCCGCTGAGCATCGCCGACACGCCGCGGCCGAGCGAGACACCGGCGGCCCCGAAGCCGTGCTTCGCATCGCGGCTGCCACCGTCGGCCTGCACGATGTATGTACCCGGCGCGATCGGCTTGGAGTAGAAGGAGATGACGCCCCCCATCGCGCCGTTGCCGTACAGGTTCGAGCCACCCCCCTCGAGCACCTCGACGCGATCCACGAGCGTCTTCGGCACGCGACCCCAGTCGATCCACTCCCCCCAGGCGTCGTTCACGGGGATCCCGTCGAAGTAGACCGCGGTGCGCCCTTCGTCGACGCCGCGGATCGAGACGATCTGCGCCGAGCCGCCGACGAGGCTGCTCGTGCGCGGAAGCTCGACTCCCGGGATCTCCCGCAGGAGATCCTGTGCCTCTCGCGCCGGGCTCGTCATGACCTGTTCGGCCGACAGGACGTTCACCGTGGCCGCCACGCGGCTCGCCTCGGCCGGCGTGCGCGTCGCGCTCGTGACCAGTCCCGAGAGCATCAGCGCGCCCTGCTCGAGCCTGGCGTCGAGCGAGGCGGTGGTACCCGCCGCGACCTGCACCACGTGCCGCTGGAGCTGGCGTCCCACCGCTGACACGACGATGGCCTGCCGGCCAGCGGGAACATTGCGGAGCAGGTACCGGCCGCGCTCGTCGGTGAGGGCGATCCGGTCGGGCGAGACGCTGGCGACGCGCGCGCCGCGCAGCGGATAGCCCTCGGCGGCGGTGACGGTGCCGCTCACGGAGCCGGTGCCCTGCGCCGAAGCCAGCCGGGGAAGTGCGACGAGTGCGCCGAGCAGGACGAGGGCGCGGACGACAGAAGCTCTGGACATCGATATGGGGTCGGAACGTGGATCGTGCGATGCTGCCCAATTCTACGCAGCCGCACACCGTTCCGTTAAGTCAGCGGCCCGCCTCGGCGCGGCCGAAGAACTCGAGGATCATCGCCGTCGCGTCGGGCCCCTCCGGCGCGGTGAAGGTACCCGCAGCCGATCCCCCGCTCCAGGCATGCCCGACGCCTTCCAGCCGCCAGGCCTCTACGCTCACCGAGCCGTCCGCGCTCGCCCATCGGCGGCCCGTCGCCCCGCGTCTCGCCACAGCGACTGGCACCGGCACAGCCTCCCCTCTGACGCGGGCATTCGCCGACGCCCACTGCTGCGCCACCGCCTCGAGGTTCGCGGGCGAGACGACGACGTCGGCGTCGCCATGGAGGGCGATGACCGGGATGACGTGAGCCCGATCGCCCATCGATGCAGCGACGCGGTCGCCCAGCGTCGGCCCGCCTGTCGGACCCTCCCGCATCACCTGCAACGCGCTCGTCACGTCCGTCGCGGCCAAGGCGGCGATGCCCGAATGCAGCGCCAGGGCGGCGACCCGTTCGGGGTAGGCCGCCGCGAAGTTCGCCGCCATCGCTGCGCCGGCCGACATCCCCGCCAACAGGATGCGCGGCGCGCCCCCCTCGGCCACGCGCACCGAGTCGACGAGTGCCGCGAGCTGTGCGAGCTCGCCACTTCCGCGCTGCACATCCGCGGGCAGGTACCAGTTCCAGCACTTCTTCGGATGCGCCCGCGCGGGCTGCTCGGGGTACAGCACCAGCATGCCCCGGCGCGCCGCCGCGCTGTCGAGCCGCGTGCCACGAGAGACGTCGGACGCATCCTGCGTGCAGCCGTGCAGCATGACGAGCAGGGTCCGCGCGCCGGAGCGCGGGGCGAGCGACGCATCGGGACGAAAGAGCACGAAGTGCCGGCTCTCGGCGGCCGGTCCGAAGGTTCCCTCCACTCGCGGCGACGGCGTGCTCCCCTGGGCGTACGCCAGGGAGCTCGCGAACGCCACGAGGGCCATCGCACCCGCTGGCAGCAGAGAGCTCGCGGGACGCCGCATCAGAAGCTGATCCCGCCGCCAACCGTGATCACCTGGCCGGAGATGTAGTCCGACTCGGGGGTGCAGAAGAGGTACACTCCCCCGGCCGCCTCCTCGGGGGTGCCGAGGCGGCCGAGCGGGATCATGTCGCGCTCCAGCGCCTCGAGCACCGCCGGCTGCACGCCGACCTTCCGGTCGTCGCCCTCGCCCTCGCCGAGGGGCTTCGTCATGCGCGTCCGGATGAAGCCGAAGGCGACGCAGTTCACGTTGACCTTGTAGCGACCCCATTCCTTGGCAAGCGTCTTCGTCATTCCGATCATCGCTGCCTTGGCCGACGCGTAGTTCACCTGTCCCGCGTTGCCGCGGTCGCCGACGACCGACGAGATGTTGACGACCTTGCGGAAGACCTCGCGCCCCTCGGCGGCTTCCGCCTTCGCGAAGCGGCGGATCGGATCGGCGGCGGCGCGCAGAATGCGAAAGGGGGCGGTGACGTGCACGTCCATGATCGCCTGGAACTGCTCGTCGGTCATCTTCTGGATCACGCCGTCCCGGGTGAAGCCGGCGTTGTTGACGATGATGTCCAGCCCACCGAAGCTGTCGAGCGCCGCGGCGACGAATCGCTCGCCGAAGTCCGGGGCCGTGACGCTGCCCGCGCAGACGGCGGCCTCGCCTCCGGCCGCGGCGATGGCGGCGGCCGTGTCGCCGGCGGTCGCCTCGTCGAGGTCGTTGACGACGACGCGCGCCCCCTCGCGCGCGAGCTTGAGCGCCACGGCGCGGCCGATCCCCCGGCCAGATCCGGAGACGATTGCGACCTTTCCGTGCAGAGAGCTCACGTCCTGTCCTCTGATTGAATTGACGGCGGCGTCAGATTCGCGCCGGCCGGTCGTGCCAGTACTCGTCGCGCATCAGCCGCTTCAGCGTCTTGCCGGCCGCGTTGCGGGGAAACTCGTCGCGGATCGTGACGTCGCAGAGCTGCTGGTAGCGGGCGCCGACCCGCTCGTTGACCCAGAGGCGCAGCTCCGCCGCGCCCACCGTGGCGCCGGCGCGCAGCACGACGACGCCGAGCGGCGCCTCGCCCCACTTCTCGTCCGGGATGCCGAACACCGCGGCCTCCACGACGTCGGGGTGCGTGACGATCACCTCCTCGATGTCGCGGGGGTACACGTTCACACCCCCCGAGATGATGAGGTCCTTCTTGCGATCGACGAGGTAGAGGAAACCGTCCTCGTCGAGGTAGCCCATGTCGCCGCTGTGCATCCAGCCGTCGCGGATCGCCGCGGCGGTGAGATCGGGACGGCCGTGATATCCCGGCATCAGCAACGGACCCCGGCCGACGATCTCGCCGGTCTCGCCCGCGGGCAGGTCCGCGCCGTCCTCGCCGACGATGCGCAGCTCGAAGAAGGGCTGCGAGACGCCGACCGATGCCCCCTTTCTGCGGACGTCGTTCTTGTCGAGGATCGTGATGACGCCTTCGGTCAGCCCGTAGAGCTCGTAGAAGATCCCCGGCAGTGCGGCGGTGAGCCGGTCCTTGTGCTCGCGGTGCAGCGGGGCGCCCACCGAGCCGAGCATCTGCAGCGACGCCAGCTTCTCCGGCGCGAAGTTCGGCGCGTTCATCATGGCGACGATCTGCGACGGGACCATCATCACGTGCGTCACCTTCTCCGCGTGAACCGTCTCGATGAACTCCGCGGCGCTGAACCGCTCCTGCAGCACGTAAGTCGCACCGTTGAACAGCGCCGGCATGAGGGTGACGAAGGCTCCGTTGAACACCAGCGAGCCGGCGTGCATCACCACGCTCTCGGGCGACATGCGGAAGGTGTTGGAGAAGAGGGCGCAGTACATCGCGCGGATCCGGTGCGTATGGACGATCCCCTTCGGCGTGCCCGTGGTTCCGCTGCTGTAGATGATGTTGAACAGATCGTCGGCGGAGATCTCCTCGGCGGGGGGCGCGACGGGGCTCGCGTCGCCGGCGAGTGCCGAGTAGCTGGCGCAGCCATCGCCTGACGTGCCGCCGACCCGGATGAAGCGCGAGCCCCCGATGGCCGGCACGAGGGAGCGCACGGCGTCCATCTCGCCCGAGAGCGCGTCGCCGAAGATGACGGCGCCCGCCCCGGCATCGGCGATCAGTGCCGCGAGCGCCGGACCGCGCAGCAGGGGGCTCAGCGGCACGAGCACCAGCCCCAGTTGCGCGGCCGCCCAGTACGTCTCCAGCACCTCCACGCAGTTCGGCATGACGACGGCCAGCGCGTCGCCCTTGCGAAGTCCGAGCCCGAGGAGTGCATTCGCGAGCCGGTTGACCCGCGCCGCGAGCTGCGTCCAGGTCAGCCGCTCGGCGCCGCAGACGAGCGCCAGGTGGCTGCCGCGATAGCGCGCGTGCCGCGGCAGCAGGGAGCCGACGTTCATGCTCCCGCCTCCGCGCCCTGCAGGAAGGGGATGAGTGCCGCGTGGAACGCCTCCGGCTTCTCCACCGGCATCATGTGCCGCGCATCGTCGATGACGACGAGCGAGGCATTGGGCATGAGCGCCGTGTACCACTGCTTCCACGCGACGGGGGTGTAGTCCTGGTCGGCGGCGACGATCAGCGTGGGGCAGGTGATGGATGGCAGGCGCGAGGTGACCCCCCAACCGACGATCGCGCTCAACGCGCGCAGGTAGGCGCCCGCGTCGTTGCGGGCCCACCGCTCGATGAAGACGTCGCGCGCCGCCTGCTGGCCGGGACCGGGCAGCAGCTTGCCGGCGAGCACCTTTCCCATCGAGCGCATCCCCATCAGCCGCACGATGACGCGGCGCTGCGCGATCCCCAGCTTGTCGCGCAGCCGGCGGAGGATCATCTCCGGTCCGCTGTTGACCACGACCAGGCTGCGCACGAGCTCGGGATGGTCGGCGGCGAGCTGGAAGGCGATCATACCCCCCATGGAGAGCCCCACCACGTGCGCCGGCGCCGCCGCGAGCCGGCGGATCAGCGCCGCCGCGTCCTCGGCGAACTGCGCGACCGTGTACGGTCCCGGCGGCTTTCCCGTTCTGCCGTGGCCGCGCACGTCGTAGGTGATCACGCGAAACAGCTTCGACAGCGCCTCCACCTGCGGCTCCCAATCCTCGGTGCTCGAGCCGAGCCCGTGGATCAGCAGCACCGTGTCTCCTGTCCCCTGCTCCTCGTGATAGACGTCGAGGTCGCGAATGCGCGTCACCGGCATGGCGGCCTCCTCACTTCCACCGGATGACCCACTCGCAGAACATGTCGCCCTCGAGCGAGCAGCGCGCATGTTCGACGGTGGTGTCCTTCCCTCCGGCGATCTCGATCACCGAGGCCCAGCCCCCGCTCAGCCGCCGGCAGAACAGGGTATCGCCAGGCTCGAAGCCCACCAGCCGCGCCGTTGCCCGTCCGGGCGCGTACTCGGTCACCTTCATGTCCCCCGGCCGGTAGTAGCGCTGGAAGAGCGAGATGTGCTGCGTCAGGAACTGCACGGGTCCCGGCTTCTGCAGCAGGCCGGCGTAGAGCTGCATGCCCAGCACGCGGATGGCCTCCGCGCCGGCGTGCTCCGCCCAGCGGGGATCGATCGGGCGCATCGTCACGTCGGCGCTGCGCCAGAGGGCGAGCGCCACCGAGTAGGCGACGTCGTCGGTGAGCGCCGCGCGCTCCACGACGGCGCGCTCCTCGGACGTGAGCCGCGACAGCACGGCCACGCACCCGGCCTCGCCCGCGGCGCGGGCGAGGAACTCCATCGTGCTGCGCAGGGTGGATCCACGCGTGTACAGCATCCCGTGCTCCTCGGTGCCGGCGAGCCGTCCGCCGGCGGGAATGGGGGTGTGCCGGCGCCGGACGATCGCCCGCAGGCCACTGGCATCCAGGTGCGGGATGCCGGCAGACGCAAGCGCGGACTCGCCAGACGCGGCGAGGGTGAGGGAGTTCACTGTCCCTCCCACCGCAGGCCGACGAGCACGATGGGGCCGAGCTGCGGCGCGTTGATCATCTCCTGGTGCTTCTTGCCGAAGCCGCACTGGCGGCCGGCGGTGTACGTCGCCTGGTTGGCCGAGGAGATTCCTGCCTTCGGCGCCTCGGTGCTGCCGCCGACACAGGAGAAGATGTTCTGCGCCTGGAAGAGCAGCCTGGCGCCCGCGCCGGGCAGCTTGTAAGTCGCGCTCAGGTCGAGCGTGCCGAAGGCCGGGATCAGCCCGTAGTTGACGCCGGAGCGGAAGTCGTACTTGCTGACGAATCGCGTCGTGAAGCCGGCGAGCACGTTCTGGATCACGTTCGTGAAATCCATCCCGCCGGTCAGCCGAACCGACGGGCTGTTGAACGCCGTCGCCTCGGGTGGCGCCCCGACGATGGGGATGATCTCGTTGATCTTCACGACGCTGCCGCTGCCCGAGGCGGCGACCTTGTCGGTAAAGTAGAAGCGCAGCCCGCCGTCGATGCCGCTGACCGTCCCCTGCCCCGCGTTGAAGTAGGTGAGGGCCACCTGGGGCCCGCCCGCCGCATCGGTGATCTTGACGCCGGTGCGGTGGTTGTACGCGGTCGTGGCCGTCGCGCCGGTGAGCGGGTTCGCGATCACCACCAGCGGGCTCTGGAAGCCGTCGAACTTCGTCTTGTAGCCCACGACGTCCAGATAGAGCCGCTGCGCCATCACTCCCTTGTAGCCCAGCTCCCACGTCGTGTTCACCTCGGGACGGATCGGATCGTACGTCTTCAGGACCGTACCGTCGTTCTTCTTGATGTCGAAGCCGTCGTAGTTGCCGAACACGCCGATGAACGGCTGGAAGTTCGGGAAGAAGAAGTCGGTCTGCAGGATGCTCGGCGACTTGAAGGCCTTGTTGTACGTGACCCGGAACGTGTGGTCGGTGACCGGCGTGAACAGCAGCGCGGCCTTGGGGGAGAACTGCGCGTCGTAGCGGTCATGCTTGTCGTATCGGCCGGCGAGCACCACGCGGAACATCTCGCTCAGCGGCGTCTCCATCTGCCCGTAGACCCCTTTCTGTCCCACGAGGATCGGGCTGCCGGTGGCGCGGTCGCTCAGCCAGTGGCCGTACGTGCTCACGCGGTCGCGCCGGATCTGGCCGCCGTAGGTGAAGTGCGTGTTGTCGATGGCCGAGATGCCGGTCTTCGCCAGCATGCCGATGGAGAAGTTGTTCTGGATCTCCGCCGCCTGCAGTCGCCCGTCGCTCGGGAAAGCCGAGATGGACTTGAGCGAGTCGTACGTGAGCGAGGGAAAGCGCACCGAGTTCTGCGCCAGGCCGTTGAGCTGGAAGGTGGTGCCGCTCACCGAATTCGACATGTACGCCTGCGCGAACCAGCGCGCACTGGCGAAGGCGAGCTGGTAGTCGCGGTAGCCATAGTTCTGGAGCTGGTTCCGGCCGACGTTCGTGGGGCCGATGCCATTCAGCTTGCTCGCCCCGACCGTCGCCATCAGCCGGCCGCCCCCGTCGAAGTAGTACGCGGCCGAGCCGCTCCCGCGGATGATGTCGTTGCGCCAGTTGGCGTCCTTCTCGGGAATCGGCGTGCCACCCGCCGCCACGGCAGGATAGAAGACGGCGTTCTCGAACTCGTTCACGGCGACGTACTCGCCGCTCACCTTGTAGCCGAAGCGGCCGCTGTTCCCCGCGTAGCGCATCTGCGCGTCGTAGAAGCGGCGCGACCCGCCGTCGAGCTCCATCGCCCAGCCGGGATACTGCCGCGGGTCCTTCGTCTGCAGGGTGACCACCCCGTTGGAGGCGTCGGGGCCATACAGTGCCGAGCCCGGGCCCACGAGCACTTCGACTCCGGCGAGATCGAGCTTGTTGACTGTCGTGAGCGATCCCACCGGCAGCCCGCTCTCCGCCAGCACGCCGATGCGGCCGTCCTCCACCTGCAGGATGCGGTTGTTGAACGACGAGTTGAACCCGCGGGCGTTCACCGCGCTGCTCAGGATGCCGGTCTGGATGAACTCCAGCCCCTTCACTTCCTTGAGCGCGCTGGCGAACGAGTTGCCGATGCTGTTGGCGATCTGCGCTTCGTCGATGCGCGTGATCGTCGCTGGCGCATCGGTGATCTTCTCCACGCGGCGAGAGGCGGAGGTCACGACGCCGCCGAGCTGCACGGTGGCCGCCTCGAGGCTGACGTCGAGCTTCGTGTCGGCGTTCGCGGCGACGGCGACACCGGCGATCGTGCGCGCCTTGAAACCGAACCGGTAGACGCGCACGACGTACGTGCCGGCGGGGACGCCGCGCACGGTATATCGCCCATCCTCTCCCGAAGTCGCGGAGAGCCCCGCCGGGGATGCGAGGACCTGTACGCCGGCCACCGCGCCCCCCTGCGCGTCGGAGACGCGGCCGGTGATCCGGCCCGACTGCGCCAAGGCGACGGCTGGAAGCGACAGCAGCACGAGAAGCTGCATCACGCGAGTGATCATGCGTCGGGACATGGTCGAATCTCCTGGGTGGTGGTCGGGCGGCGGCGGGGGGGGGGAGGGCGAGCGAAGGCGTGTGCGGCGTCGATGGGCGAGCTGCGGCGTGATGCCGCGCAAGACGTGTCAGGCTTCCATCACGAGCTGGATGTCGGCGTCGAGCGGCTGCGCGCCTCGGCGCGTGAGCCACGACACCGCGAAGAACACGAGGAGAGAGGAGACGAGCGCCAGCGCGGAGACTGTCACGCCGGTGGGAAGCCCATAGAGCTTGAAGTAGCCAAGCGTCTCGCCGACCAGCGTGACGGCAAGGCCGGTCGCGATCGAGGCGATTGCCCCTTCGCGCGTCGCACCATCCCAGTTGAGACCGATCGCGAGCGCGGGGACGATCGTCGAGCCGAACAGCCCCCAGCCGAAGATGCCGAGGAAGGCGACGAGCGTCCCCGACGCCAGCGCGACGCCGGCGGAAACGACCGCGAGCACGAAGGTGCTGACGCGCCCCCAGAACAGCTCGTCGCGCACCCTGCCGCCGAGCGCGATGGGGAGGTCGTGCGTGAGCGCCGCGGCGCCGACGCTCATGAAGGAGTTGACGGTGGCCATGATCGCCGCCGCGACACCGGAGAAGACGAGCCCCGCCACCAGCGTCGGGGTGTAATGCAGAAGGAACTGCGGGGTGGCCTGGTCGGCGCGCGCGAGCGGCGCCAGCGTTCCCCCCGCCACCAGCCCCTTCATCGCGACACCCACGCCCACGTACAGCAGTTGCGTCACGGCGAGCGCCACCGTCATCAGCAGCGGATACCACTTGAGCTGCCGCGGATCGCGCAGCATGTAGAACTTGTGCACCACGTGCGGCTGGCCCAGCGATCCCACGCCGAACACGAAGAAGAAGCTCATCGCCGCGAGCGGGCCGATGCGCCCCCACGGTCCCATGAAGGCGGCGTCGGCCGCCATCACGGTGCGGGAGATGTGTCCCATCCCGCCCCCCGACCGCATCGCGTAGTAGAAGACGATCGCCGAGGCGAGCGCCATGACGCTGCCCTGGAAGACGTCCGTGTAGATCCCCGCGAGAATCCCCCCCGCCACCGAGTAGGTGAGGATGATCGCCGTGCCGATGAGGATGCCCGTGGCGAGCCCGGTGCCGAAGATCGCGTCGATCACCAGGCCGAGCGCGAGCAGGTTGGTGGCGATGTAGCCGACGACCGCGACGAGCACGGCGCTCGCGGCGAGCCCCTGCGCGAGCCGCGAGCGGTAGCGTGCCCCGATGGCGTCGGGGATCGTGAACAGGCCGCGCGCCTCGCCGAGCAGGCGCATCTTCTTCGCGAGGACCCAGGCGCCGAGGGCGTTGCTGACGGCGCCGGGCAGGATGATGAAGACGGCGCCGATACCGATCGTGTAGACGAGCCCGGGCCCGCCGATGAAGGCGAAGCCGCTCAGCGTCGCCGCCATCTTCGCGATGGCGAGGGTCCAGAGCCCCACACCGGCCCCGGCGACGAAGAAATCGCTCGCGCTGCGCGTGCGGCGCGTCGCCCAGGTCGCGATCGCGGCGACGATGATGAAGTAGACCAGCGCCACGGCGACGATCATGCCGCCTCTCCTGCCGGCTCGCGCTCGTCGCGCTCCTTGGCGGCGCTCACGCGCTCGTACGCCTCGCGCACCCGCACGAGGTCGTCGTCACTCAGCGTGGACGACTCGAAGGTGAGCGCGTAGGCGAAGGGGAGGATCGCGATGGGAACGACGCCGATTCCGTAGAGAACGATCGCCGTGCGCAGCGGCAGCCCGAGCAAGAGCGGTCCCCCCACCCCCTCGTTGGCCGGCAGCGCGAGCGCGACGACGAAGGCGCCGGCGCACAGCACGAAGAGGCCGGCAAAGGTCCAGACGAGCGAGCGCGGGAGCCTGTCGCGGCGCACCGCGCCCAGCGCCATGAGTGACACGATCACGCCGTTCACGCCGATGGCGAGCGCGTAGAGCGTCCACTCGGGCGCGAGACCGGCGAATGCCGCGGCGTACGGCATTGCCACGAGCAGGACCGACAGGACGAGAAGCCGCAGCAGGAGTCGCTTCATCGGATCAACCGACGCGCGCGTCGAGCGGTCCGGTGCTGCCGCGCAGCACGAGCTTCACGGGGAGGATCTGGCTGGTGGGGGCCGATTTGCCGCCGCCGTCGAGCTGGCGCAGGAGCAGTCGCGCGGCGCGGGCGCCGAGCTCGCGCTGCGGCGTGGCGATCGTGCTCAGCTCCGGGGTGACGAGGGTTCCGATGTCGATGTCGTCGCAGCCGAGGATGGAGATGCCGCGCGGGATGGCGACGCCCGCCGTGGCGCACGCCTTGTGCGCGCCGAGGGCGATCAGGTCGTTGGCGCAGAAGAGGGCGGTCGGGCGGTCGGGCATGGCGAGCAGGGCACGCATCGCGGCCAGGCCGCCGGCCACGGTCGGCTCGGCCCGCATCCAGTGCTCGCTGGTCGGCGCGACCCCTGCCTGGCGCAGCGCCTGCGCGAAGCCACGCTCGCGAAGCCGGAAGGCGGTGGTGGCGGAGACGGGGCCGATGAACGCCAGGCGGCGGTGGCCGAGTCCGAGGAGATGCTCGCCGGCGAGCGTCCCGGCGCGGAGCGAGTCGTCGCTCACGGTGGAGAAGAGCTCCGACGCCTGGTTGACGAGGACCATGTTGATGCGGGCGCCGGTGGCGCTGCCGAGCTCGTGGAGGGGGAGTCGGGACTCGCTCACCCCTGCCACGATCACCCCGTCGGTCTGGCGGTCGGCGAGGGCCTTGAGGTGCTGGGCGACGTCCACCTCCCCGGTCTCACACAGCAGGACGGCATAGCCGGCGTCCGCGGCGACGCGCTCAGCGCCGGAGATGATGGCGGCGTTGACCGGGTTGGCGAAGCCTGGGACCACGATGCCGAGGGCGAAGGAGCGTCGCTGGACGAGCCCTTGGGCGAGCCGGTTGGGGCGGTAGCCGAGCTCCTCCGCGGCCTTGAGGACGCGGGCGCGCGTCTCCGGGGCGACGCGGGCCTTGGGATTCCTGGACAGTACGAGGGAGACCGTCGGCTGTGAAACGCCGGCTTGTCTGGCGACCTCGGAGGCAGTTACGCGGCTGCTAATTCGCATTGGCACGGCGCCAATACGCATTGGCTGGGTCGATTTGTCAAGGACGAGTTTCCCATCCGGGTGTCCGGATTCCCTCCGGCCTCAACCTCGAGTCCCCTTCGTGCGTATGCGAACGTCGGCCATCACCAGCCCCTTCCGGTGGCGGCCAGCCTCTCCCGCCACCCGTATTTCGAGGACTTGATGCACCCTTCCCCCCCCATCCGCCGCACCCTCGCTCGCGGCCTCGCCGCGGCGTCCCTGGCCGCCGCCCTCGTCTCCCCCTCGCCGGCCCACGCCCAAGACGGCGAGCGTGGCGCCCGCGTGAAGATGGACTCGGCCCGGATTGCCGTGCTGTACGTCAGCGCGAAACCCGCCGACCTGCCCAAGGCGGACTACGCGCGCCAGATCTCGCAGAAGCAGCGGACCGACAGCATCTACGCGGCGCGCAGCGCGGGGGTGATGGAGTTCCGCAAGGTGACCTACAAGAGCCGTGCGGACGGCAAGACGATTCCCGCGTACCTGTTCGCGCCCCTGCAGAAGCGCGGCGCCAAGGGCCACGCGGCCATGGTGTGGGTGCACGGCGGCGTCCACGGCGATTGGGGGACGAGCATGTTCCCCTTCGTGCGCGAGGCGGTGCAGCGCGGCTATGTCGTCATCACCCCCGACTATCGCGGCAGCACCGGTCACGGCGCGGAGTTGTACGAGGCGATCGACTACGGCGGCAAGGAGGTGGACGACGCGATCTCCGCGGTGGACTACCTGGCCACCCTGCCGTACGTCGACATGGACCGCCTGGGGATGATGGGGTGGAGCCATGGCGGCTTCATCACCGCGCACACCCTCTTCCGTGACGAGCACCCGTTCAAGGCGGGCGCGGCGATCGTGCCGGTGACCAACCTGGTCTTCCGCCTTTCGTACAAGGGGCCCGGCTACCAGCGCAGCTATGCCGCGGAAGAGGGGATCCAGGGGCTGCCGTTCGAGAAGCGGGAGGAGTACATCAAGCGCTCCCCGGTCTTCCACGCGGCCAACCTCAAGGTCCCGATGCTCGTGCACGTCGCGACGAACGACGAGGACGTGAACTACGTGGAGGACCAGCAGATGGTGTACACGCTGCGGGCGCTGAAGCCGGAGCTCGCCGAGACGAAGATCTACGTCAATCCGGCGCCGTGGGGCTCGTCGGTGGGACACGCGTTCAGCCGCCGCGTCGATCCCGTCACGCTGGAGCGGGTGGACTCGCCGGCCCAGGTGGACTCCTGGAACCGCACCTGGACCTTCTTCGAGTGGAACCTGCAGCCGGGCGAGGACCGCTCCAGGCCTGCGCCGCCGGTGCGCACGGCGCCGTGATCGGATCGAGCGTCCACGGCGCGGCAGACGGAACAGCTGTGACACGAATTCGCTGCGGCCGAGAGTCCTGCAGGAGCAACCGCGAGGAACGGGAACCACAGATTGAACGGAAAGGGCCGGTGGCTCGTGCGCGAGCCGTGCCACCGGCAGTTCCCGGCGAACCGGGGGATCCGCTTCTCGCGGTCGTTCGTTCGCGGTGGCTCGGGCGAGCTACCGCCGCCCGTGGGCTCGCCACTCGTGCCACACGTTGATCCCCGCCCCCACCAGCAGCGACGTGGTGCCGTTCACCAGCGCCACGCGCGTGCGGCTCGCCCCAGGGTTCACCGGCCGCCAGGCTGCCTGGGCGAAGCTGCCGGCGTACGCGCCGACGATGCGCGGGAAGGCGATGGGGTGCGTGCCGTCGGGCTGCGGATCGGTGACGGCAGCGTGAAGTGCCCAGCCGATGCGGCGCCCGGTGCCGTGGCAGTGGCAGGGTTGATAGTCGAGCTGCCGGTCGAGCTGGGCGGCGAGCAGGTCGGTGACTGTCTCCTGGACCAGGAACTCGCCGACGTTCGACGCGAGCCGCCGCTCGTAGCCGGGCCATCCCCTGCCCCATTCGATGGGATCGTTGCGGAGCTGATCGATCCCCGCGTAGGCGAAGCCGAGCGCCGCGCCGTACAGCACGTCATGACGGTAGCGGCGGGTGCGGGTCGCCGAGTCGGCGCCGACGCGTCCCTGCGCCTGCACGGCAGCTGGAATCAGCAGCGCGGCGACCACGAGGGCGAGCAAGGCCGTCGCGAGCCGCAGGCGCGGCGCGGGAGGCAATACGGAAGAGACGGAGATCGAGGCGGTCATCGGGTGACGGGAGGTCGGTGGGCTGGCAGGCCCTTTCAATGCAAGGCGGGCGCCGCGCGGTTCCCGGCACCAGCGCTCAGCGGCGACCCGCCGCCACGGGTCGCTTGAGGTTGAGTTCCCAATCGTATGGGGTGCGCTCCACCGAGAAACCGCCGGCCTGCAGCAGCGCCCGCTCCGGGCCGGGAGGGTAATAACGCGCGACGAAGGACGCGACAGTCTTCTCGGAGCCCCCGAAGTCGTCGATGTAGTCGCGAAACTCCACGAGGATGGGGCTGAGGTAGACGATCTGGCGCGCCGCGTCCACGCGATTCTTCGCCGGTGAGCGCACGAGGAACCGGGTCGCCTGGTCGTCGAGCTGGGCGTCCAGCCGCTCACCGACGTAGGCCTCGGAGCGCAGCGGCGGGCATCCGAGCGCCGCACAGACGAGCGCGAAGTGCACGCGCGGATCGCGGAACCGCGTGCGAAGGATCTCCTGCTCGATGTCATCGAGCGAGTACCGGCGCCCGCCAACGACCGCGATCTTCTCGCGCCAGGGGCCATTCCCCGACACGAGCCCGAACGTCTTGTCGATGTTGCGGATGGACTCGCGCTCGCCGTGCGCGTTCACGAGCTGAATCGTGTATGCGTTGTAGGCATTGATCCAGAAGGCGATCTGGTCGTCGCGCCGCATCCGCGACGGATCGTAGGCCGCGAGTTGCGCGAGGTAGCGGGCGAAGCCGCGGGAGCGCGCGAACGCGTCGTAGTCCACCAGGCCGTCGGCAACGAAGGCGTGGAGCGAGCGGTCGAGCTGCGAGTGGTCGAAGGGCCGGCTCTGCGCCGGCGACGGCGGCGCGAGCAGGAGGATGGCGATCGCGAGCGGCCCGACGGCCCGGATTGCGCGGCGTACGGCTGGTGATGCCACTGCGCTCATGCGGCTCCAGTGATGACGCGGTTGCACTGCCCGGGGCGAGGAATCCACCTTCAGCTCGCCGCTAGAACCAGCCGCGCCGCCGCATCCCGACGAGCAGCACGCCGGCCAGCACGCTCTGCGCGCCAAGCATCAGCCACCAGCCGTACGGATTGTGCGACAGCGGGATGTGCTCGAAGTTCATCCCGTACACACCGGCGATCACCACGAAGGGGACGCTCACGGCGCCGACCACCGCCAGCCCCTTCGACACGCGTCCCAGCCGGTTGGACACCTGCGTCAGGTAGCTGTCGAGCGTGCTGCTCAGCAGATCGCGGAAGCTGTCGAGCATGTCCGTGATGCGCAGCATGTGGTCGTAGACGTCGCGGAAGTAGAACTGCACCTCCTGCGGCAGGAAGGGTGACGGGCGGTTGGTGAGCTGGCTCAGGACCTCGCGCTGCGGGGCGAGGTACCGGCGGAGCGAGATGACCAGCCGCTTCACCTTGAAGATCTCCTGCAGCATCCCCTCGTCGAACCGGCCGAAGACCCGCTCCTCGAGCTCGTCCACGAACTCGTCCACCCGGTCGAGCACGGGGAAGTACGCGTCGACGGCACTGTCGAGCACGAGGTGCGCGATGCGCGCCGGCCCGCGCTCCAGCAGATCGGTGTTGGCCTGGAGCTTCTCCACCAGGGCGTGGATCACCGGCACGTCCTCGAGGTGCGTCGTGACGACGGCGTTCCTGGTGAGGAAGATCGTCAGGTTGGCAGTCTCCAGGTCGTAGGGATCCGGCGTGGTCTCGCAGAAGCTCACCACGCGGGCGATGACGACGAGGAAGGCGGGATACTCATCCACCTTGACGCGGCTGTTGGCGTTCAGCGCGTCCTCGATCGCGAGCGGGTGAAAATGGAAGACGTCCGCCAGCAGCGCGCTCTGCGCCGGATCGCTGGCGTCGATGTCCACCCACAGGGTGCCGGTGCCGCTCGCGAGCACGGCGCCGATCGCCTCCGGCGAGAGCCCGGTCTCGATCGTCCCGTCGTCGTGGCGTAGTACGCTGGTCATCACTCGGCGGCCGGGCTGGGGAGCGTGGTGCGGGAGACGGAATGCTATCGCGCGGCCGGCGCGAGAGGGAGGGAGAGGATGAACACGGAGCCTCGTCCCGGGGCGCTCTCCACCGACAGGTCGCCGTGCATCGCCACAGCGAGATCCCGGCTGATCGCCAGCCCGAGCCCCGTGCCCTGATTGGTGGCGGTGTACTCCGAGCGCACCTGCACGAAGGGCTCGAAGATGGCCGGGAGCGATTCCACCGCGATGCCGATGCCGGTGTCCTTCACCCGCAAGTGCGCCCGCTGCGCGTCGCACACGCACTCCACGCCGATCGCGCCACCGGGCTCGGTGAACTTGATGGCGTTGGAGAGAAGGTTGAGCACGACCTGGCGAGCCTTCTCGGCGTCGCCCGTGATGCGCACCCCGTCGCAGTCGGTGGCGCGCCCGTAGGTGAGCCCCTTGGACTGCACCTGCGGCTGGATCAGATCGTCCATCCCCTCGAACAGCTCGCCGACGGTGAAGTCCGAAAGGCGCACGGTGATGTGTCCCGCCTCGATCTTCGCGAAGTTCAGCACGTCGTTGATGAGGCCGAGCAGGTGCGCCTCGGCACGCCGCACGCGCCGGAGCGCCTCGGCCTGCCGCGGCGTGACGGGGCCGAGGATCTCGAGCTCCATCAGCTGCACGTGGCCGCCGATCGCGTTGAGCGGGGTCCGCAGCTCGTGGCTCATCGTCGCGAGGAACTTCATCTTCGCCTTGTTGGCCTCCTCCGCCTCCCCGCGCAGCGCGCGCTCGTTCTCGAGCAGCCGTCGCATCTCCGTGACGTCCACCGCGGCGACCAGACGCAGCCGCCGCCCGTCGGACATCCGGCCGAGCGGCGCCGAGTGGAACGACCAGAGCCGCCGTGCGCCGCTGCTCGTGCGCACCTCGTGCTCCCAGATGGGCGCCGACACTCCCGCCGCCCGCTCCGATGCCTGGTCGGCGGCGATGACCTCCAGCGCGTCCCGTGCCTCGTCGCCGTACGCCAGCTTCGTCCACGCGCCGATGGTGGTGAGCTGCTCGCGCCGGTATCCGGTGAGCTCGCACCAGGTGCGGCTCAGGTGGACGATCTCCCCGTCGTGGGTGTGCACCATCAGCGGATAGGGCGCGGCTTCCACCGCGGCGTTGAGCCTCCGCTCGCTCTCCTCGAGCTCCCGCATGGAGCGGGCGCTGGCATTCATGACATCGCGCATCTCGTACTGCCGCGCACGGGCGCGCAGGGCGGCCCCGAGCGTCGTGGCCAGCGTGGCGACACGCACCGGCCGCTCCAGCAGGGTGACGTTGCCGCGGCGCGCCACGTCGCGCGCGCCATTGCTCAGTGGGCCGGAGAGCTCCCCCTGTGAGACGAGCAGCACGACGGGGACGTCGGACCAGCCGGACTGGGCCTCGAGGCAGGCGAGGAGCGCCGCGCGATCGGCGGGAACGAGCGCTTCCTCCGCGACGAGCAGCGCCCCCACTCCCTGGGCGATCGCCCCGCAGAGCTCCGTCATGCTCGTGCACTGGCGGGTGGCGATGCGATGCTTCGCGAGGATCCGCGCGGCGAGCCGCGCGTCTCCTCCCGTCGGGGTGAGGAGCGCGACGTCGAGCGACGCGACAGAGGGGACGCCGCGCGCCGCCGTCACCCGTTCGCGGCTGCGGGCGAGAGGAGCGGCTCGCGCTGCCCGGTGTACCGTGGCACGCCCGTGAGCACTCCCTGGAACTCGCGCAGCGGCTCGCCCACCCGAAGCCCGCCCCTCACGACGCCGCACTCGCGGATCGTCCGCTCGTGCGCACCACTGCGCTTCTTCACCACCGAGATCGCCTGGCGAACGGTTCCGACGAGCTCGAAGTAGCGCATCAGGATCACCGTGTCGGCGAGGTAGCTCAGCTCGGCTGTCTCGTCCACCGGGGCGCCGAAGATGCCGCGCTGCACGAGGGTGAGGATGCTCGTCACCCGCTTGTTCGCCAGGTAGCTGAGCAGCTCGTGGAGCTGCACGCCGAGGAGCCGCTCGGCCGGCATCGCATTCATGAAGCCGTTGATCGAATCGAGCACGACCAGCCCCACGCCGTCGTCCTCGACGGAGCGCACGACGTCGTTGGCGAACTCGCCGGGCGACATCTGGGCGGGCTCCACCTGCAGCAGCGTGAGCCGGCCGTCGTCGAGCGCCGGAGCGAGGTCGATCCCCAATCCCTCGGCGCGCATGCGGAAGGTCGTGATACGCTCGTCGAACAGGTACATGCGGACCTTCTCGCCGCGCGCCACCGCCGCCCGCGCGAAGAGCACGGAGAGCACCGTCTTTCCCGTGCCCGCCGCGCCGGTGACGAGAGTGCTCGTGCCCCGCGTGATCCCGCCGCCGAGGAGCTCGTCCAGCGCGTCGTCGCCGCTGCGCATCTCGGTGACCGTGCCGACTTCGGTCAGCGGCGTGATGCGGATGCGCGGAAAGACGTCGATCCCGCCCGTTCTGATGCGGAAGTCGTGGTAGCCCCCCCGGAAACGGGTGCCCCGCAGCTTCGTCACCTGCATCCGCCGCCGCTCGGCCCCGTACTCCATCGCGACGTGCTCCAGCAGGATGACACCGTGGGCGAGGCTGTGGAGCTGCATGTCCCCTTCGGGCGACGACTTGTCGTCGAGCAGGAGCACGGTGCACTCGCGCGTGGCGAAGAACTGCTTGAGCGCGAGGATCTGGCGGCGGAAGCGGAGCGGGTCGCGGGCGAGCAGGCGCATCTCGGAGAGCGAGTCGAAGACCACGCGCACCGGCGCGTGCTCCTCGACGGCGCCGAAGACCGCTTTCATCGTCTCCTGCAGCTCCACCTCGGCGGGGTGGAAGAGGGTATACTCGTCCTCCACTGCCGCGGCCGCCGAGAGCTCGTAGATGTCGATGCCGTCGAGCTTCCATCCGTGCGACGCGGCGACCCCCTCGAGCTCGGCTCGGCTCTCCGAGAGCGTCACGTAGAGTGACCGCTCACCGCGTGTCGCACCTTCGAGGAGGAACTGCAGCGCCAGCGTCGTCTTGCCTGTGCCGGGCTCGCCGTCCACCAGGTAGAGGTGATCGGTGGGGAGCCCGCCACCGAGGATCTCGTCGAGGCCGGCCACCCCGGTTCGGGCGCGGGGCTGCGTAGGGAGGGCGGGCTTCGAGGCGGTGTCAGTCACGGCGATAGGTGCGGAATAGTCCCTGACAGGGGGTCGAAAAGAAGAACCCGGTTTGCAAACTGAAGGCCAGCGGGATGCGGGGGATGCGGGGAGCTGCGCGGCGATCAGCGGACCGCGATGCGCGGCACCGCGGGGCCGGCATTCAAGTCGAGCGCGTGATCGGCCGATACTGATACGCACACCACTCTGCGCTTCGCGCGGCGACATTGTGCAGAGGGCAAAGAGGGCCGGCTCCCATGGGACGCCGGCCCTTCGTGCGTGCGCGCGTGACGACCCCGCGCAGCGCCGACGTCGCAATGTGTCCCATTCGCTGATTCCGATTCCGCACGCGTCGAATCTCGGGAACAGAGACAAGCGGCTCTCCGCCGGTCTCGACGTCCTCGGTCGGCCGCCCACGGCTCGGCATCTCAGCGAATCGGGTCACTTCCATGCGCACTTCCCTGCAGCTCCTCTCGCACCGCGGCCTGGCGATCTCCGCCCTCGTGCTCGGCAGCGTGCTTGCTGGCTGCTCGGACAGCAGCAACCCGCTCCTCACCGCGCCCGTCAGCGTATCCGCGGTGCCGGCCCGCTACATCGTCGTGCTGCGAGACAGCGCGCGGGGCATGCCGACGACCGATGCCGTGGACGAGCAGTCGTACGGTCACGCGCTCAACGGCTATTCGGCGATGATGACGCCCGACGCGGCGGCGGCGCTCGCCCGTGACGCGCGCGTGCGCTACGTGGAGCGCGACGGGATCGCGCACATCTCGGGGACGCAGGACAACGCGCCGTGGGGGGTGGACCGCATCGACCAGCACGCCCTCCCGCTCAATACGCACTTCACGTCGTCCCAGACGGGAGCCGGCGTGCGGGTGTACATCCTGGACACCGGGGTGCGCCTGTCGCACAGCGACTTTGACGGCCGCGCCGTCACGGGGCTCGACGTCGTGACACCGGGCGGCAATGCCGGGGACTGTCACGGGCATGGCACGCACGTGGCGGGAACGGCCGGGGGCGGCGTCTACGGAGTGGCGAAGAGCGCGACCATCGTGTCGGTGCGCGTGTTCGACTGCACCGGCTCCGGCCCGTGGACGAACGTCATCACCGGCATCGACTGGGTGATCCAGCAGAAGCTCGCGTCGCCCACCGTGCCCATGGTCATCAATCTGAGCCTCACGGGCGACGCGTCGCAGGCCTTCGACGACGCGATCCAGCGCGCGACCGAGACCGGGATCATCGTGGTGGCTGGCGCGGGCAACGACGGGGACGACGCCTGCAACCATTCGCCCGGGCGCTCGCGCCATGCGATCGTGGTGGCCGCGTCGGACAAGGACGACGTCGTGGCGAGCTACTCGAACGTGGGCCGCTGCGTCGACCTGTTCGCCCCGGGCACCGCCATCGTGTCGGACTACAACAACAGCGACCGCGGCACCGCCACCGCGTCGGGCACGTCGATGGCCGCCCCGCACGTGGCCGGCGCCGCCGCGCTCTACCTGGGACGCTATCCCGCCGCCAGCACGTCCGAGGTGAAGCAGGCGCTCATCGCCAACGCCACCACGGGAGTCCTGTCGTCGCTGCGCGACGCGGCAACGCCGAACCGGCTCGTGTATACCGGATTCATCCCCGCACCCGGCCAGTTCGCCGCGCCCACGGGACGCAATCCGCAGGCGGGCGACGGCGTCCCGCTGACCTGACGCGGGATCTACTTCTCCTTGAACACCATGTTCGGCCCGATGTAGCCGAACTGCAGCCCGGTGCTCTCCTCCACGCCGCGGATCGCGGCGCGTGACGAATCGAGCGAGGCGCGCATCGTGACGGGAAGGGCCAGCAGCCTTTCCTTCTCCACGTGCACGTCGAGCCCGTACCAGCGCTTGAGCTGCGGCAGCACCTCACGCAGCGGGCGAGCGCTTATGGCGAGCACGCCGGTGCGCCAGCCGTCCGCGGCATCGCGCTCGGCCGGGGTCGCCGCTCGTGCCGCCCCCCCGTCCGGCACGAACATCGCCGCGCCCGCCGCGAGCGGATGCGACTCCTTGGCGTCGCGGACCTCGACCGCTCCGTCTGTCACCGTGACCGTCACCCCCCCATCGCCCGGGTAGGCACGGACCGTGAAGGTCGTTCCCTTGGCGACGACGACCGCGGTGCCGGCGCGAAGCTGGAAGTCCTGCGGCTGGCCCTTGGCGACCTCGATGGACGCCGAGCCTTCGAGCTTGACCGCCCGCATCTCCGCGCCGTACGCCGCGGGGATGGTGAGCTTGGACTCGGGGGCGAGACGCACCTTGCTCCCATCGGAAAGGCTGAAGGTGCCGATCTGCGCCGTCTGCGAGGTGACGAGCCGGACGTCGGGGGCGTTGAGCGCGTTGACGATGCGAGAGTCCATTCCGGCGTGGTTCATCACGAGGACGAGCCCCGTCACGATGATCGCCGCGGGAATGCCGATCATCAGCGCGAGCCGGAGCGACTTGTCGTTGGTGATGCCGGCGATGTGCTCCGCCGCCTGGTGTCGCGAGACCGCCGCCTCCTCGGCCAGCGCCTGCGGGCTGTGCGCTTCGCCGTGCAGCGCGTGCTGGATGTGCATCCAGGACTGCTCGATGTCCACCACGTCGGTGGCGTGCGCGTGCGTCGCGTGGGGCTCGTGGCCCGCGAAACGCTGTGCCGCCGCCCGGCGACTGAGTGCGCGAGCGGCGGCATGATGGACGTCCTGCAGCAGGAACTGGTGGAGCTGCTCCATGGTCTCAAGCCTGGTCCTCGCGTCCCAGGCTCTGACGAACGCCCCTTCCACGACCTTGGGACTCAACGCGAGAGCCTGCTCGCCGAGCTCCTTGCGCGCTTCGGCGGCGATGGTGGGGTACTCGGCCAGGAAGACGGCGCGCAGCGCGCTCTCGTCGGCCAGCGTGCCGCGCGCCGGAGTGGCCAGATCGTCCGGGCCGCGCGGGGGGATGCCTGTTGACATTTGCGTCCTCGCAGTCGTGAATGTAGGTCGACTGGATCGCCTGCGTACTGAGGTGCTCGTCCGACTATATGGCGAAAGGGGCGGGGACGCCATAGGGGGAAGTACTGACCAGTCCGTCGCTTGGCGGGCCGGGCGGGGGATGAGACGGAGCCGGCGCCCGGAATGCCCGTCGGCCATTCCCCTCGCGCGGTCCGCGTGCATCTTTGCACCCTGCGCCCCCCGCGTATATTGGGGGGTCTCCCATGCAATCCTGCCCACCGTGCCCACCACCTCCCCTCCGCCGGACCAGAGCCGGAGCGATCCCTCGCGCGACCACGCCGCCGTAGCCACGTCGATCGACGCGTTCCGGCGCATCCTCCGCGCGCTGCGCCTCTCCGCGCGCGAGGTGCAGTCCGCGTCGGGACTCACCGCGGCGCAGCTGTTCGTGCTCTCCGCGCTCGCCGACGGTGTCCCGCTCTCGTTGAACGAGCTGGCGGAGCGCACGATGACCGACCGGTCGTCGGTCTCGGCGGTGGTGGACCGCCTCGGCGAGCGCGGGCTCCTCGTGCGGCGCCAGTCGCAGCGGGACCGCCGGCGCGCCGAAGTGGCGTTGACCGCGCGCGGCCGCGCCATCGTCCGGCGCGCCCCTCCCGCTCCCACGTCGCTGCTCATCGGCGGGCTCGAGGCGATGCCGGCCCTGCGGCTCCGGCAGCTCTCCACTGCGCTCACCACGCTGATTGCCGAGATGGGGGTGGCTGACGGCGCGGCGACGATGCTGTTCGAGGACGAGCCCGCCGCGCCGGCGGTCCGCCGGCGCGCGCCGCGGGTCACGGCATGAGCAGGGGAGAGCTGCCCGACGAGGTGCTGAGCCTCGTCCACAAGCACCTGGCATCGATGGACCATGTCGCGATCCTGCTGGCCCTGCACTCGGCGCCGGAGCGTCAGTTCACCGCCGCCTCGCTCGCCGAGCTGGCCCGTGTCACTCCCGTGGTCGCGGCCATCGTGCTGGCCGACCTGGTCGCGGCATGGCTCATCGCCTCCGGCACCGGCGGCTTCCAGTTCGCGTCCGGCCCCGGCGAGCTCGCGGTGGTGGACCAGCTCGCGGACATGTACAACACGAAGCCGGTGACCCTCGTGCGCGCCATCTACGAACGTCCGCCCTCCGCGGCCAGGTCGTTCGCCGACGCATTCCGCATCCGCAAGTCGGAGACATGACGATGGGACTCTTCGTCTATCTGCTGTGCGCCCTGACGAGCCTCGGCTGCTCCGTGCTCCTCTATCGCGGCTTTCGCCGCAGCGGCGTACGGCTGCTGAAGTGGAGCAGCCTCTGCTTCGCCTGCTTCGCGCTCAACAACTTCCTGCTCGTCATCGACGTGCGCGTCCTCCCCGAGCAGGATCTCTCGGTCGTGCGCAGCCTCCCCTCGTTGCTCGGCATCGCGATGCTGCTCTATGGCCTCGTCTGGGAGTCCGACGCATGAACGACCTCGGACACATCTCGATGTTCGTGTCGGGGCTGCTGACCGCCGGCTACGCCGTGGCGGCGCTCTTCTTCCTCAAGTTCTGGCGGCAGACGCGCGACCGCCTCTTCGCCTGGTTCGCCGCATCGTTCGGGCTGCTCGTGGTCCAGCGGATGGCGCTGACGATCACGCAGGGGACGGAGACCGGATCGTTCTGGTTCTACGTCGTCAGGCTCGTGGCCTTCCTGCTCATCGCCGTCGCGATCCTGGAGAAGAACCGCGCCGAGGTTTAGCGCGGAGGGCGTGACGTGATCCTCCCGCTCTCCGTCGCCTCTCCTGCCAGCAGGTAGGTCATGTTCGCCGTGCCGTCCATGATCGGCTCGTTGGTGGAGTAGTCGCCGATGTCGTCGTGATACACCATCCGGCCCGTGTTGAAGCGCGCGTAGCGGTCGGCATGGTGGAGGGAGATCCCCTTCAGGTGCTCGAAGATGCTCCGGTACACGGGACCGTCCAGCAGCCCGCCGAGCAGCTTGTCCGTCCCGAGCTTCGCGGCGACGGCGGAGTGCGGATCCCGGGCGGTGACGCCATCGTGCGGATACCCGATCACCATCGACACTCCCCACGGATTCGTCCCGAGCAGCCAGTCGAGGGCCGCCTGCTCGTACTGCCGGTAGCGCTGGCTTCCCGTCATGCGCCGATAGAGCATCGCCTGCGTCGCATACGAAGCGATGAGGTTGTTGGAGCACCAGATGAAGGGGACGCCGATGCGGAAGCCGTTGTCGCCGCGCCGCGCGACAGCGTCGAGGCCGCGCCGGTAGTATCCGGCCATCCGCCGCCGCGTCGCCGCATCACGGGGCGCGGCCGCGGTGCGCCAGACTTCGTAGTGCCCGTTGTTGTGCCAGGGATACCACTGATAGTGGTTCGCCGTGTCGGCGCCCATCCACGGCGTCACCGGCTCCCGCGCGGCGTACTCCTCCGCCTGCGCCAGCAGCGTGCGATCGCGCGTGAGAGCGGAGAGCTGCGCCGCGCCGAGCTCCATGTCGTCGGCCCAGTTGTCCTCTTCATAGAAGTAGGGCGCACTGCCCGGCGCGGTCTGGCAGACGCCGGGGCTCGCGCGGCCCAGCCGGTACGCCGCCTCCGCCTTGTGGCGCAGGAGGCGGGCAAAGGCGGTGTCGCGGGCGGCGTACAGGCTCGACGCGAGCGCGAAGGCGGACGCGTACTTCCCCGCTGTGGAGGCGAGCCCGGTCGAGCGGTTCTCGTGCCCGAGCAGTCCCTGCGGCCGCCCCGTGCAGGGGTAGACGGGGCGCGCCTTCCCCTTCCCCCAGCCGTAGTCGGACGAGTCGTTCCACGGCAGGTCGAAGTACGCGTGGTCGCGGTCGTCGGCGAGCTGGTTGAACATCGTCGAGTCGTCGGGGAACATGCGCACCAGCCATTCGAGGCCGTGCCGCGCCTCGTCCAGGACGTCGGCGATGCCGTTGGCGCCGGCCACGCCGCGCGCGTCGAACCGGTCGGCGAAGGCGTGCGGATGATCGCGATACGCGGCGAGCATCACGTACGTGGCGTTGGCCGAGGTCGTCACGTACTGCAGGTAGTCGGAGGCGTCGGCCCACCCACCGCTCACCGGCACGTGCTCGCCGGCGCGCGGCGAGTCGACGATGATGCCGTCGAACCGGTGCACCGAATCGCGCGCGAGAGGGTTCCATCCCGAGCGCTGCTGGCGCATGTAGTAGAGGAGCGAATCGGCCGCGCCGTCGTAGACGTCGCTCCCGATGCGGATGTCGCGGGACTGCACCCCTGCGGCGACGACGCGATAGCGGCCTCGCCGCGCGAGGGGAGTGAAGTCGAGCCGGTGCGTGACGACACAGGGGCCGAATCCTGGTGCCTCGCTGGCGCGCCGCGGCCCGAAGACAGTGCGCCCCCGCTCGTCCACCACGACGAAGGTGCCGATCCGCACCCGATCGAGCGAGCAGGCGATGGCGACCTTGGGGGCGTCCGGCAGGTAGCCGGCCTGGTTGATCCGGATGAAGGTCGTGGAATCCTCGAGTCGGGGGTGGCGCGGTGCCGCCGGCGCGGAGGTCCCCCCGAGCACGAGGGCGAGAAGAGGAATCAGCATGTGGAGTCCAGTATCATGCGTGGGGGCGGGCGCGGCAACTGGCCGCGAGCACTCCATCACGAACCCTGAACCGATCATGAAAGCGATTGTGCTCACCGCGGCCGGCGGCCCCGAGGTGCTCGAGGAGCAGGACCGTCCGAACCCCGTGCCGGGACCTGGTCAGATTCGCGTGCGCGTTCTCGCCTCGGCGCTCAACCGGGCCGACCTGCTGCAGCGACGGGGACACTACCCCGCGCCTTCCGGTTCGCCGCCGGACATCGGCGGGATCGAATTCGCGGGCGAGGTCGAGACGCTCGGCAAGGGGTCGGTCCTCTGGGCGGTGAGCGACCGCGTGATGGGGCTCGTGGGAGGGGGAGCGCACGCGGAGTACGTCGTCCTGCACGAGCGCGAGGCCATCGCCGTGCCGGCAGCGCTCGGGTGGGAGGAGGCCGCCGCCATTCCGGAGGTGTTCCTCACCGCATACGACGCCCTTTTCCTTCAGCTCGGCCTGCGCATGGGAGAGCGGCTGCTGGTGCACGCGGCGGGAAGCGGCGTAGGCACGGCGGCGATCCAGCTCGCGGCGCTCGCCGGCGCGGAGAGCATCGGGACGTCGAGGTCGGAGGGCAAGCTCGAGCGGGCGCGCACGCTTGGCATGGGATTCGGCGTGAATGCGGCGGCCGGCGATTGGCCCGCCGCGGTGCTCGCCCACACCGGAGGCAAGGGGGTGCATGCGGTGCTGGATCTCGTCGGCGGGAGCTACCTCGCCGGCAATCTCGAGGTGCTCGCTCCGCGCGGCCGGCTGATCGTCGTCGGGCTGACTGCCGGGGCGCGCGCCGAGATCGACCTCGGCCAGGTGGTGGCCAAGCGCCTGAGCATCCGCGGCACCGTCCTGCGCGCCCGGCCGCTCGAGGAGAAGATCGCCCTCGCGCGGGACTTTTCCGATCGCGTGCTCCCTTCGTTCGTGTCGGGACGGCTCAAGCCGGTGATCGACTCGGTGTTCCGGTTTGCCGAGGTGCGCGAGGCGCACGAGCGGATGGAGGGGAACGAGACGTTCGGGAAGGTCGTGCTGACATGGGGCGACAGCTGACCGCGATGGTGCCCGCGCGGGTTTCGGCGGCGGCCTGACGGACGGGCGGGAGAGCCGCCAGATTTCCGGATTCCACACGCGTCGACGATCCGGCGCGCGGTCGGGGCGCCGTCACCGTCCCAGCCCACGTTCCAGCTCCCATGCGCCCAGCCCTTCTGCTCCTTCCCGCCGCATTCGCCCTCGCGTCCGCGCAGGCCCAGTCACCGGTTCCCTCCGCGAAGGACGTCGCGCGCGCCGAGCGCGTGCTCCGGGCCTCTCCGGTGTTCGACGGCCACAACGACCTTCCCTGGCGGATCCGCGAGGATTCCGTCGCGCCGCGCGACGTGGACGCCTATGACCTGCACAAGCACACGCCGGGAATGACCGACCTCCCGCGCATGAAGAAGGGGCACCTCGGCGCGCAGTTCTGGTCCATCTACATCCCCGGCGAGGCGAGCGACGGGACCTACAAGCCCAACGGAAAGGTGACGAGCACCCCCGGCTACGCCCGCGTGCAGATCGAGCAGTTCGACATCGCGCGGCGTGTCATCGCGAAGTATCCGGAGCTGCAGTGGACGACCACCGCCGCCGGCGCGCGCGCGAGCATGCGCAACGGGAAGGTCGCGTCGCTGCTCGGCATCGAGGGGGGACACGCGATCGAGAACTCGCTCGCCGTGCTGCGGCAGTACTACGACCTCGGCGCGCGCTACATGACGCTGACGCACAACGTGACCCTCGACTGGGCCGATGCGGCGCTCGACAGCGCGAAGCATGGCGGACTGACCCCGTTCGGCAAGGACGTGGTGCGCGAGATGAACCGGCTCGGGATGCTCGTGGATCTCGCGCACGTCTCGCCCGGGACGATGAGCGCCGCGCTCGACGTGACGCAGGCGCCGGTGATCTTCTCGCACTCCGGCGCGCGCGCGCTCGTCAACACACCGCGCAACGTCCCGGATTCGATCCTGGCGCGCATGCCGAAGAACGGCGGCGTCGTGATGGTGCCGTTCGTCACGTCCTTCGTCTCCCCGGCGATCCAGGCGCACGACGAGGCGCTGCAGACGATGGTTGCCGACGCGCGCCGCTCGCATCCGGGCGACACCACCGCGGTACGTGCGCAGTACAAGCTCTGGCTGGCCTCGCATCCGCGGCCGAAGGCGACGATTGCCGACGTCGCCGATCAGATCGAGCACGTGCGCAGGATCGCCGGCGTCGACCACGTTGGCATCGGCAGCGACTTCGACGGGATCACCGAGAACGTCGTGGGGCTGGAGGACGTCTCCACCTTCCCCGCCCTCTTCGCCGAGCTCGCGCGGCGCGGCTGGAGCGACGCGGACCTCGCGAAGCTGAGCAACGGGAACGTGCTGCGGGTGCTGGACGCGGCGGAGAAGGTCGCGGCGCGCTTGAAGGCCGGCGCGCCGAGAACGTGAGCGGCGGGGCCCCCGCGGGAGCGGGGGCCCGCCTCTCTCAGTCCTTGGAGATCGTGCGGGCGAGCGTCGAGGCGGCCCGGCTCAGCTCCACCGCCATCTCCGTCCACCAGCTTCCCGCCTTCGGGCCGCCCTTGCACGTCCCGTCCGACTCGCCCGGCTGCTTCACCCAGAGGAAGGCGTCGATGAGCGGGTGCCCGGTGTTCGTCGTGGGAACCACGCCGAGCGCCTGGCCGCGCGGGTTGCACCAGTCGGTGGCGGTACCGAGCCCGTTGCGGCTCGTGTCGATGATGAAGTGCTTGCCGCCGAGCAGCCTCGAGACGCGCTCGCCGTAGGCGATGTTGACGGAGTCGGGCAGGTAGTTCGACACGTTGAGCGAGAAGCCGCTCGCCTGCGCGATGTTCGCCTGCCGCAGCCGCTCGGCCATCACCTCGGCGCTCTTCCAGCGGGCGTTCCCCGCGTCGATGTAGACGCCGGCGCGCTGCTCGTCGAGCACCGTCACGGCGAACGAGAGGAGGGCGAGCCGCTCGCGCTGCAGGGCGGGGGTCAGGCAGTCCATCCCCGAGAGGGCGTCGGGCTCGAGGATCACGATGGTCAGCCGCCGGCGGATCCCTCCGGCGAACCGCTTGATCCACTCACGGTAGGCGTCGCTCCCGTTCGCGCCGCCGGCCGAGTAGAGCCCGCAGTCGCGCCCGGGGATGTTGTATGCGACGAACACCGGGACGGCGCCGGTGCGCGTGATGGTCGCCACCGCGTTGTCCACCTCGCGCGCGATGTCGGTTACCCACCCCCCCATCCATTTCGCCACGGGGCGGCTGGCGATCTCGGCGACGAGCGCGGCGTCCTGCGGGCGCGAACGGCGCAGCGTCTCGGCCTGCCGCTGCGCCGGCGAGTTAGGATCGACGTAGAGCCGCTTGCCGGCGAGCGGATTGGCCACCTGCAGCAGGCTTCGTGTGTCGAGGGGCAAGGCCGCTCCGTACAAGGTGGCCTGCAGGCAGACGACGAACGCGACGATCCCGCCGAGGCGCGCCGTCTCGCGTACCGTGGCCGGGAGGCTAGGGCTCGCTGTCACCGGCCGCGCCCTCGTCCGTCGGGAGCCGCGCCTGGTTGGCCTCGCCCTGCTGGCGCATCATGAACTCCAGGCGCGCGAGGAGGATGCGCGAGGCGCGGATGTCATAGTGCGACTTCACCCAGAGCACCGCGAGATCGCCCGCGCCCCAGAGCAGGCCCGCGAAGATCACGAGCCGCACGGCCTCGGCGAACACCACGCCCGGCGATGCCTCGACGGCGCCGGAGAGGCCGCTCATCACCTGCAGGATCATCAGCAGGAGGAGCAGCATCGCCATGCCCCTGAAGAGATAGGCGATGAACCGAAGCCCCTTCACCGACTCGATGTCGTCCTCGCGCACGGGCACGCCGGCCAGCATCGGGCGCTCCTCGGTGTCGCGCCGCTGTTGGTCGCTCACGGGAGCGAAGCTGCCGGTGATTCTGTTCTCGGACATGGCGCAGGCGGGCTCGGATCGATCCGGCGGGCGGGATGCCCGGGGATCAGGGGAAGGTGCGCTGAAGGCGAGGGGGGCGCAACATCCGAAGACGGCGTGAGAGGTTCGAGGTGAGAGGTGGCGGCGTGGCGCGGCGGACGGGACCCGCCGCACGACCTCTCACCTCCAACGTCTCACTTCAAACGTGCCTCAGTTCCCCGCCTTTGTTGCCGCCCCCGCCCCCGCCCCCGCCCCCGGCGGCGGACCCGCGAGTGGCGCTCCGATCAACCGATCCAGCTCCTCGGCAACGTCGCCGCTCGTCCAGTACCGCGTGTGCGTCCCCGCCCCGAGGCAGCGCTCGCGGCGTCGCGGGCCGGTGGATGGAGCGCCGATGGTCTGCCGCTCCCACGTGCGGGGATTCTCGCCGCGCCAGAGGGTCCGTCCCACGTAGTCGCCCGTCGTGAAGAGGTTCACCCACTCGGTGACGCCGAGCCAGAGGGGCGACGGGCTCGGCGAGCTCAGGTCGCCCGCGTCGGCCGGCGCCGCGCCTGCCGGTGCGCCGAGCGTGGCCGTCGCCGTGGCATCGTCGTCGGCGACGGCGCTTCCGTTGGCCGAGGCATCCACCCAGCCATAGAGGTGCGGGAAGTTCGTGGCGTAGAGCTGGCGCAGCGGGCAGCCCATCGTGACGAGACTGAAGCGCCCGTCGATCAGGCGCGCGTCGCGGCCTGCCACGCGCATGAAGCGCAGCAGGTCCGCCGTGATCACCGTCCCCTGGCTGTGCGCGACGATGACGATCCGGTCGAAGCAGGGCTTCCCCTCCTCCACCCGTCCCGCCACGTGGCGCAGCAGCGAGGTGTACCGCTCGGCGATGCGCGCTCGCGGCGTGGCCGCGTACGGCGACTCGCGCAGGTAGTTGTCGACGTCCAGCACGATTCCCACCGCGGGGCGTGCCTTGCTGCTGAGCGCGTTGAGCCGCGCCTTCGCCGCCGCCAGGGTGGTGGCCGACGCGAGCAGCACGATGGCGAGACGGTCGAGGATGTCCTTGGTGGTGTCGACGTCGAAGTAGCCACTCAGCCCGCCGAGCTGATGCCCCGCGCCGCGCATCACGTCGGCCACCGCACCGACGAGCAGGCCGCCGACGCTCAGCATCGTGAACGCCACCCCAGACACGCGCAGCCAGAAGAATCCGGACGTCATCCAGTTGCCCAGCGGCACGCTGTCCTCCGGCTCGAGGGTGCGCACGCTGGAGACGGCGATGAGCGCGACGAACCAGGAGACGAGCAGCAGCGCCAGCGCGCCTCCCATCAGGATCATCAGGAGCCCGGAGGTGCCCCCTTCGGCGATCATCTCGCGAAAGAAGTGGACGCTGCATGCGCCTCCGTCGTACGGCACGGTCGCCGGGCACTGGAAGCTGTCGGGCACGACGAACGAGGTGACGCGCGGGGGCGCGGCGCCCTGCGCCACCTGCGGGAAGATGTCGGCGACGCCGCGACCCTTCTCGGCGAGGTGGACGATGGCGCCGTAGCTGACGAGCGCCAGGAAGGTGAAGGAGAAGGCGGAGAGGGTGAGGGTCACGCTCGCCGTCCAGGCAGCCCGCCGCGCGCGCGAGAACTCGTTCCCTCCCGCGGCGCGTGCCGCGGGACGCACCATCAGCCCCCACACCGTGTACGACGCGATCGCCATCAGCCAGAGAACCATCCACGACAGCATCAGCGCCAGGAACCCCCATTGCACCCCCATGAACGCGAACTGCCGGATCCGCTCGGCCAGATCGATCGCGTGCGGCATATGGCGCAGCGCCGACATCGTCGTGGCGTCGAGGACGAGCAGGAGGAGCAGCACGCCGCGGCCGAAGGCGCCGGCGCGCGTCTGCGCGTAGCCGTGGAGGATCGACAGGAATGCGCCGGAGGTCGCCGCGGCGAGCGCGCCGGCGAGGAGAATCGTGCCGAGCGGGTGGTCGCCCGGGAGCATCCGGTGCATCGCGATCCCCGCCGCCACCAGCACGAGCATGAACGCCACGAACCAGCTCGCGGCGCGCGGGCTCCTGGCAAGCTCGAAGAAGCCCATCCCTGCCGCGACGAGCAGGAGCAGGCCGGCGGCGAGCAGCCCCACCGTCAGCCGCCAGCCCGGCGCCACCGCTGCGGGGATGAACAGGGGCAGGAAGGCCAGCATGAGGAGCGTGCTCACCGGCACCCAGATCGTGAACTGCCGCACCGCCCTGGCGTGCACCTCGGCGTACCACCGCCAGGCCCGCTGCTCCTCGGCCGACTTCGACGCGGCGACTTCGCGCGCGACGTCGAGCGCCTTGCGTCCGAGGTGACTGACGTGCTGGATGAGCTGGAAGACGGCGCCGAACACGCGCCCGAAGCCCGTGCCCAGGCGTGAGAGATCGGCCCAGTACATCTCGAAGACGTGCACGTGCGAGGCCGGCTCGCCCGCCGGGGAGCGCGTCCCCACGAGCTCCACGGTGTCGTACGGCTCGTGCGCGCTCTGGTAGCCGGCGAGCTGCCCGGTCATGAACGCCACGTCAGGGGGCAGATCGGGCGGATGGTGCACGAACGTCGTGCGGTCGCGGGCCCCGATCGCGAAGCCCATCTTCTGCTCCGCGCCGCCCCCCGTTCCGCGCACCGGCTCGGTGGGGATGGTGAGACAGTGCTCCTCGAACTGCCGGTAGGGTGCGTGCCCCCCGGCATCGCGCACGCTGCCCACGAGCAGGTCGGCGACGGCCCGCGCGGTATCGTTTCGTGGCGGGCTGCCGACGCCGTGCACCACGATCACTGCGGTTCGTGACATCGCTCAGCCTCCGAACATGGACACCGCCTCGCCGTGCAGCGCGACAGTATGCATGGGTCGGGGATGCGGAGCAATAGCGCGTGTCGCCACGCGCGCAATCGAGCGACGACCTACGCCAGGTCGACCGGGCCGCTCGCCCGCTGCCGACCGGTGACGGGCAGATCGTCCCGCGTCGCGTCGCAGCCGTCGGGGAAGCACTGGGCGATCTCGTCGAGCAGCGTCGCGGCCCCGACGGGCTTGACGAGGATGGTGCGCGCCCCGAACGATTCGGGCTCGACGATCCGCGCCGACGATGCGCTGCCGGTCACCGCCACCACGCAGATCCGGTTGGTCGTGGCGATCGCGCGCATCGCGCCCACCACCTCGATCCCGTCGCCGTCCGGCAGGACGAGGTCGAGCACCATGGCGTGCGGCTTGTACGTCAGCACCAGGCGCATCGCCTGCATCGCGCCGGTCGCCTCCGCCACCTCGTAGTTGGCAAGGCGAAGGTGTCCGACGAAGAAGTTGCGGCTCTCGTCGTCGTCGTCCACGACGAGGACGCGACGGACGGGGCCACGCGACGTGGTCTGGAGGTCCATGGGACCCATGCTCTGCAACTCGCGGGCTACGGGGGCGTCGGGAGGCGGAGCCACGCGTCGGCCTCCGGCACCGAGCGGAAGACGCGGTACTCCGAGAGCACTCCAGCCGAGAGCGTGATGAACAGCTCGACCATCGACTGAAAGACCGCGCTGTCGGTCACGATGGCTCGGCGCGCACCCGTCACACTGCCCCCCGTGCGGACGGCGATGGCGATGTCGCGCAGCTCGGCGATGGAGGGGGTGCGCTCGAGGGGGCGCAGGTCGACGAGGATGGGGTTGGCCGGATCGAACGAGGGATCGGCCAAGACCGTCCGGATGCCGGCAAGAATCTCGGCGCCGGTCGTCAGGCCTCCCACATAGACGTTCGTGCGGCCGGCCGCCTTGTCGACGTCGTAGAGGAACATCAGCGCCCGCCAGGAACGGGAGACGTCGTGAGCGCGGTGGGCATGGCGAAAGCTAATCCTCGCCGGCACGGCGCGGAGGAGGGTTGCATCCGGCGCCGGCCGGGCGTCCTCGGAGGGAAGCACCGCGCTCCCGACACCTCGCCCTCGCCGCATCGCGATGTCCGCCGACGTCCACACCGTCTCTCCATCCCACCGGCTCGCCGCCCTCGACGGCGTCCGCGGCGTCGCGGTGCTCGCCGTCGTCGCGCTGCACGCGGGACTCGCGAGTTGGGGATGGATCGGCGTGGACATCTTCTTCGTGCTCTCGGGATTCCTCATCACCGGGATCCTGCTCGACGCGAAGCCCGCGGCGATCGGAGGGTGGGAAGGCTATGGCAAGCCCTTCTACATGCGCCGGGTGCTGCGGATCGTCCCGCTCGCCTGGGCATTTCTCGCCGCCCTGTTTCTCCTTGCACCGGCGCTCGGGCTGACGCCGAGCGTGCCATTCGGCGAGCAGGTCTGGTACTGGGGCTTCCTCTCCAACGGTTGGCTCGGCTTCCGCTCGCGCACCGCGTGGATGGCGGGACACTTCTGGAGCCTCGCCGTCGAGGAGCAGTTCTATCTCGTCTGGCCATGGCTCATTCTCGCCACGCCGCGCGCGCGCCTCGGGAGGGTGCTGAAGTCGCTGTTGGCAGTTGCGCCGCTGGCGCGCCTGGCGATCGTGCTGCTGCACCTTCCTCCGCAGATCGGCCACGTGTACGAGAACCTCACCCTCACGCGCATGGACGGCCTGCTGGCCGGCGCGCTCGTGGCGCTGCTCGCCCGCGAGTCCGGCGGTCTGGCGCGCCACAGGCGCGGCAGCATGATCTGGCTCACCACCTGCGGCACCCTCTTCGGGTTGCTGCACCTCTACGCGCCGACGAAGCAGATCGGCTATCTGCTGCGGTACCCGGCCATCGCCGGGTTCGCGGCGAGCGGGCTCCTGCTGCTCGTGTCGTCGCCCGCCGGACGGGGGTCACGCCTGCTGGGCGCACGCTGGCTCGCCTGGCTGGGAACGCGCAGCTACGGGATCTACGTGATCCATCTCCCCGTCGTGATGTGGCTCGCGGCGCGCGGCCTCGCGCCGTGGCTCGTCTTCGTCGCGGGTTCGAGCGTGACCATGGCGCTCGCGGCGGTCAGCTGGGTCGCCCTGGAGCGACCCTTCCTCTCGATGAAGTCTCGGTGGAAGATGGCCGGCGCGCTCCGACAGCAGCTCACATTCCCGGCACCGCGGCCTTGAAGGTGAACGACGAGATCAGCTTGGCCCTCCCCCCATCCGGATTCGACGCGTACCCCGCGCTCGCGTCGATCCATCCCACGTTCGGCACGCGAAGCTCGACGCCGCTGTTGGCCAGCCACTGCGCCACGGAGCCTGTCGAGAGTGACTGCTGTCCCTCGACGAACGCCTTGAGCGCGTTCGAGCCGACGTACATCCGCGCCGAGAAGGCGTTCGCCGCGTGGAAGCTCCCGCTCGAGTCGCGCGACGAGCCGAGCCTGGCGCCGAGCAGGAGCTGGCCCCATCCCTGGAGCCCATTGGCGTAGGTGAGCCAGAACGCCGCCTCGTCGAGCCTGGGGTCGTGCCCCAGCGAGTCGGCGCTCCGCGCGCGGCCGCCGAACGCCACCTCCAGCGCGTTCGCGTTCCAGTACCTCTCCGCCCAGTACTGCCGGATGGAATCGCTCACTGCCTTCACCAGCGCCGTCTCCGCCTGGTCGAGCGCGATGGGCGCGGGCGGAGGACCGGCCCGCCGGCGCGCTGCGACGTAGACATCGAGCACCCGCTGCGTGAGACGCGTGACCGCGGTGTCGCTCCCTCCCCCGCCCTTGCTGCGGATGTCCTGCTCGTCGACGAAGGAGAAGCGGACCCCCGCCGCCATCTGCCCGCGGTTCAGCGAGTCGCGGCTCGTGGCGCCCGAGAAGCGGGTGGAGTACAGGTACTTCCGCGCGTCGTAGCTGGCGATCGTCAGCTGTCCGCCGCCCACCAGCAGACCCGGCGAGAACTCGACGCCGAGCTGCCGCGGCACGACGAAGCTGTTTCCCGAGCCGCGGAAGCCGTCGAGCGCCATGACGAGGTCCCGCGCCGTCTGCGGCCGGAGGATGGCGCTCTGGTCCACGTCGAGCAGTTTGAACGCCGGCGCGTCTGGGATCGCGAAGTCGACCTTGTAGTCCTTCACGAAGGGGCTCAACCCCTCGGCCCGGACGATCTGCGCACCGCTGGCTCCCCAGGGTGCCGAGAGCGCCAGCATCGCGAGCACGCCGAACCGCCGGCGCGCGCTCATCGCTTCACCAGCTTGACGTAGAGATCCACCATCTGTGCGGGTGAGCCCGGGGCGACGATGGCGGTGTCGCCGCCCAACACCAGGCCCTTCTGCAGCACCGACAGCGTCACGTCGCTCGGTCCCACGCCGGAGGGGATCGCGACGACGACCAGCGCTTCGACAAGCCGCCCGTCGTGCGCGCTGTCTGGAGGGTCGAGGGTGAAGGCGTCGTCGTCGGCGTTGATGAAGTTGCCGGCGTACTCCTTCACGACCTGGTTCTTCCCCGCCTCCCACAGCAGCACCTTGTAGGAGCCGTTGCGGTTGGGCACGCACTCCACCCGCACGACGATCGGTCCGCCCGCGGGATCGAAGTTGACAGTCTGCATGATGCCGCCTGGCTGCATGTGGCTCAGGCGAGCGGGGCGCGGAGGGACCGCCGTCATCGGCGCATCGGAATGTCGTCTGAATCCGGCCTGCTCGGCGGACGAACATACAACGGTCAGATCGGCGCGCAACGAACGTGGAGATATCTCAACGGTCCGCTTCGTTTGTTCACTCGCGGCGAGCCCCGGCGGAGCGTACTGTTGCTGCTTCTCGACCTCCGCCGTCGCGGCGAGGAGGTGCCCCATGGTGCGTCTGGACCGGTCGTTGCTCGCTGCAGCCGTCGTGTTCGTGCTGGGCGCCGCCGGCTGTACGGCGAAGCTGGAGAAGCAGCTCCCCGACTCCGCGACGTCCGTCGTGTTCACCGACACGAACAAGTCGCCCGCGCCGGTGGGCGCGTCGCCCGACACGGCGACGACGGTGGACAGCACGGCCAAGGGCCACGGCTTCCCCGAGACCGACACGAGCCGCCGCCCCCCAGTCGTCTTCGCCGGCCCGCCCCCCGCGCCAGTGACCGACTCGGTCAAGAGCGAGGGAACCGCGCGCATCATGGCGCCCGACACGATGCGGCTCGGCGCCCCGTACGAGGTGAAGATCGACGTCGTGCGCGGTGGCCCGGGCGCGCTGGGGCCGGTGGAGCCGGGAGATACCGAGTCGCACAAACCGGTGCACGTCACCCGCCGCATGCGAGCGCGGCTGATCGCTCCCGACTTCGCCATCCTCGGCGATTCCACGCGCGGGCTGCAGTGGGTGGAGGAGGACGGCGCCCACTGGGTCTATTCGGTGCGCCCCCTCCACCTCGGCGCGAGAAGGCTCACCGCCGTCGTCACGTCGGAGACCGTCACCGGGGCGGACACGATCGTCCACGATTTCTCGCCAGTCACGCTCAGCGTCAGGGTCCAGGTGAACCTGAAGGATCCGGCGGTGGACGCGACGCGCGCCGTGTGGGGCTGGGTGCTGGGCGGGGGGCTGATCGCCGTCATCGCCGCGCTCTGGACGTACTGGAAGAGCCGCAAGCCGGCGCCGCCGTGAGCCGTAGCGACGCTACGGCACTACCCGCTCCACCGATCCCTGCGCCGGCTTTCCCGACAGCGATACGAGCATCTCCACGTACGCCTCCACCTGCTTCGAGTAGCCGGCCTGCCGGCTGCTCCACAGGGCTTCGTCCACGTCGTCGGTCTTCCAGTCCACGACCTGCCAGCCGTCGGGGCCGAGCGCCGCCGCGTCGACGACCCCCTCGGTGATCGTCTCGACCTCCTGCTCCATCGTGCGGCGCATCAGCTTGAGCTCGAGGCTGACGCGCCCCCCTCCCGCTGCCATCAGCTTCTTCCACGCCGCCGACGCCGCGGTGCGCTCGATCAGCGGGATGAGCTCCTCGGCTTCCTCTGCGTCGAGCGCCTCGTCTGCGGACACCGCGCGCACGTAGGCGTGCAGCGAGGCGCCGGTGCGCCCGCGGCCGAGCGCCTCGAGCGAGCGATGTACCGCGCGTCCCCACGCCGAGCCTCGCCCGCGCGTCGCGCCGCGGGCGATCGGGATGACGTCGTCGTCGTCACGATCCTTCGCGCGCTCGCTGACCGCGACTCGCTTCATCGATGCCTTCTGCGCCTCGCGCACGCGCCGCGCCGCATCCGCCGAGTCCGCGAGGACGAGCGACGCCGCGCGCTCGAGCCGCCGCCGGCCAGGCGCCGGCGCGACGGCGATCTCGCGCCGCACCGAATGCTCGAGCAGCGCCGGCGCGAGCGGGCGCCACATCGAATCGTCAGGCCGGGGACCTGCCTTGAGCGGCACCTCGCCCTGCGCCACCCACATCTCCCGCTTCGCGCGCGTCGCGGCGACGTAGAGCAGCCTTGCCTTCTCCGCCTCCTGGAACCGGCGCTCCGTCTCCTGCATCTCGGCCCACCGCGGCGGATGCGCCAGGATGCGCGTCCCCCGGGCATCGGTGTAGCCGATGCACATTCCCCCTGTCGCGACACCGCCATCGCCGCGCGACACGTGCACCGACGGCTCGAACTCGGCGCGGTCGGTCGGCGCGGCGAGCACGACGACGTCGGCCTCGAGCCCCTTCGCCTTGTGCAGGTTCATCACGCGAACGGCGTCCGTGCGCCCCGGCCGCAGCGGCGTGTCGGCGGCGTCGGCGGCGAGCAGGCGCTCGATGCGCTGCATCGCGTCGGGGAGCCCGCTCGCGCCATCCACCGACGCGGCGCGCAGCGACTCGACCAGATGCAGCAGGGCGCCGGCCCGCCCCTCGCCGAGCGGCTGCGCGGCGGCGTGGGGGAGCAGGCCGCTCTCGTCGAGGATCCGGTCGAGCAGCACGTCAGCCGGTTGGCGCTGCGAGCCGCTCCACCATGCGTGGAGCTGGCCGAGCGCGCGTGCCGCGGCGTCGGCGTCGTCGGAAGGCGGATGCGTGAGCCCGAACCGGATGCCGCGCCGCGACGCGGTCCAGAGCGCCGCCGGGCTCACGCCGAAGAAGAGTCCCTCGAGCGCGGCGACCACGGCGATGGGGTTCTCCGGATCGGCGAGCGCGCGCAGCACCACGAGCAGCTCGCGCAGCTCGTGCTCCTGCGGCAGCTTGGCTCCGGTCGTGGCGACGGGGACGTTGCGCTCGGCGAGGGCGCGCGCGTAGCGCTCGATGTGTGCCTTCACGTGCGTGATGACCATGAAGTCGCCCGGCCGCTTCTCCCCCGTTGCGACACGCGCGGCGATCATCGACGCCACCATCGCCGCGTCGAGCCCCAGCAGCTCCTCGTTGCTTCGCCCCGCCGGCCGCACCGCGTAGCGGAACACGCCATCGCTCCCCTCGGGCTCCTGCCTCGTCTCCATCGGCCGGAAGGGCGCCTGCTCCGCCGTCGCCTCGGCGGGAAAGACACTGGAGAAGTGCTCGTTGACGACGGCCTCGATCGCGCTGACCGAGCGGAAGTTCGCGGTGAGCGGCAGCACCGCTCCGAATGACGCCATCCGCCCCTTCACGAGCTCGTAGATCTGGATGTCGGCTCGGCGGAAGCGGAAGATGCTCTGCTTCGGGTCGCCCACGACGAACAGGCTGCCGGGGCGCGGCGTCACCGCACGCCAGTCGTTCCCCTCGCTCGCGTTGGACGAGAGGAGGAAGCAGACCTCCGCCTGGATCGGATCGGTGTCCTGGAACTCGTCGACGAGCAGGTGCGCATAGCGCGCGCCCAGCTCGTCGCGCACCGCCGGATGCTCGCGCAGCAGCCGCGCGGTGAGGAGGAGCAGATCCTCGAAGCCGAGCTGGCCGGTGGCGTGGCGCTCGCGCGCGAAGTCGGCGGCGGCGCGCCGCAGCACCTTCATCACGAGTGGATAGCGGTGCTCGCGCCAGCAGCGCAGCACGTCAGCGACGGGCCCGTCGAGCAGTACGGCGAAGGATTCGCCAAGTGCCTTCGCCCCCGCCTTTCCTTCCTTCGTGTCGCTCCAGCGCTTCTGCACCACCTTGCAGTGCGACGCCGAGATCGACTCCAGGGCGTCGCAGAATCCGGCGATGTCGTCGAAGCGGCCGAGGCTGCGCTTGAGCTCCATGCGGCGCACGAGCTTCATCAGGTCGTCCCATCCGTCGCCCGGCTCCGCCGCCGGCATCGCGAGACGGGCGGCGGCCATGAGCCTCTCGAGCTCCCGCCGGCACGACGACGTGTCCGGCTTCGACGAGCTCCCCACCGGGAAGTCGACGTCGGGGTAGGTCATCACCGCCTCGAATCCCTCGCGGAGCATCGCCGGCTCGATCCCGAGGGCGGCGAGGGCGGCGAGCCCCTCATCGTCGAGCCGCCGCGTCCGATCCACCCAGCGGTGCCAGAAGCCGAGCTTGAGCTCGTCCCACGCCTCCTCGGTCACCTCCTGGAAGCTGGGGTCGAGCCCGATCTCCAGGGGCCGCTCGCGCAGCAATCGTCCGCAGAAGGCGTGGATCGTGCCGAGGAAGGCGCGGTCGAGCTCGCGCAGGGCGCGCGAGAAGCGCTCGCGCTCCCCTTCGTCCGGCGCTTCGCGGACGGCGCGCTCGAGGCGGATCTGGAAGCGCTCGCGCAGCTCGTTCGCCGCCTTGCGCGTGAAGGTCACCGCCGCCAGTCGCTCCACCGGCGTGCCGGTGCTCACGTGCTCGAGCATCCGCTCCACGAGCGACGTCGTCTTTCCCGAGCCCGCGCCCGCTTCGACGAGCATGTTCGTGCGCAGGTCGGTGCGGATCCTGTCGCGTGCCGCCTGGTCGCCGGGCGCGTGCCGCGTCATGCGTCGTCACCCGCCGGCGCGGCGCCGCGGCGCTCGAGCATGCTGGCGTACTGCGGCAGCAGGGGCGCGTTGCGCTTCGCCCACTCGGCGCGCGGCGACGTGGTGGCGAAGCGGCCGCGACCCGCGCGGCAGATCGGCTGGTAGTCGCAGAAGCCGCAATCCGCGGCGTCGGTGGTGGCGACGAACTCGCCGGTGCTGACGTGCGCGAGAAGGGAGCCGATGATACTGCGAGCTCCGGCCAGCTCCGCCCCGGCGTACGAGACTATCTCGTTGCCGCCGCGCTCCGTGGGAAAGCGATACTCGAAGCTCGACACCGGACGCCCCGAGAGCGCCTCGATTGCCGAATGATAGAGCGCGGGCTGGAGCTGGCGGCCGCCGTTGAACGGGGCGCGCTTCGCGCTGCGCGCGTACGCCGTCGAGCTCCCCGTCTTGTAATCGACGACGCGGAGCGTCCCGCCGGGCATCTCGTCCACGCGATCGGCACGGCCGTGCGTGAGGATCGTGCGCCCATCGGCCAGCTCGTACCGGCCCGGCGCGCGTCCCCGTCCGAACCCCACCTCGAAGTCGTGCCAGCGCCCTCCCCCGTCCACGCTCGAGGAGAGCTGATCGCGTTCCATCTGCAGGAAGGCATAGGCGGACTGCATGATCTCGCCGCGCTCGAGCTCGAAGACGGTCTCGCTCGGCGGCGGCACGTCAGTGCGCCACCGCGCGACGATCTCGCTGGCGAGCTCGCCGATCCGCCGGCGCGCCCCCTCCGAGCGCAGCTCGGCCTGCCGGCCCTGAAGCTCGCGCGTGAACGCCTCGAACACTTCGTGCAGCAGCGAGCCGCGCTGCATCGGGTCGAGCCAGCGCTCCTCGTCGTACTCGGGATCCTCGGACGCGCGCAGCGAGAGCCCGTAGTGATAGAACCAGGCGAGCGGGCACTTCCCGAGCGTCTCGAGCGACGACGGGGAGATCTCGCGATCGGGACGGCTCGTCGGATCGAGCGCCGCCGCGGCGTGCGGCACGAGTCCGTGGTGCTCGGTGAGCTCGTTCCCCTGCGCGATGCCGTGCGCGTCGAGCCCCGCCGCGAGCACCGGATACGCGTCGCGCACCTGCTGCGCGCCGTCGAGCAGCAGCGGCCCGTCCGCCAGGGCGTCGAGCCACACGTCGCGCGCGTCGAGCGGCACGACGCCGGCCAGCGCGCCGCTCTCGTCGCGCGCGGGGACGGCCGACACCGGCGGCGCCAGCGCGGCGCGGAGATCGTCGTACGACAGGCTCGCGGAGCCCTTCATCTGCCGCCAGGCCTCCAGCAGCAGCGGCGACGGGCCCGCCTCGCGCCCGTCGAGGGTGCCGCTCGTGGCCCAGGAGATCGTGACGCGGCCGCGCAGCGCCGCCAGTGCCGACGCGACGGCGAGCGCCGTCTCGTCGCGGCGGTCACTCGAAGTGACGAGCCGTCCCGCGCCGAGCTGGCGGCGGATCGCATCGGGGAGGATCGGGTCCTGCCGGCCGGAGCCCGACGTGCGCTCCGCGTCGAAGCCGACGACGAAGACTCGCCTGCGTCCCGTCGTTCCGGCGTGTGACAGCGTCGTGAGGTGGGGCATCCCCCCCGACGAGCTGCGCAGCCGCCGCCCCCCGGCCACGGATGGCCAGGCGCGCAGGTCGGCGAGCGCCTCCCGCAGCGCGGCGAGCACGCTCGAGAAGCTCTCCTCGGCGGCGGGCAGACCGGCGACCAACCGCAAACGGTCGCGCAGCCGCTCGACGGTCTGCATCTCCGCGCCGTCCTCGGCTCGGAACAGCTCGAGGAAGCCGAGCGTCGCCTTCGCGAGCTCGGCGCTCGACGACGTGACCCGCGTCTGATCTCCGCGCGCTGGCACGCGCGGCGTCTCGGCGAGGAGCTTCTGCAGGAAGACCGCGAGCGCGCCCCCCGTGCGCTCTCGCGCGGCGCGGCGTTCGGCGTGCTCGTCGTCGCTCTCGTCCTCGCGCGGCGTCACCGACTTCAGGTACGCCCCGCTCGCGAGGGTGGCCAGCGCGGCGTCGAAGCGCGCGCGCCCCCAGCCGATCTTCAGCGATCGCAGCTCGCGGGCCAGCTCCGCGGAGGAGACGTCGCTCGCCACCGACGCGAGCTCTCCCGCCTCCAGCGCCTGCCGGAGGGTGTCGGCCGAGAGGCCGTCGCTCAGCCATTCCAGCCAGCGGTGCAGCGCACGGCCGGCGCGGGTGCGGGCGAGCGGGATCCCCTGCAGCATCGTGACGTCCACTCCGATCCGCTGGAAGAGGGCATCGAAGGCGATGCCATATGTGTCGGCATCGGTCGTCACGATCTCCACGTCGTCCCAGCGCAGCCCTTCCGCGATGACTCGGCGCCCCAGCTCGCGCAGCTCGTCGGTTGGCGTAGCGGCGGCGAAGAAGTCGGCGGTGGTCGCCGGATGCAGCACGCGGTCCGCGTCCACCTCGTCCACCGCCAGCGCCACCGCGCCCCGCGCCACGAGCAGCTCGTGCAGTCTGCCCGGCAGCCCGCGCGGCGGGCGAGAGGGAACGAGGGCGATGACGCCGTCGAGGAGAAATGGCGCCTCGTGCTCGAACGCCTCGACGGCGACGCGGAACAGCGCCGGCGCGTCGGCCAGCTTCGACTCGGCGAGGAGCCGCTCGTATTCGGCGAGCACGGCGGGAAGGTCGTGCGCCGGCGATCCCGGCAGGGCGGCGGCGCGGAGCTCGTCCACCGACACCCCCGCGGTGCGCAGCTCGAGGAGCGAGTCGAGCAGCGCGCGGCGGAAGCCGAGCCCCGGCGCCAGCGCGGCGAAGCCCGCGCTCACCGCGCGCGCCGAGATGGCGCGCTCGAGGGCGCGCCCCACGAGCGCGTCCACGGTGACGTCGTCGGCGGCGCGCACCCCCGACTCGGCGAGCGGCAGGAAGGCGAGCTCCTTCGCGATCTCGCGCAGGTTCGTCGCCTCCCAGCCGATCCACCCGTTCGTGCGGCGCGCGAGAGTGAGGAGCAGCTCGCGGCCGAAGCTCATATCCGGTCCGACGAGCCGCTTCCGCGCGAGCGGGTGCGCGCAGTCGAGCGACTCCAGCGACGAGAGGAGCGCCGACGGCTCGCTCACGCCTCGAGCTCCGGAACCGCGAGGGACGGCAGCAGCAGCTCCGGTGCACTCAGCGAGAGCGGCGCGACGTCGAGCGCGTTGAGCTCCGTCATCTCCTTCGTGGAGCCGACGCCGAGCTGCTGGAAGCGGCGCGCCTGCGGGAGGACGCGCTTCTCCAGCGAGCCCACCGCTCTGTTGTACGCGTGCACCGACTTGCCGAGGTGGGCGCCGACGCTGTCGAAGTGCTCGGCCAGCGACCGGATGCGCTCGAACATCTCGCGCCCCAGGTCGCTGATCTCCTGCGCGTTGCGGGCGATCGCCTCCTGCCGCCAGCCGAACGCCACCGCCTTGAGCAGGGCGACGAGCGTCGTCGGGGTGGCGATGATCACCTTCTGCTCGAACGAGTGCTCGAACAGCGCCGGGTCCACCTCGAGCGCGACGCTGAAGAACGCCTCGCTCGGCAGGAAGAGGACGACGAACTCCGGCGCATTGTCGAACTGCTCCCAGTACGCCTTCCGGCTCAGCGCCTCGATGTGCTTCTTGACGGCGACCACGTGCTCGAGGCAGAGCTGCCTGCGGCGCACGTCGTCCGCGCAGTTGACTGCCTCGAGCACCGCGGTGGCCGGTGTCTTGGCGTCGACGACGATCGTCTTGTCGCCGGGAAGCCGCACGATCATGTCGGGGCGGAGCTTCCCGTCGTCGCCGTCGACCGAGTGCTGCGTGGAAAAGTCGCAGTGCTCGAGCATGCCGGCCAGCTCGACGGCGCGCTTGAGCTGCAGCTCGCCCCAGGCGCCGCGGACGTTCGAGCTGCGCATCGCCTTCGCGAGGTTGGCCGTCTCCCCCTTGAGCAGGTCGCTCGCCGCGGACATCAGCTCGAGCCGCTCGGTCAGGCTGGCGAACGATTCGGCGCGCGCGAGCTCGATGTCGTGGAGCTTCCTGTCGTAGCGCTCGAGCCCTTCGCGGATGGGGGTGACGAGGCTCTGGATCGCCGTTTCCTTCTCGGTGAGCTCGGCCTGCGCGGAGAGGCGGATGCGCTCGAGCTCCGTGCGCGCGAGCTGGAGGAACTGTTCGTTGTTGCTCTTGAGCGCGTCGGTGGAGAGCGCGGCGAAGGAGTCCTTGAGCTGGGCCTGCGAGTTGGTGAGCTCCTCGAGGCGCGCCCGGAAGGTCGCCTCCTCCGTCTTGAGCCTGGTGATGTCGGCGCGCGCGTCGCGCAGCTCGCCGTCGCGCCGGGCGAGCGTCTCGATGGCGGCGTTGAGCTGCTCGACGACGTCGGCGCGGCGCCGCTCGGCGCCCTCGAGCTGGGCCGCGAGCTCGGCCTGGCGGGCGCTCGCCGTCGCCGAGACCTCCGAGACCGCCTGGCCGAGCAGGGCGTCGCGGAGCTTGCGGTGGACGATCGCCGTGGCCGCGGCGGCGAGGATGGCGCCGGCCAGGAAGGCGAGGATTGGGAGCAGCGAGGTCATAGGGAGGATGGTGTCGCGGGGAGGCGAAACATATGGCGCGACGGGGAGGTTGGACAGGATGCGATGAAGCGCTCGCTGAGGCGGGGTCCGCATGAACGTGCGCGCGCGCGCCGACGCGCGGCTTCCGAACTGAAGTTGCCCACCTACTACCTACCTATTCCACTCCGCGCCAGTTGCCGCCCAATCGCAGGAGCACTGGTCAATTAGTCCGCGCACGGCTGCGGTTGCGCACCACTCCGTCAACTTGCTCGTCACCTGGACGTCAAACGTCTCACTCCGTCTCACGTGCTGCCGAGCTCGTGAGCTTTTCTCTGCCGATCTGGTACAAATCCACTCTGTCGCCGCAGGCCATAAAACCTTAGTTTCGTGGCGCCGAGTGCACGTGGATGGCGCGATGCTGCTGCGTCCGCCATCCCTGCGAAGTACCCTCCCCCATGCCCCGATAAAATGATGTCGCTCAAGTCTCCTGGCCGTCGCCGGCCAGCAGTGTGGCTCGCCGTCCTGCTCATCGCCGGCGCCTGCACCGCCGGTGTCGATCAGATCGTCGGCCCGTCGCGCGGCCTCGGCGCCGTCGCCCATGCGGTAGCGCAGCCTTCCGCGTCCGGCGTCGTGATCAGCCAGGTGTACGGCGGCGGCGGCAACGCCGGCGCGACGTACAAGAGCGACTTCGTCGAGCTCTACAACGCGAGCCCCAACGACGTGTCGCTCGCCGGCTGGTCGGTGCAGTACGCCAGCGCGACCGGCACGACCTGGCAGGTGACCAATCTCACCGGGACGATCGCCTCCGGCCACTACTATCTGGTCCAGGAGGCGACGGGCGCTGGCGGCACCGTCGCGCTCCCCACCCCGGACGCCACCGGCACCAGCTCGATGAGCGCGACGGCGGGCAAGGTCGCCCTCGTCAGCAGCACGGCGGCGCTCGCCGCGACGACCGGCTGTCCCTTCCCGTCGAATGTCGTGGACTTCGTCGGCTTCGGCAGCACGGCGAACTGCTTCGAGGGGAACGCGCCCACCGGCGCTCCCGCCAACGCGACGGCGGCCATCCGCAAGGGTGGCGGCACGACCGACGCCGGCGAGAACAGCACCGACTTCTCCATCGCCGCACCGACGCCGCGCAACAGCGGGAGCGCGGGGGGTGGCGTCATCACCGCGGGGCCGCTCGACCACATCGCCGTCACCGGCGGCGCCGCCACCGTCACCCCCGGCGCCACGACGCAGTTCACCGCGACCGGCCAGGACGCTGCCAACCTCACCGTCACGCCGATCGTCATCACCTGGGCCTCGAGCGACCCGGCCGTCGCGACGGTGGACAACACGGGCAATGTCACCGGCGTCGCCGCGAGCGCGACGCCGGTCACCCTCACGGTGACCGGCGTGGCCAACGGCATCACCAAGACGGCGACGAAGAGCATCTCCGTACCGCTGCCGGCCCCGGTCGCGACGGTCACCGTCACGCCGGCCACGCCGTCGGTGAAGGCGGGCAAGACCGTGCAGCTCACTGCCGCCGCAGCCGACGCGAATGGCGTCGCCGCGACCACGACGTACGCCTGGGACAGCTCGGATCCGGCCATCGCCACCGTCGACGCGAACGGTCTCGTCACCGGCAAGGCCATCGGCAGCGCGACGATTACCGCGACCTCGGCGAACGGCACCAAGGGCACCTCGGCGGTCACCGTCACCTCGGCGGCCAACGTCACGATCACGACGGGCAAGACGTCGCTCGCCTACGCGATGCAGACGCAGTTCTTCTTCGGCGGCACCGACGCGTCGGGGACCACGATCACCTCTGTCGTCTGGTCCACCTCGAACCCGGCGATCATCACGGTCGATCAGCACGGCATCGTCACCGGCATGGGCCTCGGCACCGCCAACCTGATCGCCACCGCGCCGGACGGAAGCTTCGGCTCGCGCCCGATCACGATCTACCTCGCCGCCGGCACCACCGGCGTGCGCCTCGGCCACAACGAGGAGTTCGGCGAGCCGCTGGACGCCGACCAGAGCAACGACATCATCATCGCGCGCGACCAGTACACCGTCAGCTACAACCCGGCCCGCGGCGGCGCGAACTGGGTGAGCTGGAACCTCGACGCCACGCACGTCGGCTCGAACGGCCGCTGCCCGGGCACCTGCTACAGCGCCGACACCGCCCTCACGCGGCGCGGCATCACCGCGTACACCACGGCGGACTGGGTGAGCGGCAACACCTACGATCGCGGCCACATGGCGCCCTCGGCCGACTGGACGTCGAGCGAGGCGGACAACAACACGACCTTCTTCCTCACGAACTTCCTGCCGCAGACGCACGACATGAACGCGGGCCCGTGGGAGCGGCTCGAGAACGCGTTGCGCGATTCAGTGGCGGGAGGACGCGAGGCGTACATCATCGCCGGCGGCATCTTCGGCAACGGCGGCGCAGGGCTCGGCACGATCCTCAACCTCGGCAAGATCGCAATCCCGAACTCCACGTGGAAGATCGCCGTCATCACGCCGGCGGGCACCGGAATCAACGCGGACGGCACGCTGCCGGCCAACTCGACCGTGCTCGCCGTCGACATGCCGAACGTCACCGGCATCATCGGTGACCCGTTCGAGAAGTACCTGACGACGGTCGACAAGATCCAGCAGGCGACGGGCTACGACTACCTCGCGCTGCTGGCCGACTCCGTGGAGTGCCGCGTGGAAGTGCGGAACTGCGCGCCGACCGCGCGCATCGCCGGCGGCGGCCTGTCGGGCGGCGCCGAGGGCACGGCGCTCTCGTTCGACGCGGGCACCTCGAGCGATCCCGACCACGACGCGCTCAGCTACGCCTGGAGCGTGAACGGCACGCCGGTGGGCGCCGGCGCGGCGTTGAGCTACACCTTCCCGCGTGGCGGCAGCTACGCCCTGCAGCTCGTCGCGAGCGATCCGTCCGGCGCAGCCGACACGAGCCGCGCGACGATCGCGATCCAGGACGTGGCCCCGGCGGTGAGCGCCATCGCCGGCGGCTCGATCGACGAGGGAGGCACGTACTCCGCGAGCGGCTCGTTCGCCGATCCGGGCAGCGAGAGCTGGACCGGTGTCGTCGACTACGGCGACGGGAGCGGTGCGCAGCCGGTCGCCCTCGCCGCCGACAAGAGCTTCACGCTCAACCACCTTTACACGAAAAAGGGGTCGTACACGGTCACGGTGCGCGTCGCCGAGACAGATGCCGACCTGCTCTCCGGCACGAGCAGTGCGACGGTGACGGTGCTCAACGTTCCCCCGGTGGTCGGTACCTTCGCCGGTGCGCAGATCAGCGAAGGAGGCAGCTACTCCGCGAGCGGCTCGTTCGCCGATCCTGGCGACGAGAGCTGGACGGCGACGGTGGACTACGGCGACGCCTCGGGCGTGCAGCCGCTGACGCTCGTCGGCAAGAGCTTCACGCTCAGCCACAGCTACGCACAGAACGGCAGCTACACGGTGCGCGTGGTGATCTCCGAGTCCGACGCCGAGCATGCGTCGGGAACGCAGATCGCGACGGTGTCGGTGGCGAACGTCGCTCCGTCGGTGAGCGCCCTGCCGAACGCGACGATCCTGCGCGGCGAGTCGTACTCGGCGTCCGGGACCTTCACCGATCCGGGCACCGCCGACGTCTTTTCGGCGACCGTCAACTTCGGCGACGGCTCCGGCACGAGCGCGCTGGCGCTGAGCGGCGGCAGCTTCGCGCTGCAGCACGCCTTCACGACGGTGGGGACCCAGACCGTCGTGGTGAAGGTGTCGGATGCGGACGGCGGCACTGGCACGAGCTCCGCGCAGGTGACGGTGCTGTCGGCGGGCGCCGGCGTGTCGCAGCTCCAGTCGATGGTGTCGGCGCTCGCGCAGGCCGGCAGGATGGATGACGGTGACGCGAAGTGGATCCTGAACAAGATCGACATCGCGGCCAAGGAGCTCGCCAAGGGGAACACCCGCGCGGCGACGAACCAGCTCGAGCAGATCCTGAACCGGATCGAGGCGGCTCGCGCGGCGGGGCGTCTGTCGAGCGCTGATGCGGTAGCGCTCTCCGACTACACGCGCCGGGTGATCGCGGCAGCATGAGGCCGGGGGGCACCGGGCTGGCGGGAGGCTGAAGCCGGCCTGCCAGTCGCCGGATCCCGAATGGGGTAGCGTGACGCAGAGGGGCACGCCGGCTCGACGCCGGTGTGCCCCTCTGTCGTTCTCGCGATGCACGTCGTCGCCGGAATGCCCGCAACTCGCTCGACCTCGCGCCGGGCCTTCCGGCTTTCCTGCCGCGGAACCACGCCCCACATTGGAGCCGTGCCACCACTCCCCCCCGACAAGCGCGCGGCGAACCGGCGGGCCGGCCCGCGGCCCGTTCCGCATCCGGCCGGGGCCCGCGCCTTCTGGAAGAGCCTGGGCCCCGGCATCGTCACCGGCGCCGCGGATGACGATCCGTCGGGGATCGCGACGTACTCCGTCGCCGGAGCGCAGTTCGGGACGGGGCTCCTCTGGACCGCGCTGTTCACCTGGCCCCTGATGATCGCCGTGCAGACGATGTGCGCGCGCATCGGGATGGTGACCGGGCGGGGCATCGCGGGGGCGCTGCGGCACAAGTTCCCTCGCCCGGTGCTCCTGGTCGCGGCGATCGCGCTCTTCGTCGCCAACACGATCAACGTCGGCGCCGACCTGACCGGCATGGCCGACGCGGCCGAGCTGCTCACCGGCATCAATTCGCACATCTGGGTCGTGCTGCTCGGCGTCGGCATCGCGCTCGCCACCATCCATCTCCGCTATGCCACGATCGCCGAGACGCTCAAGTGGCTGGCACTCGTCCTCGTGGCGTACGTGATCACCGCACTGTACGTCGGTCCCGACTGGTCGGTCGTCGCGCACGACACGGTGGTGCCGCGCATCCCGAAGCTCGGCGGCGCCTGGGCGACACTCGTCGCCATCCTCGGCACGACGATCTCTCCGTACCTCTTCTTCTGGCAGGCGTCGCAGGAAGTGGAGGAGGAGAAGGGGCTCGGGCGGCGGCGCATCGCCGACCGCATCGGTGCCGACGCATACGAGCTGCGCACGCGGCAGCTGGACATCGGCATCGGGACCTTCTTTTCCAACGCGGCGATGTTCTTCATCATCCTCGCCACCGCGCTCACCCTGCACCGCGCCGGAATGACGAAGCCGGAGACGTCGCGCGAGGTGGCGGAGGCGCTCGAGCCGCTGGCGGGGCGCTTCGCCTCGCTGCTCTACACGATCGGCCTGCTCGGCACCGGCGCGCTCGCGATCCCGACGCTGGCCGGATCCGGCGCGTATGCCTTCGCCGAGATCTTCGGCTGGCGGCAGGGGATCGACGAACGGTACGACCGCGCGCCGGCGTTCTACGCCGTGTTCGCCTGCTCGGTGGGACTCGGCATCGGGATGGACTTCGCCCGGGTGAACGCGGTGGCGGCGCTCTACTGGACGGCGGTGATCAACGGCGTGCTCGCGCCCTTCCTTCTCGTCGGCATTCTGATCGCCGCGTCCGACGCGACGCTGATGCAGGGCCAGCCGAGCTCGCGTCTCGCCCGGGTGGCGGTCGGCGTGACCGCGGTCGTGATGTTCGCCGCGGCGATCGGGATGTTCGTGTTCTGAAAGCGGTTTTCGGTTTTCGGTTATCGGCTATCGGGGGTCGGGTTTCTTGTTCCGGTTCACGGCGGTTGTCGGGCCGTTCTCGGTTCTCGAGCGTCCTGTCTCGGTCCGATTCACGGTCCTGCAGCTCGTATCGTCTGCCCGGCGGTATGTGTCGTCCGAGCGGCGGTTGGTGTCGTCTGTCCCGCGGTTGGTGTCGCCTGCTCGCCGGAACCCGTCGCCTGTCCGCCGGAAACTGTCGCCTGTCCGCCGGAACGTGTCGCCTGGCCCGCGATACGTGTCAGGTCTCCGGCTGTTCGCGGCCCTCGGCCGGTCGTGCGCGGCGTCTGGCCCGTTGTGCCTGAAACGAGGTTCCTGATTCGCGCTCGCCGTTCACCGTTTGCCGCCCGACGGTGAACTCGTCACACCGGGTATCGCCGCGCAGTGCACGAAGGAGGTCTGGACTCTCACAGCGCACGCCCGCGTTCCCCCTTCCCCGACTGTGGGGGAAACTGGTGGTGCTGGCTCCCGCCGCTGAAGGGCACCGCCCCGGCAGATCACCGAGCGCGCCGCGCGTCCGCTGGCGTGCAGTATGCGAATGCGTCCTCCTCGCATCGCTCGCTCACTCTCTGGAGGATTCCATGTCGTTCGTCCCGCACCGCTTCGCGTCACGGCTCACACTGATCGGCGTGGCGCTCACCCTCGCCGGCTGTTCGAAGGACAGGGACGCTCGGCCCGACACCACCGCCGTGACGCCGGCGCCGGCTGCTACTGCCGAGTCGGGCGCTGCGCCGGCCGGCGCCAGCCAGTCGCCGGTCGAGCCGGCGCAGTTCTCCGATGCCAACATCGTCTTCAAGTCCGCGGCCGGCGATTCTGCCGAGGTCGAGATCGCGACGCTGGCAGAGGGGAAGGCGACGAGCGCGGCGGTGAAGTCGTACGCCGCGACGCTCGTGAGTGATCATGGCAAGGGGCTGAAGGAGGTCCACGCGCTCGCCACCAAGAGCGCGATCACCCCGGACATGCCGGCGGGGGATACGACAGTGCTGGCGACGTCGCACGTCATGGAGCGGCTGCAGGGGATCGCGAAGGGTGCCGCCTTCGACACGGCGTTCGTCAACCACGAGGTGGAGGATTACCAGCAGGACATCAAGGACGCCAAGGCGATGGCCGGCGCCGCGAAGAACGCTCAGGTGAAGGGGATGCTCGAGAAGGAGCTTCCGGAGCTCCAGAAGCACCTCGACATCGCCCAGCAGCTCGCGAAGCAGGGCGCGAAGTAGTGGCTGCCGAACCCCTCCTGCAGTGGCAGGAGCCGGTGCTCGAGCTGGCCGGCTTCCTCGCGCAGTTTCTCGCACTCGGGGCGGTGGGCTTCCGCTACGCCGCGGTCGGCGGCCGGCTGACCGGAGCGATCGACAAGTCGGAGCGTGCGGCCCTCCCGAGCACCGCGTCCGGCGAGCGCGCATTCTTCGGCGACGCCTGCGCGCGCGCCGCGGTCATCGGGCTGGCCGGCTTCCTCGTCCAGGCGGGGCTGTTCGTGCAGGGGCTGCCACGGGGAGCGGCGCGCGCGCACACGACGGTGAGCGGGCTGCTCACGTCGAACGTCGCCACCGGGGGGACGGCGCTGCTGATGGTGCTGGGCATCGCCGGACTCGCCATCGCCGCCGCCCACCTGCGTGGCGGCTGGCCCCTCGCGGCGGCCGGCGTCGTGCTCGCGCCGCTCACGGCGCTCCTCACGGGGCAATGGACGCGCCTCGTGAACCCCGTGCACCGCGTCGTCGCGGGACTCTGGCTCGGAACCCTGCTCATTCTCGTCGTAGTGGGACTGACGATGGCGACCCGCGACGAGCGGGCACGCCCGCGCCGCGGAGTGATCGTCGCGGAGATGGTAAACGGCTTCTCGCCGCTGGCCCTGGGCTGCGGGATGCTCGTCGTTCTCTCCGGGCTGATCACCGCGTGGCGGCACCTGAATCCGCTCAGCTCCCTCTTCACGACGCCGTACGGGTGGGCGCTGCTCGCCAAACTCGCAGCGGTGGCGGTGGTCTTTGCCCTCGGAGCCTGGAACTGGAAGAAGGTGCGGCCGACGCTGGGCAGCGAGAGCGCGGCAGACGCGATCCGGCGGTCCTCCATGGGAGAGCTGTCGGCCGCGGCACTGGTGTTGGCGATCACGGCAGTGCTCGTCAGCCTGCCGTCGCCGAAGCCGGCGAAGCCGGCGCAGGTATCGGCGCCGGCGCAGGTATCGGCGCCGGTGAAGGCGCCCTGACGAGAGCTCACTCGGGGAGATTGCGCATCATTCCACATCCCTCGGCGATGTTCGCCGGGATGGAGAGCGCGGCTCGACGCAACTGACCCGCGATCAGTTGCCGCGGTCGGCGTGCGGAAAGTCCCGAGTCAGCGCATGGACCGCGACTACGAGGGTTCGCGATCGTTGCCAGACTCGCAGGCGACTGAAGCCGTGCGTGGCCCTCGGTATCAGTCTCCTCGCTCCAGGGAGTCATCGATTCGCCGCGAGCGGCGACTGTCTCCTTCGGTCCTCTGACTACCGTACGCGAGTACGAGTATCTCGTACCCAGACCCGCCGCACCCGGCGTCGACAATTCGCTCGAGCCAATCCGCGGCACACAGCGGTGGCACCGCCCGAGCTGCCGATAGCTTCGTGAGGAGACACGACAGGATCAGCACACCGACATCATGACTCGTCAGGTGCGCCAGTGCATCCGAAGGCGGCCCACATTCCTGGGGCCAGTATGCCAGTCTCGCTACGAAGTACGCGTACTCGCGTACGGTAGTTCATCCCCCACCCCCCTCCACAACGATCCCCCCCCTCCGCGCGTAGCTCAATCGAGCCGGACACCCGTCTCACCCCCGCGGCCCGGCTGTACGCCGCCCGCACCTTCCCGCCCCAGCTTCATTCCCACCAATGATGCTTCGATCGTTCCGCGTCCTGGCCTTCGCCATGGCCGCCGCCGTGCTCGCGCCCTCGGGCCGGGCCCAGGCCCAATCCCCCGGCCGCATCACGGGCATCGTCCGTGACAGCGCCTCCGGCACCCCGCTCGGCGCAGTCCAGGTCCTGGTGACCGGCACCCGCCTCGGCGTCCAGACCAACGAAGCGGGCCGCTTCACCATCGGCGCCGTGCCGGCCGGCAGCCACGCCCTCGAGGCCCGGCGCCTCGGCTATCGCGTCGGCCGCGCCACGGTGGTGGTTCCCGCCAACGGGGCCGTCGACATCGACATCCGCATCGCGACCGTCGCCCTCTCCCTCGAGGCCATCGTGACCACCGGCCTCGTCGATCCGACCAGCGGCACCCGGGTCCCCTTCACCGTCGGCCGCGTGAACGCCGAGGACGCGCCCGTCCCCGCGACGAACGCGATCGAGACGATCCAGGGGAAGATCGCCGGCGTCAGCGTCACCCCGAGCGGACAGCCTGGCGGCGGGACGAACATCCTCCTGCGCTCCCCGACGAGCATCAGCAAGTCGACCGCGCCGCTCATCGTCGTCGACGGCGTGATCCAGACCCAGTCGTTCGACGGCTCGTCGGCAGACCTCGAGTCGATGGACATCGAGAGCGTCGAGGTGGTGAAGGGCGCCGCGGCGGCGTCGCTGTACGGCTCGCGCGCATCGAGCGGCGTCATCCAGATCCGCACCAAGCGGGGCAGCTCGCTCGCGAACGGCGTCACGAACATCACCCTGCGTTCCGAGGTGGGCTCCAACTCCCTCGGCGGCAAGATGAACTACGCGCAGTACCACTACTATCTCACGAACGCCAACGGCGAGTACGTCAATACCGCCGGCGTCGTGGTGCCCCGCGCGCAGCGCGTCGCCAAGCCGGTGTACGCGCGCTTCCAGGACACGCCGTTCAAGGTCCCGACGTTCGATGCGGTGAGCGAGTTCTTCAACCCGAGCACCTCGTTCAAGAACACCGTCACCGTCGCGCAGAATGCCGGCCGCACGAACTGGCTGCTGTCGTTCAACGACTCGAAGGACGGCGGCGTCGTCCTCAACAGCGGCACGTTCACGCAGGACAACCTGCGCCTGAACCTCGACCACCAGCTCCGCGACGACCTCAAGCTCTCCTTCAGCGGATACCACAGCCGGTCGAACCGCCTGAACCTGAACGGCAACACCTTCTTCGCGCTCATCAATCAGGCGCCGGACGTCGACCTCCACCAGCCGGACCCGGACGGCACGCCGTACATCTTCCAGCCCGATCCGGAAGGCCGTGAGGGCAACCCCCTCTACGTCCTGTCCACCGAGCAGAACACGCGCCGTCGCAACCGCACGCAGGGAAGCCTCGAGGCGCGCTACACGCCGCTGTCGTGGCTCAACTTCGACAGCAACGTGAGCTACGACCGCTCGGACCGCCGCAACGACTACTTCCTCGACGCTGGCCTCAAGAGCAGCTCGGGAGCGATCAGCTCCGGCCAGATCACGCGCACCTCCGGTCTGACCGACGCGCTCAACGCCGCCGCGAGCGCCAACCTGCTCGGCAAGTTCGGCGATTTCACCCTCCGGTCCACCCTGCGCGCCCTCATCGAGCGCGAGACGAACGAGGGGACGACCGCGACCGGCACCAACTTCGCCACGCCTGGCGTGTCGAGCCTGAACAACGCGACGAAGTCCACGGTCACCTCGTTCGTCGAGGACATCCGCTCCACCGGCTACGCGGCCACCGGGGCGATGGACTTCCGCGGCAAGTACATCCTCGACGCCCTCGTCCGCCGAGACGGCAGCTCGCTGTTCGGACCGGAGTCGCGCTGGAACGTCTATCACCGCGTCAGCGGCGCGTACCGCATGGCCGAGGAGCCGTGGTGGCCCGTGGCGGCGATCACGGAGTTCAAGCTGCGCGCATCGCAGGGCACCGCGGGCGGGCGGCCGAGCTTCAACGACCAGTTCGAGACCTTCGACTACCTGGCGGGCGGCGGGCTGCAGAAGGTGACGCTCGGCAACCGGGCGCTCAAGCCGGAGCAGGCGACGGAGACCGAGCTCGGCGTGGACATGATCGTCAAGGACCGCTACTCGCTCCAGCTCTCCTACGCACACAACCGCGTCGTCGACCAGCTCCTCCTCATCCCGCTCTCCGCGCCGCTCGGCTACACGAGCCAGTGGCAGAACGCGGGCACCGTCGAGGGCAACACGGTCGAGGCGACCTTCGAGGCGAACATCATCCGGCGTCCGACGCTGAGCTGGAAGATGGGGCTCGTCGCCGACCGGTCGCGCAACAAGATCACCGAGTTCAACCGCTCCTGCTTCCAGACGAACGTCATCGGCTACCGCTGCGCCGGCGAGTCGCTCGGCGCGATGTACGGCTTCAGGTTCATCGGCGACGGCAGCGAGTTGCCGGCCGACGCCGGCGCGCGGGCGAGCGAGTTCCAGCGCAACGACGAGGGGCTCCTCGTCTGGGTCGGCGCCGGCAACGCGTTCACTGACGGTGAGACCAAGAAGCTCTGGGGCACCGGCACGACGATCGGCACCAGCAGCTACGCCTGGGGGATGCCGATCACGCTGAAGGACGCCACCGGCAACGCCGCGGTGGTGAAGATCGGCGAGGGGACTCCCGACTTCCACGTCGGCTTCTCCAACAACGTCACCTGGAAGAGCTTCAGCCTCTACGGGCTCGTCGACGTGGTGAAGGGCGGCGCGATCTACAACCAGACCAACCAGCGCATGTACCAGTACGGCCGCAGCGCGGACGTGGACCAGATCGGCAAGCCGCAGGAGCTGAAGAAGACGACCGACTACTACGTGTCGCTGTACGCCGCCAACAGCCCGACCAGCTACTTCGTGCAGCCGGCCGGCTTCGTGAAGCTGCGCGAGATGTCGCTCCGCTACAAGCTGGGGAAGAACGCGCTCGGCGCCCTCGAGAAGCTCGGCGCGCGCGGCGCGTCGCTCGGGATCATCGGCCGCAACCTGCTCACGTGGACCAACTACCGGGGCTACGACCCCGAGGTCAACGACTCCGATTTCCCCAACACGATCCGGCTGGACAGCTTCGGCTATCCGCGGTACCGCACGTTCACCGGCAGCGTTCAGCTGGACTTCTGACCATGACCATTCGAATGAAGCATACGATCGCCCTGGTGTCGGCGCTGGCGCTCGGCGCCGTGGCCTGCCAGGACCTGCAGGTCACGAACCCGAACAAGCCTGACGCCGAGCGCACGACGCAGCAGCCGACGAGCGTGGAGAGCTTCGTCTCCACGTCGTTCCGCAGCTACTATCCCACCTCCGGCCACGGCAACTACCCGTCGTGGGCGATGTCCACGATGGCCGACGAGATCACCTCCGGCTTCGCCGACTTCGGCCAGCTCGAGCCCTCGGCGATTCCGCGCCCGAACTGGAACAACAGCCCGGTCAACGCCCGGTCGCAGGTCAACGAGAATCCCTGGTACGGGATGTACCGGACGATCTCGTCGGTCAATGACGCGCTCGCGGCGATCAACGCCGGCCTGACGATCACCGACGCCGCGGGGACCTCGCGCGCCAAGGCGGTCGCGAAGTTCGTGCAGGGGATCTCGCACGCCACTCTCGCCACCGACTTCGATTCCGCGCTCGTCGTCGACGAGAATGTCAGGGTCGACACGATCACGTCGCCGAAGTTCGTCGCCTACAAGGCGGTGAGCGCGGCGGCCATCGCGCAGCTCGACTCCGCCATCGCCATCGCGGCGCGCGGGCCGAACTTCACCCTGCCGCCCGACGGCTGGCTCTTCCAGGCGATGACGCGCGACCAGCTCGTCCGCCTCGCCAACTCGTACGCGGCGCGCACGCTCGCCTACACGCCGCGCACGCGCGCCGAGCGCGCCGCCGTCGACTGGACCGAGGTGATCCGTCGGATCGACGCGGGAATCCAGACCGACTTCTCCCCCGTCGCCGGTGACAGCAGCATCCTGCGCGACGACTGGAAGCGCCTGGTCGCCCGCGTGCGCACCGGTCCGCCCAGCGACTACGGGCGCCCGAGCTACGCCACGCTCGGACCGGCCGACTCGTCCGACGGCTACGTCAACTACCTGAAGACGCCGCTCGAGAGCCGCGTGGCCTTCCAGATCCGCACGAAGGACCGTCGCATCCAGGCCGCGTCCGGCCCGACCGCCGCCGGCACGTTCTTCGGCTACAACGCGAGCAACATCTTCGCCATCTCGCGTGGCTCGTGGCGCTTCTCGCACTACTACTTCAAGCGGTACGGCACGGGGACGACCTGGTACACGGCGCCGCAGCCGACGGTCACCGTCTCCGAGATGAACCTGCTCAAGGCCGAGGCGCTCATCCGCCTGGGCCGTGCGGCCGAGGCGCTCCCGCTGATCAACGCGACGCGCGTGGCGAACGGCCAGCTCCCGCCGGTGACGATCGCCGGCCCGCCCGACGAGGCCGGATGCGTCCCGCGGAAGGCGAGCGGCGCCTGCGGCAGCCTGTGGGACGCGCTGCGATACGAGAAGCGGATCGAGCTGCTCGGCGTGGACGGCGTCACCGCCTTCTTCGATGCGCGCGGCTGGCAGACGCTCACTGCCGATTCGTTCGTGCAGCTCCCGATCCCCGGGCGCGAGCTCGCGGTGCTGGTGCGGCCGCTGTACACCTACGGTGGGCCCGGCGGGCAGTTCAGCGCACCGGCGCCCGATCCGGAGCGCTGCCCGGTGGCACTGGCGCGCTGCCCGTGACCGACCGGTAGCGAGCACGAGGCTCGAATGAGAAAGCGGGGATGGCGACAAGTCGCCATCCCCGCTTTTTCGTTCTCGGGTCCCTTCCTCGATATCGCTACTTCGCGGCCAGCCACTTCAGGACGCCACCGTGCCCCGAGCACGCGCCCTGGCGAGCCTTCGCGTGCGAGTACGTGTGGTCCTTGCACTCCGCGGTCGCGCCCTTCGCGTCCTTGTCCGACACGTCCACCGCGGCGGCCTTCTCTGCCTTCTTCTCGGTCTTCTTCTCGGCCTTCGTCTCCGTCTTCTCGTCCATCTTCTTCTCGGCCTTCTCCGCCTTCTTCTCGGCCTTCATCTCCTTCTTCGTCTCACCGGCGGGGGCGATGCCGCCGTGGCCCGAGCAGGCGCCCTGCCCCGCCTTCGACTTCGAGCCATCCTTGCACGTGACGGTGCCGGCCTGCGCTGACGCGGTCACGGTGCTGAGCACGAGCAGGCTGCCGGCCAGCATCAGCATTCGGAGTGGGGCGTTCATCGGTGCATCTCCAGAGATCGGGTGAGTGAAGTGCGAGTCGTTCCAGTGCCCACGACCGGGCGAGCCAATCATACGATGCGCCGACGCGCGAGCCAGAGCCGATCCCGCCCGCCGCTCGACATGCCCCGAGAGCACGGGCGTTCTTTGTGAACTCTTTGTGTCCGGCTGGCTGATTCGAGATGGACGGCGCACGCGGGAGCACGCGATGCTCTCGCTCGTCCGCGTCGTCAGTGGAAGAACCCCAGCACGACCTCCACGACGATGATCGCGATCACCGCGATCTCGAGCAGCTCCGCGCGCGCGGCCTGCGCCTCGCCGTTGAGCATGGCGTAGGTGGCGCGGAAGATCTCCAGCTTGCGCTCGATCCCGCGGCGCCATGGCGTGGCGCGAAAGAGCCCGAGCGCCGCCCCGTACACGCGGGCGAGGTAGACGTCGTCGGTGACCTTCAGCGCATTCTCCGCGCGCTCCACGGTTTCGGTGACGTCGGCGACCCGCGTCTGCAGATTGGAGAGGACGTGCTGAAAGCGGCGCGTCGGGAGGGGACGCCGCCGGCGGCGCGCGTCGGCCACCTGATCGTACATGAGCGGCAGCTCGGCATCGAGCAGCGCATCGTACACCCGGAGCTCCAGCAGTTGCGCATTCGCGAACTCCAGGATGTACTCCACGTCGCGGTCGCCCGCGCTGGGTTCGAGCACCAGGGCGTTCTCCCACGTGAGGACGACGAGGTCGTCGGCGTAGTAGGAGAAGCGGTGCTGCAGCAGCTCGCGGAGCGCCGCCCGCGCGAGGGGACGCGGCTCTCCGAGGAGCAGTGGGGCGAGCCGCTCGTCGGTGAGAAGCACGTCGGGATCGGCGGGAGCGCCGTCGGCGCCGAGCAGCCGCGAGACGCGGAACACGATGTACTCCTCGCTTACCGGCGCGAGGCCGGCGCGCTCCACCGCGGGCGCGAGCCGGGCACGCAGCGACTCGAGCTCCGCGGCGAGAAGGGCGGTCACCTCGTGGGACCGGCCCACCTCCCGCGCGAAGGCGGCGAAGTCGTCCCATGTCTGGTCTTCCGCCGTCGCGATCTCGAGCTGCAGCGAGCAGACGCCGAAGTCGAACAGGCGCGCGGTGAGCTCGGCCGAGCGTTGCATGCCGTCGACGGTGAGGGACCGCGTGCCGAGCGAGAGGGAGACGGGGGGATTGGCGATCTGGAGCGCCTGTCCTTCCACGCGCGTCGGGCGGAATCGCGCCGACCGCTCGGCGACGAACAGGGTGTCGATCAGCTGGAGATCGATTGCGTAGCCGATGTCGAAGAGCCGGTAGACGACGGCGGCGCCGGTGACGCGAGGGGAGTCTTGCATTGGGAGAGGAGGTTCGCGAATAGCAGACCAGCGAACGCGAGCTCGGCCGTAGTTTCTTTGTGCTTCTTTGTGGGCAAACATCTGGTGGGGCGAGCGTGTCGGTCGTACACTCTGCCTCCTCGTCCCGGCGGCGCTTCTTGCGACCCGCGGACCGAGGTGCTATCCGGGCGACGGGGCCTGTGGAGAGCGGGAAGCTCGTTCGACGATGCACGACCGCCGCGACGACGTGGCGTGCACCATTGCGTAGCGGCCATGCCGGCCGCGCGCGCCCGGACGCTTCAGGAGACCCCACTGATGACCCGTTCCATCCCCGCCGTTCGCCGCATCGCCGCCGGCTCCATCGCCGCGCTCGCCCTCGCCGCCTGCTCCGACTCCCCCACGAGCAGTCCCGCGGGCGGCCTCACGGCGCCGACCTCGACCATGGCGAGCGTGTCGGAATTCAACTCCCCGCGCCATGAGTTCCGCACCAAGGAATACTTCGCCAGCGCGAACGCGGGCGCACGCAGCAGCGGCACCGGCATCTCGTTCCATGGCGGCACCGTCATCGCCGGCCCCGCCGTCACCAAGATCGTCGCGATCTACTGGGGGACGGGGACCATCTACAGTGGCCAGGCGAGCGGCACCGGGAGCGGCAGCTCCGATCCCACGCTCATCGGTTCCTTCCTCCGGAACCTCGGTGGCTCCCCGTACTTCAACATCAACACGACGTACTACAACGCCTCGAACAGCCACGTGCTGAACCAGGTGCAGTACACGAGCTTCTGGACCACCGGCACCACCTGCGCCGCGCCCTCGGCCAGCCCGACCGACGCGAACATGGTGGCCCTGATCCAGTGCGGGCTCAACGCCGGCGCGATCGCCTACGACCCGAACACGGTCTACGCGATCTTCTCCGGCAACGGGATCAACCTCGGCGGCGGGTTCGGCTCGCAGTACTGCGCGTATCACACGCACGGCAGCACGACGAGGGGCAACGTCTACTACGCCGCGATGCCGTACAACCAGCAGTACGTGAGCGGCTGCACCTCGCAGTACGCCTCGCCGAACGCCGACGCCGCCGCCAACTCGGAGGTCAACACCCTCGCGCACGAGATCGAGGAGACGACGACCGACGCGATGGGGAACGCCTGGTACGACAACCGTGGCTACGAGAACGCCGACAAGTGCGCCTGGACCTGGGGCACCGTGCAGACCGCGGCCAACGGCGGCAAGTACAACATGACCTTCGCCGACGGCAAGCAGTATCTCGTGCAGCAGAACTGGGTCAACGCCGGCACCGGCGGCTGCAAGCTGTCGTACTAACGCGCGGCCGAGCCCTCGCGGCTCGGCATCCACACGTTAGCGCAAACTGAACGGGCGACACCTCGCGGTGTCGCCCGTTCCTTGTTCATCGATGCTGGCGGCGCTAAGCGCGCGTCGCGCCGCCCGGCTCAGGCGCGGCCGCGTCCCTTTCCCGCCGAGTTGCCGTGCGTCGTCGCGCCGGAGTTGCCGTTGCCCACGCCGTTGCCGGCGCCGTTGCCATTGCCGAGCCCGTGCGTGCCACCACCGAAGGTTTCCTGCAGCAGATCCGTGAGCGAGCCCGAGCCGAGGTGTGAGAGATACGGGAACGCCGTCCCGATTCCCATCGCGAGGCTCCAGGCGGGCGCCGCGCCGCGCAGTCCGTGGCTCGCGCTGACATTCCAGGTCACCGGGCCACGGATGGCGAACCCGATCCCGCCGTTGACCGAGGTGGATCGTCCCATCGTGGAATCGACGGCGCCGAGATCGCTGCTGTACCCCGCGCTCAGCGAGAGCCGGTCGGTGACGGAGACGCCAGCGCTCGCGTCGCCCCAACCGCTGGCGGAAGTCAGCGCGGATTGCACCGAGAAGTCGGTGAGCGAATGACCCGTGCCGAGGTGGACCCAGACCTGGGGCAGCGGGGCGAACCCGAGCCCGGCGCTCACCGAATAGCCGACGCTCCCCGTACCGAAGCCGCTTGCGGTGTCGCCGACCGGCAGCGTCGCCCCGATCCCGGCCGACAGCGTCGGGGCGAAGGGGAGGTCGGCGAATCCGTGAGAGACGTTCACGTCCACGGGAAGATCGACGAGACCGCTGCGGCTCTCGGAGATGGCAGTACCGATCGCGGGGGTGCTCTGGTGCACCCCGGTCGGCGTGGCGGAGAAGCTCAACCAGCGGAGCGGCGCCCACCGGACGACGGCGCCGAGCGCCTGCTCGCTGCGGCCGGCGTCATAGCGCAGCGCACCGCTGGCGATGCCGAACTGCAGCCCCAGCGGGATCCCCTCCTCGTCGGTGTCGGCGGAGTCGACGATCGCTGTGCCGGCGCTGTCGGGATGCGAGGAGCTCGTGCGATGCGGAACGGCCTGCGCGCCGAGGCTCGTCGTGGCGAGGAGCGACAGCGCGAGGCAGCATGTGAGTCGGGTCATGTACATCTGCAGCGGGGTGAGGAACGGCTTCGTGATTCAGACGATCGCCGCCCCTCGAGCGAAACCGGATCAGCGCCGCGGGCGCGGTGCGGTGGCCGCCCGTGCGGCGGGCCCTGCCCCGCGCATCATCCACGCGTCGGCCAGCTGGTCGACCGTGAGCACGGCGAGCGCATCACGGACGTCGGCGCGCTCCTGCTCGTGCATCTTGTCCATCGGCGCGCCGCCACCCTTCATCATCGTCTCGTGCATCGCGGCGGGGGTCATCCCGGCGTGGGACTTCATCATGGAGTCCATGCTCGTGCGCATTGCGCGACGCCGCTCGTCGGCGCGGCGGGCTATCGCGGCGAGCCGGGTCACCTGCTGATCGGTGAGCTTGAGCTCACCAGTGTGCGACAGCAGCATGCCGGCGAGCGCGGGCATGTCGTGCTGCATCATCCCCATCGCCGGCATGCCGGGCGTGGCGTGCATCCCGGCCATGCCGGGCATCCCCGCCGTCGGCATCCCCTGGGCCGGCGCATTCCGCGGCCGGGGCGCGGGAGCCGCGGGCTGCTGGGCGAGCAGCGACGGGGCAGTGGCCATCACGAGCACGAACGCGATATGTCTGGCAGACAGGTGCTTCATGGTGATTCCTCTCGGGAAAGGTACGAGCGCACCGGAGGCGCGCCGTCTGGAGTGACATGCAAGGATCGGGCGTCCCTAACCATGTCACGGTTGCGCCCGGAACGCGACGTGCAATTCCGCGGCGCATGGATCTCCCCCTCGCCACCCCGGCCGCCGGTAGAAGCCTCGCCCGCGCGCGCCTCCTCGCCCGGGCGCTCGACACCGCCTTCCGCATCCCCGGCACGCGCATCAGCTTCGGCCTGGATCCGGTGCTCGGGCTCGTCCCGGGGCTGGGCGACCTGGCCGGCGCGGCGCTCTCCGGCTACATCGTCCTCACCGGCATCCGCCTGGGCGTCCCCCGCTCGGTGGCGCTGCGCCTGATGGCCAACGTCGCCCTCGACACGGTGCTCGGAACGGTGCCCGTCGTGGGCGACCTGTTCGACGCGGGGTGGAAGTCGAACGCGCGGAACGTCGCGCTCATCGAGCGCCACCTGGCAGGGCCGGGCGAGACGCGCCGCTCGAGCCGGCTGATGGTCGCCGCGGCCGCTCTTCTGCTGGTGCTCCTCGCCGCGGGTGGAGTGGCGGTCACCGTGTACTCGGTGCGCGCGCTGATGCACCTGGCCCGCTAGCCACTCCACCGCGACGAAGATCAGACGACCGGCGGATCGCTCTCCCGCTCCGGATGGCGGTGCAGCGCCATCGCGCTCATCAGCTTCCGCGCCGCCTTTCCATCGTCGGCGGACGAGAGCAGCACTCCCGCATCCTTCTTCCCCCCATGGGCCGCGGGCGGGATCCCTGCGCGCTCGAGCAGCTCGCTCGACGCCCCGAGCGCGAGGATCGTCTTGCCGTGACGGTACTGGTTGACGATGAACTCCATCGTCAGCCCGTCCGCGGCGAGCGCGCTCACTCCCTTCTTTCCAGCCGGGAGCACCAGCGCATCGAACAGCACGGCCGGCGAGTTCTCCATCGACGCGTCGGCCTCGAGCCTGTCGCCGCTCGCCGTGGCGAAGCTCCCCAGACGCGGGCCGACGAAGCGCGGCACCGCTCCAGCCTGCGTCAACGCCTCGTGGATGGCGGTGAGCGATTCGCCCTCCACTCCGTGCGCCACCAGGATCGCGACCTTCCGCGTGCGCACCCCCGTCTCGCCGGGCAGGGCGGTGAGCGACAGCGCCGGCGACACCGTCACCTCCGGCTTGCGCGGGCGCTCGAGCACGCGCGGCAGTGGATCCGGCAGATCGAGCCCGAGCCCGTCGGCCACCTGTGCCGCGAGATCCTCATCCACGTTCCGCAGCGACGCGACCATCCGCTCGCGGATCGCCGGCACCGTGAGCTTGCTGAGCTCGAACCGGAACGCGCCGACGATGTGCTGCTTCTCCCAGTCGGTCTGGCTGTTGTAGAACAGCGTCGCCTGCGTGTAGTGGTCGGCGAACTTCTCGGGCTTGCCGCGCAGCTTGTCCTCCCGAATCGGCTGCGGGAAGGATACGAACCCCTCGGCCCCAGCCTGGAAGGGGCAGCCGCCGCCGAGCGAGTTGGGCTCGTACGACACGCGCCCGCGCGCGATCACCTGGCGATGCAGCCCGTCCCGCTGGTTGTTGTGAACCGGCGCGAGCGGGGCGTTGATCGGAATCTCGTGGAAGTTCGGTCCGCCGAGGCGCGAGATCTGGGTGTCGACGTACGAGTGGATGCGCCCCGCGAGGAGCGGATCGTTCGAGAAGTCGATCCCCGGAATGACGTGCGCCGTGCAGAACGCCACCTGCTCCGTCTCGGCGAAGAAGTTGTCGGGGTTGCGGTCGAGCACCATGCGGCCGACCGGGGTCACGGGGACCAGCTCCTCCGGGATGAGCTTCGTCGCGTCGAGGATGTCGAAGCTGAACGACTCCGCCTGCTCTTCGGTGAAGAGCTGCAGCCCCAGCTCCCACTCGGGATACTCTCCCGCCTCGATCGCCTCCCACAGGTCGCGACGATGGAAGTCGGCATCGGCGCCGGCGATCTTCGCCGCCTCGTCCCAGACGAGGGAGTGCGTCCCCTGCTTCGGCTTCCAGTGGAACTTCACGAACACCGATTCGCCCGCGTCGTTGACGAGGCGGTAGGAGTGGACCCCGAACCCCTGCATCATGCGGTAGCTCCGGGGGATCGCGCGGTCCGACATCGCCCACATCATCATGTGGGTGGACTCCGGCATCAACGAGATGAAGTCCCAGAAGGTGTCGTGGGCCGAGGCGGCCTGCGGCATCGCGTGATGCGGCTCGGGTTTCACCGCGTGCACGAGGTCGGGGAACTTCATCGCGTCCTGGATGAAGAAGACCGGGATGTTGTTGCCCACCAGGTCCCAGTTGCCCTCGTCGGTGTAGAACTTCACGGCGAAGCCGCGCACGTCGCGCGCGGTGTCGACCGAGCCCCGCTCTCCCGCTACGGTGGAGAACCGCACGAACACCGGCGTGCGCTTCCCCTGCTCGGCGAATGGCGCGGCGCGCGTGTGCTCCGCGAGCGGACGATAGCATTCGAAGAAGCCGTGCGCGGCGGAGCCGCGGGCGTGCACGATCCGCTCGGGGATTCGCTCGTGGTCGAAGTGCGTGATCTTCTCGCGGAGAATGAAGTCCTCGAGCAGCGTCGGGCCGCGCAGCCCCGCCTTGAGCGAGTTCTGGTTGTCGCCCACCAGCACGCCCTGGTTGGTGGTCAGGGCGCGGCCGGTGTTGTCGACGCGGACGCGATCGAGCGAGCGGGTGGTGGGATTCTGTCCCTGCACTGCCTCACCGGTGCCGGTCTTCGGTGACGCATTGCGCTCGCTGATCGTGCTGCCTCCGACGGCGGGAGATGCGGCCTCCACGGCGAAGCCCGCGGGCGGGGCGACGGCGTTCTCGCGGCCGATCTCGCCGGGCTTGTTGGGGTTGTAGGGCACCGCGGCGACGAGCGCCTCGGTATCCGCCGCCTTCCGGGCCAGCGGGTCGTCGGCCGGCGCGGGGGCAGGCCTGGATGGGGCGCTTGCCGTATTGCGTGCGGCGGCCTTGGCGGAGGCCTTCTTGTCGGGGGTGTTCTTCTTCTTTGTCATCGGAGGGCGTGTGAAGGTACGGCGCGCCCCGGTGCATTTATCGCGCTCAGCGAGGCGCGACTGTCATCCCGCGCGCCCCGCGACTGTCATCCCGCGCGCGCGCAGCGCGCGTCGGGATCCCTCCCCGGCCCGCCTCCCCCTCCTTCCGGCAGTCTCCCCTACAACAGGTCGGGTCTCTCCCGACGGCATCTCCCCTCGCCCGGGAGCAAGATGAGACATCCACCCAACCAGTCCGCCCGCCGGACGGGAGATCTCATGCGCCAACAGAGCTGGGCCGAGCCCTGGAAGATCAAGGTCGTCGAGCCGCTCCGCATCACCAGTCGCGCCGAGCGCGAGCGGGCCATCCGCGATGCAGGCTACAACACCTTCCTCCTCCGCTCGGACGACGTCTACATCGACCTCCTGACCGACTCCGGCACCAACGCCATGTCCGACCGCCAGTGGGCCGGTATGATGCTTGGAGACGAGGCGTACGCCGGCTCGCGGAACTTCTACCATCTCGAGGAGGCGGTCCAGCGCTTCTACGGGTTCCCGCACCTGATCCCGACGCACCAGGGGAGAGGCGCCGAGCACATCCTGTCGCGCATGCTGATCACCCCGGGCAGCCACGTGCCGGGCAACATGTACTTCACCACCACGCGCGCGCACCAGGAGCTCGCCGGCGCGCAGTTCCACGACGTCATCATCGACGAGGCGCACGACCCCGACTCCGAGCATCCGTTCAAGGGCGACGTCGACCTCGACAAGCTCGAGGCCCTCACGCGCCGTGTCGGGGAGGCGCGGATCCCCTACGTCTCCGTCGCCGCGACGGTCAACATGGCGGGCGGGCAGCCGATCAGCCTCGCGAACCTGCGCGCCGTGCGCGAGTTCACCCGCCGGCACGGGATGCTCCTCATCCTCGATGCCACGCGTGCCGTGGAGAATGCCTGGTTCATCCAGCAGCGCGAGCCGGCCGAGCGCGGCAAGCTGGTCGCCGACATCCTCTTCGAGATGTGCTCGCTCGCCGACGGCGCAACGATGTCGGGCAAGAAGGACTCGCTCGTCAACATCGGCGGCTGGCTCGGCCTGCGCGACGAGAAGCTCGCCGAGGAGGCGCGCAGTCTCGTCGTCCTGTTCGAGGGGCTGCACACGTACGGCGGCCTCGCCGGCCGCGACCTCGAGGCGATGGCGATCGGGATCGAGGAATCGGTGCGCGAGGAGCACATCCGCAGCCGCATCGGCCAGGTGCATTACCTTGGCGAGCAGTTGATGGAGGCCGGCGTCCCGGTGGTGCGTCCGATCGGCGGGCACGCGGTCTTCCTCGACGCCGCCGCGATGCTCCCCCACATCCCGCGCGAGGAGTACCCGGCGCAGGCGCTCGCCGCGGCACTGTACGTGGAGTCGGGGATCCGCGCGATGGAGCGCGGCACCGTCTCGGCGGGGCGCGACGCCGTCACTGGACAGAACCGGTACCCGGCGCTGGAGCTCGTGCGGCTCACCATCCCGCGCCGCGTCTACACGCAGGCGCACATGGACGTCACGGCGGAGAGCGTCATCGCCGTGCACGAGATGGCGGCGCAGGTCACCGGCCTGCGCTTCACCTACGAGCCCGAGCGGCTGCGCTTCTTCCAGGCGCGCTTCGAGCCGGTGCACCCCGCCGGCCTGTTCACGGAAGACCGTCCCGAGCGCGCGCTGACGATGGCCATCTCCAGGTGAGCGACATGCACTTCACCACGATCATCGAGCCCTTCCGCATCAAGACCGTCGAGCCGCTGCGCCAGACGACGCGCGACGAGCGGATCTCCGCGCTCGCCGCGGCCAACTACAACGTCTTCCTGCTGCAGGCGGAGGACGTGCTCATCGACCTGCTCACCGATTCCGGCACGGGGGCGATGTCGGTGAATCAGTGGTCGGGGATGATGCGGGGCGACGAGTCGTACGCCGGCGGCCGCTCCTACGCGGTGTTCGAGCGCGCGGTCCGCGACGTCACCGGCTTCGCCCACGTGATCCCCACCCACCAGGGCCGCGCCGCCGAGCACATCCTCTTCTCCACGGTCATCAAGCCCGGTGAAATCGTTCCGAACAACACGCACTTCGACACGACGCGCGCCAACGTCAACGACCGTGGGGGGGTCGCGCTCGATCTCCCCATCCCCGAGGGACACGAGCCGCAGTCGGCGCATCCGTTCAAGGGCAACATGGACGTCGAGGCGCTCGAGCGCGTCCTCGCCGAGAACCCGGGACGCGTCCCGCTCGTGATGATCACCATCACCAACAATTCCGAGGGGGGCCAGCCGGTGAGCATGGCCAACGTGCGCGCGGCGCGCGACGTCTGCCACCGTTTCGGAGTCCCTCTCTTCATCGATGCCTGCCGCTTCGCCGAGAACGCCTGGTTCATCAAGACCCGCGAGCCGGGCTACTCGGCCCACACCCCGCTGGCGATTGCGCGCGAGCTGTTCGCCCTCGCCGATGGCTGCACGATGAGCGCGAAGAAGGACGGGATGTCGAACATCGGCGGCTTCCTCGCGATGAACGACGAGGGCCTCGCGAAGCGGTGCCGCACGAGGCTCGTCCTCACCGAGGGGTTCCCGACGTACGGCGGGCTCGCCGGCTACGACCTCGAAGCGATCGCCGTCGGGCTGCGCGAGGCGCTGGACGAGGACTATCTGCGCTACCGCATCCGCTCCATCGAATACCTCGGGGAGAAGCTGCTCGCGGCGGGAATCCCGATCGTCACTCCCACGGGCGGCCACGCGCTCTACCTCGACGCGAAGCGCTGGCTGCCGCACATCCCGCAGGGCGAGTACCCGGCCTGGGCGCTGTCGTGCGTGCTCTACATCGAGGGAGGGATCCGCGCCGCGGAGATCGGGTCGGTGATGTTCGGGCGCCAGGCCGACGGCACGGAGCGTCCCGCCAGCCTGGAGCTCGTGCGCCTCGCCTTCCCGCGGCGCGTGTACACGCAGAGCCACGTGGACTACGTGGCGGAGGTGCTGCTGCACGTGAACTCGCTGGCGCACCGGATCCGCGGGGTGCGGATGCTCGATGCGCCGGAGGTGCTGCGTCACTTCACGGCGACCTTCGGCCCGTCGAGGGAGGGGCTGCTCGCGGGGTGATCGCGCCCCTGACGCGCTGAAGTTGAGCAGGCATGGCAGAGATGGCCCTCTCGAGAGCCGGAGAAGCGGGAGCGCGGCACGCGCGCCCGCTTCTACGATCGTACAGTTACCAGTGCCCGCGGCTTCGTTCTCCGGCGCCGAACGGCTCTACGGCTCCCCGCGAGCAGCCCCAGAGTCCGGGTACCAGACGTACGATTACATGCTACGCGCTCCAGCATCCGCCAAGGGTGTCGCCCAGCGCCCCTCCCGTTCCTACCCCTCGACCGCCAGAAACCCGATCGACCCCTTCTGCCCGTGCCCGAACCCGTGGTTCACGAAGGGAAACTCCCCCGGCACGTCGCAGAGGAGCTCGAAGCACATCCCGCCCCCCGCCGGCACGCTGAAGGTCTGCACCCCGCGGATCGCGCTGCCGGGCGGCGCGCCGATGTAGACCGTGTCGAACTGCTCGCCGACCACGTGGAAATGGCAGGGATGCGTGGGTCCCGCATCCACGACCCAGAAGCGCACGCGGTCGCCGAGCTTCACCCTGATCGGCTCGTCGATGTACTGGTTGGGCCGGCCGTTGAAGGTGACGAAGTCCGGCAGCGTCGACAGCATCTTCTGGTAGTCGAACGCACGGACGCCGTTCGCCGGCTCCGCCAGGTAGTACTCGCTCTGCACCAGCACGAACTCCTTCGCCGCGGGCAGCGGCTCGCGCGGCGAGACGACGAGGGCGCCGTACATCCCCGAGCCGATGTGCATGAGCACCGGCGCGGTCCCGCAGTGGTACATGAACGCCCCCGCCCACTTCGGCTTGAAGCTGTACGTCACCGACTGCCCCTTCGCCACCGACCGGAACGCCGTCTTCGGGTTCACCTGCGCGGCGTGGAAGTCCATCGAGTGCGGCACCATCGCGTCGTTCGTCAGGGTGAACTCCACGGTGTCCCCCACGCGACAGTGCACCGTGGGACCGGGAATGTCTCCCTCGAACGTCCACGCGGCCACGACGGTGTCCGACGAGATGCGGACTGGCGTCTCACGCGCGTGCCAGTGGAGCTGCACGCGGCCGCCTTCGACGGCGGGAGGCAGCGCGGGATCCCACCGATGGAACACGGTGCTCTGCGCTCCCTGCGCGGCGCTCCCCGTGGCCGAGGTGTTGCCGTGATGCGCGCCCTTCAGCAACGCGGAGTCCAGCCTGCTGTCGGAGTTGTGTCGCAGCGAGTCGACCCCCACTCCCTGTGCCGCGCCGGCGCCACCCGCCACTCCCCGCGGCGTCCCGATGCTGTCTGGCGCGCCGCTGCTTCCGGGCCCGCACGCGGTGATCGCGGCGCCCAATCCGGGTATGGCGAGCGAGAGCGCCGAGGCGCGCGCGAGGAAGGTCCGGCGGTCGCTCGGTCCGGTGAGCTGCGAGAGCCGAGGCGTGGTGTCGTCCGTCATGCCGTCTCCGGTTGCGGGTGGGTCTAGAAGCGCTCTCCCTTCGATTCGCGTGCGCGGCTCCCGACGGGCCGAATACGCGTCCACATGTTGTAGAAGAAGAGCGCCAATCCCGCAACCTGCGCCGTGCCGCACGCCACCACCGCCCACCGCAGCCACTGGGCATCGACCGACTGCCGAAGCAGCTCACCGGCGACCCTCCCCGCAGTGCCGCTGGCCACGAGCCAGTAGGCGAGCCCGGCGGCCCGGGGACTGTAGCGCGTGTCGTCCTTGTCGGGGCGCGGAAACATCCAGAGGGCGACGCCGAGGATCATCATCATGACGAAGCCGACGAGAATGGCGTGCGTGTGCGCGCTCACCAGATACGGCGTCGGACCGACGTTGCCGATCTCGCGCTTCACGAGCATCCACCCGCCGATGAGAAGACCGGTGAAGAGAAAGACGATCGCCGTCTTGAAGTACCGCCTGACGAGCGACGTCACCTGACGGGCAGTCCCCGTCGTCCCTCAGCGCGCTTCGCCAGCACCCGGGCGCGCTCGGCCTGCTCGCGCAGTTCGGCCGGGCCGTCGATGGTGCGCCAGAGGACGATGGCGAAGGTGTACGCGCCCGCCGCGGAGAGCGCCCCGCCGACGGAAAGGGTGACGGTGCCGAACCAGGTGGCCGCGTTGCGGATCATGAACCCCGCCACCATCAGCACGAGCCCCGCGTTCGCGGCGCCGAAATGCCACCCCGCGGCGCGCCGGCTGTACAGCGGATGGCCGGCGAAGCGCGGGATCACGTGATATGCGACGCCGTAGATCATCATCGTGACGAAGCCGAGCAGCAGCATGTGGATGTGCGCCAGCCGGTACACGGTCCACACGGGGTGAGCGGCCATCGCCACGCCGAGCGTCACCCCCGCGGCGAGCCAGGCGAGGCTCGACTTGAGGAACGCCTTCACGAACCACTCCATCAGCGGTTGCCCGGCCGCGGCGTGATCGTGGCGAGGACGACGAGCTCCTCGCCGGTGGCGCGCATCGCGTGCAGCTCGTTGGGCTCGCAGGCCACCCAGTCGCCGGCGACACAGGCGCGTTCGTCCGGCCCTTCGACCCCTTCACCCGAGAGGAATCCCGTGCCGGAGACGACGGTGAGGAGGACGCTCGAGCTGCTGCGGTGCGCCGCCACTTCCTGTCCCGCGGCAAGGCGGAAGACGACGAGCCGGACGTCCGGCGTATCGAGCAGCACGGCGGTGGCTGGACGGTCGGGGTTCGCCGAGACCGCCGAACGCGCCGCGTCGGCGGGCTTGATGAGCTTCATGGATTCTCTCCCTGGGTGCCGAGAAGTGATGCGACGGTGGTCTGCGCGAAGGGGGTCCGTCGCGCCGCGATGATCGCCGACCAGCGATGATGGGACTGGCAGGGGTTGGCCGGATCGCACGCCGTCCCGCCGATGAGGCAGCGGCGCAGGGGTGGAGGACCGTCGAAGCAGTCGATGACGCGGGCGACAGTCAGCTCCTCCGGATCGCAGGCGAGCAGGAAGCCCCCCCTCGGCCCGCGGGCGCTCGTGAGGATCCCCTCCCTCGCGAGCGCGTGCAGCGTCTTGCTCAGGTAGTTGCGGGGCGCGGCGATGGCGTCGGCGATCTCTTCGGCGCGAAGTGCGCGCCCGCCATCGTGGCGGGCCAGCACCAGCACGGCGCGCAGTGCGTATTCAGCGGTGGACGAGGGCACGAGGCTCCTTTAGCCAGTTTCTCATACTGATATGAGAATCGGCGTTCGCGCGGTGTCGCGCGGTCGGGAGCTTTGCGGAGCGTGTGTCGGGAGATTGCCGCGTCAGTGTGACAGCGGGAGGTTCCAGGACAGGGCTCCCCCGCCGTGGCCGTCCGGAACCACGCTCGCGTGCAGGATCACCCGGTCGACGAGGTTGCCCGGATGGGCGTGCGCATAGCGCACGGTCTTCAGACCGATGAGCGTCCCGACCCCTGCGCCCAGCGCGACGTCCGAGGCCCAGTGCTTGTCGTGATACATGCGGCCGAGCCCCACGAGGGCGGCGCCCCCGTACAGGATGGGGCCGGCCACCCAGGCGTGTCCCGGCCAGTCCCGCTGCAGCTCGCTCGTGAGCGACGCCGCCGCCGCGAACGCCACGGCAGCGTGCGCCGATGGGAAGGAGGAGCGCTCCTCTCCGGTGAATCCCCTGCCGAACGCGAAGTCCCGCGGGTTCGTATCGGCGGTGACCCAGGGACGCGACCTGCCGAGTGCTCCCTTGAGGATCTCCGTCGCCACGAGCGTGGCGCCGATCGCTTCGGTGGTGTGCCAGCCGAGATCCTCGACGCGCGAGTGATGTCCCTGTCGCCCGTACAGATACAGCGCCGGCCCCAGCACGAGGGCGCCGGGCACGGCGAGCACCTCGAAGCCTGTCGCCGTCCTGTCGAGGAATCGGCTCGCCTTCGAGCTCTCGTTCCGCAGGCGGCCGGCGAATGAGCGGTCGAGCGGGAACATCGCGACGGTCAGCCCGGCGAACCCGACCGCCAGGGCCGCGTCGCCCGCGGTGAACAGCGCGTGCGCATCACGGCTCGTGTCGGAAGGCACCGGGGCCTGCGCGGCGAGCGTGCTGGCCGGCAGTGCACCGGCAAGGAGAAGCCGAAGTGCCGCGCGGCGGAGCTGCCGAAGCTGGTTCATCGTGTAATCGGGGAGTGTGAGTAGAGGCAGGTGCGACGGCATCACATCAGAGCCTTATCCGGACACCGGCGTTCAGCATGCGCCCGTCGAGCGGAGCCCATTCGCCGACGGTGAGCCGCCCACCCTCGCCGGGCAGCGGCCGCAGCAGCGGATCTGACCGCGTCTGCCGCACGTTGGTGAGGTTCTCGAGATTGACATAGAGAATCGCCGACCCGACGCGTTGCGACGCGAGCAGCCCGATGGTCGTGTACGACGGTGCGACGGTGCGGTACGGGTTCTCTTCGAGCGCCTGCGGTCCGGTGTAGAACACCTCCACTCCCACGCGCGTGCCGGATTCGTCCTCCTCGAACGCGGCGTCGAGCCCGGCGGACTCGCGCGGGAGATACGGCGACTCGCGCACTCGGCCACTCTCGGGGGATGTTTCCCGGGAGCGGGTGGCAGCATAGAACGCCGTGACGATCACGGGCTCCTGGTTGTATACGGCGAACAGCTCGCCGCCGTGGACACGCGCTGGCCCGGCGGCATTCACGAGCTCCACGTGACCGCTCGTGTCGCCGGCGATGCGGCGGACTCCGACCGCATCGTCGACGCGCGACGCGAACAGCGTCCCGCTCAACTCCACCGGCCCGTGCAGCGAGCCGACGTCGAGCGACGCGGTGCGCGCCCGCTCCGCCGACAGCCGAAGCGGGCCGGCGACACGCGTCAGCCCGAACACCTCCGTCTCGTCGTCGAGCGCGTTGGGCGCGGCCCATCCGGCGCCGCCCGACAGGCGCACGCTCAGGACGGCGCCGGAATGCGCGAGCACCGACAGACGCGGCGTGCAGATCGTGCCGTAGACGCTCGATGCGTCGCAGCGGCCGTTGAGCTGCGTGGAGAGCCACGCATTCGGCGAGTAGGTGTGCTGGACGAACAGCGCCGGGGTGGAGCGGCTCTCGTCGAAGCGCGGCGCCGCCGCGTTGCGATAGCGCTCGCCCTGGGCGGACGCACCGCCCAGGAGGGTGTGCGCGCCGGAGACGAGCGTGGCGGTCGCTTCGGCGAACAGCGTGCTCGAGTGCTCGTCCTCGCGCTGGGCACCGAAGCGCCGCGTGCGCTCCTGAACGTTGCCGGCAAACTTCGCCGCCAGCGTCACGCGTGACGACGCCGCCATTCGCACCGTATCGCCCACGTCGGCGTGCCGCGTGGAGAGACTCTCGGGAAACGCCTCGCCCCTCGCCGGCCACGCGCCGATGCTCCCCCCGCCGCGGTCCTCGGCGAAGCCGCCTGCGGTGAGCATGAGCGCCCGCCCTCCCGAATCGCTCTCGAAGAAGCGCGGGCGCAGCTCCACTCGCCGGAAGCCGGGGATATCCGACCAGCCATCGCCGTTCACATCGGAGGCGCGCTGCCGGTGAACCCCGCCGAGCACGGTCACGCCCGACCGGGGCGAGAGATCGCGCGCGCCGAACACGACGAGGTCCGCGCCACCGCGCGCGGTCACGTTCGCCAGCGCCTCCGAGCTGTCCGGCGTACGGCGCGAGATGAGGTTGAGGACTCCGCCCATCGCGCCAGGCCCGTACAGCGCGGTCGCGGCCCCCTTTATCACCTCGGCCTGGCGGAGATCGAGCGGCGGCACCTGCAGCAGCCCGAAGCTGCCCGCCGACGCGCCGTACAACGGCAGCCCGTCGGTGAGGATCTGGGTGTAACGCCCGGGCAGTCCCTGCACGCGCACCGAGGCCGCGCCGAGCGAGGGCGAAGTGGGCTGCACCCGCACGCCGCTCATCTCGGTGAGAAGCAGCCGCAGGTCCGCCGGCCGCATCTGCGTCTTCTCTCCCACGTCCTCGCCCGCGAGCACCTCGATGCGAAGCGGCTCGTCTTCCACGCGCCGCTCGGTGCGCGCGCTACTGACGAAGACCGGAGCGATCACGGCGGCCTGCTGTCGAAGGGCGAAGAAGAGAGTCGTGTCGAGTCCCGCGCGAAGCATCAGGCCCGCCGTATCGGCGGCATAGCCCAGCCGGCGAACCGACACGAGCGATCGTCCGGGCGCCAGGACGAGAACCGCGCGCCCGCGCTCGTCGGTCTGCACGGCCACGCTGCCGCTGGCGACCACGACGCCGGGGAGAGGCGTCCCGGCAATCGCCGACGAGACACTCACGCGCACGGTGGCGCTCGTTGCCTGCGCCACGACGCATGGCGCGACGAGCCCGACGGCAAGCAGCGGAACGAGCGCGCGAACTGCCGCGCCGGAAGTCGTGATCTTCATCCCGGTGAAGCCTAATCCCCCGACCTTACAGCAGGCTCACATTTCGCCCGCACCGGGCTTCAGGGCGAAGATTGGATCAAGGAGCCGGGGCCTCGGGCAGATCGGACAGGTGCTCCTGGACGATCACCCATCGCCCCTCACGCCGTTGAAACACGGCTGTCCACGCGCCGGCAATCACATGTGGCTCGCCGCGGGGCGTCAGGTGTGGCACGCGATAGGTCGTCGTCACCGCCGCGGCGTCGGGCGACAGCACGTCCACCTGCATTGCCCCCCAGCTCCACTTCGGGTCGCGCATGTTGCGTCCGACGTTCTCCCAGAACGCGCGCACCCCCGCTTCGAGCGAGTCGCGCGTGGTCGTGACCTGCCCGCCACTCGCCGACACCACGCGTCCCGAGGGCGGATAGAGGCTCATCAGCCGCGCGACGGCGTCGCCGGGCTTCGAGAGATCGTATGCCGACACGATCAGCGTGCGCAGCGTGTCGGCGATGGCGGTCCGCTGCGCCTCGGTGGGCGGCGAGCCGGCGGTTCGCGCGCACGAGCCGGCGCCGGCGGCCCCGAGCAGCAGCGCCGCCGAGATGATGGTGCGGCGCGCGAGAGAGCAGGCGGGCATCGCTCTTCCAGGTGACGGGTGGCATCGATGACGCAGGCGCGACGAGCCAAGCTACGATCGTGCCGGTCGAGAGCAACCATCTCTCGGGAAGGCCGCCGCGCTCGCCCGTGCAGCCGGTGTACCGATTTGTGGACAGCGCCTGTCTCCAGGACCGGACACCGCCGGTCTCTGGTGCGGCGTCTTCCGGGCGTGCGCGTTGGCTCGGCGCATGCAGCGACAGGTCGGCTTCAGACAGGTCGTTGGTCATTCATCGGAGGTCCACATGCGGACGGACCGGAACGTCGCGGCGCTCTCGCTCGCCATCCTGCTCGGCGCCTGCGACAGGCCTCGGGAATCCGCGGCGAAGCTCTCACCGGACCTGGAGAAGGATCTCGCCGCCGCATCGGCGGCCGGCGGAGGGCTGGCGACCGCCCCCGCCAGCTACCAGCGCGTGCGCTTCGTTTCCGACGTGGAACGATGGAAGGCCAGCGCCCCGTCCCCGAAGCACGCCACCTCGAAGCACCCCATGCGCGCCGCGCCGAGCCGGCAGATGGCGGCCATGCCGGAGATGGAGACGTCGCCGCAGCCGGCGCCCTCGACGGCGACCGAGGATGCGCCACCCGCTGCCGTCGCGCAGGCCGCCGCCTCCGAGCCCGCGCCGTACATCGAGGAGGGGCCGCCGCGCGGCCAGACAAGCGCCCCCGGCACCGCCGGCGCCGACAACGGCAGCGCCGAGCGCGGTCGCGGCGGTGGGTGGGGCGGCCTGCTCGGCGGAATCATCGGCTCCGTCGTCATTCGCGGTGGCCACGGCGGCGTGGACCACTGCGACCCGCGCACCGACGGCCGCGCGCGCCCGCCCGTCATCAATCAGCCGGTCTTCGGTGATCCGGTCGTGGGCGGAGGGATCTTCACCGGCGGACGGCGGCGCTGATCGTCCGCGGCAGCCGCCGCCGACGAATCAGCGTCGCGGGCTCCTGGCCGGTGCGGCAGGCCACTGCCGGACCAGCGCGACGAGATCCACCGGAAAGCGCGTACGCCAGGTCTGCATCGCGTGCACGCCCCCCGGCACCTCCGTGTACGTCACGCGATATCCTTCTCGCACGAGCACGTCGCGCAGCCGGCGATTCGCCTCGATGAAGACGGGACCGGCGCCTCCCAGCACGCGAATCGTCTCCAACGATCCCACGTCCAGCACGAAAGCGACGTCACGAGCCGGCGCGGCGGCATACTGCGCCGCGAGCCACTCGTACGGCGCGGCGTTCGAGCCCTCGCTGCCGCGCCAGAACGCACCGCTCTGCGAGAGGACGTTTCCGAACAGGTCGGGACGCTCGAGCGCCGCGAAGGCGGCGGCCAGCCCCCCCGCACTGGAGCCGGTGATGACCGTACGGTGAGGATCGCGGGTCACGTTCCAATTCGATCGTGCCCAGGGGACGAGCTCCTCGCCGAGGAAGCGTGCGTACCGCCTGCTGTTCCCCAGCTCGGCGATTCGCGCCGCGGGCGAGGCGCTGTCGATCAGCACCGCCACGAAGGGGGGCGTCGCCCCCGCCCGCGTCGAGGAGGCTGTCGAGGATACCGGGGAGCCCCATCTGCCCGGACGACTGATAGTCGGCCCCGCCGAAGGCGACGAGGAGGTCGTAGCCCCCCGCACGGTGCCCATCGTAGCCGGGCGGTGCATAGACCCAGACGTCGCGGTCGGTTCTGTCGAGTGAGCTGTGCACCGTGAGCCGCTCGACCCGGCCGGCGGGGACGCGGTGCTGGCTCCGGGCCGGAGTCGCCTGCGCCCGCTCCCTGCGAGCCGAGGGCGACCCGAGCGACGGCAAGGCGGAGCGAGACGAGGGCGCGGCGAAGGATGGGCGCGTGACGATACTTCATGGTGGGCAGTGCGCGGTGAAGGGTGAACGCTGCGCGAGGCCGGAATGAAGGGAACCTGATGCGTCACCCTACGGGTTCGTCACCGCGAGCGTTGCGGCGGTCGCCCAGCCTGGAAGGACGTCTCGAAACGACAGGCGCGCGCCGATCGTCTGTCGCGGCAGGGCGCGCCGCGGATAAGGGCTGGTTGCGGCGGCCATGGGTCACTGCGCAACGCGTCGCGTTGCCGAACATGGGGAAGTGGTGATTTGCTGAGCGCCAGGAAGATTCTGATCGCCGATCCGGACGTGACTGCCGCCAGGGAGCTCGCGTCGCGGCTCACTGCGCTCGGTTACGAGGTCACCGGGCTGGCACGCTCTGCCGAGGAGGTCATCGACATGGCGGCCCAGGCCGCGCCCGATCTCGTCTTCATCGAGACCCGGCTCGGCGCCGGCAACGACGGCGTCCCCGCGGCCGACGGGGTGCGCCGGCTGCGGGCGACTCCGGTCATCTTCGTCAGCCGTGATGACGACGAAGCGGCGTTGCGTCGCGCCGGCGTGACGGAACCGTACGGATATCTCGTGACCCCGTTCACGAACCGCGAGCTTCGCGTGAACGTCGAGCTGGCGCTGTGCCGGGAGGAGGCGCTTCGCGAGGCGCGTGCGCGCGAGGAACGCTTCTTCGACGTCTCGCTGGACATGCTGTGCGTCCTGAACTTCAACGGCTACTTCAAGCGGCTCAACCCCGCCTGGGAGCGCACGCTGGGGTTCACCGTCGGCGAGCTGATGTCACGCCCCTTCATCGAGTTCGTGCACCCCGACGACCGCGATCGCACACTGCGGCAGAACGGCGAGGTTCGCGGAGGCGGGCAGGCCCTCGCCTTCGAGAACCGGTACCTCTGCAAGGACGGCTCGTTCCGCTGGTTCCTCTGGAACGCCGCCTCCGACCGCGACGACCAGGTCATCTTCTCGATGGCGCGCGACGTGACGGCGCGGAAGCGCGCCGAGGAAGAGCGGGAGAAGCTCGTCCGCGACCTGCGAGCCGCGCTGGCCGAGGTCACGGATCTCCGGGAGATCCTGCCGATCTGCTCGTACTGCCGGAAGATCCGTGATGACGAGAACTACTGGCACTCGGTGGAGAGCTACCTGTCGCGCCACACGAACGCGCGCTTCAGCCACGGGATCTGCCCGAGCTGCACGGAGTCGGTAGTGGAGCCGCAGCTGGAATGGCTCGACGGGCAGTGATGGCGCAGGGCACCGTTCCTCAGCGTCACATCGCGAGCTTTCCACCGGCCAGCTCGTGGACGAGCCGCCCCAGGAAGTCGAGTCCGTCGAAGTAGGACTTCACCAGTATCCGCTCGTCGCGGCCGTGCGCCCGCGAGTCGGCAGGATCGCCGAACAGTCCGCTCACTCCGTACGTCGGGATCCCTGCGGCGCGCAGGAACCGCCCGTCGGTCGCGCCCGTGGACATCACGGGCACGACGGGCACCTCGGCGCCGAACATCTGCTTCGTCAGCGCGGTGATCGGTTCCATCACCTCGGCGGTGAGAGGGCTCGGTGCGGCGCCGCTCCGCTCGCGGATCGGCACGGTGCTCGTGATGTGGATCCCCGTGTCGCCGAACACGCGCGCGAGCTGGTCGCGCACCTGCTCGGGCGTCTGCGTCGGCACGATGCGGCAGTTCACGTTGGCGGTGGCGGTCTGCGGGAGCGCATTGTACGCGTGCCCTCCGCTCAGCCGCGTCGCCACGCAGGTCGTCCGCAGCATGGAGTTGTACCGCGGATCGCGCGACAGCACTTCGCTCGCCGCCGAGTCTCCCGCGTTCGCGATGATGGCCCGCATGGCGGCCCCGCTCTCCGGCGATTCCAATGCGGCGGTCCGCTCGAAGAAGGTCCGTGAAACTTCGTTCAACTGGACGGGAAACCGGTAGTGCTCCAGCTTCACGAGCGCGTTGGCCAGCGCGTAGATCGCGTTGTCGGGACGCGGCACGCTCGAATGTCCTCCCCGATTGCTCGCCAGGAGGGTGAAGTTCACCGGCACCTTCTCCGCCGCCTGCACGCTGTTGAGGAGAGGCCTGCCGTCGCGCAGCGAGCCGCCCCCCCCTTCGTTGAGCGCGTACGCCGCATCGATGAGCTTCCTGTCGTGCGCCAGCAGCCACTCCACCCCGTTCGCCTCGCCCCCCTCTTCGTCAGCCGTGAGCGCGAGGATCACGTCGCGGTCGGGCACCCACCCGTTCCTGCGGTCGGTCAGCAGGTTCGCCACGAAGATCGACGCCATCGCCTTGTCGTCACCCGATCCTCGGCCGTAGAAGTAGCCGTCCTTCTCGGTCAGCTTGAAGGGATCGATCGTCCAGTCGCTGCGCAGCGCGGCGACGACGTCGAGGTGCGCGAGCAGGAGGATCGGCTTCCCCTGGCCGCGCCCGCGATAGCGCACCACGAGGTTCCCCTTGGTCGGCTTGCCAGGCGGGACGACGAGCCGGACGTCCCGCGCGGGAAATCCGGCGGCGAGAAACCGCTTCGCCATCGCCTGCGCCGCCTTCGTCACCGAGCCGACCGAGTCGACCGTGTTGACCTCGACCAGCTCCTTGTAGACCTCGCGCGCGAGCTTCTGGCGCGCGTCGAGGGTCGAGGGCCCCTGCGCACCGAGCGGCAGAGTGGCGAGGAGAGCGAGCGGGAGGACGTGACGGACGAGTCGCATGACGTGGCCTGAAGGAGTGAAATGTCGCGAGCACCGCTGCCACAACATCGCGCCATTCCATCTCCGCGGCGAGGGGATGTGAAAAGGGCTGGCTCCGTGGCGGGAGCCAGCCCTTTCGTTTCACCGGAGGGGCGCTACGGGCGCGGCTTGGCGGTGCGCTCGGTGGAGCCCTGGCTGGCGGGCTGCGACGTGCTGGAGCTTCCCGTGTTGCCCGACGAGCTGCCGCTCGATGTCGAGGTGCTGGCTCGCGAGGACGACGGCGAGGGACTGGTGGGCTGGTCGGGGACGAAGCCGCGCCCCTTGACCATGTGGCCGGGGGTCTGCGACGAGGTCTGCGCCGCGCCCCTCACGATGATGATCGGCGCCGAATTGTAGTAGCCCGAATACCCGTAGCCGGGAGCGAGGCCGTAGCCGTAACCGTAACCGTAGCCGTAACCCGAGCGGTACGGGTCGTAGCCGTAGCCGTAGCGCGTGGCGAACGGATCGTAGCGATCGAGCGTGAGGTAGATCCGGCGCCCCGCGATGTCGTCCGCCCTCGCCGCCTCGGGCGAGGGGCGCGCGACGGCGAACACCTTGGGGTTCGAGACCGCGACCATCGCGTCGGTGACGGCGGCCGGCACTCCCGACTCGGCCAGCGATACGAGCTGGCTCGCGTCGATCCGGAAGGGCTGCTGCCGCTCGAGCAGCCAGGCGGCCACCACCGACGAATCGGCGAGCTTCGTGGCCTCGATCACGGCGCTCGTGCCGATCGGCGCGCCGGCGGCGACGCGCGCACCCTGCACCGCCACTTCGCGCGCGTTCAGCACGCTCGCGATCTCGGTGGGGATCGACGACGGCATGCCCGCGTCGGCGTAGCGGATCACGCGCAGGCTCGAGCCGCCCCCCGCCGCGTTGGACTGGATGTCGAGCCACTCGCCGTTCGGCGTCATGGCGAGGATGCCGGTCGTCGTGAGCGACGTTCCGCCGCAGACGGCATCGGCCCTGAGGAAGACTCGGCGGCCGTCGGCCGACCAGTGCCCGAGCTTCGTGCCCGTGCACTCCTTCGCGTCGATGGGCAGCGCCTTGCCGCTCGCGTCGATGCGCTGGCGCGCGATGACCTTGCCCTCCGCGACCGTGGCGACGTCGACGACGTTCGCGTCGCTCGTCGGCAGCACGCAGACGAACGGGCCGCCGGCAAGCGCGATCGGGGACGACGCACTCGACTGGGTGGCCCAGCAGCCGATCCAGCCCTGCCAGCCCTTCGTGACCGCCGCCTGCTGCGCGGCGAGAGGCACGCCGGCGATCGCGACGAGCGCACCGGCGAAGGTGATGGCGCGCGTGGCGCGCGCGATCGGGAGATTCCGTGATCCGGTCATGGTCGCAGCCTCACTCAAAGCCTGATTGTGGCGCCAAGCGTCATGGACACGCCCGACAGATCGATCTTCTGGTAGCCCCGGAAGTCGCCGCCCATCGGCGCGCGCGCCCAGAGGTAGCGTGCGTCCCCGGTGAGCGAGATGGCCGGGGTGATGCTCACGTCCACGCCCCCCATCCCCTGCACCGCGGGACTGACGCCATCGGACGAGACGGCGCTGTTGTAGACGCGGTTGTTGGAGGTGTAGAAGAAGTCTCCCTCCTGCCGGAACCGGTACCACATCACCCCCGCTCCACCCCCGACCCAGGGCACGAAGTGCGACGGGATCCACGCGAGCTTTCCGATCGCGCGGCCGGGCGGGCTGAGGTAGTACCGGAGGTTCATCGTGACGGGGACGCGTGCGAACGACGTCCTCTGCTGGATAGGCTGGTCGTTGTTGTCGACGAAGTGGCGGTACTCGGAGCCTCGCACCGCGTTCGACACCCCGACGTCCGCTCCCAGCTCCGTCCGCGCCCCGACGCGGAAGCCCAGCTCGGCGCCCGCGGTGAAGCTGCTGAAGGCGCTCTTGTCGAGCGTGAAGTTCTGCGTGGCCTCGTCGAAGATGTCGGAGCCGGCGGTCGCCAGGGCGTACCCTCCGCGGATGCCGATCCGGACGGAGGGCTGATGGAACAGGTAGCCGTCGCCGCCACCCTGGGCGGCCAGCGGCGGTGCAGCGGCCAGCGCGAGAGCGGCGGCGAGCAGCCCGCTCCATCGCGCCGAGCGCGTCCGGCGAATGATCGATCGCATCTGATGGATACCCTCGAGTGAGAGTCCTCGTTCCCGCGGTGCCGGCCGGCGGAGGCGGCGTCAATTTGTATACGTATATGTGGCCAGAACCGCTGGCCGTCAACCGCCGGCTGTCGGGGGCCATCAGGGCTACGCGACGGGGGAGCAAACCGATGCGCCTCGCGCTGAGAGACTCCTCAGCTCCGCGCGCTCGGCGTCGTGAATTCAGCCCGGCGGGCTCGGCTCCACCAGGCTGATCAGCGCGCTGGCGAGCGCCGAGGCGCCACCCTGCTGCGCGACGTCGGCCGCTTCGCGCACGTGCGCGCTCAACCGCTGGTCGATCGAGACGTTCTCCCCGCCGGGGGGCGCCGCGGGGCGGCGCCGGCCGCCCAGCGCGAGCACCACGTCCGCCAGCGCGAACGACGCGACGGTCAGCTCCTCGAGGTCCTCGGCATGCTCGCTCGAGAGCGGCAGCTCGGCGCGCCGTTGCAGCAGGAGCCCGAGCCGCACGAGCTCCTCGTCCGCCGCCGTGAGCTGATCGCGCTCGGGATGCTGAGCGCGATCTTGTCTATACGCGTCGAGAGGCAACAGCGCGGGCACCATGCGTGGCTCCGATGGATCGGGGTCGGGGAAGCGAACGTGCAATAACGGGTGACCCGGCGCAAGAGGACCCGCTCGGCGCGCCGGCTCCGTCCGCCAGCGCCCTACCGTGGCGCGACGCTGCCCGTGAACCACTCGAGCGTGCGCGTCGCGGAGGCCACCTCCACCGCCGAGCGTTGCACCGCCGCCGACTCGGCCGCGAGGCCGCGCGCGGCCAGTGCGTCGCTCAACGTGAGCCCCACGCTGACGTACGCCGCGGCGATCCCGACGGATGGCCGGTCCACCCAGTCGCCGCGACGCACGATCGCCGACGGCGCGCCGTACGCGCTCCATAAGGCGCGCGTGCGCGGCACGTCGAGAAAGCCCACGCCGGGAATGGCCACGGTATCGGCGCTCGCTCGGAGCGGCGCGCTGGAGATCCTGTACGCCAGTCCCTGCAGCAGCGCATACGGCTCCAGTCCCAGCGCCTGCGTGTAGCTCCCCGACATCCGTGCCACGTAGAGCGGACGCGTGCCGAGATTCTCCTTGAGCAGCTGCAGGACGAGCAGGTCGCTGCGGAGGGGCACGCCGAACTCCAGCCTTCGCGGATCGACGACCGCCCGAAGGCTCCCCGCCTGGAAGATCTGCGGCTCCCGGAGATCGGCGTAGTCCGGGATCGCGTCGAGCTGCGCGGTCGAGAGCGAGAGGAGTGGCCGCGTCGGCTTCGGCCAGGTCGTCGCGCGATACGCCGCCGGCCCGCGCGCCGCGTCGTAGGGCGAGATCGGGCGCCGCACGAGACCGCGGATGTACCAGTCGGTGCCGAGCAGCGAGGTCACCGCCGCCGTCACGTCGCGCCGCACGCCCTCGACCTCCTGCGCGTACCAGAGGGGGAAGGTGTCGTTGTCCCCCATCGTGACGAGAATGCCGTAGGGCTCCACGGAGTTCAGCAGGTCGTGCGCCCACTCGCGCGTCGCGGTCTCGCCGGCGCGAGATGCGTCGCGCCAGTTGCCCGCCAGCGGGATCGCGCCGATCAGCAGCACCGGCGCAGTCATCACCCAGCGCGGTACCGCGGCGGTGCCGGCGCGGCGGGCGAGCCCCTGCCACGCGGCGGCGAGCCCGACCGCCGCCCAGACGCTCCACGCCGAGTAGCTCCACAGGTAGAAGTAATCCCGGTCGCGCACCTCGCGCTCCACACCGGCGAGTCCCGGGCTCTGCGACGCGCCATACTTGAAGTTCATGTAGTAGACAAGGGCGATCGTCACCGTGCACACCAGCGGCCCGAAGAACCAGAACGAGGGCCGGTCGAGCCGCCAGTGCGCGATCCCGCCGGCGATGCCCAGTACGAGGAAGAGCACGGCCAGCACCGCCTGCGACGCCGGCGCGTCGTCGTGGGAGTCGCGCAACCATTGCCACTTGAAGTAGAGCCACCACATCCCGAGCTGCGCCCCGAACGGCGCCTGGCGCACCGAGAGATCGGGCTTGCCGTACTGCTTCCGGTTGATGTTGTCGAGCAGCCGCGTGCGCGTGGTCTCCGAGAAGGTGCACGACCAGCCGATGCTCCCCGTGCATCCGGTGACCTCTCCCTCGTTGATCGCGGGATGGTGCGCCGCGCGAATCGGCTCGAGCGCGAAGGGGGTGAGCCCGAGAGCGAAAACGAGCGCCCCGGCGATGAGCAGCCGCCAGCGCAGCAGCGTGCGCGGACGCCGCACCAGCACGGCGGTGGCCACGGCCGGCCCGACGAGGAGTCCGGCGGGATGGTTGGTGTATCCGAGCCCGATCAGATACGCGACCAGCACGAGCAGCCGGTCGGCGCGGCGGCCGTCGGGGTCGTCGCACCAGAGCACGGTGAGCCACGACACCGCGGCGAAGAAGGCCAGCGACACCGTGTAGACCTTCTCGTTGACGACGCTCTGGTTCCACACGGTGAACGCCGTGGCGCTCAGCAGCGCGGCGGTGAGGGCGGCAGCCGCGCGCGCGCGCCGGTCGTCCACCAGCCGAACGAGCACCCGGTCCGCGACGAGGAACCAGATCCCGGCGGAGAAGGCGCTGCACAGCGCGGCGAGGAGGTTCACGCGGACGGCCACCGTGCCCACCGGCACCAGCGACGCCACTCGGCCCAGCAGCACGAACAGGGGATTTCCCGGTGGATGGGGGAGCCCCAGCGTGTACGCCGCGGTGATGTACTCGCTCGCGTCCCACATCGCCGTCGTCGGCGCGAGGGTCGCGGCATACAGCGCGAGCACGAGCAGGGCGGTGAGCAGCGCGGCCGCGTATTGCGGGCGCGCCTCCGGCGGAAGGGTCGGTGCGGTCATCGGTTCAGTCGGCGAGGAGGACGAGCGGGACGAGCACGAGGTAGCCGAGCACCAGCAGCAGCGGTGCCGCGGTGAGCCCGCCGCGCGCGAGGTCGGCGTATCCGGCGAGCAGCGCCGCCGCGGCCGCGGCGCGCAGCGCGAGCTTCCGATGAGTGATGCGCATCTAGTTGGCCGCGGCTCCGTCCCGCGTCACGCGCAGCAGCGAGTACAGCCGCCCCGCATCGGCACGCGTCGCGCGGCCGGCGCGGTCCGCGACCCAGCGCGTGCCGTCCACCACGAACGCATACCGGTGGTCCCCGTCGCGCAGGGCGAGCGTCACCGACCACCGGAGCGCGCCGTCGGCCCCCTGCCGCTGCATCGGCGTCCCCGCCGCGCGCCAGCCGTTGAAGTCCCCGATCACTGCCACCTCGCTCGCGCGCGGCTCGTCGAAGATGAGGCGCACCAGCCGCAGCGTGTCGCGGAGCGTGGCGACCACCGAGTCGCCGATCACCGCGCTGGCCACCACGGCGGACCCCGACGCGCCGCGCCCGAGCGCGGGAGCGCCCGGCAACAGCGTGGAGAGCGTGGTGATGGAGCCGATCCCCGCGGCGAGCGCGACACCGATGAGCGAGTGGCGCGCCGTGCGATGGCCGAAGGGACGGGGGCGGCGCACGGGCATCCCGTCGCTGGCCACCGAGCGGCGAACCCGCGCCATGATGGCGTCGCGCGCGCGGGCGCTTGCGGCGTGGCCGAGCGGGGCGTGCAGCGCGGTGGCGATATGGCGCTCGAGATCCATGTGATCGGCGTCAGACACTGGGTACCTCCTGCAGCAGTCCGCGGAGCCGCGCGAAGGCGCGCTGGACGCGCATCTTCAGCGCCGACTCTCCGGCCCCCGTGATTCGCGACATCTCCTCGTAGGTGAGATCGTCGGCGTACTTGAGCACCACCGCCTCGCGCTGGTCGGGCGGCAGCAGCGCGAGCGCCTGCTCCAGCTCGGGCCACTCCACCTCCGGCGGCTCGTGCGGCACGGCGAAGCTCGCCTGTCGCGAGTCGAGCTCCAGGAACACCGACTCCCGCTTCCGCGTGCGCGCCAGCACCGTGCGGCACTGGTTCACCAGGATGCGCGTCAGCCAGGCGGAGAACCGTTCGCGGTCCTCGTAGTCCCCGAGCGCGCGGAAGGCGCGGAGGAAGCTGTCCTGCACCACCTCCTCGGCATCTTCCCGGTTGCCGACGATGCGCAGCGCGACGCGGGCGCACCGGTCGTAGTGCCGGTCCACCAGCCGCGCGTACGCTTCGGCGTCGCCCGACAATACCTGCTCGATGATGGCGCGATCGTCAGTCATTCTGATCCCAACAACTGGGGAAGGGACCGGAATCGTCACATCGCCTCGCGCGAGTTGCCCGCACTAGCCCTGCCACCCGCTCACGAAGCGCCGGTCGATGCGGTCCTTGAGCATCCAGGCCCAGCGCCCGTGCGCGCGCAGCCCCCCCCACCGGAGAATCGCCCTCCCGTCGGCGCTGTTCAGCAACGAGAGGTAGCGGCGCTGCGGCCGATAGCGCCGCGCGCGCCCCGCGCCGAGCGCCGCCAGCAGGTTCTTCGCCAGCACCGGTCCCTGCCGCACCGCGAAGACGCCGGCCTTCGGCGTTCCGGGATGACCGGCGAGCGTCACGCAGTCACCCGCGCCCCAGACCGGGGCTCCATCCACCGACTGCAGCCGCTCGTCGACCAGCAGGAAGCCTGCGTCGTCCAGCGGAAGATCGCTCTGTCGAAGCATGGCCGGCGCGGCCGCCCCGCCGAGCCAGACGGTGAGGTCGGCGCTCAGCCGCGCGCCCGAGGCGAGACGCAGCTGGTCCCGCTCCACCGCCACGACGCTCGAGCCCAGCGCCGTGCACACGCCCGCACGGTGCAGCGAGTGTCGCACGAGCGCACGCGTGGCGCGGGGCGACTCCTGGAGGAGGATGGGGCTCTCGTCCACGATCGTGATGACTCCGGCGCGGCCCGCCTCGCGCAGGCGGCGCGCCAGCGCGAACGCCACCTCCACCCCTCCCGCTCCGCCCCCCACGACGACCAGTGCGAGCGGCCCGCCCGGCGCGGCGATGCACGCTTCGAGGCGCGCCTTCAGCTCGACGGCGCGCGACATCGGCCGGAGGGTCGACGCGTGCTCGCGCATCCCGGGAACTTCCGCTCCCGCCGCGTCGCTGCCGAGGTCGAGAGAGCACACGTCGAAGGGGATCCGCTCCCCGGAGGACAGGGTGACCTCGCGCCCCGCCGCCGAGAGCGCCGTTGCCGTGCCGACGACCAGACGCACGCCGCCGCGCGCCGCGAGCGCGCCGAGGTCGATCACGAGCTCCCGTTCGACGTACTGGTCCTGCAGGTAACCCGGCACCATCGCCGAGTAGTGGTGCAGCGCGGCCGGCGTCACGAGCGTGGCGCTCAGGCCGGCCACGGCCTGCTCGGCGAGCGCGCGCAGCACGAACAGGTGTGCGTGTCCCCCGCCGACGAGGAGGAGCCGTCGCGAGGTGCCTTCGGTGTGGGCGGCGAGGCGGGCGACGAGGGCCTCCGCGGCGGAGGTGCAGGGGCCGCTTGCTTGTGAGCGGCAGGGCGAGGAGTTAAACTATACGATTCGCGGACGGTTCTCGCGACGGTGCGGCTCGTCCGCCCGGCGGCACGCGTGCGTAGCTCAGCTGGATAGAGCGCTTCCCTCCGAAGGAAGAGGTCGCAGGTTCGACTCCTGCCGCGCGCATGGATTCACCCGGACAGAGCCCCTCGCGCGCGCCGCGGCCGGGGCTTTGCTCGCTCTGGGGAGCCCCTCTCAACGGTTCCCGATCGCGACGCGCTGGTCCGCCCTTTGCTCAGGTCGCTCCCGGTCGCGGCCCCCGGGCCTCCCCCTCGTTGCGCCTCCCTCCTCCTCCCCCGCCTCATGGCGCGCCGGCTCTCCTGGTCTGACGTACTCGGTGGCACGATCGCCTCGCTGGCGCTGGTCGCGATGGCGTTCGTCGTGCTGAAGTACATGCGCGTGGGAGCGTTGCACGGGAAGAAGGTCACCCTCTACACGGTCACGGGCGAGGCGCGCGGGCTCCTCAAGGGGAGCGAGGTCTGGCTGCTGGGACAGAAGATCGGCCGCGTGACGGACATCCGCTTCCTCCCCCCCCAATCCAACAGCGTGGACCGCCGAGTCTTCATCGAGATGGAAGTGCTCGACGAGTTCCGCCCCATGCTGCATCGCGACGCCGAAGTGCAGATCCAGGCGGGAGGGACCCTCATCGGCGCCCCGGTGGTGTACGTCTTTCCCGGATCGACGCGCGCCACCACGCTCGCCGCCGGCGACACGCTGCGCGCGCGCCCCCAGGGGGACGTCGAGGAGGCGACCAGCAAGTTCGGGGCAGCCACCCGCGAGTTTCCGGCGATCATGGCCAACGTGAAGGAGCTCAGCGTGCAGTTGCGGGCCACCCAGGGGACGATCGGTGCCATGCTGAACGGGCCCGGCATCTCGGCCATGAAGGTGACCGCGTTGCGCGCCAGCCACATCGGGGACCGCCTGGCCGGCAACGGCACCGCCGGCCTCGTCATGCGCGGCGGGCTCACCAGCCGGGCGTCGCGGGTGATGGCGCGCGTGGACTCGGTGCGCACGCTGCTGGCCTCCCGCAATACTTCGCTCGGCCGCCTTCGCCGCGACAGCACGCTCGTCGCCGAAGTCGCGGACATCCGCAACGAGCTCACGCTCGTGCGCCGCGAGCTCGACGAGCCGCGCGGAACCGCCGGCCGAGTGCTGCGCGACAGCGCCATCACCAACGCGCTCGCCGACGCGCAGCACGAGATGACGCTGCTGTTCGCCGACCTCAAGAAGCATCCCCTTCGCTACATCTCGTTCTGACGCACGTGTCTCACTTGACCCTCTCGCGGGGCGCTCCTGGCTTCACCGCCCCGCCCGCCCCGCCCGCCCCCCGCGCGACGCCGCCCCGTGAACATCGCTGAGCTCAAGCGGAAGTCCATGCCCGAGCTGCACGAGATGGCGGACTCGCTGGCCGTCGACGCGCCCGACGCGCTCGGACGCCAGGACCTGATCTTCCGCATCGAGCAGAAGCTGCTCGACCGGGAGCAGATCCTCGTCGGCGAGGGGGTGCTCGAGGTGCTCCCCGAGGGCTACGGCTTTCTGCGCAGCCAGGACTGGAACTACCTCTACAGTCCCGACGACATCTACGTCTCGCCGTCGCAGATCAAGCGCTTCGACCTGCGCACCGGCGACACCGTGTCCGGCCAGGTGCGGCCGCCGAAGGAGTGGGAGCGCTACCTCGCCCTGCTCAAGGTGGAGACGGTCAACGGCGGCGAGCCCGAAGCGGCCAAGGCGCGCGTCGGCTTCGACAACCTCCGGCCGCGCTATCCCGATGGACGCCTGCGGCTCGAGACGGCCGACGGCGATCTGAGCATGCGGGTGCTGGATCTCGTCGCCCCGATCGGAAAGGGGCAGCGCGGCCTCATCGTGGCGCCGCCGCGCGCCGGCAAGACGATCCTGCTGCAGAAGATCGCCAACGCGCTCGCCGAGAACCATCCGGAGGTCACCCTCATCGTGCTGCTCATCGACGAGCGGCCGGAAGAGGTGACCGACATGCAGCGTGAGGTGAAGGGCGAGGTCATCAGCTCCACCTTCGACGAGGATGCCACGCGCCACGTCCAGGTGTCGGACATGGTCATCGAGAAGGCCAAGCGCCTCGTGGAATCGGGGAAGGACGTCGTCATCCTGCTCGACTCGATCACCCGCCTGGCACGCGCGCACAACACGGTGATCCCGAGCGGGGGCAAGATCATGTCGGGGGGCCTCGACGCGAAGGCGATGGAGAGGCCGAAGAAGTTCTTCGGCGCCGCGCGCAAGGTGGACGGGGGCGGGTCGCTCACGATCATCGCGACCGCCCTCATCGAGACCGGCTCGCGCGCCGACGAGATGATCTTCGAGGAGTTCAAGGGGACCGGCAACATGGAGCTCGTGCTGGCGCGCGAGATCGCCGAGAAGCGCATCTTCCCCGCCATCGACATCAACCGCTCCGGCACGCGCAAGGAAGAGCTGCTCTTCTCCCCCGAGGAGCTGAACCGCGTCACGCTCCTGCGCACCTTTCTCGCCGACATGCCCGACGCGGAGGCGATCGAGTTCCTGCTCAAGCAGATGACGCGGTCGAAGAGCAACCGCGAGTTCTTCGTGCAGATGACGCAGGGGTGAGGCCGGCGATGATGCCCGCCTCGCGCGGCCGGTGGATGGCGATCGACTGGGGCGAGCGCCGCATCGGGCTCGCGATCAGCGATCCCACGGGGATCATCGGCAGCCCCGCCGGCGTCATCGAGCGGCGCGCCGGCAAGCGCGCGCCCATCGCCGAGCTCGTGCGGCGCGCCGAGGCGCTCGAGGCGCTCGCCATCGTGCTGGGGCTTCCCCTGGACGGCGAGGGCGACGACACGCCGCGCTCGATGGAATGCCGGCGCGTCGCGGGCGAGCTCGCGAAGCGCACCGGGCTTCCCGTCGCCCTCCTCGACGAGCGCTACACGACGGCGGCCGCGCTGCGCGGCGTGCGCGACGCCGGCGGATCGAAGCGCGAGCGCAAGGGCGACATCGACGCGCTTGCCGCCGCCGTGCTGCTGCAGCAGGCGCTGCGCATGACCGACCTGCCAACCGTGGACCCGACCGACGCCGATGAGCCGCCGCCGCCGTAACCGCTTCCTCGCCCTCGTCGTGACGATGCTCTCGCTGGCCGCGTCGTGCGGCGGCTCGGGCGGCGGCGAGGCGCGCGTGATCGTGCCGAGTGGCGCATCCCTTCGCGTCGCCGCCGACTCCCTCGCGCGCAACCGCGTCGTCGGGAGCGCCCTTGCCTTCCGGGTGTACGCCAAGCTGCTGCGCCGCGATCGCGGCATCCGCGCGGGCACCTACCTGTTCAAGCGCGGCACATCGTGGTCCGAGCTGCTCGACGACCTGAACGGGGGCAAGGTGAGCGAGCGGCGCATCACCATCCCCGAGGGATGGTCGCTGCAGCAGATCGTGCCGCAGCTCGCGCGCGTGCTGAGCGTTCCCGTGGATTCGGTGGAGGCCGCCGTGCGCGACACGGCGCTGCTGCACGCGCTGGATGTTCCGACGGCGACGCTGGAGGGATATCTCTTCCCCGACACCTACGTGTTCGCCGACGGCACGACGCCCGCCGCGGCGGTGCGGATGATGGTGGATCGCTTCCAGCGCGTGTGGCAGCCGGCGTGGGACGCGCAGCTCCAGAAGTCGGCGATGAGCCGCAACGACGTGATGGCGCTCGCCGCCATCGTCGAGAAGGAGGCGCGCCTCCCCGAGGAGCGCCCGGTGATCGCGGCGGTGTACATGAATCGCATCAAGGCGGGAATGCCCCTCCAGGCCGATCCCACCGTGCAGTACGCGCTCGGCAAGCACGTGTCGCGCGTGATGTACAAGGACCTGGAGATCGTGTCGCCGTACAACACCTATCGCAACAAGGGGCTCCCGCCGGGCCCCATCGCCTCGCCGGGCAAGCCGGCCATCGTCGCGGCGCTCTTTCCGGCGAACGTGCCGTACCGGTTCTTCGTCGCCTTTCCCGACGGGCACCACCAGTTCACCACCGACTTCGCGGCGCATGGCGTGGCGGTGAAGGCCGCCCGGCGGCAGTGGGATTCGGTGGCGGTGCTGCGGCGCGACAGCGGCCGCACGGCGCCCGGCGCGCTGCTCGTGGCCGGCGCGGCATCGAGCACGCCGCCCGCCGCCGCCCGCCCCGCGCCGCGCCGCTAGCTCCCGTGCGCCGGCTCTCCGCCGTCCGCCAGGTCGGGGCGCAGCACGCGCGCGCCATGGAGGTACAGGTGGCGCATCTCGCTGCGCGGGCGCGTCGTCTCGGCGTGGACCAGCACGCGGATGCACCGTTCGAGCGAGTGCTCGGAGGGCGCCTCGCTCGCGACGAGCATCGGGACCTCGTTCCAGCCCGCCTCGCGCGCCGCGAGCGCCGGCGCGGACTGATACAGGTCGGGGGTGATCGTGAAGATCGCGCTCACGACGTCGTGCACGGTGAGGCCGTTCAGCTCGAGGAGTCCGCGCAGCAGCTCCTGCGTGGTGTCGCGCGCGGCGCCGGCGAGAGAGCCGCTGGCGAGTTCCACGGTGGTGGCGCCGCGAAGGGCGCGTACGGTGCTCGCGTCAGGCATCGGCCGGGGTGCGGATGAGCGGAGGGACCATCGATCCCGCGCTGCTGCGGCTCATCGCCATCACCGACTCGCTGCGCGACGGCATCGAGGGGGCGGCGGCGCATGCGGCCGCCGCGGTAACGGGCGGCGCGACGATGCTGCAGCTGCGGCTCAAAGATGAGCCGCCGCGCCTGCTGGTGGAAGTGGCGCGGGCCCTCCGCGCCGCGGCGCCGGCGGTGCCCCTCGTGGTGGTTGGCCGGGCGGACGTCGCGCTGGCGGCCGGCGCGGACGGCGTGCACCTGAGCTTCGACGAGATCGCGCCCGCGGCACTGCGCGCCGTCGTCCCCTCCGGATTCATCATCGGCGCCTCGGTCAGCGATTCGATGCAGGTGTCGCGCGCGTCCGGGGCCGACTACGTGGCGATCGGGCCCGTGTTCGTGCGCGGCAGCTCGACCTTCGGGGGACACGCCATTGGCGTGGAGACGTTCCGCCAGCTCGCCGGCGCGAGCGCGCTTCCCGTCGTGGCGATCGGCGGAGTGGTGCCGGCGAACGTGGCCGCGGTGATGTCGGCGGGCGCGTCGGGGATCGCCGTGTTCAGCGCCCTTTATGGCGCGGCTGATCCGATGCTGGCCGCCCGCGCGCTCCGTGACGCCCTGGACGCCAGCGGAAGGTGACGTCGGGGACGTTCTCCTCGTCGCGGCCGGTGCGCCGCTGCCGGACCGGCGTGCGCCAGCGCGCGCTCACCTGCATCGCCTCGAGGACGCGGTCGAACACCGGGGGGAAGGCGAACAGGTCCACCAGCTCCGGATCGAACTGCGTCCCCCGTCCTTCGAGGATCACATCGAGCGCGACACTCGCCGACCGGCCGGCGCGATAGCGGCGGCTGTGGGTGACGGCGTCGAAGGTGTCGGCGACGGCGGTGATGCGCGCGGTGAGCGGGATGCGGCGTCCGCGCAGCTTGCGCGGATAGCCCGAGCCGTCCCAGTGCTCGTGGTGCGAGAGGACCCCTTCGGGCAGGTCGGGATAGAATCCCGCGAGTGGCGCGAGGACCTCGGCGCCGCGCTGCGGATGGGTGAGCACGGCGAGGCGCTCCTCGCGGGTGAGCGCCTTGTTGTCGTGCGTGATGTCGAAGAGCGCCTCGTGGATCTTGCCGATGTCGTGAAAGAGCGCGACGCGCTCGACCATGGTGCGGTCGTGCTCGGGGAGCTCGAGCTCTTCGGCGAGGATGCCGGCGTAGATCGCGGTGCGGCGGACGTGGGCGCCGGTGACGGCGTCGTTGGCGTCGATGGCGTTGAGAAGGGTCTCGAGCGCGGCGGCGGCGAGCCGCTCGGTGGACTGATGGGAGCTGGCTTCGTGCTTGACGAAGAGCGCGGCGGCTGTTGCGCTGGCACCGACGATTGCTGCGTGCGAGAGGGACATGGGCAGGGAGGGGGCAAGTCTCGGTCCCGGGCGCTCGGTGGGGAAGGTTCGGGATGGTTGGACTGCTACGGTCGGTTCACGATTGTTCGGTTCTCGGTTCGCGGTGCTCGGTGCTCGGTGCTCGGCGCTCGGTGCTCGGTGCTCGGTGCTCGGTGCTCGGTGCTCGGAATTGCCATACATTCGTGTCATGACTGGTATGCGTGGCCACGGTGCCAGGTCGGTCCCGATCTCTGCCTAGCAACCGCCAAACGACTGA